>CAVYOS010000029.1:0-184543 GCA_963770205.1 uncultured Alphaproteobacteria bacterium
CCCTGTTCGCGGGTGGCTGGATTTACCTGCTCGTAGCGGCGAAGGAGGGTAAATTTCGGCTTCGCCGGCGTGCCGTCGTTGCGCATGATCATCGCTCGGGCGCCGTCGGCAGCGATAATCCAGGTTCCGTGATCGAGCAGCATTGCACATTTCCTTCGATTAAACCGAGGCCGGTACCTTATAAGCTTTTTTCAGGCTCAAGGGTTCCGCAGCGGCCACTACGAAGGGGAATCCCTCCTCCAACGGAGGAGGGAAAGCCGTGGTCAGTTATTGGTTTCAGGCGCTTCCTGGCCGCCTTTCATTTCATCGTCGCCGTCACCGCGCCGGAGCCTATGGTCCTGGCGGTTCAACACGCCATCATTGTTGGCGTCGAGGCGGGTCACGAGCATGGCGAGAGGTGCTTTGTATTCGTCGATCGTCAGCTTTCCATCGCCGTCACGATCGAATTCCTGGAACTCGCGGACCATCATGTCGCGGCGCGCCTTCAGCCATAGCGCCTGGAATTCGGCGATCGAAAGATCTCCCGTCTTGTCGGCATCGAACTCGCCGTGCCACTGGGTGCGATTGGCATCGATTTCCTCCTGGCTGAGGGCGCCGTCCTTGTTGGCATCATAACGCTCCAACATGGCCCGCGCGTCGCCGGGTCCGCCCATGCCGTGATGGCGGCCCCGATCGGCTACGGCAACGCCGGTAATCGCGGTAACACTCAACGCGGCCGTGGCGCAGGCCGCAATCCAAATCTTGGTCTTTCGCTGCATGGAATTCTCCTGAAAAAAATCAATTTATTCCCCGAGCGGAGAGTGCGGGGGAGTGAAGATTTTGCCGAGTTAATTCTGTGTAATGATGAGTTCAGCGCGATGTGGGATCGCCGATGAAATCCCGCTTGCCCAATTCAACGCCGGCATGGCGCAATATTCCGTAGGTCATGGTAAGGTGAAAATAGAAGTTCGGCAGCGCGAAGTGGAAAAGATAATCGGCGCCGTTGAACGTGAGCTGGCGGCCGCCGGGCGAAACGGTCACTTCGCGGGTTTCAGAGCCGTCGATGTCCTGACGATCCATCTCCGACAGCAGCTTCAATGACCGGTCGATCCTGAGCTTCAGATCGTCGAAAGTTTTTTCGGCATCGTCCCATTTCGGGGGCTCACGCCCGGCGAGCCGTGATGCGATGGCCTTGGCGAAATCGGTCGCGGTCTGCACCTGCCGCATGAGCGGGAACATGTCCGGGGAGAGGCGCATGGACAATAAAACTGCGGGATCGATCTTGCGGGCGGATGAATGAGCCGCAGCCTTGTCGAGAATTGCCGACAAATTGCGCAGCATCCGCTGCAGAACGGGTATGGAGGCGTCGTACATCGTGATCGGCATGGGGGTTCCTTTGCGAAGGCGGGGAGCATTCCATCAGTGAAAGCAGAATTGCAACCGCGATTTATTCACGGGAACGTGACTTAAGGCGCCGCAAGCCGCATGATCTTTTCGCGCGAGAACAACAGAAGGCTATATGGCTATGGCGGAAGCACAGGTACGCAAAGGCATGCCGAGCGTGCAACTCGACAAGCAGCAGTTCCGGGAAGTGTACTTCGAGCGGTTCTATGACCCAGCCTTTACAGCGCTGCAGCCGCAGATCGAGCAGCTGATGGAGACGGCGTGGGAAGCCTATGACCGCTACCGCAAAAGCCCGAGGACGCGGCAAGGCCGGCCCGGGATTTCACAATCCCGAGTCCGATCTTGCCATCGAATGGCTCGAAACCCGCAGGCAAGTGATGGCTGCGGAGGAACGCCAGAAAAATCCGAATTCGCCCTCGCGGATTCTGCTGGTGAACGGATCGTCGCGCAGCGATCAATCCTGTCCTGGAGAAATATCGAAAAGCTGGCGGCTTATGGAAATGGCGCGCGAGATGGTGAACGCGGAGGCAGGTTTCGAGGATGACGTGATCGATCTGAGCAGGCTCACGTCGGAATACGGCAAGGTGATCTATCCGTGCAAGGCCTGCGTCTCGACCGCGCAGCCGCTCTGTCATTGGCCATGCTCATGCTATCCCAATCACGCCATCGGCCAGGCCGGCGACTGGATGAACGAAATCTATCCGAAATGGGTGGCGGCGCACGGAATCATGATCGTAACGCCGGTCAATTGGTATCATGTGCCGAGCTCGCTCAAGCTGATGATCGACAGGCTGGTTTGTGCCGACGGCGGCAATCCCGATCCGACGACGACGGACGGCAAGGACCCGGCGAAAGCCAAGGAACTCGAGCTGCAAGGCTGGCCCTATCCGCGGCACCTCGCGGGGCGGGTTTTTGCCGTCGTCGCCCATGGCGATGCATCGGGGGTGGAGAATCTTCGGCGGATGCTCGCCGATTGGCTGACCGACATGGGCCTTGTCCCCGCCGGACGGAAGGGGACTTATGATGCCTATGTCGGCTATTTGGAACCTTATGCCACGAGCCATGACGCACTCGACCGCGACAAGGCGTTCCAGCACGATGTGATGAACGCGGCCCGCGCGCTCATCCATGGAGTGAAGCTCCTGCGCAGCGGTGAACTGAAGCTGCCGGATGCGCGCTTACACGAGTCACGGCCGAAATAGTCGGGGCTAGCGGGCGGCGGCCGCAGTCGCGAGCAAAGCTTTCGGCAACAGCAAACAGGCCGCGGGATAGGCGGACGCCACGATCCGCCGCGCGGCAAACCCGCTTTCGAGATCGGTGCAATTGATGATCGCGAGCCGGAAGCCGCCGGGGGGCATGGCGTGATCCTGGGGCGCGCGATTTTCATGATAGGTGTTTTGCAGGCTCGACACGGAGGGCAGGGCCAAAGCCGCGGCCTGGATGTCGGGCGCGGGATGTCTAAAGCGGCAACCATGCGTGCCGAACAGCACGACACTATAGCCGTCGATGCGGTTGCGATCGGCAAAACGCCACAGGCCTTCGGAGTAGAGGCCAATCGCGGCCTCAACCCAGCCCTCGCCATAGAGGTCGGGCCATTGATCGGCAAAACGCATATGCGCCTCGATGATGGCACCACCGATCGTTTCAAAATTCATGAGGCCGGTGTAGCCGCGCATGTTGGTGTTCAGCCAGCGGCCGAGATAATCCTCGAGGCGAGGGCGCGGGGCGGCATGGACGATCCAATAGTCGAAGGTCCCGGCGCGCAGCGGAACGCCGGTCGTATGCCGCCACCAGCGGGCCTCGCCGTCGACAACTGCGCAATCGGTGCTGACGTGCTCGCCCTCTAAAAGCGTCATCCACATGTGCCCCGGCTTATAATGCGCCTCGTAGTCCTCATGCGTGTTCAAGATGTAACTCTCCACCCCCATGCCTTTCATGTTGGTCACGGGCTTGGAGAACACCGGATATCGCGACGGGGGGACGCCATGGGGTGCTGCTTCTATTCCCTGGCTGAGCGCTATGCGGAGTTTGTCGTAGATCCAATTATGGGCCGGGTTCCATAAGTAAGCATCCGCATCCTCGGTGGGAATGCGGATGTGCTCGGGGCAAAAAACTCCTTCGAAAAATTGCAGTCGCCAGGGATCGGCTTCGCAGACGGGCATAGAACGTTACGTGACTTATGGGGTTTTAGCCTAACAGCGAAACGCGCGGCTGCAAGCCCATTGCTGCGATCTCGCCAAATCGTGAAAGAACGGTGGCAGGGTCAGCGGATTTCCCAGGAAATATTCAGCTGCACCTGAATGAGCTGTTCGCCTGCCTCAACCGGCACGCTGGCTGCTGCGGCATCCATGCGCTGGGCTTTTGCGTAAACGGGCACCGGGGGCATAGCAATCTGCTCGCTGATCATGGTGATGTTCCCGAGGGTTACGCCTGCGGCCGCGGCGTAGAGCTTCGCCTTGCGGGTCGCGTCGACAACGGCAAGCCGCCGCGCCTGATCCTGCAATGGCTCCGGCTCGGCCACCGAGAAGGCGATGCCGTGGATCTGGTTCGAGCCCTTGGAGACGGCCCGATCGAGAACCAGGCCGAGGTCGGGCAGTTTGCGGATCGTCACGGTTACCTGGTTCGACGCTTCGTAGCCGGTGATCTTCGGCGGCTGCTGATTGTTCTGATCGTAGTGGTACACCGGGTTCACGGCAAAATTGGAGGTCTGGATGTCCTTCTCATCGATGCCCGACTGCTTCAAATAATCGATCACTTCCGCCATTGCGGTATTGTTGCGGCTGAGCGCCTCGCGTGCAGTTTCGGCGCGGCTGGCGACGCCCAGGGTGATCAGGGCTATGTCGGGCCTGACTTTCACCTCCCCGGTTCCGATCAGAGCCAGGATACGGGGCGGCGGAGGCATCTGCTGCGCCTGAAGCGGGGCAGCTGCCGCTATTGCCAGAGCGATGAGGGAAAGGAAGAGCTTCGTCATGCGCATGTCGGACCACTCCATTTGATGCGGACAGATGTGGCCAGCGATTGCGACGAATTCGGGGCGCAGCGATCAGCGAAATGGCGGCTCGTCGAAACTGCGGAGCTTGCGGGAATGAAGTCCGGTGCGGTTCGCCCGGAGGGTATCGAGGGCAGCGAGGCCGATCATCAAATGCTCACCGATCGCACGCTCGTAAAACGCGTTCGCCGCGCCGGGCAGCTTGATCTCGCCGTGGAGCGGCTTGTCGGAAACGCACAGCAGCGTGCCATAGGGCACGCGCAGCCTATAGCCCTGGGCGGCCACGGTGCCGGATTCCATGTCAACCGCGATCGCCCGGGAAAGATTGATACGGCGGCGTTCATGGCTCCAGCGCAGCTCCCAATTGCGGTCGTCATTGGTGACCACGGTGCCGGTGCGCAGGCGGGCCTTCAGGGCGGCGCCCGATTCGCCCGTGACATGGGCGGCGGCCTCCTGCAGCGCGACCTGCACTTCGGCGAGGGCCGGAACGGGAATATCGGGAGGTACGAGTGCATCGAGGATGCGATCCTGGCGAAGATAGCCGTGCGCCAGCACATAATCGCCAATACGCTGCGACTGGCGAAGACCGCCGCAATGGCCGATCATCAGCCAGCAGTGCGGGCGCAGCACGGCAAGGTGGTCGGTCATGTTCTTTGCGTTGGAGGGGCCGATACCGATGTTGACGAGCGAGATACCGCCGCCATCGGCAATTGTGAGGTGGTAGGCCGGCATTTGATAGCGGTGCCAATGGGAACCTGAAAGAGCGGTCTCGATTTCCGATTCCGTCTGACCGCGGGTGATGACATGGCCGCCCGGCAGGTGAAGCTCGGCGAAGGGGCTGTTCTCCTTCAGCCGCGTCAGCGCCCAGCTGAGGAACTGGTCGACGTAGCGATGATAATTGGTGAGGAGAATCCAGGGCTGGAAGCGGCGCCAGTCGGTACCGGAATAGTGGATGAGACGGCGCAGCGAATAATCGACGCGCACGGCATCGAAGAGCGCCAGAGGCCGGGGCTTGGTGTGATCCTGCTCCCAGGTGCCGTCGGCGATTTCATCGCCCACAGCCGAGAGCATGGGGGCTGGAAAATAATGCGCAAGCTCCTGGGCGCGAACGCCACCGAGGTCGAGTTCGTCGCCTTCGTCGAACACATAGGGATAAGGAATTTCCTGATCGCTGATGCCGACCGAAATCGCGGCGCCATAGTCCTTGGCCAAATAGCTTAACTGCTCGATCAGATAGGGGCGAAAATGGCGGGGCTGGGTGATGGTCGTCGAATAAACGCCGGGACCTTGGAATTTGGCATAGGCGCGGGAGGTCGGCGGCTGAGGGCCTTCGGGCTTATAGCTCACCGACAGCTTCGGATAACAGAACTGCTGACGCCGTTCGGGCGAGGGAGGCAGGCGATCCCTGAGAAAGTCCTCCAGAGCCTGTTTCAGGCTGTCGGTGGCACTTTCATAATGGCTGGTAAGCCGGACAATGGCAGCTTCCGGGGTCAAGCCGCTGTCAACGGCGAGTTCCCGGTCCCGTAACGTCCTCATCCAGGGCAATCTCCTTGGCTCGCATCTCGTGCCGCAAAGGGTATGGCAATCGCAGGCGTTCTGCTATAGCCATCCGCCGGGCCCGTAGCTCAATGGTTAGAGCCGGCGGCTCATAACCGCTTGGTTGGAGGTTCGAGTCCTCCCGGGCCCACCACACAGTCTTGTTTTCCTGTTGTGCTTTGTCTGCTACTCGGAAATTGCCGAGTTTCGGCCTATTTCGTAACTACTTCTGCTTGGCGGTGAGCACGTGCACAAAGCTGAGTATTCGATATTTTTCGGAATGTGCTCAGTTGGGCTAATTCGCCGCCAAGCGGCGAATGAAAGCACTTCGGCCTCGGGCCGCTACATTTTTGCAGGTTGGCCGCACGTGGCGCGCATAAGCCGACAAATACGGCGTGTCGCACGTGGCCGTTTCTAGGTTTCGAAGATCAAGCGTGCAGCGCCTGGAAAGAAAGGACCGTTTGGGATTACTGCCGAGGACTTTCCACAACCAGATGAATATGGGTCGTAAATGTCACAAGATCATATCCAAATCAGCCCCTCAACGCTCGCCGTTCATGCCATCGAGCGCGCCGCAATAGAGGTCATTGCCGCGACGAAAGAGTGTAAACCGGAACGATGGTGGCTTGCGGTGTTGCTGGCATAGGGGCATTTCAGGACTCTTTGCAGAAGAAATGGAAGGAACACTTTCAGACAAGCCTGACAGACCTTAATGCCAAGCCGCCCGCAGACGAGCGCGTCCGCGAGGGATCCGATGCTTTCCATGTGGTGATTCCGAACATGCCGGGCTATGGGTTCTCCGGCAAGCCGACCACAACGGGCTGGGACCCAGTGCGTATCGCACGCGCCTGGACCACGCTGATGAAGCGTCTTGGATACACGCACTTCGTGGCGCAAGGCGGTGACTGGGGCGGGCTCGTCGTCGACGAGATGGGCGTACAAGCTCCCGACGGATTGATCGGCATCCACACCAACTTCCCTCGCGTTGTTCCGCCCGACGTTTCCCGGGCGATGCAGATCGGCGCTTCGGCGCCGGCTGGTCTGTCGGACGAGGAAAGGGGCCAGTTCGAGAGGCTGAAAGTCTTTTTTGCGAAAGGTGTGGCGTATGCGCTTGAGATGGGGCTGCGCCCGCAGACCCTGTACGGAATCGCAGATTCACCAGTCGGGCTGGCCGCCTGGATGCTTGACCACGACGCAACTAGTTTGAAGCTCATCGCTCGTTCCTTCGACGGACAGCCCGAAGGCCTTACGCGAGACGATGTGCTCGACAATATCACCTACTTCTGGTTGACGAATACGGGAATCTCTTCGTCGCGTCTCTACTGGGAAAATAAGCTACCCTTTTTCGAACCCTCGGGAGTGTCCATCCCGGTTGCCGTGAGCGCGTTTCCCGACGAGCTTTACACGGCGCCGCGTAGTTGGGTGGAAAAGGCGTATCCCAAGCTCATCCATTACAACAAGCTCGTTAAAGGCGGGCACTTCGCGGCTTGGGAGCAGCCAATGTTTATGACTTCCGAACTTCGCACGGCATTCAAGTCGCTTCGATCATCATAAAGAGGCGGAAAACTAAACTAAATAAGAATCGGTAATAGTCATTGGCCAGCTATTACCGATTTCATCCAGTGCCCAGTAGGGGAGGGTGCTGGTCAGCTTGTTTCGCTCACGTTGGCGAGGTGTCTGTGCGTGGCTCCTTGCTGCACTGGTCTGGCCTAGCACTAGCCAGCGGGCGTTCGCGCGGTTACCCACTCTTTAATGAGAGCCACTGCCTCCGTATCCATCCTTTGAAAGGCCCGCATAGAGCGGTCGCTTACAACTTTGCCAGTCTCTCGTCGGAGCTCATCCGAATCGAAGTTGTACCTTTCTTCAGAGCTTAGGCTATCCAACAGTGTCTTAGCTTGGCTCAGCGATGCTGCATAATAGAGGCTTTTTATTCCAACAATGTACATTGCAGCAACGCACAGTGAACAAGGTTCGCAAGATGCATAAAGATCAGCACCGATAAGCTCTACTCTTTTGAGATTCTGGCAGGCATTTCGAATTGCCTCTATCTCTCCATGCGAAGTTGGATCGAAATGTGCAAGAGAATGGTTGAAACCCTCTCCTATCATCTGTCCATCCAACGCAACGACTGCTCCAAAGGGCCGTGTGCCCGGTGTGATGAGTGCCTGTTTTGATAACTCAAGTGCACGTCGCATGAATTTCTCGTCAAACATCGATCCACCTATTTCACGGTTCTATATTGCACCTTCTTCCGGACGGTACCGAGCCCTGCCGGAAGCTTGTGAGATCAGCTGGCTGAGTGAGGCGCGAGTATGCGCTAGTACGCTTCTTGGGCCTTATCAGCCCATGTTACGCTTTTCAGGTCCTGAGCTCAGAGGAGAGCCATATCAAGTTAGCCCCCAGCACACTCGCGTTTGGCCCCTAAGCCATCAGTTGTTCCTCGAATGGAAATGTTGAAAGCAGTTGATATCCTGTACTGGTGATGAGTACCTGCTGCTCGAGCTTAACACCTTCGGCACCGCCGTCTTCGCCGATATAGCTCTCAAAACAAACCGTCATGTTTTCTTCGAGAACACCATCATAGCCAATGCGTGGAAAATCTTCTGGATACCAGATGCAGGGATACTCATTCGATAAACCCACTCCATGAGCAATGGCAGAGTACCGGTTCTTGATAAATTCTGGGGGAAGCCTCATTGCCCGCTCGGTGAATTCGCGAAAACCAATGCCGGGTTTGACTAGATCAAGGTTATATTGGATCTGCTCAACCGCAAGACTATACAGACGACGCTGCTCGGCGCTGGGCTTTCCGGGTCCACAAAAGAAAGTCCGCGAAATATCTGCTCCGTAACCCAGGGGGCCGATCAAATCAGTATCAAAGGCAACCAGATCTCCTGGACGGATAATGCGATCGCTTGCTTCACGCCACCATGGATTGGTGCGGCCTCCCGAAGACAACAAATGGCACTCGACCCATTCTCCACCGAGCTCAATATTGGTTTGATGCAAGATCGACCAGACTTGCCATTCCGTCATTCCCGCCTTTAACGCTTCACGCATACGGGCCATCCCGACATCGCAGACAGCAACAGAAATGTTCATGCAAGCCAGCTCGTCCGGAGACTTGATGACACGAGCATGCTCGAGAGGCTCCTGGGCATCAACAACCTCAATTCCAAGTTTTTCCAGAGCCTTTGCACCCAGCGGATCGCAATGATCGAGCGCAAGTCGCTTGTTGCCACCGCATCTTTCCCGCAGCAAATCAGCAATTTCTGCCGCCCAAAGCTTTGCCCGTTCATACATTCTGGAGCCATTGTTGAAATAAAACCAAGTGGTGGTGGGGCGGACCTCACCAATGGTCTCCAAATTTTCCGTCAAGTGTTCGCAGCCATGAAAGTCGAACAGCACGATCGGGCCTTCGGCTGGGACAAAAGCATAACGGGCAGGATTATGAAGCGTCCAAACTTGCATATTCCGAGTGCCAGTCGCATATCGAATGTTGATCGGATCAAAAAGTACACATGCGCCGTAATCGCGCTGCTTGAGCTGCTCGCGGACTCTGTTGAGGCGGTAAGCCCGCATTCGGGCCATGTCGATTCCAACCTCATAGTCATTCTTCGCCAGTCCAGTGGATTTCCGTGCGAAGTAGTCTTTTTGGTCAGTGGTCGCTGATTTTTGATTTTTCATATATGTGTCTGATGTTTTTGGGGGTTAGCGGCTATGTAGTTAGTGCGTTGCACCTAATCGAACGGCTTGGGAGGATTGGGTGGATCGCAAGGAAGGAATACGCCTCGCCCTGGTTTGCCCAGCACCTCACCATCGCGACCACACTACTTCACCGCGAGAAATCGTCATAACTGGCCAGCCTTTGACCTTCATCCCTTCGAACGCAGTGTAATCGGCATTGTGATGAAGCATGTCATTTGTAATTGTGACTTCACGTTCTGTGATCCCAGATTGCCAAATCCGCATCGGATCCTAATGGCAATCGTACCTTTGCTGCGGGTACAAACCGTAGATTTTGGCCGCATTAGTCGCACCGACTGCGACAAATTGTTAAGCGTAATACGGCCCTTTCCGACCCCTTCGGAATAAAGCAAGGGCAGACGTGTCTCAATACCAGGCACCCCATTCGGTATTTTATTGAAGGCGTGCGCGGACCACTTCGTATTTTTTCCGAATAGCAGATAGGTGAATGGTCGGAGGAGAATACCTGAATTGTGCCGTTTTTCAGCTCACGCCAAAGATGTTCCTGATCTTCACTTTGGTGCGCGGCGGCGGGGTGCATACATATTTGGCCCCTTCCATGTCGTGCGTGTCCATGTGATCTTCGGTGAGAAATAAATATTGCGGGCAGGTTTCAGCAAAAATTGCAAGCCGCGATCTTGGGCCCAGCGGATTTGTTCTGCCACTTGGCCTGCCGAAACATGTGCAATGAGAACCGGAACGCCGCAATCTCGGAAAGTGCGATCGCACGATGAGTTGCTTCGCGATCACTGATCGGACTATGTGCCGTCCCATGGAATTTCATACCGGTGTTGCCAGAGACGAGAAGACGTTCAGTCAGCCACCGAACGCAATCATGGTTTTCGGCGTGGACCATGAGCATGGCGCCTTCACGGCGAGCGAAAGCAATACTTCCAGGACTTGGTAATCGGACAGGACAAGTAGATCGAATGTCAGGAAAATCTTGATGGAGGTGCAGCCGTCACGCACCAGCGCCGGTAGCTCCTGACCCATGACCTGCGGTGTCGGGTCGCCCAGGATAATATGGAAAGCATAGTCGATCACTGCCTTCGCGCGTGCCCGTTCATGATAATCATCGACAATCGGGCGAAGCGGCTGCCCGCGCACTTGCATAGCAAAAGGAATAACGGTGGTGTTGCCACCGCAAGCGGCGGAAATTGTGCCAGAGCGAAAGTCGTCAGCTGTAATACGACCTTCCCAAGGCTGCTGGTCCATATGACAGTGACTATCAATGCCGCCTGGCACGATCAGCTTTCCCTTGGCGTCGATTGTTTCCTCTGCCGCCGGCAGTTCATCACCCAGCAAGACGATGCGACCATCGCGCACCCCGATATCACAGTGGAAAACATCGGCGGCAGTCGCTACCGTGCCGTTCGTGATCTTCAGATCCAACTTCGCCATTTGTCCTCCACTAGCTGATACCGGCCAGTCGCGGCTCTTCGTGGGTCACGACTTCCAACAAAGCGGCTCGCCCGCCCTTAGTCTCCTCAATGCAGCGCTGTAGTGCCGCATTGAGCTCAGTCGGCTTTTCGACGCACTCGGCGTAGCATCCGAGAGCCTCTCCAATGGGAGCATATTCACCGGATAGCCGATTGGCGTGGTAGCGCTCTGTTGCTACAGGCATATAGCGCCCGTAGCCACCCATAAGACCATTGCGAAGCACGATCGTAAGAACAGGAAGGTGGCAGCGCACTGCCGTTTCGATATCCAATCCGACCATTCCAAATGCGGCCTCACCCATGATGTTGACCGCCAGCCATTCCGGTTGGGCTAGCTTTGCCCCCATGATGAGCCCGAGCCCAGAACCGAGTTGGGTAGTCTTGCCCCAGCCGAGATATCCGTGCGGGACAGTTGCCTCGTAGAATGGGAGCACTTGGTCACGCGGGTGGCCGGCATCATGCGTCACGACAGTGCGCTCGCGGTCTGCCACTTGCATGAGTTCCGAGATTAGCCGGTAAGGCGATATGGGCTCATCATTGGCGGTGAGCATCGGTTGCCAATGATCGATGAAGCTCTCACGCACCTTGCGGATCTCACTTTCAGCTGATTGCAGCTGGGACCCGGTGGGCGAACCCAACTGTTGTAAGATCTGCCGGAGCACCGCAGCGGCGTCGCCGACGATGCCAAGAGTGATTGCATAGTCCTTGCTCAGATCAGACTCGTCGATCGTGACCTGGATGATTGTTTTGCCCTCTGGAACAGGGGTGATGTAAAGGGAGCGGGTGAAGCTGGTGCCAATGCCAATTACCAAATCGGCTTTTTTTAAGAAGTGGTCCACCGCAGCAGGACGCGATTTGCCCCCGGTGCCGAGCGAAAGGGGATGGTTTTCTGGAAAAGCACTTTTGGCATTCGGCGTCGTCAAAACTGGCACTTGCAGTTGTTCAGCCAGCGCGCGTAGCTCCTTCCAGGCTTGAGCAAGCAATATGCCTTGACCGGCAATAATGACCGGAGTCTTTGCCCTTAGCAGCCGGTCTACGAGTTCTTTGACCTCGGCATTTCCGGCCTGAGGCATTGAACGTCGTGGCGATTGATATTCAAACTGCCTACCGGGAAAATCCTGCTCCAGTATATCAATTGGAAGTTCCAGTAGGACAGGTCCCGGTCCTCCATTGCGCAGGCGTGAAAAGGCATACTGCATCAATTGCGGCAATTGCTCGACCCGCTCGGCTCGCTCGCACCATTTGGTCACGTGGCGAAAGTTGCGGCTGGAGTCGAAATTCGGTGCAACAGCTGCGCTGCCACGTGGATAAGCAGTCGGCAGGAACAAGACAGGAGCACGATCGCTGTAGGCCTGGGCAACAGCGCCGAACGCATTTTCCGCGCCGGGACCGTACTGCACCGTGACGACAGCTGGCTCACGACCATCCGTCATTCGCGCATAGCCCTCCGCTATATTTACAGCGACTCGCTCAGCTGCGAGTAATGAGCGGCGGGATGCCGAGCGCGGCCGCTGCATCGAACAACTCACTATGCGGGAAGCCAATGAGGTGTCGCGTGCCCTCTCTTTTCAGGATTTCCGCGACGAGTTGGCTTCCCTTCATGACAGTCCCGATTCCGATTTTGCGCGATGCATTGGTCGCTGAACTCATTCCCGCGCAGCCAGTCGATGTAATCATGCATTCGTTGGCGCAGCGGGAGAGGTTCCCAATTTAGTTCGTCGCGTAAGCGGGAGATATCGTATGCACCCCATTGACCATGTCGGCGATCCGGGTCGCAAATAACATTCGCTTCCTTTTTGGACGAGGAGCGATGGTTGATCGGGATCCTCTCGGCCGTTATGTCAACGACGGTTCGAACTGTCTCGGCACGCCCATAGGCTATATTGTAGGTTGAGTAGCGGGGTCGCGGTGCGCGCAGCAGCCGGGCAATGGCTTCCGCTACGTCGCGGGCATGAATCCAATCTCCCACGGCATCATATGCGCTAACGCGCAGCTCCTCTGGCGAAGCGCTAAATGCGTGATCAGCCATGGCACGGAATGAACGTGACGCGAGGCGGTCTCACGATCCATCGGACCATAGACTGAGGACAGCCGAACCGCTACGACTGGCAGCTCGAATAGCTGACCATAACGTCGGACGATGAGCTCGGAACAATACTTGGAAATACCGTAGAGCGTGGTTGGATCGACATAACCTTGCTCCGGCAATGGTGCATCCGTCGAAGGACCTTCGTCGCTATAAACCGAGCCGGTGCTAACATATAAGAAACGATGCAGATTCCTCAGGCTTCGCGCCCATTCCAGATACCTCGACCGTGCCCGTCACATTCACGTCGAGAACACGGCGCGGCCCTTCGCGCTCGGGGTCGTGGATGACACCATCCTTGCCGATGTATGGGTGCGGAGTAAGGGTCGCGCCATGAACAATGCATGTTATTTCGTTTGCACACTCTGGCTGGTCCACCTTTCGGTTCAAGAACACTCGCTTGCACCCAGCGGATCTTGATGAGCAATGGAAGCAAAGAATTCTCGTGCCATTTGGTCGGGTGCGGCAGCATCGACTATGACAACCTTCTGTTCGGGGTAGCTCTCAATCCAGTGACGAGCGAAGTTGCTCATCACGAAACCATTGCCGCCGGTGATGAGAACGGTCATTGATTACCGCGCGGTATAGCCGCCGTCGACGAGCAGGTCGGCGCCGGTCATGAACGATGAGTTATCGCTGGCAAGGAACACGGCTGCACGCGCAATTTCCTCAGTGCGGCCTAGACGACCCAGGGGATGCATGCGATGTCCCCATTCACGTTCCGCCCGTTCCATTCCGCCCCATTGAGTTGGCCATGCCTTGCGTTGCAATTCCTCCCGGGCGACAGGCTGTTGACCCGTATGCGATCTGCGGCATGGTCCAACGCCATTCCTTTAGCCAATAGCAAGAGTGCCCCCTTGGTAGCGCAATAGGTCGCTTGCTTCTCCCGCGCTACATGGGCCATCTGCGAGGCAATATGGATGATGCTTCCGCCCCCGGCTCGGATCAAATGAGGGATGGCCCACCGGCTCATCAGAAATGCGCCGGTTACGTTGACAGCAAAAGCTCGGTTGAACTCCGCTTCGTCAAGTTCCGGGAGGGTGGCGTCGCGAAGGAAATGAGCTGCATTGTTGACGAGTATGTGCAACGCGCCGAAGCGGCGCACTGCTTCTGAAACGGACGCTTTAGCGGAGTTACTGTCGGCAACATCGCATTCAATAGTGAGAGGCTTTTCCCCCCTGGATTTCAATTTGCTCGCTGGTTTGCCGTGCAGTTTTGATATCGACATCCGCACAAACCACCGCGGCCCCTTCTGCTGCAAATTGCAAGCTTATGGCACGCCCGATATCGCCCCCGGCGCCTGTGACTAGCGCAATCTTCTCTTTCAACTTGCCGGCTACAGACGTTTTAACGGGCTGCTTCACGAATTCCTCCAAAACCCTCGTTCGTCGAGATAGGCCAGAAGAATACCTTTGGCTCGCTCAATGTGGTCCTTCATAAGCGATCGGGCTCGGACCGGGTCACGCGCGCGTATGGCATCGCGAATTTGCACGTGATCATCGATATGCAGCCGCTTGGAATCACTCGGTCGCGCCATCTCATGCGAGCAGAAATCGCCAGGAAAGAATTTCTCCAGCTCTTTGATTGTAGAGGCAAGTCTTTGATTTCCGGCCATCTCGTGAATTACATGATGGAAGCTGCGAATAGCTCCGCTGACGTCAATATTAAAAGTGGAATCACTGATATCGCGATTGCGTGGCGCTGCCTTACGACGTTTTACGACTTCAATTGTAGCGCGCCAATTCTGCATCGGCTTCTGTGGAGGCGAATTTGCAGGCAAGCTCGGCAGCAAAACCCTCGAGTTCTCCACGTAGCTCATAGACCTCCTCGATTTCTTTTCGCGTCGGAATCCGAACCGTAGCGCCTTTGTTCGGAGTAAGCACAACGAGGCGCTGCGCCTGCAGCTTGCGAAGAGCTTCCCGGATCGGAGTTCGGCTGACGCCGAAGCGCTCGCAAAGTTCCTCCTGCCGCAGACGAGTACCGGGAGGCAACTGCTGCGCCACGATTGCTGATTCGAGCCGGAATGCGATCTCGTCTGCCAAGCTGGATGTTTCAATGCGAGATGGCGGCGACTCCGGTGTGTCAGGCAACTTGCTCTTGGCAGAGAAGGGCAGGGCGATTAAATCAAATTTGCCAGCCATCGTCACAATCTCCTGCCTTGGAGCGGAGCGTGGATTCGAAGTTTGCATGGTGATCGAGCCAGAACCGCGCAATGTCCACCCGCCGCATGAAGGTCACGCCGGTTTTGGAAGACGCATAGTCAAGCACATCGCGAACACCCGCTGCCCGGTTTGGCTGTCCGCTCCATCGAGCGTGTACGGCAATGGTTATCATCTTGCCGCCAACCTCAGCTGCTTCATCGACCAAGAAATCAATTGCCGAACGGCAATCATGAAAAAGTCATTCGGGTTGCTGTACCCTGGTCCGATCAGATAACGGCTGTCGTTAAGAATCTTCGAGTAAGGGACAACCAATAATCGCTTGCCTCGGACATTTACAAAATAAGGAACGTCGTCGTTGCAGGGATCGGAATAATATAAGAATCCGCCTTCCTCTACGATCAGGTCTCGCGTGTGAATGCTGGGAAAAGAACGGCAATTCCAACCCAGCGGGCGCTCACCGGTTAAATCTTGATAGAGTTTCAGGGCAAGCGATAGCTGTTCGCGCTCTTCGCTCGCGGGTCATTGTCCAAAATTCCGACCAGCGCAAGCCGTGCCCCAAAATGTCATGATTGCGTTCAGTGATCCATGTAACGACTTCCGGATTGCGTTTCAGAGCCATTGCGCATGCAGAAACGGTCACCGGGATTTTGCTGCGGTCCAAGAGACGTGCCAGTCGCCAGATGCCGGCACGGCTTCCATACTCAAAATGCGTTTCCGTGCCGAGGTCACGGATGGAATTACTGATGTTGAGATTAAACTCACCCCAATTATCATTTCGGCCGTCCCCATCCGGAATTGAATATTCGGCACCCTCTTCATAAACAACGACGAAGTTGATTGCGACCAATGCATTACCGGGCCAGCGCAACGCCGGTGCGCTACGGCCATAACCGATAAAATCGCGCTCGGGGCCGAGCAAAGCAGAAGAATCAGACATGTAGAGGACCACTGGCCTTTCTATCGGTTCCAACCTCAATTTGAACATTCCCGCCTGCACCACTTGACAGAGGCAGGTGGCACCTTATTCGATGTCCGTTGCCAAGGTCGTTCCAGGGCGGAGCCTCGTCCTCGCAAACTTTTCCAAGAGAACGCGGACAGCGCGTGTGAAATGGACAGCCGGAAGGGGGTGAAACCGAGCTTGGCATGCCTCCCTTCAATCGTATGCGAGCCGATTGTGCTTCAGGGTCCGGAACCGGCACCGCCGAGAGCAGTGCTTCTGTGTAGGGATGATTGGGCCCGCCGAATACGAGATCCGCCGGACCTGTTTCGCACACGTGGCCGAGATACATGACCATGATCTCATCGGCAAGATAGCGGACAACGCCAAGGTCATGACTTATGAAAAGCAGGCTGGTTTGACTGTCGCGTTGCAATTCGAGCAGAAAATTTAATACCGCGGCCTGTACGGATACATCGAGCGCCGAGGTAATCTCATCGCAAACAACTAGCTTCGGCCGGCTGGCAAAGGCTCGAGCTATTGCAACACGCTGTCGCTGGCCACCACTGAGTTGCGCCGGCTTGCGACGGGCGGTTTCATTAGCGAGCCCGACCGAGCGCAGTAGCAGCTTCAATTCGTCTTCCACCTGTCGAGCGGGAACTGTCGAGAACAATTTAAGGGGCCGGCTGACGATCCGGCCTATCGAACTTGTCGGATTCAATGTCGCACTGTGATCCTGAAAAATCATTTGTAACAGCCTGTGTACCGTCGCGTCGCGCTCGCCGACGGGCTTGCTGACGTCCTGGCCGTTGAAAATGACACGGCCGGAAGTGGGCTGCTGCAGTCCGACAATCGCTGCACCTAAGGTGCTCTTGCCGCAGCCACTTTCGCCGACTACCGCGAGGATTTGCGCTCGCCCCACAGCCAGGCTTACGCCATCGACGGCTTTCACCGTCTGCTTCCTAGAGCCGAAACTTCGCTGGACGGGGTAATACACGCGCAGGCTATCAACCTCGAGAATCGGCTGCTCGGCCGGCTTAGCGAGTAACGGCTCTAGCGGTGCCGGTGCGTCGGGTGTCGCTTTCCCGATCTCGCGCCAGCGAACGCACCGAACAAGGGTATCCGTCTTTGTCTCCTCGAGCGTCGGACGGGTCTCACGACAACGCTGTTGCACATGAAGACAGCGGGCTGCAAAGCAGCAGCCTTCTGGAACTGCAACAGGGTTCAGCACCGTACCTGGAATTGGTTTCAAAGAGTGCCGCCCCGCCCGCCGATCGACGCGCGGAACGCAACTTAATAGCGCGACGGTATAAGGGTGCTGAGGACAGCGAAAAAGATCGGCAATCGTAGCGACTTCGACCAGTTCGCCGGCATACATGACGCCGACCCGCTCGCACACCCGAGCAATAACACCAAGATTGTGTGCGATATATACGATCGCCACACCAAATGCGTCCCGAACCTCAAGCAACAGGTCGAGTACTGCAGCCTCGACTGTGACATCGAGTCCGGTGGTTGGCTCATCGAGGACAAGGAGGTCAGGTTCGGCAAGCAACGCCATGGCAATAACGACGCGCTGCTGCTGTCCACCGCTCAATTCATGTGGGTATCGCTCCATGATCCCAGCTGCATCCGAGAGATGAACGCGGGCAAGCATTTCGATGCATCGCTGACGGGCTTTGATTTCAGGCACCGCTGCGTGGATGTGCAGAACCTCAGCAAGTTGTGCACCGATCCTCATTGTCGGCGTGAGCGCAGCGGCAGGGTCCTGGTGCACCATGGCAATCTTGGCACCTCGCAACCGTCGAAGCTCTTGTGAAGAAAGGGAAAGTAGATCGCGATTCTCAAACAAAATGCGCCCGGTATCGCGTTTACCCCCTTCGCCCAGGTCGCCCAGAATTGCGTAGGCGAGGGTGCTTTTGCCGCAGCCACTCTCACCTACGAGTCCGAAGATCTCATGGCGTTTCACCGTAAGCGAAACATTACGTACGGCGCGAACCCAGCCGCTTTCGGTGGCGTAAGAGATCGATAGATCATCGACTTTCAACAGCGGGTGACTCATTGCTTGATCCGCGACTGCAATGAATCAGCCAGCAAGTTGAGTCCAATCACCAGTGAAGCCAAAGCAATTGCCGGCGCTGCCGTCATCCAGGCTGAAACGGAGAGCCACTTGACGCCTTGATTCACCATCCCGCCCCAGTCGGGATCCGGTGGAGGTGTGCCTAGTCCGAGAAACCCTAAGGTCCCTATTGCAAAGGCCGCGTAGGCAATACGCAGTGTGGCATCCACGATAACAGGCCCGCGAGCGTTGGGTAGCAGTTCGATCAACAATGTATACCAGAGACGCTCGCCTCGCAGGCGCGCAGCAAGAATGAAACTTCTGGTACGCAGATCAAGCACTACTCCGCGAACGATACGCGCTATGCCGGGAATGGAAGCGAGCGCAATCGCAATCACGACATTGGTCTTGGAAGGACCCAGGGCTGCGATGATAAGAAGGTAGAGCAGAATTGCCGGAAAGGAGATCAGCGCATCATTAATGCGCATAATGACATCGTCGACCCAGCCACCAATGTATCCCGTAAACAAGCCAATGAGGGCGCCGGCGATTTCTGCTATCAAGACTGCTATGGGGGCCAATATCAAAACGACCCGGCCCCCCCACATCACACGCGAAAGAACGTCCCGGCCGAGGTCATCGGTGCCGAGCAGAAACGCTGAGCTGGGTGACTGCAGGGCGCGGCCGACAAGATCGTTTGGTCCGTAGGGAGCGATAAGCGGTGCCAAAATGGCCACCAGAATCCAAAAACTCACAATGGCAAGTCCGGCAGCTGCCGATGGTCGGCTCAATGCCTGGATCAGGCCTTGAGTGAATGTTATTCCGCTGAATGGAGCAATCCTGGCCAACCATGAACTTTGTGCTCATGCACTAACCATTCTCGACCGAGGATTGAGCAGGACATAGAGAATATCGGCTCCGACCTGCGACAACACCGCGATCATCGCAAAAAACAAGGCACCTGCTTCGAGCAGCGCCACATCTCGTCGCGTTCGCCGCTGTAAGCATGAGCTGACCCAAACCAGGATAAGCGAAGATCGTCTCAGTTACGACAATTCCTCCGACCAGCCAGTTGATGTGCAGCATCATCACAGTCACCGGAGTCAGTAGTGCAGCTTCTCAGCGCGTGCTTTACTACAACACGGTGGAACGGAACTCCACGAAGCTTTGCAGCCCGTACATAGGCTGAGCGCATGACCTCAATCATGCTCGCTCGCATCATTCTTGCCACATACCCGATATCCACAATCGCAAGAGTTAAGACCGGCAGAATCAGCTTGGAAGGTGATTCCCACACAGTGCGTTCCACAACAAGAGCACTTGATCCAGGTAAGACGCGTAGTTTGACCGCGAAGATCAATAGCAACAAAACACCGACCACGAATTCAGGAGTCGAAGTTGCTATCAGGCTGGTCAGCGAGATTGCCCGGTCCGGCGAATTTGTTGGGATAAAGACCTGCAAAAATGCCCAGAAGAAAAGCAATTGGCATGATCAGCAGCAGGGCCGTCCCGGCAAGAATGCCGGAATTGATTGCATGTTTAACAATGAGCGGCCCAACCGGACTTCTCAGCGAAGTTGATTCGCCAAAATCGCCGGTGGCAACACGCCCGAGCCATTTCAAGTAGCGTACCACCGGGCGGCTTATCCATTCCAAGGCGCTCATTCAAGGCATCGACAGCCTCCTGCGGTGCAAACTGACCAAGCATGTTTCGGGCCACGTCCACCGGTAGGATTTCGGTGGCGACAAAAATGAGGATCGAGCTGACGAAAAGCGTCAGTAGCAGAAACGGAACCTCCTAATCAGAACGGCCCGCATCTATCTTCGCGTTCATTCGATCCACGTATCAGTAAAAATGCCATAGCGAAACGCGGTGGGCGTGAAATTCTGAACCCTCTTCGTTTGGCCAGCGAGCGCGTAGTTGAAAAGCGGCTCGGCGAAAGGTCCGTGCTCGCGTAAGTATGGTTGCAGTCGCGAGTAGACATTGCGGCGATCATCTACGCTTACGGTCCCGGTAGCCTCATCAAGCAAGGCGTCAAATTTCTTATCGGCATAACGCGACTCGTTCCAGGCTGCCCCTGAGCGAAGCGCCAATCCCAGCGTCATTGTCGCTAGCGGGCGATGACTCCAATAGGGAGCGCAAAAAGTCCAGTCAGTCCATTTGGCCCAATAAGCAGTCAGCCGGCATCGGTACAAGCTTGATGTTAACCCCGATCTGCTTTGCCTGCTGGGCATACACTTGAGACGCAGTTGCTATGAACTCCGGTGCCGAGGGATATTGCATCTCAGCCTCGAAACCATTCGGGTGACCGGCTTCAGCAAGCAAGCTTCGAGCTCGTTCGAGATCTTGCTTTGGCGGCGCCAAGGGATACCAGGCAGGATCAACCTCCGGCGCAACAAAATCATCCGTTCCCTCGAAAGCCGTGTCGCTGAGCGCCAAATCCATAATTTGCTTCCGATCTTGACACAATTTGAGAGCTAACCGCACTCGCTCGTCATCGAACGGCTTGGTATCGACGTGCGCGCGGAAAAGCAACGTGCCGGCGCTGCGCACCCTGGACAGGACTATATCCGGATGCTGCTCCTTCAGAGTACGATAGGCGGAATAATCAATACCAAGGGCAACGTCAAACTGATCGCTGACTAGACCGGCCACATAGGCAGGCGACTGTGACTTCACGTCGATGGAAATGACTTGGTCTAGATAGGGCAGCGGTTGCCCGTCGGTTCCCTGCCGCCAGTAGTTTTTGCGGGCCTTAACCGTGAACTTTTCACCTGCAACGTATTCGACCAGCTCAAAGGGTCCCGTGCCCCAGGGCTGTTTCAGGAAATCACCTTCGAATTCCCGCGGCACGATCGCTCCCGCATAGTGGTATAGATCATAAGGTAGAGTGTTGGTGGGGGCCTTGAGATTTAACCGGACCGTCCGGTTATCGACTTTCTCGATACCGCTCACGTCGAGATATGGACTGAGGAGGCCGGTCATCGACGTCCCAAGCTTTGGGTCGAGCCAGCGCTTGAAATTGAAAATCACATCATCGGAGTCGATTGCTCGCGGTTTCGGCGTGTTGAATGTTGGTCCTTGTCGGAGAACAAGCGTCCAGGTTCTTAAGGTCCGGGGTGGCATCCAAGCTTTCCAATAGGTAGGGATGCGGAAGGTTCTTCTCATCAACATGAGTCAAGAAGTCGGCAACGAAGCGCACGCGTCAGAAGCGCCGAGAGAATCTACGGTTGCTGGATCGCTGAGCGGCTTTAAAGGATCGGTGTTAGCGTAACGGAGGGTACCTCCGCGTTTGGGCGGCCCTGCGGGTGTCGTCTGCGCCGCTACCCAACTCGGCGGAAATGCCAGACCCGATATCGCGGCCAGGCTAGTTGCTCCAATTACACCCGCACCTTTGCGAAGTAGCGATCGCCTGCGTCAAACCGCTCCGCAGCATCCGTTCGAGCAATATCTGATAGTCATGCGAAGCCATTTTTTCCTCCCGTTTTTGTATCCATGTATCCAATTTTAAGGCACAAACAGCGATCCGCTGCAATGGAAATTGAGGATCACATTGGAGTGGAGACGCGAACTGGATCAGGAGGAGCTCTCCTGCCCTCCTTCTAATCCAACGGCGCTGCTTCTAACGACGCTGACTGCGAGGGTTACGTTTGCCGTTGCCTTTAGCACATTGCAGACTGGACAATGGTCCCGTGCCTCACTGGCAAGTGTCCTCACTCGATGCTCTGGCGCGTCTGCCACAATCCTCACCGTAAGATCCCCCCGGGCTATGTGATGAGGAGTATCCGCGTCCCAGGCCAGCCTTGTTCGAGCCTTAGTTTCGATAGTTAGCAAATCGATGTTTTTTGCACGGGCAAGCGACGTCAAGGTTGATGTGTAGCAATTGGCAAGCGCTGCAGCTAAAAGCTCCTCGGGATTTGTGCCGCCCCCGGGCCCCCCAGTTGGACCTGTGTTGCCGTATCAGAATTGAGAGCGCCGCTACCGCCAGTTACTTTTCCGCTCCATCCAGTCCAAGAGACACTGGCATTGGCCTCAATGGCATCCGAGCCAGACTGCACCATGGTATCCTCCTGAGTGGGCCCCGCCAGCCAGCCATTTTATCGCAATTTTGTACGAACGACAGGCTAATCAGGTGCTCCCTGAGGCTGCGAGATAACTTGCGGTTAGTTTGAGCTGTTCGTGGTATTCCGCCTGGCGATCACTGTTCGACTTTTGCCTTTCCCTGATTCTGAATCCAAATTCCCTGTTCAGTTTTCTAGGGAATTTTGATGTAAATCACTGGAATGACGACCTGATTGCTATGGGGACCTAGAAAAATCGATTTATATCGACGGTATTCCCTGCAATTTTCCCTGTTAACAGGGAAATGGAGCTGGAGACGGGTTCGCAGCAGACTGCGAGCACCACCACACATCTCACATTGGCGGTGAGCATAGCTACAAAGCTTTCGAGGCCCTTCTCGATGATGCGAAAGAACGGGTTGAGCGCCTTGAAGTCGTCGAGGTCGGTGATCGTCGCGCCAGATTATCCCCTTGGCGAATGAGCCCCGCGGACAAAAGGGTGCGTCTGGCTAACTAAATCTTAAGGCGGCACCGACACAGCTTCAGCAGCGGTTATAATAAGTTTGGCTACGGTCTCCGGTTGCGAGACGTAAATGGCATGACTGCCACCCGCCTCCACAACAGTTGAGCCGGCACGTTTCGACATTGCCCGTTGAGCATCGGGTGGAATCATTCGGTCATCTGTGGCAACCAAATACCAGCTCGGCTTTTCCTTCCATGCTGGTTTGCTGACCGTTCCGTTCAACGCCTCTACCCCCCAAGGCACCTGCGCAGCCGCCATGAACGCGCCTTTCTTGGCTTCGACGTCCGCCGCGAATGAGTCAGCGAACTTAGTCTTGTCGAGGAGCAAAAAGCCATCCTTTGGCGGGAGGATCGGAGGTACTGGTGCCCCGGGAGCAGGTTTTGCGATAAGAGAAGCCACCGATTTACCCGCATCGGGTGCGAAGGCTGCGATATAAACGAGACCCGCGACTTTTGGATCAGTTCCGGCCTCTGTTATGACGACGCCGCCATATGAATGCCCGACGAGAATTGCAGGCTTATCTTCTGCGTCGATCACCGCTTTTGTCGCCGCCACATCTCCGGCAAGCGATATTGTCGGGTTCTGCACGATGCTTACGTCATAGCCTTGCTCGCTGAGAATTCGATACACGCCTTCCCAGCCGGACGCATCTACAAAGCCGCCATGCACTAGAACAATTGCCTTCTGCTTCCCATTAGCGGCATCGACCGGAATTGGTACAAGCACGTTTGTCAAAATGAAAACAGCTCCAATCAACAATTGGTACATTGGACATCTCCCCTATGAGGCTCTCACCATCGACCAAAAGACTTATCCTGCGGCAGTCAGGGTTTTGATCGATGGTCCACCGCCTACCAACAAACGTTACTGGATCAATGGCGTAGCACTAAACTCCAAGCCCGCTGCATTTGAGCGGTCCACTGCCAAAGGCGCTAAAAGCTTATGCGAGCGCCGCGAGACTGCCAGGCGATCTGGTCACGTTATCAAAGTTTTTTTCCTATGCAAGATGTTGTGTACAGATACCAATGGATCGCCAATTGTTGATAGTTTTTGCGTAGGCGCGGCGTGCTGCATCGCCTGCGGGGGGCGCGCATTCTGCTCCCCGGAACCGTCTACAGCTATCCTACTGTCGATCTTGCGGCGAAGGTCATGGCATCGGCAATTCCTCTGGAGCCGATATCGAAAATTCAAGATTTCAATCTGACTGCTGTCCCTGCCGGGCAGATCAAAGCGCCCTATCTCCTCCTCTGGAAAATTGAGCAATTGTATGTCCAGGTGATATTATGCTTAGGATAAGCTGATTGATTGGGGTATTTTTAGGAGATCAGAATGAGGGGCCGGCTGGACAACAGCAGGGACAGGCTTGACGAGGCGGCGCGGGCGGGCTGGCTCTATTATGTAGCGGGCAATACCCAGGAGGAGATTGCCGCTAAACTGGGCATATCTCGACAGACCGCACAGCGTCTCGTCTCACTTGCCGTGACCGAGGGCCTCATCAAAGTGAGACTGGACCATCCGATCGCGAATTGCCTCGGCCTCGCAGCAAAGCTCAAGTCCCGATTTGCTCTTGACCTTGTCGAGGTGAGTCCTAGCGATCCTGCAGGCGACTCGACGACAACTGGCGTGGCAGAAGCAGCAGCAGCGGAGATCGAGCGTCGTCTGCTAAGTCCTGAACCGATCGTCATGGCAATCGGCACTGGCCGGACTTTAAAGGCTGCAATCGAGCAGATTGCACCCATGGAATGTCCCCAACACAAAGTCGTGTCACTGACGGGAAATATCGCCCCCGATGGTTCGGCATCCTATTATAACGTGATTTTCGATCTCGCCGACATAGTAAAAGCCCGCAGTTTTCCGCTGCCTTTGCCAGTAATCACGTCATCCATCGAAGAGCGGAACTTGCTGCACCGTCAGGCTCTCGTGCGCTCAACACTGGCTCTGGCGGCCAAAGCGAGTATCACCTTCGTCGGGATCGGCGACCTCGGCCCTAGTGCTCCGCTGTATGAAGACGGCTTCATTAGTAAGGACGAACTCAAGGCCCTGCAAAAAGCGGGCGCGGTCGGCGAAATCGTTGGGTGGGCATTCGACCGCAACGGACTGCTGATCAAAAGCTTGACCAACGATCGCGTCGCCAGTGCAACAATCCCTTCAAGAGAAACTTCACTGGTCGTCGCAATTGCCAAAGGCATCAGGAAGACGCCGGGTATTTTGGCGGCGGTTAGCCGTCGTCTGGTCAACGGGCTTATTACCGATGAGCTGACTGCCGAGGCGCTGCTGCGCGCTCGTTAGAACTGCCACCAGTTTCAAAGTACCCGTTGCTACAGGCAGCAACGATTTTGCCTTGACCATCGCCCGTTTTGGGTTAGTTTATTTGCCCAAGAGCAAGACATTTGCTCATACAGCTATTCGTGGGAGGAGTTGATGAAAATCAGATCGTTCATTCTTGGTTTGAGCTCCACTATCGCAATGACGACCTTTGCGAACGCCGAGACCTTGACCATCGCTACAGTCAACAATGGCGACATGATCCGCATGCAGAAGCTGACGGACGACTTTAAAGCGAAAAATCCCGGCATCGATCTCGAGTGGGTGACGATGGAGGAAAACGCCCTTCGCCAGAAGGTAACGACCGACATCGCCACGAAGGGCGGCCAGTACGACGTCATGACGATCGGCACTTACGAGGTCCCGATCTGGGCGAAGCAGGGCTGGCTGGTTCCGCTCGACGATCTCGGCGCCGATTATGACATCGACGATTTGCTGCCGGCCATTCGCGGCGGTCTCTCGGTCGACGGCAAGCTGTATGCCGCCCCGTTCTATGGCGAGAGTTCGATGGTGATGTATCGAAAGGACCTTTTTGAAAAGGCCGGTCTAACTATGCCCGATGCACCAACCTGGGACTTCATCGCAGACGCGGCGCGCAAGATCACCGACAAGAGCAGTGAAACCTACGGTATCTGTCTGCGCGGGAAAGCCGGATGGGGTGAGAACATGGCTTTTCTCACCGCGACCGCCAATTCTTTCGGGGCACGCTGGTTTGATGAAAACTGGAAGCCGCAGTTCGACCAACCCGAGTGGAAGAATACGCTCGAGTTCTATATCAACCTCATGAAAGACGCTGGGCCTCCTGGCGCTTCATCAAACGGGTTTAATGAAAACCTAGCGCTGTTCCAGTCGGGAAAATGCGGAATGTGGATCGACGCCACGGTGGCGGCATCCTTCGTCACCAATCCGAAAGAGTTGCAGGTCGCTGACAAAGTCGGCTTCGCACTGGCGCCGGATACTGGTCTAGGCAAACGCGGCAACTGGTTGTGGGCGTGGTCGCTGGCCATTCCAGCCGGTTCGGCAAAGCAGGAAGACGCCAAGAAATTCATCGCCTGGGCTACGAACAAGAGCTATCTCGAACTGGTGGCTTCGAAGGAAGGCTGGGCCAATGTACCTCCGGGCACCCGCAAATCACTTTATGCGAACCCGGAATATCAGGCTGCCGCGCCATTCGCAAAAATGACGCTGGATTCGATCAATGCGGCCGATCCGACAAAGCCGACCGTCAAGCCGGTGCCTTATGTCGGAGTTCAGTTCGTTGCTATTCCTGAATTCCAGGGTCTCGGCACTGCTATCGGCCAGCAATTCTCCGCTGCCCTGGCAGGTCAGGTCTCGGTCGATCAGGCCCTGCAGAATGCTCAGCAGCTCTCCGAAAGGGAGATGAAAAAGGGCGGGTATATTAAGTAATCCTCTCGGCTGGGGCCGCCCGTTTCACTCTGGCGGCTCCATTTCTTCTGTGAGCTGACGCCTCCAACGGTCGGAGAGCACAATGGCAACGCTACACACACGCTCGGTGGCACGCTTCATGATGGCGCCGGCAGTTTTGGTGTTGCTGGCCTGGATGATCATCCCGCTCGCCATGACCGTGTACTTCTCCTTCCTGCGCTACAACCTGCTTATGCCGGGCACGGAACAGTGGGTCGGTTTTGAAAATTACAGCTACTTTCTGACCGATCCGGCATTCAACACCGCCCTGATCAACACCCTCCTGCTTGTCGGTGGGGTGCTGCTGATCACCGTCGTAGGCGGAATTTTTCTGGCACTGTTGCTGGATCAGCCATTCTTCGGCCAGGGCATCGTTCGGCTTTTAGTGATTGCCCCGTTTCTCGTGATGCCGACCGTTTCGGCTCTCGTTTGGAAAAACATGCTGATGCATCCGGTGTATGGGCTCTTTGCTTGGATCGCCAAAAGCTTCGGCGCCCAGCCTCTGGACTGGCTTGCCGTCGTTCCGCTTTTCTCCGTAATCTTGATCGTGGCCTGGCAATGGCTGCCCTTTGCAACTCTCATACTTCTGACCGCGCTGCAATCGCTTGACGAAGAACAGAAAGACGCAGCCGGAATGGACGGGGCAGGGCCGGTTTCACTGTTCGTTCACATCGTGCTGCCGCATCTGGCGCGTGCCATCACCGTCGTAGTATTGATAGAAACCATTTTTCTCTTAAGTGTCTTTGCCGAGATTTTGGTGACCACAAACGGCGGCCCGGGGTATGAGAGCACCAACCTCGCATATCTAGTTTATGCGCTGGCGCTGCTGCAGTTCGACGTGGGCGGCGCTTCCGCCGGCGGCATCATTGCTGTTATCCTGGCGAACATAGTCGCCTTCTTTCTCATCCGCCTGATCGGCAAGAATCTAGAGGCTTGAGGATGGCGAGGCGGGTTTCAGCGCGGCAAAAGTTGTTGTTCACGGTCATCGGGTGGGCCATCGGCCTTTTCCTGTTTTTTCCGATCCTATGGACGTTACTCACAAGCTTCAAAACCGAGGGAGCGGCAATTGCTTCCCCGCCGGTTTTCCTTTTTTTTGATTGGACGCTCGAAAACTATTGGGAAGTCCAGGCGCGCTCAGATTACCTCCGGCATTTTTTGAATTCCGTCACTATCTCTTTCGGTTCGACCCTGATTGGTCTGCTGCTCGCGATCCCGGCGGCCTGGGCAATGGCCTTTGCGCCGTCGGCGCGAACCAAAGACGTCCTTATGTGGATGCTTTCGACAAAGATGCTGCCCGCGGTCGGCGTTCTGGTCCCGATCTACCTCTTATTCCGGGATTGGAACCTTCTCGATACGCGCATTGGCCTTGTCATGGCGTTGACGCTGATTAACCTGCCGATAATCGTCTGGATGCTTTACACTTATTTCAAGGAGATTCCGGGAGATATTCTGGAAGCTGCGCGGATGGACGGCGCCTCGCTAGGCAAGGAGATCTTTTACGTGCTGGCGCCCATGGCCGTGCCGGGCATCGCATCGACCATCCTGCTGAACATCATACTGGCATGGAACGAGGCGTTCTGGACGCTCAACCTGACAGCGGCCGACGCAGCCCCACTGACGGCGTTCATCGCCTCCTATTCCAGTCCGGAAGGTCTTTTCTGGGCGAAGCTTTCGGCTGCATCGACGCTTGCCATCGCGCCGATCCTGATCCTCGGCTGGTTCTCGCAACGCCAACTGGTGCGCGGCCTGACGTTTGGTGCGGTGAAATAGAGGCTGAAAGTCACATGGGAAGCATCGTTCTGCAAAATGTGTCCAAATCCTTCGGTTCCACGAGCGTGATCTCGGCAGTCAGCCTGGACATTTCGGATGGCGAATTCGTCGTATTCGTCGGACCATCAGGCTGCGGGAAATCCACGCTGCTGCGACTTATCGCCGGACTGGAAGACCTGACAAGCGGCAGGATCCTAATCGATGGGCAAGATGTGACCGGACACGCCCCAGCAAGGCGCCAGCTGTCGATGGTATTTCAGTCCTACGCGCTCTATCCCCACATGAGCGTCTACGGGAATATCGCCTTCCCCTTGAAAATGGCGGGCGAAGACAAGAGAGTGATCGAGCGAAAAGTCCAAGATGCGGCACGCATCTTGAATTTGAGCGATTATCTCAATCGCAAACCTCGCCAGCTCTCCGGCGGCCAGCGTCAGCGGGTTGCGATTGGACGAGCCATTGTGCGTCAGCCTAAAGCTTTTCTGTTCGATGAGCCGCTGTCCAATCTCGACGCAGCCTTAAGGGTGAACATGCGCCTGGAAATCAGCGAGCTTCATCATCAGCTGCAGACGACCATGATCTATGTAACCCATGACCAGGTTGAAGCCATGACAATGGCCGATAAGATCGTGGTATTGAATGCCGGCCGCATTGAACAGGTCGGTACTCCATTAGATCTTTACCGCAGTCCGGCAAACCGTTTCGTCGCAGGCTTCATAGGCTCGCCCAAGATGAACTTTGTCGAGGGCCAGCATTCGAAACGCTACAAGGCACATGCCATCGGCGTGCGCCCGGAACATATTGCGTTGTCGAAAACCCAGGGTGAATGGCAGGGAACGGTAGGTGTTGCGGAGCATCTGGGCTCGGATACTTTTTTGCACGTGCATGTCGACGAGATTGGACTAATTACCGCCCGCGGCGATGGTGAAATCGATCTTCACCACGGCCAGCGCGTTTATCTAACTCCGAACGAGGCAAGACTCCATCGGTTTAACGAGCAAGGAATTGCGCAGTGATGAAGCGGCCAGCGGAAAAATCACGAGGTGAGTGTTGTATCTAGAGAAACTCAGGCTTGATGGGCGTGTGGCAGTCGTAACCGGCGGCGGCCAGGGAATCGGCGCTGCCTGCGCTCAAGCGCTCGGAGAAGCTGGCGCCGCGGTCGTGGTGGCGGAAATGCTGCCGGAGCGGGTTGCCACGGTTGTTGGGGCGCTGCGCGAGCTCGGCATTGATGCCGATGGTGTGGTACTTGATGTGACCAACTCGGCTCAAGTGGATGAGGTTGCAAAGGCCATCGGCAAAAAACGCGGCCGCGTCGATATTCTGGTTAACAACGCCGGTGTGGCGAAGAGCAACGTCCGAGCGGAGGACACAAGCGATGAGCATTGGCGCTTTCACATGGAGGTCAATGTCGACGGGCTTTTCTGGTGTTGTCGCGCGTTCGGCCGCCAAATGCTGGCACAGAAAAGCGGCTCGATCATCAATATCGGCTCGATGTCGGGATTTATTGTCAACAAGCCGCAGCCGCAGGCTTTCTACAATGCGTCCAAGGCGGCGGTGCATCAATTGACCAAATCCCTGGCGGCGGAATGGGGCAAAGGTGGTGTTCGGGTGAATGCTGTCGCTCCAACTTACATCGATACGCCATTGACGGCTTTCGGCATCAAGGAACATCCCGAGATGTACGCAACGTGGGTAGAGATGACACCCATGGGGCGCGTCGGCCAGCCCGATGAAATCGCTTCTGTCGTTCATTTCCTCGCATCCGATGCAGCGAGCTTGCTAACCGGCACCATCGTCCTTGCCGACGGCGGCTATACCTGCTGGTGATCATGAGCGTTGCTTCAGTCCGGCTTGTGATATTCGATTGCGACGGCGTTCTCGTCGATAGCGAGCCGATCGCAATGCAGGAGTACGGCGTCAACCTCAGCAACACGGCTCTGGAGCGGATGCGGCTCTTCGCACGCTCGAAGCGTTTTACTGCGCGGCGTCATTGAGTCAGCCGGAACGAATTCGCCCTTCATTGGAGGTCACCCGGTTGCTCCACTACTTCGATCCCTTCATTTATAGTGCTACGATGGTCGCGGCAGGTAAGCCAGCTCCCGATTTGTTTCTGCATGCCGCTCAGATGATGCATACCTCTCAAGAGCATTGCCTGGTAATAGAAGACAGTCCGGCCGGTGTCGAAGCAGCACGTCGGGCCGGCATGCATGATACGATGCCGAAGGCTTTGTGATGCGCGATCTTCTCGTCGCGGTCGATGTTGGAACAGGCAGCGCGCGAGCCGGGGTCCTTGATGCCAAGGGCAAACTTCTCGCTCGCGCGGAACATGCCATTGCGATGAACACTCCGAAATCCGAACATGCAGAACACAATTCGGAAAACATCTGGTCGGCAGTATGCAACGCCGTCCGCGCTGCTATGCAGGATGCCGGCGTTCCCGCCAATCGGGTGACGGGCATCAGTTTCGACGCTACATGCTCGCTGGTCGTTCGCGACAAAGACGGCGGGCAGCTCAGCGTTTCGACGACCGGGGAGAACCGCTGGGACACGATTGTCTGGCTCGATCACCGCGCTTTGGCCGAGGCCGACGAATGCACCGCGACGGGTCACTCGGTGCTCAACTACATCGGCGGCGTCATGTCGCCCGAGATGGAAACACCGAAACTCATGTGGCTGAAACGGCATCTGCCGGCAAGCTGGCACGATGCCGGCTATTTCTTCGATCTTGCGGACTTCCTGACGTGGAAAGCTACCCGCGCGCTTGATCGCTCACAGTGCACGCTTACCTGCAAGTGGACTTATCTCGGCCATAAGGAGAGCGGATGGCAGCAGGACTTCTTCGAGCAAGTCGGCCTTGAAGACATGCTGGAGCGCGGAAGGCTGCCGAAATCGGCCAGTCCGGTCGGCAAAGATCTCGGGCCCCTGACCGAGGCGGCGGCCCGGCAGCTCGGATTGACAACCGAGTGCCGGGTGGGCGTCGGGCTGATCGATGCCCATGCAGGCGCCCTAGGCGTGCTGGGGGGATTTGCCGGCGACATTGAAGACGTCGATCGCCACCTCGCACTCATCGCCGGCACTTCCAGCTGTGTCATGGCGCTTTCCGCGGAGCCGAGGCCGACGGCGGGAGTGTGGGGGCCATATTTCGAGGCGGTTCTTCCACATTGCTGGCTCAATGAAGGAGGCCAGTCTGCCACCGGGGCGTTGCTTGATCATATCATCCGCTGGCACGGAGCCGGTGGTGATCCCAATGCAGCAGTGCATAAGCGCATCGCCACGCGGATAATGGAATTACGCAAGGCGGAAGGCCTCGACATGGCGGAACGGCTGCATGTTATCCCAGACTTCCATGGCAACCGATCGCCTCTTGGCGATCCTCATGCGGTAGGGGTGATCAGCGGACTGACGCTTGATTCATCCTTCGACAGCCTGTGCCGGCTCTATTGGCGATCGTCGGTCGCTATTGCCCTAGGGGTGCGTCATGTTCTCGATACGCTCAATGAGAAGGGCTATGTGATCGACACTCTCCACGTCACTGGGGGACACACCAAAAACTCATTGCTAATGGAACTCTATACTGATGCGACCGGCTGCACGGTTGTCGAGCCACCCGACAATTCAGATTCGGTGCTTCTTGGAACTGCAATGGTGGCCGCGACGGCAACGGGTCTGTATCCCAGCTTGCCGCAGTCTTGCATGAACATGCATCAGCGCGGGCGGGAACGAAAACCCAATAAGACCACGCGGGCAAGTTTTGACCGCGATTATGAGATCTTCCTCAAAATGCATGAGCAACGAAGGTGCCTTGATGAAATTGGCAGCAGATTTGACTGTAAGAAATAGAAAGTTTTGGTAACTCTTCAGGTTGCCCAGCAATTGCGGTAAAACAGATCCGATTAACAAGCGATACATTAGACACCTCCGCGCAAAGGCGCACAAATATCGCTTGCGCTGTTTAGTAATAAGTGTATCACTAAACAAAACTACTAAACAAAAATTCGGCCTACAAGAAGTGGAGCCGATGCGCTGTTCGGCAGTGTCCGGAAGCGATTACACATGGGAGGAACATGATGACCAAGCTTTCAAAAGCTGCGGTGGCGCTGAGCGTTGCCGGAATCTGCTCGGCAACAAGTCTGGCCAAGGTGCAAGCCGCGGAGCTCACGCTCTGCTGGGCCGCATGGGACCCAGCAAATGCTCTCGTTGAGCTATCGAAGGACTTCGAGTCCCAATCCGGGACGACAATGAAATTTGAGTTCGTGCCTTGGCCGAACTTCGCAGACCGTTTCTTAAATGAATTGAATTCAGGCGGCAAGCTCTGCGACCTGCTTATTGGCGATTCCCAGTGGATCGGCGGCTCCGCTGAGAATGGTTATTATGTGAAGCTGAACGACTTCTTTGACAAGGAAGGCATCAAGATGTCGGATTTTGCTCCGGCAACGGTCTATGCCTATTCGACGTGGCCCAAGGGGACACCGAACTATTGGGCATTGCCCGCCATGGGAGACGCCAATGGCTGGGTATACAGAAAAGACTGGTTCGCGAGGCCCGAGATCCAAAAGGAATTCAAGGAAAAGTACGGACGTGACCTCGCGCCGCCGCAGACCTGGGATGAACTGAAGGAAATTGCGGAGTTCTTTCAGGGCCGCGATATCGATGGGAAGAAAGTTTACGGCGCCGCAATCTTCACGGAGCGGGCATCCGAAGGCATTACCATGGGGGCATCTTCCGCACTTTACTCCTACGGTTTCAAGTACGAGGCGGAACCGGGCTCCTACAAGATGGACGGAGCAGTGAACTCTGAAGATGCCGTAAAGGGGCTCGAGCGTTATAAAGAGATTTACAAATGCTGCACCCCGCCTGGCTACACCGACAGCTACATGGGCGAGAACCTCGACGCCTTCAAGTCAGGCCAGGTGGCCATGATGATGAACTGGTTTGCCTTCTGGCCTGGCATGTACAAGGACGAGAACGTCGGCGGAGAGAAGATCGGATTTTTTGTAAATCCGAAGCAAAAGGTCGAGGCATCAACTCTCGGCGGGCAGGGCATGTCCGTGGTCGCGAACACCGACAACATGGAAGGAGCGCTTGCCTACATCAAATGGTTCGCTCAGCCTGAAGTGCAGAAGAAGTGGTGGGCGCTTGGCGGCTACAGCTGTCACAATGCCGTTCTGAACGATCCGAGCTTCACGAAATCGCAGCCTTTCGCGGCCGACTTCCTGAAGGCCATGGGAGGCGTGCAGGACTTTTGGCAGGAGCCTAGCTATGCGTCGCTCCTACAGGCCACCCAAAAGCGTCTGCATGATTATGTTGTGGCCGATCAAGGCACAGCGAAAGAAGCGTTGGACAAGCTGATCGAAGATTGGACAGCCATCTTCAAGGAAGAAGGCAAGATCCAGTAAGGTTTCGATCCTCCCTAGCCGGTTGTCTTCGCCTATTCGGCGGAGGCAGCCGGCGCCCCAAGTTGGCATCCATGTCGCAAGTCGCGCATATCACGGATGGGCTGGCAGCGACCACCCCGCCAGGGCTCGCCAGACGGGTTCGTGGATTATCCGATCGTTCAATTGCTTGGCTGTTTATTACGCCAACGATCATCCTGCTTTTGGCGGTCAATATTTTTCCGCTACTCTGGGCGATCCGGTTATCCTTCACCAACTACCGGGCAAACCGACCCAATGCGATCATAAAAAACGTCGGCTTTGACAATTACAACTCGATTCTGAGCAATTCCGACATTTGGGTCGCGATGCAGGCGACGGCACATTTCGTTTTTTGGACCATTTTGCTTCAGACAATTATCGGCTTTGGACTTGCTTATCTCATTGACCGCAAATTCAGAGGTCACGCCTTCTGGACGACAGTAATTTTCATCCCCATGATGCTTTCGCCTGCCGTTGTCGGCAACTTCTGGCGCTTTATGTATCAGCCACAGATCGGTTTATTTAATTATCTTGTTTCTTTCTTCACTGGCATTCCGCCGTCCTCCTTCGAGATGACTGGCTCGGTTGCCCTTGCACCTTGGTCCATCATCATCGTTGATACTTGGATGTGGACGCCTTACGTCATGCTGATTTGCCTTGCGGGCCTGCGCTCGATTCCAGCCTATATCTATGAGGCCGCGGAAGTTGACCGTGCTTCGAAGGTCCGCCAATTCTGGTCGATCACGCTGCCTATGGCAATGCCATTCATTATGTTGGCCGTGCTATTTCGGGGTATTGAAAACTTCAAAATGTTCGACATGGTCAACCTGTTGACCGGGGGCGGGCCGGGCTCGACAACTGAGCTGGCGTCCATCACCTTGAAGCGGGAAGCTTTTGAGAAGTGGCGAACCGGGTACTCCTCCGCCTTTGCCATCATCCTTTTCGTGACCGTATTCGGCCTGGCGAATATCTATGTCAAAGCACTAAACAGGGTAAAGCAGAGATGAGCCGGTACCTTACGACCGCTCATTCGATCGTGGAGCCGAGCCCCCTGAGCAAGCGCATGGCTGCGGGCCTGGTGATCCTATATGCGATCGTCACCATGATCCCGCTGTTCTGGATATTCATCACTGGCCTCAAGACGCCGCCCGACTCGATTTCCTACCCGCCAAAAGTGATCTTCGAACCGTCCCTTGAAGGCTACTGCAATCTCTTCACGACGCGGACGCGCCAGACGAAAGAGTATATTGCGCAACTTGGAGCGCCAAGGCACGTCTGCGATCGGATCACACGTAGCCGGGACATGGTGATAGCTGGCCGATCCAACTATTTGCCAAGGTTCGTCAACTCACTGGTGATCGCTTTCGGGTCGACTTTCTGTGCGGTGTTTCTTGGAGTTCTTTCCGCCTACGGCTTTTCGCGCTTTCGCGTGCCCCTAAAAGACGACCTACTCTTCTTCATCCTGTCCACCAGGATGATGCCACCAATTGCGGTGGCCATCCCGATCTACCTCATGTATCGCCAGCTTGGCCTGTCGGACACGGCACTTGGCATGATCCTGCTTTACACGGCCGTCAATGTTTCACTGGCCGTATGGCTGCTCAAGGGATTCATTGACGAGATCCCGCGGGAATATGAAGAGGCGGCTATGGTGGATGGCTACACCCGCCTCCAGGCTTTTCGCAAAGTCGTCCTGCCGCAGGCTGCAACAGGGATTGCCGCAACGGCCATCTTCTGCCTGATCTTCGCGTGGAATGAATATGCCTTTGCCGTGCTTCTCACCTCAGGCCAAGCCCAGACCGCGCCGCCGTTTATTCCCACGATCATTGGCGAGGGCGGCATGGACTGGCCGGCGGTGGGAGGCGGCACCACATTATTCTTGGTTCCCATCCTGGTGTTCACCATCCTTTTGCGCAAGCACCTACTGCGCGGCATCACTTTCGGCGCGGTGCGGAAATGATTCAGTCTCGTGGAGCAGTTGATATCTTGTCGCGCTTTCTACGATTTCGGCGTGGTCCCTGGGAAGCCCTGGCCACCATTATCATCGCCATGGGCGTTTTCATGCTCATGCAGCCCTTTTCGATCGCCTTCTATGGTTATTCCTTCGTGACGACCTTGGCGGGTACGGCGATGTTCATTATCGTCTCAAAGTTTCCCGATTAGACCATGGCAGAAATTCACATCGAGGATCTACGAAAGGCATTCGGGGATTTTGTCGCCGTGAAGAATTTGACCTTCACGATTCCAGACCGTTCATTCTTTGTCATGCTGGGTCCTTCGGGTTGCGGCAAGACGACAACTTTGCGCATGATTGCGGGGCTTGAGCTGCCGAGCGACGGCAAGATCTTGCTTGATGGCGAAGATGTGGCATTCAAGCGGGCCTCCCAGCGCGATATTGCCTTCGTTTTCCAGCTGTTTGCGCTTTATCCCCACATGAACGTCCGCAGAAATATCGCCTTTCCGCTCCTTTGCCAGGGCGTGCCGAAGTCTGAACTCAACGGGCGTGTCGTGGAGACAGCGAAACTCCTGCGCATCGACCATCTCCTCGACCAACCTGTTTCGGCTTTGGCAGGCGGAGACCGGCAGCGGGTTGCGCTTGGCCGGGCCATCGTGCGGCGGCCAAAAGCTTTCCTCATGGACGAGCCTCTGGGGGCACTCGATACCGAGTTTAGAACGTTGATGACGGAGGAACTGCGCCAGCTTCACAATCGTATCAGAGCAACCACGGTCTACGTGACACATGACCAGCTTGAGGCCATGTCGATGGCAGATCTCATCGCCGTCATGAACCATGGTGTGATCGAGCAGCTGGGCACGCCTCAGGAGATTTACGACCATCCGGCCACCCTATTCGTTGCTGATTTCATAGGGTCTCCCGCCATGAACCTCATTCCTTTCACGGGCAAACTCATGAAGGGAGCCAATACAGTTCAACTGAACGGCGCAAGTATACGAGTGCCGGAAGTAATGGAGACCAGTACGGGCAGTGAATTCGTCCTGGGTGCCAGACCGGAGCATATTTCCTTCAGCGACAACTCCGGTTTCCGCGGAGAAATCTTTGGGATGGAGTATCTTGGCACGACGCAGATCGTTACGGTGAAGACTGCTCAAGGCCAGGTTAAGGCGCGTTTGTCCGCCAGCATGGCGCTGAAGAGCGGTGAAAATGTAGGCCTTTCCTTCCTCGGCAGCCGCCTGTCGATCTTTCAAAAAGCAAACGGGCGCGCAATCAAGACATTGTCGCGTCCAGGAGACGCCCATGGCTGAAGTGTCTCTGCGCAATCTGACGAAGCGCTTCGGCGCCATCACCGCCGTCGACGGCATGAACCTTGATATCGCCGATCGCGAGTTCTTCGTTCTTCTCGGACCAACAGGCGCTGGCAAAACGACGACGTTACGTTTGATTGCGGGACTGGAGCAAGCCGATGCAGGCAATCTGAGGATCAGCGGTCAGGACATGAGCGCCATGGGGCCCGCCGCGCGGGACGTGGCCTTTGTTTTTCAGCAGTATTCCCTTTATCCGCACCTATCGGTTTACGAAAATCTGGCTTTTCCCTTGCGCTCACCGGCTCGCCGTTTACCGGAAGCCGAAATAACAACCAGAGTTAGTCAAGTGGCGGAGCTCTTGCGCATTTCTCACAAGCTCCAGAGTAAGGCGACGCAGCTTTCGGGAGGGGAAATGCAGCGCGTCGCCGTCGGCCGTGCGCTCGTTCGACAACCGGCGATCTACTTAATGGACGAACCCTTATCGTCGCTCGATGCCAAACTGAGAAGTGAGCTGAGGCTTGAGTTAAAGCGCATTCAGCAGGAACTCGGGGCAACGATTCTTTATGTGACGCATGATCAGACCGAGGCCATGACCATGGCCAACCGCATCGGCGTGATCAACAAGGGAAAACTGATTCAGATCGGCAGCCCGCGCGAGATTTATGAGAATCCACTCACGGTCTATGTCGCTCAGCGGCTGGGGCAGCCACAGATCAATCTTCTCCCCGCAGGCGTCCTCCGCAACGGTTTCTGTCCTTCCAACGTTGCAACGGTCGGATTCAGGACCGAACATCTTGAGATTAACAAGGTTAAAAGCGGCAATGGAACGGTGGAATGGATCGAACATCTGGGTGACCAGAATCATCTCCATTTGAAAGTCGACGGTCACAAGATCACCACACTTGCGAGCCCGACGACTAATCTCCGGCCCGGAGATCAGGTAAGAGTCGAACTGCAAGACCCATTGTATTTCGATGCAAGTGGCAAAAGAGTGTTGAGGGTTCCAAGATGATACCGGATGTGAGGAAACTCACCACTGCGATTGCCAATCAGATCATTTCACACGCAGACGAACTGAGTGAACTGGACTCAGCTATTGGTGATGCGGATCATGGACTTAATATGAAACGGGGATTTGAAGCTGTTTTGGCCGATTTGGACAACATCGCCTCCAAACCTCTTCCGGACGCTCTAAAGGCAATCGGGACAGCTCTTGTCATGAAGGTTGGAGGCGCCTCGGGCCCGCTTTATGGAACTCTGTTCCTCACACTCGGAAAAGAACTTGGAGCCTCTCCAACCCGAGCTGACGCTGCCCGCGCGTTGAGGCGTGCGGTTGAGGCCATGAAGGTTCGCGGCAAATCCGATCTTGGCCAAAAAACAATGCTCGATGTCCTTGGCCCGATCGCGGAAGCTTTGGCTTCAACCGATGACGGTCCTCGCAGTCTGAGGCAGAAGGCGGAGGCACTTGCACAGGCAACCATGCCGATGAAGGCTACGCGCGGCAGAGCATCGTTCCTCGGCGATCGGTCGATCGGCCACATGGATCCAGGGGCCCGGTCGAGCGAACTGATGGTCGAAGCCGTGTGTGATGTTTTTGAGGGTCGGACATGAGTGTCGCCAAGGTCGGAATAGTCATTGTATCGCATTCGCCCGACGTCGCACGCGGCACTGCCGAGATGGTGCGGCAGATGGTCGGCAATGATCTGCCGTTGAGCTTTTGCGGCGGTAATCCCGACGGCGGATTGGGCACGAGTGTCGAGAAGATCATGGCGGCAATCGATGCGGCTTGGTCCGAGAAGGGCGTTGCCATCCTCGTGGACCTGGGTGGAGCGGAAACCAACAGCGAGATGGCAATCGAACTGCTTCCCCAGGAAAGACAGGGAAGGGTGGTCATCTGCAATGCGCCCATTGTTGAAGGAGCAGTCATGGCCGCAACGGAATCTTGGGGCGGTGCGAGCTTGCAAGAAGTCAAGAGGACAGCCGAGGAACTATCGCCGGCATGACGGAAGGCTCCACCATAGACGAGCAATCGGGTGTAACGCACGGGAGTGTGCTCCTCACTCATGACGTCGGACTGCATGCACGCCCCTCAGTCAAGTTGACGAAGCTCGCCAAGACTTTTTCGGCAAGGGTAGAGCTTGCCCCGGCAAGCCAAGGTCCTTGGATCGATGCGAAGAGCATCGTCAAAGTTATGGCCTTGAAAGTAAAAAAAGACACGGTCTTGCACTTTCGGGCCAGAGGCGACGATGCCGACGCTGCAGTTGGAGCCCTGGTTTCGTTGGTCGAGCGCGACTTCGAGGTGGGCAGCGCCGATGACTGACGGCCTCGAATTGCAGGGTCGCCCCGCTGCTGCCGGTATCGCAGCAGGCCCGCTCGTGCTCTTGGCGGATTGCACGGTGAAGCGGGCCGCGAGCGGCAAGCCAGAAATCGAGAAGCGGCAACTCGAGTCGGCACTCGCGTCCGCGATAATGGACCTTTCCCGGCTCATGGCGCGAGTCGAAGGCGCAGGACGCGACATTCTCGCTTTCCAACAGGCTCTTCTGGAAGATGAGGCGTTGACCACAGATGTATTCAGAGCCATTGCGGATGGCATGTCGGCCGATGCCGCATGGCTAATGGTGCTTGATAGGGACATCGGCGGCTATCACGCGTCGGATGATGAGTACTTTCGTGCGCGTGCAGCCGATCTTCGGGATGTGCGCGACAGAGTGCTCCGTCATCTGCAAGGTGGCGGTGAAGCATCATTTGTTCCAGGCACCATCCTTGCAAGTGACGATGTGGGACCAACCCTGTTTCTCGAGATGGATTGGTCGAAAGGCGGTGGCCTTCTCCTCACTGCAGGAAGTGCATCCAGTCACGTGGCAATGCTGGCGCGCGCTCGAGGCGTTCCGATGGTCGTGGGGTTGGGGCACGTGAATCTTGGGGGCCATTCCAATGCCATCATCGATGGGGAAACCGGCAAGGCGATATTGAGTCCCAATGACGAGCAGCGAAGCCACTATGCAGCCAAGCTCAAGAGTTTCAATTGCAAAAGAAGCCTGGAGGAGGCGTTTCTCCGCAAGCCTGCGCGCTCGAAGGATGGTGTGCAGATCGAGCTTCTGATCAATGTGAATGGCATTGATGAAATCGAGCAGGTCGACAGTGACGCCTGCGACGGCATCGGACTTATGCGCACGGAGTTCCTGTTTAAAGACGGCATGCCGCTGCCCGACGAGGAGCAGCAGTATGTTGCTTATCGGCAACTTCTCGAATGGGCAGGCAACAGACCGGTAACCATTCGCACCCTTGATGTCGGCGGCGATAAACCCGTTGCCGGCCTTACCACGGGAAGGGAGAGGAACCCGTTTCTTGGCGTGCGCGGCATACGCCTTATGCTTGCCCGGCCCGATGTGTTTCGATCACAGCTCAAGGCGCTGGCCAGGGCCGCTGTTCACGGCAACCTCAAAGTGATGCTGCCTATGGTCACCATCGCGGAGGAGATCAACCAATCGGCCAGGCTCTTAGACGAGGTGATCGAGAAACTTCGGGCAGAAAATGTTCCATGTACCAGGCCGTCGCTCGGCATCATGGTGGAAGTTCCTGCCGTTGCCGTGGCACCTGAACTTTATGCCGAGGCCGCTTTCTTTTCCATCGGGTCGAATGATCTTACACAATATGTCATGGCGTCAGCCCGCGACGAGCCGGGCGTTTCCCATCTCAATGATCCTACGCATATAGCCATTATGAGGCTCATTGCTTCGGTGACGGAGTTTTGTCGAATTCGTAAGATCCCGGTGAGCCTATGCGGCGACATGGCAAGTGATCCGCGCCACCTTGAAGCTTTACTGAAGGCGGGTCTGAGGTCAATTTCTGTGAGCCCTGCAGCCATCGGGCGGGTGAAGGCAGCGCTCTCTGAAATCGCGCTGAATGATCCATGCCGAAATCCGTGAAAGTCGAGGATGCCTCGGGCGAGGCAGTCGCGGAATACAAGCGCATCCTTTCTGAGGTTCTCGACCGCCGGCCCTCGGGAACGCGTCAGAGGCTCGCTGCCGCTTTGGGAAAGAACCGCAGCTTCGTCTCGCAAATCTGCAGCGAGGCCTATCCGACACCAGTTCCCCACGGGCACGTCGAGACCATTCTCGAGATCTGCCATTTCAACCAAGTTGAAAAATCGCGCTTCCTCGCGGCCTATTCCAGAGCACACTCGCGCAAACCGCATGTGGCGCCGGAACCGCAGCGGCTCAAAGCACACACGATCTATCTCCCTGATCTCGGCAGCAGTGTTGCCAATGACAGGTTGCACAAGCTGGTGACAGATTTTGTACGGGAGCTCGCCAGAACGGTTGGGCAGGCCAAGGGCAAGTAGCATGAAGAAGTTGATCAACGATCCGCAAAACGTGCTCGCCGAAAGCCTGGATGGCTTTGCACAAGCACACGCAGACATCGTCAAGCTCGGTCCCGATCGTCAGTTCGTGCAAAGAGCTTCCAGAAAAAAAGGGAAGGTTGCACTCATATCGGGAGGCGGCTCAGGCCACGAGCCTCTTCATGCAGGGTTCGTCGGTTTCGGTATGCTCGATGCAGCCTGCCCAGGACAGGTTTTCACGTCTCCGACGCCCAATCAAATGCTTGCCGCAGCCGACGCAGTCGATGACGGTGCTGGCGTTCTCTTCATCGTAAAAAATTACGAAGGCGACGTCATGAATTTCGACATGGCAACGGAGATGTACGCCGGAAAATGCGAGACCGTCATTACGAATGATGATGTCGCGGTGGAGGACTCGCTTTTTACGACCGGAAGGCGTGGCGTGGCCGGAACCCTCGTCGTGGAGAAAATGACGGGAGCGGCAGCAGAAGCGGGGGCCGATCTCGCCGCGCTGAAATCACTGGGCGATAGTATCAATAAGCGCACGCGCTCTATGGGGATCGCACTGACAAGCTGCACCGTACCGGCAGCTGGCAAGCCCACATTCACTATTGGCGAAGACGAGATGGAAATGGGCGTGGGCATTCACGGCGAGCCAGGACGGCGCAGGGTCAAGCTCGCTGCCGCGAACGATATTGCTGAACAGATGGTTTCCGCCATCGTGTCGGATTTCGGAAACCAAGCAAGGGGCAATGTCCTTCTGCTCGTCAACGGCTTCGGCGGGACACCGCTCATGGAACTCTATTTGATGTTCAATGCCGCACATGAAGTCTTGTCGAAGAGAGGCTTTCACATATCGCGGTCTCTTGTCGGCTCTTACGTCTCATCGCTTGACATGGCGGGATGCTCGATAACCGTCACTCTCCTTGAGGATGAATTAATACGCTGGTGGGATGCACCCGTCCACACCGCCGCATTGAGGTGGTTGAGCTAGGAGGCTGATTGCTGTCATCATCTCTGACAGCCGCGGATTTTCCCTGCTTTGCGGCAGCAGGCGGATGAGCAAGCGACTTCTTTCTCCTGGACTCAAGATCGCCACCGTCTCATCTTATGCTGCTTGAGATACGGGGAGAGATTTGTCGGTGGACAACCATATTGGACACGACGCCCGTTTGCCGCACGCACGAGTGAGACGCCGCAGACCGATCGTGTCGATCGTGGCCGTCGTACTCTTGCTGGCCGCCTGTGCCGCGGCATGGCTTTGGTTCGAACGGTTGAGGGGGCAAACCGCTGCCGTGGTCCCGGCCATTCAGGCGCCGCAAGTCACCGTGGCTAAGCCTGTCGTAAAGAACATCGTCGAGTGGGATGACTTCACCGGTCGCTTTGAGGCCATGGAAGATGTCGCCATTCGCTCGCGGGTGACGGGCTATCTCGACCGGGTTCATTTTCAGGACGGCGCCCTGGTTCAAAAGGGCGACCTGCTGTTTTCCATCGATCCGCGGACGTTTGACGTGTCATTAAAAGAGTCGCGCGCCCGGCTGGAAGTCGCCAGGACCACTGCCGAATTGGCACAGCAGGAGTTCGAACGGGCCTCCTCATTGCGGTCGAGCGGGGCAATCGCCGAAACGACATTCGATCAGCGGCGCCAGCAATTCTTGGCGGCGCAGGCGGAGATGGGAGCGGCCGAGGCCTCTCTCCAGCAGGCTCAGCTCAGTGTCGACTACACCGGCATCCAGGCGCCGATCAGCGGACGCATCGGGCGAAAGCTCATCTCTGTTGGCAACCTAGTGAATGCCAACGACACGGTTCTCACAACGATCGTGGCGCTCAATCCCATCTACTTCTATTTCGACGTGGACGAGAGATCTTACATCGCCTATTCGCGCTCGGCCCTGCAGGGCAAGGGTCCCTCGAGCCGTGAGGTCCCCTTCGAGGTGCGAATGTTCATCCCCGGTGATTCCAAGGAGGACCGCACCGGCAGCATGAACTTCGTCGACAATCGTGTTGACGGAGAAACCGGTACGGTACGCGGGCGTGCCCTTTTTGACAATTCCGATCTGTTCTTGCAGCCCGGAATGTTTGGTCGCGTCTCGATACCAGGGTCCGGCAGCTACCGGGGGGTGCTCATTCCGGATGAGGCGGTTGGCGCCGATCAGGACCGCCGCATTGTGTATGTCGTGGGGAATGACGACACCGTCGCGGCAAAGCCGATCCGTCCAGGACCCAAGATTGACGGCTACCGCGTCGTTCGTGATGGCCTGACAGGCGGGGAGACGATCGTTGTGGCCGGACTGATGCGGATTCGACCCGGTATGAAGATCACGCCCCGCCCAACGACACTACCGCCTGTGGCGGAAGTTCAACAGGTTGCCGAATGAGCTTCTCGCACTTTTTCGTCGACCGGCCGATTTTCGCTTCTGTCGTCTCCATCATCATCATGATCCTTGGCGGTATTGCCTATTTCTCGCTACCGGTTGCTCAGTATCCCGAAGTCGCCCCATCGACGGTCGTTGTCCGTGCGCAGTATCCCGGCGCCGACGCCCAGACGATTGCCGAAACGGTGGCAACACCGCTCGAGCAGGAGATTAACGGTGTCGAGGACATGCTTTATATGTCTTCCTACTCCACGGGCGACGGCACCATGTCGCTCACCATCACCTTCAAGCTGGGCACTGATCTCAATCAGGCGCAGGTGCTGGTGCAGAACAGGGTCGCAATCGCCACGCCGCGGCTGCCCGAGGAGGTCCGCCGGCTCGGCGTGACCACCCTGAAGAGTTCTCCCGATCTGATGATGGTCGTGCACATGCTGTCGCCCGACAATAGCTACGACCAGCTTTACGTATCTAACTACGCGCGCACGAGAGTTCGCGACGTGCTGCTGCGGCTCGAGGGCGTCGGCGATCTCATCATCTTCGGCGAGCGGGAGTATTCGCTCAGGGTGTGGCTCGATCCAGACAAGCTGTCCGCATACAGTCTCACGGCAGGCGATGTCGTGCGCTCGCTCCAGGAGCAGAATGTTCAGGTTTCGGGCGGTGCACTTGGCACCCAGCCGGCTCCAACGGACAGCGCCTTCCAGCTCATCGTCACGACCCAGGGCCGCTTTGAGTCGGCGCGGCAGTTCGCCAGCGTCATTGTCAAGTCAGGCGACAGCGGGCGCCTCGTTCGCCTCCGCGATGTCGCGCGGGTCGAGCTGGGCGCGCGCGACTATGTGACCAATTCCTATTTAAGCGGAAAGCCGGCGGTGGCGCTTGGGATCCTTCAAAGACCAAACACCAATGCTCTCGCTGCTGCGGATGCGATCATCCAGACGATGGCGGATCTAAAGAACGACTTTCCCCCAGGTCTCGACTATCAAATCGTCTACAATCCTACGGAGTTCATCGAAGAGTCGGTGAACGAGGTCTACAAGACATTGTTTGAGGCCGCCGCCCTGGTGGCCTTGGTGGTCCTTATCTTCCTTCAGTCCTGGCGTACCGCCCTCATTCCAATCATCGCCATCCCTGTCTCGCTGATCGGCACCTTCGCCGTAATGGCGGCGCTGGGCTATTCCTTGAACATGCTCACCCTCTTTGGCCTTGTGCTGGCAATTGGGATCGTGGTCGACGATGCCATTGTCGTGGTCGAGAACGTAGAGCGCAATATCGGTCGGGGCATGACGCCGCGCGAGGCCGCACACCGCACCATGGATGAAGTGGGCACGGCCATTATCGCCATTTCGCTCGTGCTCACCGCCGTCTTCATACCCACTGCCTTTATTCCCGGCATTTCGGGCAGATTTTACCAGCAGTTTGCCATCACCATTGCGGCCTCGACTCTGATTTCCGCCTTTAACTCGCTCACGCTCTCCCCAGCATTGGCCGCGCGTCTGTTGAAACCGCACACGCTGGTTCACTCCCGAAGCCCGCTCACTCGAGGTGGAGAGTGGTTATCATCCCGGTTCAACACCGGATTCGACAGATTGAGTGGCGGCTATGCCCAGACCGTGGGTGTGGTTGGCAGACGCAAGTTCATCATGCTGGCGGTCTATGTGGGTCTCCTGGCCGGCACCGTGTATATTTCCAATGCGGTGCCGCGTGGGTTTATTCCTTCGCTCGATCAAGGCTATGCGATCGTCGTGATCCAGCTCCCGGACGGAGCATCGTTGTCGCGCACCGACGCTGTCGTGCAGAGGGCATCGAAAATCATCCAGGCGACTCCGGGCGTGATGGATGCGGTTGCCTTCGCTGGTTTTTCCGGCGCTACCTTCACCAATGCCTCGAACGCCGCCGCCATATTCGCGCCATTTAGGCCCTTCGAGGAGCGGCTTGAGAAAGGCATTTCGCAGAATATGATCATCGGCCAGCTGTTCGGCCAGCTTCAGTCGATCGAAGAGGCTTTCATCATTGCAATCCCGCCGCCGCCTGTGCGCGGCATCGGCAATTCCGGCGGTTTCAAGATTCAGCTTCAAGAGCGCCTCGATGCCGGGATGGAGCGGGTGCTGGCTGCGGCTTACGAGATCATGGGCCGCGCGTCCCAAACACCGGAGCTGACCGGCGTATTTACGACCTTCTCCACCTCGAGTCCGCAAATCTACCTAGAAATCGATCGCGCCAAGGCACGCATGCTGGATGTGCCGATATCCAACATCTTCGAAACGCTGCAGGTCAATCTGGGCACAGCCTATGTGAATGACTTCAATGCCTTTGGCCGGGTTTACCAAGTGCGGGCGCAGGCCGACCAGAAGTTCCGTACCGAACGTGCCGACATTCTCCGCCTCAAGGTGCGCTCAGCCAATGGCGCGCTCATTCCTCTGGGAACGCTGGTCGAGATTCGAGATGTGACTGGGCCCAATCTCGTCCAGCGTTACAATTTGTACACGTCGGTACCCATTCAGGGGAACGCCGCTCCTGGAGTTTCCTCCGCCCAGGCGCTCGACAAGATGGAGGCTCTTGCCCGAGAGATCCTGCCGCAGGGCACGAGCTTCGAATGGACCGAGCTTGCCTTTCAGGAGCGGCAGACCGGGAATTTCGCCCTTTACATCTTTGCCCTGTCAGTGCTCTTCGTTTTTCTTGTGCTTGCCGCGCAATATGAAAGCTGGTCGCTACCGCTTGCGATTATTTTGATCGTTCCTATGAGCATTCTCTCGGCCCTTCTCGGTGTGGCGATCAGGGGGCAGGACAACAACATTCTTACCCAGATTGGCCTTATCGTCCTCATTGGTCTTGCCGCGAAGAACGCCATCCTCATTGTCGAGTTTGCAAGACAGGAGGAGAGCGGGGGCAAGACGCCGATCGAAGCGGCCGTGGAAGCGTGCCGGCTCCGCCTGCGGCCCATTCTCATGACGTCATTTGCCTTCATTTTTGGAGTCCTGCCACTGATGATCGCGACCGGCCCTGGCGCCGAAATGCGTCAGGCGCTGGGCACAGCTGTGTTCTTCGGCATGCTCGGCGTCACCTTTTTTGGCCTGTTCCTGACGCCGGTGTTCTATGTGGCGCTGCGCGGTCTTGGCGCACGCAGGCGACACGTCCCCGTGCCGCAGCCTTAGGTCACAGGGTCAAGCTGATTGCATGGAGGTGAAAAGACGACCCGCGGGACTGCCATACTCCTGTTCATCGCGGGCGTCAGCTGTTTCGCGGTCATGGACGGGCTTGGCAAGTTCCTGGCCGCCGACTTCCCGTTACTCCAGCTCGTCTGGGCGCGCAATGCCTTCGCCATTCCCGTTATCCTCGCCACCACGGCACCCGGGGTGTGGCTGCGTTTGCTACGTTGCGAGCGACCGCTGTTGCAGGTGGTGCGCGGGCTCCTGCCCCTCTTGGCGGGCGCCGCCGTGCTCCTGGGCCTGCGCTTCATGTCCCTCGCGGACGCCACCGTCATCACTTTCGCGGCGCCGCTCTTCGTCGTGGCACTCTCGGCCCCCCTGCTGCACGAGCGGGTAGGAATGGCTGCCTGGGTTGGGGTGGGCCTAGGTTTCCTCGGTGTTTTGATCGTCGTGCGGCCCGGCGCCGGCAGCATCGCCTGGGCGGCACTGCTGCCGCTCGCCACCGCCTTCCTCTTCGCCCTCTATCAGATGCTCACGCGGCTTGCGAGCCGGAGCGACCCACCAGCCACCACGCTCGCCTGGACAATCCTTACAGGCTTTATCCTCACCACTCCCCTCCTGCCCCTGGGCTGGTCCAACGGGAGCCTTGTGGCTTGGCTCCTCCTCATCCTTTCAGGCCTCCTGTACGGAACGGGCCAGCTTCTCCTGATCCGCGCTCTCGCCGCGGCGCCCGCGAACATCCTTACGCCCTTCACCTACACGCAGATCGTGGCAGCGGTGCTGTTCGGCATGTTGGTCTTGGGCGAGCTTCCCGATCCCTGGACGCTCGTCGGCACGGCACTCATCGTGCTCGCCGGGCTTTACATCGTGCGCCGGGCCAGGTGAGGCCGCTCGGCTGGAGCGCTGAGAGCTTGCGCACCTCCGGCTCGAGTTTCGCTTTGAGCTCCATGCGCAGCTCCGGCGACCGCGGAGGACGCTTAACGATGGGATTTCGAACAGCTGCCAGGCTTTCACTCCTTGTAGTAGCCGACACCGCAAATCTGGTCGCCGACCTTCATGTAGTAGGAAGTCTTCTCGAGCGGCTTGTCGGTGCCAGGACGCGGCCACCAATATGTAACCTCTTTTATGGTTCCTTCGGTGGCTTTCTCCATTATCTCTTTACCAAGCGGATAGCCCTTTTTGCCCTTAATGTCCTGCAGAGGCTCGCCCTTCATGGTCGGATGCGCCGTTAAGGTGCCGTCCGAAGCGTTGGCGCAGAAGACATAAAGGTCACGGTCCTTGGAGCCGCCTTCACCCTTGTTGAACATATCGAGGGCTTTCGCCTTGTCCTCACTTACTGCGGCGACTGCTCTTTCCAGCATGGCCTTGGCTTCTTCTGCAGTTCCGAAATCAGCTGCCGCGACCGGGGCGACAGTGACAAGAACGAGAGCCGCGGTACAACCGACGGCGAAAGCCAGCTTGCGCAACATGACTACCTCCATACGTTACAATCAGTCGAAAACTCACAATTCTCGCCTGCTTCTGAGTCTACCCTCCGCGCAATTTCCATTCCAGTGCTGATCCACCAGCGCCTTGCCACCCTTTATCCCGGCCGGTAGACGCGCGTCGCCTCAGGATCGCTCGTTTCAAAAGGAAGGTTCGTCATTTCGGCAAAGAAGGCGTCGGATATCGGATGGGCCGCCCAATCCAGCGTTTGCCGAATGCGTTCCATTTTGCTTATCCCACAGATCGTGGCGGTTACCCGCTGGTCGCGCAGCGAGAACTGCAAGGCAGCAGCCCCTGGCGGGACCTGATGCTTCGCGCATAGCTCTTCAATTCTTCTGATATGTTGCAATGTTTCGGAAGATGCAGCTTGATAAACATACTGCGGATAATCGGTCGAGCCTTTGGCCAGGATGCCGCTGCCATAGGGGGCTGCGTTCAAAACCGCGATACCTTGCTTGTGGGCATAGTCGATCATTGCTTCGGCATTGCGATTGGCGAGCGTAAATCGATTGTGGGTAATCAAGGCGTCGAAGTCCCAATCGCGCAAGATCGGCATCATCACATCCACATTCCCCGCGGCCAGTCCAACGGCCTGGGCGAGCCCTTGCTCCTTCATTCGAAAGAGCTCGGCCAGGGCACCCTGGGTACCCGTCACCTCCGAAAGTGAAGCTCCATACTCGGGATCGTGCAGATGCAGGAGGTGTATGCGGTCCACATTCAAGGCCTTCAGGCTCTCTTCCAGGGAGCGGCGCGCCTGCGCCGCATCGAAACGGCCGGTCTCCATGTCGCGATCCAATTTGGTCGAGATGACGAAGTCCGCAGGCAGCCCGCCGCGCTCGCGAATGACCTCGCCGATCCGCTCCTCGCTGCGGCCGAAACCATAGTTGCGCGATGTATCTATGAGATTGACCGGACTTGCAAAAATTGCGCGCACCGTCTCTCTCGCCCTTTCGACATCGACCGAATAGCCGTAGGTCTCCGGCATATCACCGAGTGCGGAGGTACCGAAGCCGATCCTGGTCACGCTCAGACCGGTGCGGCCGATGGAGATCCTATCCAGGGGATTTAAGCGCATGTCGGGTCTATTTCTCCCTTGCTCAGAACTTGGACGCCTGATCCGTGCCGGGTAAAAAGCACGATGAGCGTACGCAGTTTGCCAGAGGGCCAATATTATGCCTATGCCTTTGGCAAGCTGATTGCGCGGGTCTCCCGCCTGGAATACTCTGAGGTCGGCATTCGTCCAGCGAATGAGACGAAGGCGATGGGAGGAAATCGATGAAAAAGATACTTGCTTCGGTGAGTTTCTGCGCGCTCGCGGTATTTTTTGCGTCCGGCGCATCAACGCAGGAAGCCGGCACGATCACGAAGGCGGTCGGCGGCTATAGTTTCGAGGAGGCAGCCAAGGAGGCCGACGCCACGAAGAATTTCCACTCGGCGGACGGTCATCTGACATTTGCAATCATCACCCACACCGCCGGCAACGGCTTCTTCGACCCGGTCTATGTGGGCGCAACGGTTGCCGGCAATATGATCGGTGCCAAGATCCTGCTGCTCGGTTCCGAATCGCCGACCGATGACGTGACGCGCGAAATCGAAATCCTGAACCAGATCATTCAGGACCCCACGATCGACGGGCTGATCCTGACGACGCCGCAGGTGGGGGCCTACAACGACATCGTCAAAAAAATGCTCGATCAAGGTATTCCGGTGGCGACGACGAATTCCTTCGATCCCACGATCTATATGCGCGACGGTATCAGCCATACCGGCCAAAGTGCTGCGGCAGCAGCGATCGGCGGTGCCGCTTTGGCCAAATGCGTGCTCGACAAAGGGCTCGACAAGGGCTCCATCCTGTTTCCGTCGCAAACCACCGCGGGCAATGTCGAGGTCAACAACCGCGTGGTTGCGGCCTTCGATCAGGTGGTGAAAGACCTCAATGCCGCCGGCAAGCTCACCAACTTCACGGTCGACGCAGGCCCAGAGAAGATCGGCATAGCTGTCAATGACCAAGACATCCCGGGCTCGATCGTTACTCTTCTGGAGTCGCGCGGCGATGTCGTCGGCATTTTCGGACCTAATGGCGCGGTCACGCCGGCGATCGTCACCGCAGTCACCCAGACCAAGAAGGAAGGCCAGATCTGCGCGTTCGGATATGATCTCGGTCCGCCAATCCTGGAAGGCCTCAAATCCGGCGCGCTCACCGGTTCGCTCGGCCAGCAGCCGTTTCTGCAGGGGTTCTGGCCGGTCATGCAGCTCTATCTGCAAATCGATCGCGGGATAGCAGCGGCCAATCTGGATACGCGGGCTCAGGTCGTGACCAAGGAGAATGTTGAAACGGTGGGCAAACGCTTCGAGAACTGATCTACCGCAGGCAGTGGCGCGGGAGAGGCTTCGCGCCTCTGCCGCGTTATTGACCAGATGCTTTCCCAGTAACATTGGGGCCGCATGTCTGCCGCTGTCACAGCGCCGTCGCCGTCGCACCGCCGGCTGCCGTTAGAGATTTTGGGCGGATGGGAAGTGGGTCTGCTGATCTTCCTCATCCTGCTCTATCTCGCCGGCGTGTACATCAATCCGAAATTTTTTGGATCGGCTGCAGCTTTGTCGTCGGTCATGCGCGATGCGGCGCGCTACGGGGTGATGGCGGTCGGCATGACGTTCGTCATCGTCAACAAGGATCTCGACCTGTCGGTCGGGTCGCTCTACGGACTGACCGCGGCGGTTTTTGCGGTGTGCTTCGCGCCATCCTATTTCAACTCGGGGCTGGTCCCGGCGATCGCCTGGACATTGGCAATCGGTCTTTTCGTCGGACTGGTGAACGGTGTCCTCGTCACGATCCTGCGCGTTCCGGCGTTCATCGCCACTTTGACCATGCTTTTCATCGGCCGCGGCATCGTCACGGGCGTGTCGGGCGGCAAGACGATCTCCTTCCTGGCCAAGGCCAAGGAACATCCGGAATTCTTCTTGATGGGCGAGAACAACGCCTGGGGCTTCAATAACCAGGTGTTCGTTTTCCTCATCTTCGGCGTTGTCGGAGCGGTGCTGCTGTCGAAGACGATCACCGGCTACCAGACTTTTGCCACCGGCGGCAACGAGCTCGCTGCGTCCTATTCGGGCATTCCGACGGCCTGGGTGCGAATGCGCGCCTATTTGTTGTCGGCCTTCTGCGCGACGGTTGCCGGCATGATGCAAGTGGCTCAGGACCGGGCTCTGATCGCCCAGTCGGGGCAGGGCCTCGAACTGATCGTGATCGCGGCCGTCATCGTAGGCGGCGCGTCGATATTGGGGGGCCGCGGCCGTATCTTCGGCAGCATGCTGGGCGTCATCCTCATCGTGCTCGTCGACAAAGTCTTGCGCGAGGGCTATCCAACGACCCGCACCGTACTGGTCGACAATATCGAGATGAAGGTGCAAGCAGTGGCGCAATTGCCGCCCGGAGCGGTGCCGGCTTTTTTAGGTCTCATTCTGATCATTGCCGTGCTGATCGAACCGTGGCTGATCCGGCGGAGAGTGATCGGGAGATTGTGGGCCTGGATTCGCGGCAAGCCGATGCCGGCGGCTGCGGACAGCGGCGGTGTTGCGCTTGTCGGCGCCCAGACCAAGGGCAGTGCCGTTTCCGACCGCGCTCTCCACGCGCGCGGGCTCGGCAAATTCCTTGCACGACGAGACGCAGCGGCCATCATCATTGCCGTCGTGCTGTGGTTTGCCGGGCTCTATCTGCGACCGGATTTCTGGGGTGGGCTCGACAATTCCTTCAATCTTATTCTTGCCTTCACCGAGGTGGCACTGCTGGCCATCGGCCTCACATTCGTCATTGCCAATGGCGACATCGACCTTTCGGTCGGATCGGTGCTTGCCATGAGCGGTGCCATTGCCGCCTTTTCGATGAAGACCTTAGGTCTCGATCCATGGACGGCGGTGTTTCTTGCGTTGTGCGGCGGCATGTTGGCGGGCGCAGTCAATGCTCTCGTCACCGTGCGTTTCGGGCTGCCGGCTTTCGTCGCCACTCTCGGCATGTTTTATACGGCCCGGGGCATTGCCGCGTGGATTGTGTCGGGACGCGAGCTCTTCGGTTTTCCGGAGAATTTCAACCTGATCGGCCGCAAGCTCATCGAGGCATTGAGATATTTGGATATCGCGCCTGAAACCGGCTCGTTCCTGTTCAATTTGAGCGCGGCGCTCAGCGTGCAAAGCATCTTCATGGTCGTGCTGGCGATCATCACCGGGCTTGTCCTCGGCTACACGATCTGGGGCCAGCAAGTCTATGCGACAGGCGGCAATATCCGCGCCGCAGCCTATGCCGGCATCAACACCGACCGCGTCCGCGCCCTAAGCCTCATCTTTTCTGCTCTGTGCGGAGCTGTCGCCGGTGTCATTTACATCGCCTTCTTCCGCAGCTTCATCCCCACCGCGGGGCAATTTAGGGAACTCGATGCCATTGCCTCAGTCATCATCGGCGGGGGATCGATTTTCGGCGGTTTCGGCACAGTCATCGGCTCGCTTGCCGGTGCCGCGGTGATCACTCTACTGCGGGCACTCCTGTCACTGCAGGTCATACGCGCCGACGGATCGTCCTTCGTGCTGTCCCAACACTGGGTCAATGTGTTCATCGGGCTCATACTGATCATCGCCGTCGTGGGCGACATCTGGCTGCGGCAGTCGAATTTGCTGGGAGCTTTTTTCAAAAAGTGGCTCAACCGGCGATTACCGGTGAAGGGGGAAGCCCGTGCCTAAGGAGACCCGCTCGGCGGAACAGCCCATCATTGAGATGCGCCAAATCAGCAAGTCGTTCGGCCCTGTACGGGCTCTTGTCGAGGTGGATCTACGACTTTACGAAGGCGAGATCCTCGGACTCGTCGGAGACAATTCGGCGGGCAAATCGACGCTGATGAAGATCCTGACAGGTGCCTATCATCGGGATGCAGGGGAGATTCTGGTTCGGGGCGAACCGGCGAATTTCAAGAGCCCGCATGAGAGCCGCGATGCGGGCATCGAGATGATCTATCAGGATTTCGCCCTTTGCGGGAACATGGATGTAGGCCAGAACATCTTTCTCGGCCGCTGGCCGCGCAAGGGCATCTTCGTGGATCGCAAAGCCATGTACAGGGAAGCAGACCGGGTTTTGAAGCGGCTGAAGGTCGACGTCAATTCCGTCTATCAGCGGGTCGAGAGCCTATCAGGCGGACGACAGCAGTCGGTTGCCATTGCGCGGGCCATCTCGTTCGATCCGCGCGTGGTCGTGCTTGACGAGCCAACAGCCAATCTCTCGGTGGTCGCGACCGAGCGGCTGCTCGAAACCATGCTGGAGCTCAAGAAGCACCGCGTGGCGCAGATCATCATCTCCCACCGGCTGCAAGACATCTTTGCCGTAGGCGACCGCGTGATGGTTCTAAAACGCGGCGAAAACGTCGGCGAACGACGGATTGCGCAGACCAACGAGCACGAGGTTCTGGAACTGATCGTCTCGGGCAAGCGCGAGAAACAGCCGCATACCACCTGAAGCGCGGTGGTGCGATCCCTAGCGCGGACGGCCGCCGGGTTTCAGCAGCAGCAGCGGCACTCCGGCCGCCAGTACAGCCGCACCGATCACTGCGGCCAGGGCAATTACGCCGATGCGGTCGGTAATCAAGCCAAACAGGAACAGCACAATAGCCGAGGCGACGGTGCTAGCCATCACCTGCACCGAGATGATCGTCGCCCGATGCTCCGATTCGATGTAGCGATTGGCATAGGTGCTGACGAGCGGCCTGGCGAAGCCTTGCAGGAATCCATAGACCAGCATGACCGGCAGAACCGATCTGCTGGCGAGGAGCCCCAGCGATAGCAGGCTCGCGCCGATCAGCACGAAGCTTCCCCAGAATGCCGCCGTCTCGCCGAGGCGCGAGGTGATCCGTTCCGACCATGCGCCGCCCAGCGCCTCGGTTACGAACAGAAGCGGCAGGATGAAGGCGAATTGCGTTACGTCGAAGCCGATCTCAGTCAGATAGGGCTGATAGGAGCTGGCGAATGTGTAGCTGACGGTAAACACAAGGGCCAAGGCACCTGTGCTCCAGAGGATGAAGCGATTGCCGAAAGCCTTTTCCGCGCCCTGGCGAATCTGGCGCAGGTGATTGCGGAGTGAAAAGCTTCGCTCGCGGGCAGCTGCCGGTTCACGATAGAACAGCATGATGATGAGGGCGGCGGCGAAGGGCAGAGCGGAGAAGAAATACGGAAGCCTGAAATGCTGTGCAAAGAGCAGAGGCCCGGTTACTCCGGCAAACGCCAAACCGATTGTGGAGAAGAAGAGGGCGCGACCTGATGTGCGATGGTAGAGCTTCTCGCTTCTTAGACTGTCATAGAGCAGCGCGTCGGAAGAGCCCGAGATCAGGGAAAAGCCGAGGGCCCAAATGAAGAAACTCAGGAAGAGGTGCAGGAAGTTCTGAGCATTGCCGGTAACAAGCGCGGCAAGAGTGAGAGTGACGAGGCCGGCGAGTATGGCCTTCTTTCGTCCAATGATGTCGGCCAATGCACCGCTCGGTATCTCGAAAAGAATAAACATCAGCATGTAGATGGCATCAAGGGTGAATATCTGGGCAAATGAAAGCCCGAGCCGGCGCTCGAACAGAACGGTGGTGCCGGTTGCAATATAAAGGCCCACAAAGAAGCTGAATGCATAATAGAGACGTATGTTTCGCCGCTGCGCCGGTGGAATTTCCGAAGAGTCATCGTTCTTTGCGATCGATGTCAATGCGCGCGGCGCAGGTTTGACATTATGTCTGTGCAAGGTCATTGCTCGGCTGGATCTTGATTGCGGCGTTCGGCTTCGCGCAAATCGAGCTGACGCTCGATACGCCGGCGCGCTTCGTCTTTGAGCTTGCCGCTGCGAAACAATTCGTTGATCTGCTGCCGTTCGGTCTCGATGAGCGACAATTCGATTTCATCCTGAAGACGAGTCAATTTCTGACGCGTGCCATCGCTGCCGGCCTGATTGTTCACTTGGCGCAACCGCTCACGATGATGCAGGCGCAGCGGCGCGACGATGTCATCGGCGAGCTCGCGTTCGGCTTCGAGCTGTTCGAGGCGGGCGATTACGGCCTCAATGGCGTGCTGGCGGGCCTGCAGCTCCTCGATGCGGTCATCATGGCGCTCGCGATGCCCGGCATGCGCCAAGCCAAGGGCCCGAATGACCGTAGGCAGCAACAGGCCCTGGCCGACAAGCGTCACCAGAATGACGGAAAAAGTGAGGAAAAGAATGAGATCGCGGCCTGGGAATGGCTGGCCGGCGGCCGTCGTTAAAGGAATGGCAAGGGCTGCGGCAAGCGAGACGATGCCGCGAACGCCGGTGAAAGCCAGAGCGAAGGGCCATTGCCAAGGCGGTGAAGGATCTTTGCGCCTGAGCGAGGGAGATAACCAGCGGGGCAGATAGGTGGCCGGATACATCCATATGAAACGGGCGGCGATCACGACAATGCTGATGACGATTGCAGCGCTTACCAGTTCGGACAATGGATAGTGTCCAATGCGGGATAGCAGCGTGCGCAGCTGCAGGCCGGTGATGAGAAACACCAGGCCTTCGAGTAAATAGACGAAAAAATTCCAGAAAAAGATGCCTTGCAGCCGGGTCGTGGCGCTGATCAGCCGCAGGCCGTTCCAGCTGATGTAGAGCCCGGTCGTGACCGTGGCGAGCACTCCGGAACCTCCCAGATATTCCGGCGGCCAGAAGGCGAGAAAGGGCGTCAGCACGGACAGTGTGATCTCAATAAGCGGGTCGCCCACCCAGCGGCGCAGCCTGAGCATCAGCCAGCCGACACCAATTCCCCACACGATCTCGAAGAGGACGATCAAGGCAAAGGTGCCGGCAGCTTGGCTAAGCGAGAAGACGCCCGCACTTACCGCTGCGACCGCGAAGCGATAAAGAATGAGAGCCGTGGCATCGTTGACGAGGCCTTCGCCTTCGAGAATGATGAGAATGCGCCGGGGAATTTGCAAGCGGCGGGCAACCGCAAGCGGCGCTACGGCGTCGGGCGGCGATACGATGGCGCCGATCAGGAAACCTACGGGCCAGGGAAGGCCGAGCAGCAAATGCGCCGCCGCGGCGACGGCGGTCGTGGTGAACACCACACAGCCAAAGGCCAAAAGCGTGATGGGACGCAAATTGAACCGGAACTCGCGCCAGCTCATTGCGACTGCCGATGAATAGATGACAGGGGGAAGGACCAGCAGCAGCACAAGCTCGGGATCGAGCTCCACAGCCGGAAGGCCGGGCACGATGGCGAGGGCGGTCCCGGTCAGCACGAGCAGAATGGCGGGCGGGAGCTTCAGCCGGTCGGCAGCTGCCGCAACGCCAGCCACGACGGCCAATAGGAGGACTAGAATTTGAACGGTCGAGGTCATTTAGCTTTCGCAGCCAGTTGAATGGGATCGTAACGGACGGCGGAAGTCGCCATCGGTCTATTGCTGCTTGACTGAAAATTCTATCGGCGCAAGACTTGGAAAGTGAAGCAAATTCGTTGCTTTCGTTGCACTCGCAAAAAACAAAATAGGGAGTTTTGTCGATGATTAGTCGCCGGAAGTTACTGGTCGGCAGCGCAGTTGCATCTGCGGTTGCGTTGACGGCCTCACTCGCCTGGGCAGAATTGCCGAAACTCGCCCAGAAAGACACATACAAAGTTGGTTTTGCGCAAGTCGAATCAAATAATCCCTGGCGGCTGGCGGAAACCCAGAGCATGAAGGATGAAGCAGCCAAGCTCGGTTATCAGCTGGTGTACACGGATGCCGCAGGCTCTGCCGCCAAGCAGGTTGCCGATGTCAATTCGATGATCGCACAGGGCGTAGACCTAATCTTCCTCGCACCGCGTGAAGAAAAGCCGCTCATACCGGCAGTGATGGCGGCGAAGAAGGCCGGCATCCCGGTGATTCTTCTCGACCGCAACGTCGACCAGTCGCTGGCAAAGGCCGGCGAGGACTATGTGACCTTCATCGGTTCGGATTTCGTGGAGGAAGGCCGGCGCATGGCCGAGTGGCTGATCAAGAATGCCAATGGCAAAACGAAAATCATCGAGCTCGAGGGCACGACCGGCTCGTCACCCGCCAATGACCGCAAGAAGGGCTTCGACGAAGCGATCAAAGCTGCGGGCGGTTTCGAGATTCTCGCGTCTCAGTCGGGCGACTTCGCGCGCGACAAGGGACGGCAGGTCACCGAAGCTCTGCTCCAGGCACATCCAGACGCCAATGTGATCTATGCGCATAACGACGAAATGGCGATGGGCGCAATCGCTGCGCTGGAAGCCGCCGGCAAGGTTCCGGGCAAGGATGTTCTGGTGCTGTCGATCGACGGCGGCAAGGAGGCGGTCCAGGCGGTCGTGGACGGCAAAATCGCCGCGGTGGTCGAGTGCAACCCGCGTTTCGGGCCCAAGGCGTTCGAAACGATGCAGCGCTACGCCAAGGGCGAGCAGATCCCGCCTTATATAAAGAACGAAGACAAATTCTATGATTCTTCCAACGCGAAGGAAGAGCTAGCCAACGCTTATTAAGTCACGACACAGCAGAACCCGGCCGGGCCGCCGCCTGGCCGGGGCTGCATTGGCCGCATGCGGTCGGCATCGCCGCCACGGGCGCGCCTGAGGACCGGCAATGCTCCTGAGCATGAGTGGAATCGGCAAAAGCTTCTCCGGCGTCGCCGTTCTCGATGCCGCTTCCCTTGAGGTCGGGCCGCAAGAGGTGATGGGGCTTGTCGGCCAAAACGGTGCCGGCAAGTCCACGCTGATCAAGATCTTGACGGGCGCTTACCGGCGCGATCACGGCACGATCATGTTCGCAGGCAAGGAGGTGGATTTTGCTACGCCGGCGGAGTCACAGCGTGCGGGGATCGCCACGATCTACCAGGAAATCAATCTGGCCCCGCACCGATCGATAGCAGAGAACATATTTCTTTCACGCGAGCCGGTTCGGTTCGGTTTCCTGGATCGCAAGAGGATGCGCAGCGAGGCCAACAGGATACTCCGCGGGTTCAACCTGGATATCGACGTCGAACTGCCCCTCGAGACTTACAGTGTCGCGACCCGGCAGATGGTGGCGATCGCCCGCGCAGTGACCCAGGATGCGCGGCTCGTCATCATGGACGAACCGACATCGTCGCTCGACGATCGAGAAGTCGAACTCTTGTTCCAAACACTGCGGAAGTTGAAGTCAGATGGGGTAGCAGTGGTGTTTATCAGTCACCGGCTTGACGAACTCTATGCCATTTGCGATCGCGTCACGATCATGCGAGACGGCCGAACGGTGCGGACGGGCAGGATGGAGGAGATATCGAAAATCGAGCTGGTGCGCGCAATGCTCGGCAAGGAATTAACCGCCTTCACATCGAGCAGCCACGCGCGAAAAAAGCAAGGTATGGACAAGCCTTTCGTCGAAGTCGAGCATGTCGCATCGGGAACCCGCGTACGCGATGTCTCGCTCAGAATCGCGGAGGGGGAAATCGGCGGCCTGGCGGGGTTGCTCGGCTCGGGCAGAACGGAGACGGCGCGGCTCATCTATGGCGCCGACAAGAAGGACCGCGGAGCAATAAGAATCGGGGCGCGGGAAACGAATTATTCGCATCCCGCCGACGCGATTGCCGATCGCATCGGCTTCGTATCGGAGGACCGAAAGGTTGAAGGCATCATTCCTGAAATGAGCGTCAGAGAGAACCTGACGCTCGCGGTGCTACCGCAACTGGTGAGGCGGGGCATCGTCGATCAGGGTGCGCAGCAGGAGATCGTGGAGCGGTACATCAGAGCGCTGGGGATCAAGTGCACATCGCCCGATCAGCAAATTCGCGAGCTGTCGGGAGGCAATCAACAGAAAGTGCTGCTGGCGCGGTGGCTGTGCATGAATCCAAGGCTGCTCATCGTCGATGAGCCGACGCGCGGAATCGACGTTGGAGCCAAAGCCGAAATTCTCAAGCTGATCCGGACGTTGTCGGAGGAGGGGCTCAGCGTGCTTATGATATCATCGGAACTTGAAGAGCTCGTTGCCGCGGCAGATCACGTGACGGTGCTGAGCGACGGCCGGTCTGTTGCCGATTTCGCTGCAGATGAACTCAGTGAAGACAAGCTGATGGGCGCCATGGCCCACCAGAATTGAATTTCAGCGAATGACCACGGCGGCGAGCACCAAGGCGAGCGATGTCAAACGCGGGTTGAACGCGGCGGCATGGATCAGCCGCTATGGCACGCTTGCCGTTTTCATCGTGCTGATCGTTTTCAACGTCATCGTCACGCCGAACTTTCTGTCCTGGCAGACACTGAACGTCAATCTCACGCAGGTGGCGACGATCGTCATCGTTGCCGTCGGCATGACCCTGGTGATCGCCACCGGGGGCATCGATCTTTCGGTCGGATCGCTTATGGCAATCGCCGGCGCGCTGGCGCCGATGATTTTCATGGGCAAGCTCATGCCGATCGACAATTCGGCGCTGGGCGTCGCCCTTGCGCTGATCATTCCGGTGATCGTCGCGGGGCTGTTCGGCTGGTTCAACGGGATGCTGGTGACGCGGTATTCGATACAGCCGATCGTGGCGACGCTGGTGCTGTTCATCGCCGGGCGCGGGCTGGCGCAGGTGATCACCAACGGCAATTTGCAGGTGTTCAGGAATGATGCGTTCCAGTTCATCGCCCTGGGAAGGGTTTTCGGCATTCCGGCACAGGTCGTCATCATGGCGGTGGTGGTTATCGCCGCTGCACTTTTGGTCGCGCGCACGGGACTGGGCCGGCAGATACTTGCGGTCGGCGGGAATGAAAAGGCGGCGCGGCTCGCGGGCATCTCGGTCACGTGGGTCAAGAGATTTACCTATGTGTTCAGCGGGGTTCTGGCCGGGGTTGCCGGGCTGATCGTGGTGGCGCGGAATTCGGCGAGCGATGCCAATCTCGTGGGACTCGGCATGGAACTCGACGCCATCGCAGCGGTAGCGGTGGGCGGCACGCTGCTGAGCGGCGGCCGGGCCAATGTTCTTGGAACATTGCTCGGCGCCTGTGTCATCCAGCTCGTCCGCTATACGCTGCTTGCCAATGGCGTGCCCGATTCCGCCGCGCTCGTGGTCAAGGCCGCCATGATCATCATTGCCGTGTTCATTCAACAGCGATCGGAGAGTGGGTGATGCGTTGAGCTCATTGGTTGCACGACTGTCATTTCTCGGTCCGCTGGCGCCGCGCTCAACGATCGACCTGGCAGAATCTGCGTGGTCGCCACGCTTATCGCGCTTATCATTTTCGGGGCGCTGCGATATGACAATTTTTTGTCGCCGTTCAACATACTGACGTTCCTTCGGTATAATTCGATGTTTGCGCTGATCGCGCTTGGCATGGCCTTCGTGATCATGACCGGGGGCATCGACCTTTCGGTCGGCGGCGTCGCGGCGCTGGCGAGCGTGGTGGCAGCGCTCCTCTCGCCGTTTCATTGGGCGGCGGGGCTGGCAGGCGGGCTTGGGGCCGGCCTCATGATCGGCATGATCAACGGTCTGGTCGTCACGAAACTGCGCATACAGCCGTTCATTGCCACGCTGGCGGCGATGCTGGCGGCCTATGGCACCGCCCTGCTGCTCGCGAAGAATCAGTCGGTATCGGTTTCTTATGAAACGGGTTTCACAGCGATCGGCCAGAACGACTTTCTCGGGTTCCCGATACCGGCGTGGATCGCGGCTGTCGCCTATGCCGTGGGCTGGGTGGTGCTGGAACGGCACCCCATAGGCCGGCGTATCCTCGCGATCGGCGATGGCGACCTGACGGCAAGACTGATGGGGCTCAAAGTCGGACCGCTTTTGTTCGGTGTCTATGCCAGTTCGGGATTTCTAGCGGGATTGGCTGGCGTCATCCTTGCGTCGCAGTTCGGCGCGGGACAGCCGACCGAAGGCGTAGGCTGGGAGCTATTCGCCATAGCCTCGGTCGTCGTCGGCGGGACGCTTCTGACCGGCGGTGTCGGCTCCATCGGTGCGACGCTCGCCGGTACCGTGCTGCTCGCGATGCTGTTCAACATATTGAATTTCGAAAATGGGCGCGGGTGGATCTCGCTTTCGGCCTATTGGCAGTCGGTGATCCGCGGACTTTTTCTGCTTGCGGTGGTGATACTTCAGGCAAAACTCGCGGCCGGCCGGAGCGCGCGTTGATCAGAGGCGATACGGAGGCGCTTTGCGAGAGGGACCGCTGAAGCGAACACCGAGCCGATCGCCGCGGCGCCAGCGCACTTCGCAAGGGACGAGCCTCTCCTCGCTCACGTAGAGCAGATCGAAGTTTTTCGGCAGTTCACATTGGAGTTTGACCGAGAGCCGAGCACCGGTGTCGCTGGCGTCGCGAATGGTGCAGTCGATGAGAGACCAGCCGCGGTGCAGGACAATCCTGCCGTCCTTGAGAAGCCGTGTCCGCCGCACACTGCGCAACTCGGCAACCGTGGAGTCTCGAAGCATTTCACCCATGTCGCAACCTCCGCTCGAGAGAAATAGCCGGAATTGAATCAAAGTGCATATTCCGGCACCTGTGATGCTTAACAGTGCCACGCGCGGGTTGAGGAAGAGTTCATATCGGGTACAAAAATCCTCGACAGCCCCGATAAATTAAATGGTAAATGATGGAGATCAGGCAGAGCGTCATGGCTTCCCCGGAAGAGGTGCGATGCATTCCGCAGCGGAATTACAGGCAGAAGAGAGGCATTCAACGACAGGGCCGCTGATTGCGCTCACGGGCGCCACGGGCTTCATCGGCCGGCATGTTCTTCGCGAACTGCCGAAACGCGGGTATCGCTTTCGCGTTCTGCTTCGCCGCCCGGTCGACATTCCGCTCGAGTGCGCCAGCGCGGTGATCGGCGATCTGGCGCGGCCGCAGAACCTGTCGGCCGCTCTGGCGGGAGTCGATGCCGTCGTGCACTCCGCCGGCGCCTCGCAGGGGGTATCGGGCTTGCCCGATGCCGATCATCGTATCCTCAATGCCGAGGCGACATATCACCTGGCGCGGGCGGCCCAAGCGGCCCGCGTCAAGCGTTTCGTTTTCCTTTCGTCCATTCGGGCGCAGACGGGCCCGACCGCCGAAGGCCCGCTGACCGAGGACCGGCCGGCAACACCGACCGATGCCTATGGACGAGCGAAACTGGAAGCGGAGCTAAGGCTCGGGGAACTCGACATCGATTGGGTGGCGCTGCGGCCGGTTCTCGTCTACGGCAAAGGCATGCAGGGGAACTTTGCCGAGCTCGTTCGGCTTGCCCGTTCGCCTTATCCATTGCCCTTCGGGAGCCTCAAGGCCCGACGTTCGCTTCTGTCGGTGGGCAATCTGGTCGATGCAGTCGCCGCCGTCCTTGTGGCACCATCGCCGCTGAGGCGGCCCTTCATCGTTGCGGATCAGGAAGCGTTGACCGTTCCACAAATGATCTCCGCCATGCGCCGGGGCCTTGGCCGCAGCGCCAATCTCGTTCCCCTGCCGGCACCGCTCCTGAAACTCGCCCTTCATGCCGCGGGGCGGACCGGGTGGTACGCACGGCTCGCTTGTCCGCTCATTGCCGATCCTTCCCAATTATCAGGGCTTGGCTGGACTCCACAGGTTTCGACCGAGGCCGGCCTTTCCGAGCTGATGAACAGCTAGCGAGCGTGATATGGAACAAGCGTATGAGTAAATTGCCCGAGGTTTATGCCGTTCGCGTGCCAGCCGAGTGGATCGACTACAACGGCCATATGGGCGATTTTGCCTATAACATTGCCTTCAGCAGAGCGGGCGATGGTCTATACGAGCGGTTCGGGCTCGATCCCAGCTATCGCGAGAGAACCAATTGCACGATTTATACGCTGGAAACCAGAACCGGTTTCTACCAGGAATGCAGCCTCGGCGATGCACTGTTCGTCGACTGCCAGGTGCTCGATGTCGATGAAAAGCGCGTGCACATGTTTCTGCGAATGTACAGGGCGGACAGCAAGGACCTCGTGGCGGTCCAGGAGGCGCTCATCATGCACATGCGCCGCGAGCCGGGCATGGCTCCTGCCGGGGCCGCCATGCCGCAGGAGATGTTCCAAGGCCTTGCCGCATTGAAGAGCGAGCATGAAAAATTGCCGCGCCCGGCGGAGACAGAGCGGCGGATCGGCATCCGGCGTAAGACCGCGGTCCGGTGATCCTTGCTAGCTGCCGGTGAATTCCGGATCGCGTCCCTCGAGCCATGCCTTGGTGCCTTCAGTGCAATCCCTGGACAGATTGGCGTGGATCATGCACTCGGTCTCGAAGTGAAGCATCGTTTCGAGCGAGGCCTCGAGTCCGCGGTCGAGCATGACCTTATGGAGCTGAACCGCCAGGGGCGCGCGACTGGCAATCCGCTCCGCCAGACGCTGCGCCTCTGCACGCAAAGCGCTTTCATCGACGAGCCGGTTCACCAGGCCGATCCTGTGCGCTTCTTCGGCCGTGATGAATTCGCCCGTGTAGGCAAGCTCCCTTGCCTTGGCGATGCCGATCTTGCGAGGCAGGAAGAAGGTGCCGCCATTGGTGATGGTGGCGCCGATGTTCACCTCGGGAAATCCAAATTGCGAATTGCGTGCGGCGATGACGAGGTCGCAGGCAAATACCAGCTCGCAGCCGGCGCCGACCGCGTAGCCATGAACGGCCGCGATGAAGGGGAAGCGGGCAAGCCTGATCAGCCGCGTGGTCTCCTGCAGCGTCTTCTGCCATTCGCGAAGCTCTGTCGCGCCGACGCGGCCCGATTGTATTTCGTCGCAGTGCTGCTTGATCTCGGCGACATCGTGACCGGCCAGAAACGCGCGGCCCTCGCCGGCAATAACGGCGCAACGCACCGAGAGGTCGGCATTCAACGCGCGGAGATGCTCGCCAAGCTCCTGCCAAGCGGCGATGGTCATGGCATTGAGCTTCTTCGGCCGGTCGAGAATGATCCAGGCGACCGAGCCTTTGCGCTCGATCTTCATGGCTGATGTCATTGCGTGCTCCTCAAGATCGCCGGGTGGTCAATGGATGGCCGACAAAACGCTTAATCTCGGCTCGTCCCCCAATTAGGGTAGTGGGGATGGGAAGGAGCAGCAAGGGATGAGCGGCCTAATGAAAGCTGAGGAGACATCGGAGCGCAGCCTGGTTCACGTGCTGGGCCGGCGCGTGGCGGACTCGGCGGACAAGCCTTGGCTGATTTTTCCGGATCGCGCCTTCACCTACAGGGAGGCTGACGTCCTTTCCAATCGCTTCGCCAATGGCATGCGGAGGCATGGGATCGAACCTGGGGAGACGCTTTTGGTCATGCTTCCCGACGGGCCCGACCTCGTCATGTCATGGCTCGCCTGCGCCAAGCTCGGGGTCATCGAGGTTCCGGTGAACACAGCCTATCGGGGCGATATTCTGTCACATATCATCCAGGATTCCCGTGCAACATGCATGCTGGTGTCGTCGGCCTATATCGAACGGCTGAGGGAACTCGGAGGAGACCTCGGCAAGGTCGAGCGGTGTTTCGTTTCTGCCCAGGACACTTATTCCTCGCCGGCGCTGCCGGCCACGCTGCTCGATCTCGATTCGATCGTGAGCGACGACGATCGCCCGCCCGGCATGGCCATTGGGCCGAACGACCTCAAAGCCATCATGTACACCTCGGGCACGAGCGGGAGATCGAAGGGGGTGATGGTGGCTCATGCGCATGCCTATGAGTATGCGAATGGCTGCGCTAGCGCCGTGGAGGTCAACGCGTCGGATATCTACTACACAGCGGGCCTGCCGCTGTTTCACGTCGCTGGACGATGGGGCGTGCTCTACGGAGCCGCGATCAAGGGTGCCACCGCGGTCATCCCGCGCCAGTTCAGCGCCACGAACTTCTGGAGCGAGGTGAGGCAGTTCGGCGTGACGGCGACCTATCTCCTGGGCGCGATGGCGAATTTCCTGCAGCGGCAGAGTCCAAGGTCCGATGATGCCGAAAATCCGCTAGAGAAGGTGCTCATGTGTCCCCTGCTGGCCGATCTCGACGCGTTCACGCAGCGCTTCGATCTCAAGGTGGCAACGGCCTACGGATCGACAGAGGCGAATGCGCCGATCGTCATGCCCTTGGGCTCGAATATTCGTCACAGCCAGGTGGTGGGGAGGGTGCGGTCGGAGCTTTTCGATGTGCGCATCCTGGACGAGGCCGATGAAGAACTGCCGCCCGGCATTACCGGGCAAATCGCGGTGCGGCCGAAGGCGCCGGCAATCACAATGCTCGGCTATTGGCAACAGCCTGAAGCGACATGCGCGATGTGGCGCAATTTGTGGCTCCACACCGGCGATGCGGGTTTCCAGGACAGCGAGGGGCTGTTCTATTTCACCGATCGGCTCAAGGACACGATCCGGAGGCGGGGGAGAATATCTCGTCGATGGAAGTCGAGGGCGTGCTCAGCCAGTTTCCGGCGGTTCTCGAATGCGCGGTCTTTCCGGTGAAATCGGCCGACACCGAAGAAGAGGTGATGGCGGCCGTGGTGCCGCGGCCCGGGCAAACGATCTCGCCTGAAGCTCTCGTCCGGTTTCTGGAACCGCGCATGGCTCACTTCATGGTGCCGCGCTACATAATGGTGGTGACCGAACTGCCCAAAACGCCGACCGGTAAGGTGCGAAAGCACGTGCTGCGGGAGGCCGGGGTTACGGCGAGGACATGGGACCGGAAGGCAGCGCTTCAAGGCTGAGGCACTGCATCTGCGTAGGTCTTCAAATATTTCATGCCGGTGTCGCACATGACGGTGACGATGGTGGCGCCCGGCTCAAGGCGTTCGGCCAATCGCAAAGCGGCGATGACGTTGGCGCCGGTGGAGGTTCCGGCAAAAAGGCCTTCCTCGCGCGCCAGCCGTAGAGACATGGCGACCGCCTCCTCGCGTGGAAACCTGCTCGATCGCGATCGGCAATGCCGCCGTGCCAGAGCGGAACCACGAATCCCGCCCCGATCCCATCGATCTTATGACGCGCCTGGCCGGCCGCCCGACAGAACCGGGGATTCGGAAGGCTCCACGGCAACGATTCTGATCTGTTCGTTGTGGCGGCGCAGGGCTTCGGCGATGCCTCGAAGGGACGCCGCGGTGCCCACGCTCTGGACAAAGCCATCGAACGCGGCCCTCCGTCTGCGTCCAGATTTCCTCGGCCATCTTGTGATAGGCCGCAAGCTGGTCGGTGTTGTTCAGCTGATCGGTCCAGAAGCTACCGGTCTTTCGCGGCGATGACGCGGGCGGCTTCGATCATGTCCCGCGTCAGTTTCTCCGTCATGCGCCCGCTCTCGCTCTGCACGATCTGAAGCCTGGCGCCTAGGATTTTCATGTGATCGAGTTTTTCCCGGGCGAAGGCGTCCGACGTCACGATGTGCAGGGGATATCCCTTCACCGCGCAGATCAGCGACAGCGACACGCCGGTGCTGCCGCCGGTATATTCGACGACGGAACCGCCCGGCCGGGAGACGTCCGTCGGCCTCTGCCGCTTCGATCATGGCGAGCGCCATGCGGTCCTTCATGCTGCCGGTCGGGTTCTCGCTCTCCAGCTTCAGCAGGATGCGGGCAGCCGTTCGCGGGCACAATGTTGCGCAAGGGCAGCAAGGAGGTGTTGCCGATGCAATCGAGAATGGTTTTCTGCAGCCCGCTCATGATATGTTGGAAGGTCCGGTTGAAATCATTATCGAGGAATAGCACCATTCGCGAGGCCGACGAAAGTCAGGGTCGAGCTTGACCATTGTCGGATGAAGCTGGATTCCCTAAGTTCACAAACGAAGTGCAACACCAAGGTTAGGGTATTGCCATGGGCGCTCGCGCCGCGTTGACTTACGGGCTGCGAAAGGCTGGACTGGATGTGCGGAGTAGTGGCGATTTTCTCGCGCAAAAGGCCGATTGAGCCTGGGATGCTCACGCGGGCAACCGATCGGCTCCGGCACCGCGGCCCAGACGGGGAGGGCATTTGGATTTCTCCTGATCGGCGGGTCGGCCTCGGCCACAGGCGTCTCAGCATCATAGATCTTGCGGCTGGCGCTCAACCCATCGCCAGCGAAGACGGACACACACGCATCGTGGTCAATGGCGAGTTCTATGATTACGAGTCGATCCAACGCGAGCTCGAGGCATCCGGTCACCGATTAGGCACACACTCGGATAGCGAGATTGCGTTGCATCTTTATGAGGACTTGGGCGTGGAGTGCCTGCACCGGCTGCGCGGCGAGTTCGCCTTTGTGTTGTGGAACGAAAAAAGCCGTACTTTGTTTGCCGCGCGCGATCGTTTCGGAATTAAACCGCTGTTCTATGCATGGCATAACGAGACGCTCTTTATCGCCTCGGAAGTGAAGGCACTCTTTGCCGCAGGTGTGCCAGCTCGGTGGGATGCCGAATCCTTTTACCATGCGTTGACCTCCGCGGGCGGGCAGGCGCGCACGCTATTTGCGGGCATTCTGCAAATTCCACCTGGCCACTATATGATCGCTACCCAGAAGCAGGTGCGGATCACGCAATATTGGGACTTCAACTTTCGTCATGAGCGCTTTCCCCCGCCGCAACGTTCAAACGAAGACTGGGTAGCGGAATTTCGTAGCGCGCTCGATGAGGCTGTGCGGATTCGCCTGCGTGCCGATGTGCCGGTGGCCTGCTATCTCAGCGGCGGTATCGATTCATGCGCGGTGCTCGGGCTGGCGGCGAGGCATAACCCTCGTCCGATTTGCGCCTTTAACATCAGCTTCGACGACCCGCGGTTCGATGAGAGAGAGGTCGCTAGAGAAATGGCAGCCAAGGCGGGCGCCGAATTCGTTTCGATTCCCGTCCGGCAGGATGATCTCGCGGATCATTTCGCCGACGCCATCGAACAGGCCGAGACGCTCTGCCACAATGCCCATGGGGTCGCCAAGTATCTGTTGAGCCGGGTTGTGCGCGATGCCGGATTCAAGGTCGTCCTCACGGGAGAAGGCGCAGATGAGATCCTTGCCGGCTATCCCGAGTTCCAATTGGACATGCGACCTCGCGTTGGCATGCCCGCGCGGCTGAATGGCCGAGTGGCGCCGCTCAACACGGTCAGAAACCGGCTTGGCTTTGCTCCCTTCTGGATGGAAACGGGCGCGGCTGCTGCGCAATCCGCGCAATTCCTCATGGCGAAGCAATTTCTGCAAAGATTTCCCCCGAGCGATTGTTACCGCACCCTGGTCAGCGAGATCGATGTGCCCGCGCAACTCGCAGGGCGGCATCCGCTGAATCAATCGCTCTATCTTCGCGCAAAGAGCAGGCTGCCAACCTACATTCTGACAATGTTGAGCGATCGCATGGAAATGGCGCACTCGATCGAGGGGCGCCTGCCTTTCCTCGATCATCATGTCGTCGAGGTTATGAGCACTCAACCAGTGAGCCAAAAAATATGCGGCACGACCGAAAAATACGTGCTGCGCGAGGCAACCCGAGATGTCGTAAGCGATACCGTCTATCGCCGGCGCAAACACCCCTTCGTCACACCACCTGCCATGCTGCGGCGGCGGGAAAGATTAGATATGCTGGTACAGGACATGCTCCGGGGGCCCTCTCTCGCCGCCATCCCTTATCTTGATCAAAAGCGGATCGTGGCCGTCTTGGACCAACTTTCTTCATTAGATGAAAAAAGGCTGATGTTCACCGATCGGATACTCATGCGGCTTGCAAGCGCCTGCGTGCTGCAGGAACGATTTCGGCTAGCCGCATAATTGGTTTTCCCGGACGTGCCACTGCTCGGGTGCGACGTTATCAAAGATAAACTCAGGTGAGTTGTACGGGATTGAAGTAGAACCGCGGCAATGTTTGCATGCAACGCGACAACGCGCAGCCTGAGATGGAAACCCTAGTAGCGGTACGGGATGAACTGGCCTCGGCAACGGAACAGGTTATTGCCAAGCGGTTCCCACCAGCCAATACAATCGCCACGCCCATAAGGAGTTGGGACATACCCGGGAATGAACCCTTTGCCCGAGCTGTAGTTGTGATTCCTCTTGGGCTTTTTGGAGTTCTTGTTGGCGGCCTGAATTGTGTAAGGCAACTCATATCCGCTATTTTTAGGGATGGACATCGCTGCCGCTGGCAGCGCAGCCAAGCTTATTCCGAACAAAAATAGCGCACCGAAATTGACGGTTCTCATGTCAGGTATCCTTTTGCCTCCCCAGCTCTACCTAAGACGCGCTAAACCTCGCATGAACGCATGGACCTCTCGCATTTTGCCAGGTTACAAATTTTCGTGAGCGGCTTTGGTTGCGCCGCAGCACTGCTCATTGCAGTCACCAACAAGTGAGGATCACAGACGGAACAAGAGTTTGGATGGCGAGTATGGATTGGCGGGAGCCTTCCGGGCTCTCTCTGCGCACGGAGGACAGATAATGAGACAAGTATTGACGGTTGCCGCATTCTTGCTGACGAGCTTGGCAACTCATGCTGCGGCACAAGACACAAGCATGAGCTTTTTCATCACCAGCAAAGGATTGGGCAACGGAGCGAATTTGGGTGGCCTAACCGGTGCAGACGCTCACTGCCAGCAACTCGCTCAAGGAGCGGGAGCAACTAATAAGACGTGGAGGGCATATCTTAGCACCGCTTCCGAGAATGCACGTGACAGGATCGGTAGTGGACCTTGGCACAATGCCAAGGGTGAGCCGATTGCCACGAACCTGGACGAGTTGCATGGCGATGCCAACAAGATCAGCAAGGACACTGGCCTCACAGAAACAGGTGAGATTGTGAAGGGCCGGGGCGATGAGCCGAACATGCATGATATTCTCACTGGCTCAACGCCGGAAGGCACTGTGGCACAGGGACAGACGTGCGGCGATTGGACCAGCAACGCCAGCGAGGGAGGCGCGACGGTGGGTCATCATGACCGTATGGGGCTCCGTGACGACGCAGCATCGAAATCGTGGAACTCGTCACATCCATCTCGGGGATGCGGCGAGGCTGACTTACCGAAGTCGGGAGGAGCTGGCCTGTTCTACTGCTTCGCCCAATAGGCAGGTCATCGCGCAAGCCGAATGGCAATCAGGTCAGCGCATGACGTGTCCGTCTTTCGTCATTCCGGCGAACGCCTCTGATCCAGCTTCACCCACCACGTCATGGCCGGACTTCCCAATCCGTCATTCGCGTCCCCGGACTTGATCCGGGGATGCGTTGGTTTCCTTCTCTCCCTTGCGGGAGAAGGTGGCGAGATGCGTTTCAGCATCGAGCCGGATGAGGGGGTACCCCCTCACCCTACCCTCTCCCACGAGGGGAGAGGGGAACTTTCCTCTTGACAACCTCTCCTTCAACCCGAGGCGGAAGCCAGCGGAAGAGAATTTTTATTACGTTTCCTTCTCCCCTTGCGGGAGAAGGTGGCGAGATGTGTTTCAGCATCGAGCCGGATGAGGGGTAACCTCCCTCTGAGTCGCTTCCACTTACCCTTATCGTCATTCCGGCGAAAGCCGGAATCCAGCTCTCTCTTTCACCCACCGCGTCCTAGCCGGAATCCGTCATTCGCGGGCTTGACCCGCGAATCTTCTGATGGAGATGGCCGTGTCAAGCACGGCCATGACGCTTTTTTCATTCAATGGACTTTTTCCTCTTGACAACATTCCTAGTATAGAGTAGTCATTCTTCACCCTGCTCCGTGAAGGAGGCGCTGTCCGGATGTCGCCTTTTGAGTGTGGAGAAAGGGCCGGTGCCTGTAGGCAAGCCGTGGACTGGCTGCCGTTGACCAGGGGTTGAGTGCTAGGCCGGCGCGGCTTCGAAACATCCCGAAGCGAGTGACGTGAAAGTGACCTCCCAAAATCACCGGGGTGGAGCGCCCTCGCACCATCTCTACTAACACCAACGTTGGCGCCACCGCGAGGTGCCGCTCCACCCCTCCTTCATCCCGGAAGCGCAAGCTGGCGGACGGATTTTCTATTCATAATGAGCCTGCTATATGTGAGTGGAAATCACGCATAGGAGGAATTGGCCCATGCCGCGCCGGCTGCCCCCGCTGAATTCCTTGCCGAGCTTCGAGGCCGCAGCCAGGCACCTCAGCTTTTCGAAAGCCGCAGAAGAGCTCCATGTCACCCATGGCGCAGTGAGCCGTGCCATCCGGCATCTGGAGACGCAACTCGGCGTGCAGCTATTCACGAGAAAGGTCCGCTCGGTCGCGCTGACAACGCTTGGAGCCTCCTACGCGGCCGAGGTGCGCCAGAGCCTCGATCATCTTGCGGCGGCTACGCTTGCCATGAGCGGCCAGCAATCGTCGGTACTGACCGTCAGCACTCTCGATGCATTCGCCTCCAAATGGCTGGTACCAAGGCTGTTCAAATTCCGGCGCGCCCATGGCGGTATCGATATCCGGCTTTCGACCTCCGAAAAGCTGGCCGATTTCGTCAGTGACGGTATCGAGATCGCAATAAGATATGGCCGCGGCCAATATCCAGGAGTGAGAAGCGAACTCCTGATGCAGGAGGATTTGTCGCCCGTGTGCAGCCCCGCGCTGCTCGACGGGCCGCATCCGTTGCGCAACCCGACCGATCTGAAATACCATACCCTCATTCACGACGATTTCCCCATCGACTGGGCGATGTGGCTGAGGATGGCCGGGATCGACGGTATCGATCCGCATAAAGGGCCAAGCTTCTACGCCTCCGAACACGTGGTACAGGCCGCCGTGCAAGGCGAAGGCGTGGCGCTCGGGCGAAGCTCGCTGGTCGACGACGACATAGCGGCCGGGAGGCTCGTGAGACCGTTCGAATTCCGCCTGTCGGCGGGGCTCGCCTATTATCTGGTCTATCCTCCCGGTGCGCTGAAGCGCCAGAAAGTGAAAAATTTCCGGGACTGGATCATGGAGGAAGTGGCGGGCCGGTCATTATCGCCCACTTCTGCCGCAACGATCGATGTGTCGATGAAAGACCTGCAGGATCTCGCACAAGGACCGTCAGCCCGGCAATCGAAGAGATCGAACTCGAGCGTGTAACGGCTCTCCTGCTTGATTAAGACAGCGCGCGATGCTTAGTCTTGGGCCTCAGTTCGCCAGAGGGTGAGATGTGTCATGGGAAATGCAGTGGTTCACTTTGAAATTCCAGCCGATGACTTGGAACGGGCAAAGCGCTTCTACAAAAAGGCTCTCGGATGGAAGATATCCGATCCTTACAAGATGAATTATTTCTTCGTCGAGACCAGGCAAAAGGGCCAAGAGGGTATCAACGGCGGTTTGATCCAGCGAAAGATGCCCGACCAGCCGTTCATGAATTATCTGTCGGTCACGTCGATCGATGCAGCCTGCAAGAAGGTCGAGAATGCGGGCGGCGCGGTGGTCATGCCGAAAACGGAAATTGCGCCAAACATGGGCTGGATCGCGGTGTTCAAGGATACCGAAGGCAATATGATGGGGTTTCACCAGGCGCCGAAAAGGCCGGCAAAGAAAACCGGTAAGAAAAAGGTGGCAAAGAAGCGGGGAAGGTAATCTGCTCGTGAAAGTGTATCTGTAACCAAGAGCCCGCGAACTTGCGCCTGACTATCGATTGTGCGAGCGTCGGATACCTAACCAGCTTGCGGCGCGGCCTTTCATCTGAGATGGGCAGGGCCTGCAACATCAAGCCCGGTGGGAGGAGACGACATGGCCACAGTTGAGGTGCGCTCGGTGGTCAAGCGCTTCGGCAGCACCGAGGTGCTGCACGGCGTCGATGTGACCATCGAAGACCGTTCCTTCGTGGTGCTGCTCGGCCCATCGGGCTGCGGAAAGTCGACCTTGCTGCGCATGATCGCCGGACTGGAACAGGTGAGCGAAGGCGAAATTGCAATCGGCGGACGGGTTGTGAACGATGTGCCGCCAAAGAACCGCGACGTAGCCATGGTGTTCCAGAATTATGCGCTTTATCCCCATATGAAGGTCTTCGATAATATGGCCTTCAGCCTGAAGCTGGCGAAAGTGGATGCGGTGACGATCACGGACAAGGTGCAGCGTGCCGCGGAAATCCTGAATCTCGTTCCCTATCTCGACCGATACCCACGGCAGCTTTCCGGCGGTCAGCGGCAGCGCGTCGCCATGGGGCGGGCGATTGTCCGCAATCCGCAGGTCTTCCTGTTCGACGAACCGCTGTCCAATCTCGATGCCCAGCTCAGAGTGCAGATGCGCACCGAGATCAAAGCCCTGCATCAGCGGCTGGGCTCGACCTCGGTCTATGTCACCCACGACCAGATCGAGGCGATGACCATGGCGGACAAGATCGTGGTCATGCGCGATGGCCGCATCGAGCAGTCGGGACCACCGCTCGTGGTCTATGATCATCCGCGCAATTTGTTCGTGGCGGCCTTCATCGGATCGCCGGCCATGAACCTGATTCCCGGAAAGCTGCGCGGCAAAGCAGGTGTCATGAGCGTCGAAACGGACGACGGCATCTCGCTGCCCTTGCCGGCAAATGCCCGCGGTAGCGAGGGACAGCAGGTTCACTATGGCGTGCGGCCGGATCACCTCATCGTCGCCAATGGCGAGGGTGTTGACGCCACGGTGGAAGTGGTTGAGCCGACGGGAGCGGATACGCTGGTGTTCGCGCGGTTCGGCAATCAGAAGATTTGCGGCGCCTTTTCGGAGCGCCATGGATTCCGGCCGGGGGAACGCATCGCCCTCGCGCCACGTTTGGAGTGCGTTCACCTATTCGATGCGCAGTCGGGCACCAGTATGATGCCCAGCTGACCGCCGTAGGCATAATTCCCTGGGAGGAAGTTCGAATGAAGAAATTTACACGACGTGATTCGCTGAAGCTCGGCGCCAGTGTGCTCGCCGGCGCCGCCGTCGGCGGGAATTTGCACCTGCCGGCGCGGGCTCAGGAACCGATGCTGGATATAAAGCCGGAAGAGGGTGCGAGTCTGAGAGTGCTGCGGCCGGCGAAATTCGTTGCCGGCGATGAGAAGCTTTGGCTCGAGAATACCGAGAAATATACCAAACAGACCGGCGTCCAGGTGAAGGTCGAGAGCCAGGGCTGGGAAGATTTGCGGCCCAAGGCGGCGGTTGCCGCCAATGTCGGCAAGGGACCCGACGTCGTTTACGGCTGGTATGACGATGCGCATCAGTATCCCGACAAACTCGTCGATCTGACCGACCTCGGTGAATATCTCGATAAGAAATATGGCGGCTGGTATGACGTGTGCCGCAAGTTCGGAATGCGAGAGGGCAAATGGATCGCCATTCCGCTCGGCGCCGCCGGCGCGCGGATCGTCTATCGGATGTCGGCGCTCAAGGAAGCCGGCTTCGACACCTGGCCGACAGGTCTCGATGGCATGCTGAAGGTATCGGAGGCGCTGGCCGCCAAGGGCAAGCCGGGCGGCCTTGCTCTCGGCAATGCGGTCGGCGATGGCAACACCTGGTGCCATTGGCTGGTCTGGTCGCATGGCGGCAAGATGGTAGACGAGAACGACAAGGTGGTGATCAACAGCCCGGAAACAATCGCGGCGCTAAACTATGCCCAGCAATTGTACAAGAGCTTCGTGCCGGGGACGCTGTCGTGGCTCGACCCCTCAAACAACAAAGCGTTCCTCGACGGGCAGATTTCGTGGACGATAAACGGAATTTCAGTCTATTACGCCGCCAAGAATTCGGAGGACGAAAAAATCAAGGCACTGGCGGAGGATATCAACCACGCGGTGCTGCCGATCGGTCCGGTCGGAAGGCCGACGGAGCTGCATCTTACGGTGCCGGCGATGGTGTTCGCCTATACGAAATTTCCAAATGCAGCGAAGGACTATATTCGCTTCATGCTGGAACGTGAACAATATGTACCATGGCAGGAAGCCTCGCTCGGCTATTTCAGCCAGCCCTTGCGGGAATATGAAAAGAGCCCGATCTGGACCGTCGATCCCAAGCACACGCCCTATCGCGATCTCATGGTCAACATGCAATGGCCAGGCTACGCCGGAACGCTCGGCTATGCCTCGGCAGGCGTGATGGCCGATTTCGTCATGGTCAATATGGTGGCGCAGGCGGCTTCAGGCGCCAAGACTCCCGAAGAAGCAGCAGCAGAGGCGCAGAAACGGGCCGAGCGTTACTATAAAGTCTAGCGAAACCCTGCGGAGCGTGCCGGGGCGACCGACGTGACGACGGGAGCGGTGCACGAATGACCGCCGAGACCATTGTGCGAGCTGATGCCGGTCGGGAAGGAATTCTCGGCCGGCTGCTGGACGACCGCACGGTGCTGTCAGTGCTGTTCATGCTGCCGGCGCTTTCGATCTTGGCCGTGTTTCTCACCTATCCGCTGGGCCTCGGAATCTGGATGGGTTTTACCGATGTCCGCATCGGACGGCCCGGTGTGTTCATCGGACTGGAAAACTATTTTTCACTGTGGGACGACGAGGTTTTCTGGCTGTCGGTTTTCAACACGCTCGTCTATACGATCGCCGCGACGGTGGCGAAATTCGGCCTTGGGCTGTGGCTGGCACTGCTTCTCAACAAGGCAATTCCGTTCAAGGCGTTCATACGAGCCATTGTGCTGTTGCCCTATATCGTTCCGACGGTACTTTCGGCGATCGTTTTCTGGTGGATCTACGACCCGCAGTTCTCGATCGTCTCATGGTCGCTGCAACGACTGGGATTGATCGACCAATTCATCGATTTCCTCGGGGTGCCTTGGAACGCGCGCTGGTCGGTGATCGCCGCCAATGTCTGGCGCGGCATTCCCTTCGTCGCCATCTGCCTGTTGGCGGGCCTACAGACAATTTCGCCATCGCTCTACGAGGCAGCAGCGCTCGACGGCGCCAATTCGTGGCAGCGCTTCCGATATGTGACCATGCCTATGCTGATGCCGATCCTGGCGGTGGTGCTGACCTTCTCGGTGCTGTTCACCTTCACAGATTTTCAGCTGATCTACGCCATCACCCGCGGCGGGCCACTGAACGCGACGCACCTGATGGCAACCCTTGCCTTCCAGCGCGCCATACCCGGCGGCGATTTGGGGCAGGGCGCTGCCATCGCAACCGCGATGATTCCGTTCCTGATCGCAGCGACGCTGTTCAGCTATTACGGTTTGCAGCGCCGAAAATGGCAACAGGGGAGTGAAGATGACTGAGGCCGGCGGCAGGCCCGAGATCGCCGACAGCGCGGGAATGAGCTATCTCGAAAACCTGCCGCGGCGCTTCGTGACGGTATATCTCCCGCTCGGGATCTTCGTGATCGTGCTGCTGTTTCCGTTCTACTGGATGGGGGTCACGACCTTCAAACCCAATGATGAGCTCTATAACTACTCCGATCACAATCCATTCTGGGTCACCAGCCCGACACTGGCCAATATCAACAAGCTGCTGTTTGATACCGATTATCCGCGCTGGCTGCTCAACACGATGATCGTGGCGTTCTGCGCGACGTTCCTGTCGCTGTTCGCGAGCGTGCTGGCCGCCTACGCCATCACCCGTTTGCGGTTTCGCGGCGCACAGACAGTGGGGCTGCTCATCTTTCTCGCTTACCTGGTGCCGCCGAGCATTCTGTTCATTCCGCTGGCTATCCTGGTCTACGGGCTCGGCATCTACGATTCCAATCTGGCCCTTATCCTCACTTATCCGACGTTTCTCATTCCGTTCTGCACATGGCTGCTGATGGGCTATTTCAAGAGCATTCCTTATGAGCTCGAGGAGTGCGCGCTCATGGACGGCGCTACCCGCATCCAGATTCTATGGAAGATCACTTTGCCTCTGGCGGTTCCGGGGTTGATCTCCGCCGGTATTTTCGCCTTCACGCTATCCTGGAACGAATTCATCTATGCCCTGGCCTTTATTTCGTCCACCGAACAAAAGACGGTGCCGGTCGGCGTTCTGACGCAGCTCGTCGAAGGCGATGTGTATCACTGGGGATCGTTGATGGCAGGTGCGCTGCTCGGCTCCTTGCCGGTGGCGATCTTTTACTCCTTCTTCGTCGAGCACTATGTTTCGTCGCTGACGGGCGCAGTTAAGGAATAACGGCATTAACCTCGACATGCACAAGGCGGGCAATGTCATTGCGAAGGGCCAGCGGGTTTTCGCCGGCCGAGCAGGATTTCGGATGCACGGACGGTATTTGCCATTCGGGGTTGAGGTCCGGGGCAGGGTGGAACTCCATGGTCAGCTGCGGCGTTTTCAGGTTCCGCGATAATGGAGGCATCAATGCCGGCTGCGATTGCCATTGGCGACGTCGAGCAGAGGGTCATTGACGAATTGGGACTTCGCCGGATCAATGCCAGCGAACTCACAATTGAGCGAATTGCCGACAACGACAAATTTGCCTATTTCCGAGACGGAAAGCGGCCTGTGGGGCGGCGGGACCGCAATCGCATCATCGACCTGGCTATACCCCCCGCATGGGCCGAGGTGCGCATCGCTCAAGACCCCGATGCGCATCTGCAGGCAGTGGGCCGCGACGACGCCGGCCGCCTGCAGTACATCTATCACAGCGCATGGGAGGATGTGCGCGCGGCAGCAAAAGCCGTTCGGCTTACGCAGCTCGGGCAAACCATTTCAAACCTGCGCCCGGCCGTCGAGGAGGATCTTAAGAACGATGGTGCTCGCCTGCCGCTCGCCGCGGCGACGCGGCTTGTCGATCTTCTTCATCTCCGCGCCGGCCATGAAAGCTATGCCGGAGACGAGGGCGGCAGGGGTGTGGCCACGCTGCTCAAGCAGCATGTCAAAGTGGATGGTGCCGATTTCCTGCTGAGATTCCGCGGAAAAGGTGGAAAGCTGATTGAAAAAATTCACAAAGATGCGCCCCTGGCAGAAGCATTGGCCGCGCTTCGCTCCATTCGCGGACCCAGGCTGTTCAAACTGCAAACGGAGCAGGGCTTTCGGCCAATGACCGCATCCGATCTGAATGCCTATCTGGCCGAGATTGCGGGGAAGCCGGTCACAGCAAAGGACTTCCGCACTTTTTATGCCTCGGCAGCGGCGCTCGATCATCTGTCACAGCTCGGTGCCATAGAGGCTCCGACGGCACGCCGCCGGGCGGTGGCCGAGGTGGCGCGCGCGATCAGCGCAGAGCTGGCAAATACGCCGGCGGTGGTGCGGAAAAGCTACATTCATCCACGAATCATCGAGAAGTTCGAATGCGGCGAGCTTTCCACGATGAACAATTCAAGGACGCGCGCCTGGATGAGCGCGGCAGAATCCAAGCTCATGCGCTTTTTCCAGGCGAGCGAGACCTAGAGGCTATGAAGGTCCTACTCCGAGAATGCGGCCGGACGCAGAGTCGACATAGACCCTAAACACTTCGTCGCGCCACCAGGCCGAATAGGTGAAGGTCCGGCCGTGGCATTCTATGGGAGCTACGTCGTGGAAACCACGCTTGTCGACGATGCGCCATCCGCCCTTGCAGCTAATACCGCCGGCGGCCCAAGCGGGTTCAGGATAGCGGTATTCGCCGAACTCAAACTGGAGAAAGATAGGATCATTCTGGTGGGCAAAAGCTGTGCCCTGAGCGGGGATCAGCAATGAAACCCCCAAAACGGCAGCGCGTATCGCGTTTTGCAGCATAGGCGTTACTCCTCGTTTCGCCGTCGTACCAAGCCCGAGAATGGTGAAAAAGTTTCGCTTACTCCCGCTGTAAATCCCTGAATGGTTAACAAAGGAGGCCTGAAAGCCTTTGGTTCTGTTTTCCTCAAACGAAAGCCCCCTCGATCAAAGAAGTGAGGAGATCGAGAGGGCTTCAGCTAGTGCCTGCCTCAATTGAACAAACTCATTTTCGAGAAGTTCCGCTGCCCGATCGAAATACTCGGGACCTAACCGAAGGATAGGAGGTGCCGCGAGGGAGGAACCGGCTTCGCTTGCGGACGTTTTTCCAGAGCGCCGTTACGAACGGCTTAAAGGATATCCCGAGGAAGGAGAGCACAATGGTGGACGATCGCTGGAGAGATGATGAACGACGCCGATGGAACGAGGATCGCAATCGGCATGGCTGGCAAGGTCATGGGCGAAGCGGATGGAGCGGGAACCAGGGACGGCCTCGGCCCTATTATGAGAGACCGGAGTCGCAAGCGGAGTACGACCGCCTTGGCTACGGCCAGGATTATGACAGAGGATTCGGCGAAGGCGGTTACGGTCAGGGTTACGGGGGCGGCGGCTTCTTCGGGGAATATAATCGCAACCGCGGTTACGGCGGCGGATATGGCGGAGAAGCTTGGCGCGGAGAAGGAGCGGGCGAGGGCTCAGCGCCGGGCGGATACGATACCGGGTATCGCGGCGGCCGCGAGAACCAGCGTAGCTGGTGGGACCGTGCGAGCGATGAAGTATCGTCATGGATGGGCGATGAAGAAGCGGAGCGTCGCCGGCGGATGGATCATGCGCGCGGCGGTCATTACGGCAAAGGCCCGCGCGGATATACGCGTTCGGACGACCGCATTCGCGAGGATATTCATGATCGGCTGACGGATGACTGGATGCTCGATGCGAGCAATATCACCGTTGCCGTCAGCGGCGGTGAAGTGACGCTGGACGGAACGGTGAACGGGCGAGAGGACAAGCGCCGGGCGGAAGATCTCGCCGACAATGTCTCGGGCGTGCGCCATGTGCAGAATAATCTTCGCGTCCAGCAGCAGGGAAGCGAAACAGCAGCGAGCACCGGTGCGGCACGCAGCAACTCGGGTTCGAGCACCGCACGCTCGACGCGGTAGGCACCAATCGGGCGCGATGCCAACGCGTCGCGCCGCTTTCTCCCTCCACAATATTACAGATCGCCGGGATCAAGTCCCGGCCAGCATGGGAACCGGTTCACTTTTCCTGCAGCACCGACAGGATATGATCGGCCGGGTCCTTGAACCATGCAATCGCTTTGGGGCCGGAACGTCCCCTAAATATTCCTTTTTCGTCGGTCTTCATGCCGGGCAGATCATACTGCTCCATGCGAACGCCGATTTTTGCAAGGTCGCTCACCGCGCGCTCGATGTCGTCGACCACAAAATTGAGTATGGTGTGTTCGGGCGCATGGTAGTCGTCCGATTGATAGATGAAGACCCGGCCGCCCCCCGCGAGGTGCAGCTCGAGGCCTTCTGGTATTTCAGTGACCTCCAGCCCCAGCGTCTCGCCGTAGAATTGCTTTGCCTTCGCCATATCATCGACGGAAAAGCTGCTGAACGCCGGGGTGTTTCTGAACATGGCTGTAATCCCTCGCATTTGCGCCCAATCGGTGCAAGATGCCCCCGCCAGCACGGGAACAAACCACTCGCATGTTTCGTTCCCGCGTGAGTCAGATGTGAGACTGATACCATGCGCGAATTCAAAGATCATCCACGCCGACATCTGCTGAAGGGTATCGCTGCGAGCGGTCTCATCGGGCTGTTTTCGAATCCCGCCATTGCCGCGAAAGCGCTAGCGCCAACGGCAGCCTGCGATGATCATGGCGAGCCGACCCAAGCGGAAACGGAAGGACCTTACTACACGCCCAAATCACCGGAACGCGCCGACTTCAGGGAGCCCGGCATGGGCGGCACGCCCATTCTGCTCACCGGCCTTGTGGTTAGCCGGTCTTGTGTACCGCTCGCGCGCGTGCTCGTCGACCTGTGGCATGCTGATGACAACGGCGCCTATGATAATGACGGTTACCGCTGTCGGGGGCACCAGTTTACCGGGAATGATGGGAGTTATCGCTTCGCAACGATCATCCCCGGCCGCTATCCCGGCCGAACCCGGCATTTTCACGTGAAGTTTCAGGAGTTGACGGGGACGGCTCTGACGACACAATTCTATTTTCCAGACGAGCCAGGTAACGAGCAGGACCGGCTCTTCCGGCCGGAACTGCTGCTGGCGCTTAGCCACACCCCGGAAATGTCTGGGCACTATATCGTTGTGCTCGACCGGCCGTAGCAAGCAGTCTCGACACAGGTGCGTGCCTTGGCCCGGTGATCTGCTCCTGAGATGCGCAAGGAAATGGCCGGGTCGAGCCCGGCCATGACGTCTTACGCTACGCGTGTATGTGCGGACTTGTCCGGGGCTTAGCGCCGGCTGCGACGCGACGAGCGGGATGAGCCGGAAGTGAACCGGCCGATTGCTCGAGCCGAGAACCGGTTTGGCATCAATGAAGCCAGAACGATGCCGAGGCCCAGCCCAACCGCACCCAGAAGCAGTGGATTGGCCTCTCTGATCGCGCTGAAGTCGCTCCGACGAGGCAGACGCAGATCCCTTAAACGGGGAACCATATCTGTTGCTTCCCCCGCCCAGTCATAGGCCTTGTCGATTGCGCGCCTGCCCTGACGCAGCGCTTGGTCGCTTGAACTCCTCAGATTGGCGTTCAAGCTGCGGCGCTTGCCGGTGGACCGGCGGCGGGCGGTTTTGCCGCGCGAAGCGCGTTTGCGCCGGGATTTCCCGCTGCCCTCCGTAGATGTGACGTCAACGGTTTCCATTGCCATGGCCTATCTCCTTCATCTTCTTCTGTTGACTGGTGCGAGCGCGCCTGGAGGCACGAAGTGCGGATTGGCGGGCGCCCAGAAATAACCATCCCGCTCCCGCTGCCAAACCGAGGGCGAGCAGCGGACTGCGCCTTGCAGTGTCGACTGCAGCAGCCGATGCCGATCTTCCCGAGATATCGATTGCGCGAAGAGCCTCATCGGCGATGCCGGCAGGGGTCAGACGCTGCTTGACCTCTTCCAAGCGCGCTTCGAACCGTGACTTTCGGCGATCTGCCTCGTGCTCCAGTTCATCCATCGTTGCCATTAGCGTGAACCCGTGTTCAGCTTGAATGAACGGCCGTTGCGAAGCCGCTGCGGCATGAGTTGCGAAATATCCATCGTCGAGCGGGCATAAAGGATGAAGCCCACAGCGAGAATGATAAGAAGGCCGCCGACCAGAAGGCCCGCAAGCGCGGCCCCCATGGCGGGTGCGAGCACGAACACCAAAGTGTGTGCCAGAACAACAATACCCGCCAAGGCAATGACCGCTGCAACGAGCAGCAGGATTATTGCCGTCAGAAGCCTCCGGGTATTATTCTCTATCTGAGCTTTGATGACGGCAATTTCTGCGGTGATCCAGGATTTGCCATCATGGGCCAGTTCCACAAGCAGATCGCCAAGCGGCTGCTGTCTGGATGTCGTATGCACGCGCTGGACCATGTGCGTTTGCCTTAGCGGCCCTTGCGGCGCCTGCGGGTCGATGTCCTGCCGGAGGAATTGGTTCGGCTGGTGCCCATCAATCCGTCGCGTCCGCGCATGAGCTGGGTGGTCACGAGCCCAGCTGCCAATCCCAATGCGAGCGTTGCCATTGGCTGGCGCTTGGCAAAGGAGGCCATGTCGTCGAGCATCTCGGTCACGTCGGTGCGGTCGACATATTCGGCGAGTTCGTCGATCCGGTTTGCGGCGGCATCGGTGTAATCGCGCAAATAAGGCAGGTCCTCCACCGTATTGGTGAAGTTTCTCGCTGCCGAGGCAAGCTCGCTTAAGCGCTCTGCTGCCTGATGCTTGCGGCTTTCCGCAACCGTTGATGCCATGGAAAGGACGTCGCCGAACATCCGCTGCCCATAATTGTCGCGCCGCAGGGCGGCTGACCGCCTCGAGCGCTTCCTGGTCGCTGCCATATGTGTGTCCTCGAAGAGTTGGCGTAGTGCCCTTTAACGCAACCTGCTGTAGGAAGGTTCCATATGCTCGGAGCGAAATAATCGCGAACTCATCCGGAAACAGGCGGCACATGGATCATCCAGGAGATGCCGAAACGGTCGGTAAGCATGCCGAAACGCGGAGCGAAGAAAGTCCTGGCCAGCGGCATCTGGATCCGACCGCCGTCGGCGAGCGCGGCAAAGAGGCGCTCGGCGTCGCCCTCGGACTTTGGCTCGAGGGCCAGCGAAAAACCTTCGAACTTCGCGGCTCCCTGCGCGCTCCCGTCGGACATCAGCAGCGTCGTATCGCCGACACGCACGCTCGCATGCATGACCTTGTCGCCTCCCGGCCGCTCCGGACCATGTTCATCGGGATCAGGAGCGTCGCGATAGCGCATGAGCGATATCACCTCGGCACCAAGGGCAAGCTTGTAAAAATCGATGGCCTCGTCACAGCGGCCATCGAAGAACAGATAGGGTTGGACTTGCATTTGCGATCCTCGGTCGGTGGCTCGATCTTAGCTGCAGAATCAGCGAGCTTCGGCCCGGCGCTTCTGACCGCTTATCCGCTCGATGAGATCCGTGGCCGCAGCAGGCGCGCGCACCTTGGCACCGCTGATCATATAAATAAACACCGGACGCTTTTTCTTCGCCGCGGGTTTTTTCTCCAGGCACGGCAGGTCGTCGGGAGCGCCGCCCGATTCCCATAGTTTCGCGCGAGCGGCCCAGCGGTCGAGATCCACCGATGAATAGCCCAAGTCGTTGTCCATCTGCGTTCGCTGCAGCCGGGCATAGACGAAATCCGCTGTTATGTCGCCAATGGCGGGATAATCATCGGAATCGGCGTAGACCACCGCTACGCCATGCTCGCGCAGGAGCGGTATCAGGGCCGGCACGAGAAAACTCTCATGGCGCACCTCCAGTGCATGCATCAGCTCCCGTTCACCGTTCTTTCGGGGCAGCAAGTCCAGGAAGAGGCGCAAATCCTCTGGATCGAATTTCCTGAAAGGGGCCATCTGCCAGAGCATTGGGCCCAGCTTTTCGCCGAGCTCGAGAACTCCGCTCTTGAAGAACCACTGGATGGGCTCGGCAGCATCGGCGAGCTTGCGGCTGTTGACCACGGCACGATGGCCCTTGACCGCGAAGACGAAATCATCCGGCGTTTCGTCACGCCATTTCCTAAAGCTTGCGGCCGATTGGGTGCGATAAAAGGTGCCGTTGATTTCGATGGTGGTCAGATGACGGCTGGCGTAGCCGAGCTCGTCGGCCTGTTTGAGGCCCGCGGGGTAGAATGTTCCCCGCCAGGGCGCATAATTCCATCCGCCAACGCCTACCCGGATCGTCATATTGGTTCCGCGATTGCCTATGCCGTCCACAACATAGCGCTTCTCTCCAACCAATCAGAGTCTTAACCGCTGAAATTGGAACTCTCCGCCCTTGCCTGCACGAAGAACATGGCTCGCCTGCATAGGTTGGGGCTGCCGGCCGGTTGCGGAAGGCGGCCCATCACCTCATAATGGCGAAGGCTCGGCAAACAAAGGGGAATTCCTTGGACGGCGGATGTACGTGCGGCTTCGTGCGCTACAGCATGACGAGCGGGCCGATGTTCGTGCATTGCTGCCATTGCCGCTGGTGTCAACGCGAAACGGGGGCGTCATTTGCGCTTAACGCCATGATCGAGGCTGACCGGGTCGTGCTGCTACAAGGCACGCCGGAAATGGTGGCGACACCTTCGCTCAGCGGCAAAGGCCAGAAGATTGCCCGCTGTCCGCATTGCCATATCGCACTGTGGAGCAATTATGCCGGGGCAGGGGATGCCGTGAAATTCGTCCGGGTGGGGACGCTCGATCAGCCCGATCAGCTGCCGCCTGATATTCACATCTACACCATGTCGAAACAGCCGTGGGTGACGCTTTCTGCCGACGTTCCCGCGGTCGACGCCTATTACCGGCGCGAGGACTACTGGCCGGCGGAAAGCCTGGCGCGCCGGCGCGCGCTATTGGGCTGAACGCGAAGCTCGTATTCATGAAGAACGGCGCGGCGGGCATGGCAGAGACTTCCCAGAGCGGCGGGGCGCATGCCATCGCCAAATGGAGGGGTGAGGAGAAACTCGGAATCCTTCTGGTGTTCTGCTCCGCCCTGACCTGGAGTTTCGGCGGGGTTATCGCGCGCTTTCTCGCCACCAACGATATGTGGACGATCGTTTTGTGGCGCTCGCTGTGGGCGGCGGCGTTTCTCATCGTGTTCATGCTCATCCGCGACGGCTGGCGCGGCACGATAAGGCTGTTCATGGGCATCGGGCCCGCAGGGCTGGCAGTGGCTGTGTGCTTTGCGACCGGCTCGACATCGTTCATCATCGCCCTGTCCTATACCACGGTGGCCAATATCCTGCTCATCCAGGCAGGCGTTCCGCTGATCGCGGCACTCATCGCGTGGCTGACCTTCGGCGAAAGGCCCGCACCGGCTACATGGGCGGCGATTGCGGCGGTCATCTTCGGCGTCGGCATAATGGTGTCGGATTCACTTGGGGGCGAGCTTTCCCTCATTGGAAACGGGCTGGCGGTTCTGGTCTCCGTCGCCTTTGCTCTTGCCACGGTGATCACGCGCCGTCATGCACAGGTGCGGATGACGCCTGCGGTGTGCCTGGCAACGATTATTTCGGCTTGCATGGCGTCTGCCCTGGCCGGGGTCTATGCCGTGTCCCCAGCGGACATGTTGCTGCTTTTTGCTTTTGGAGCTCTGAACCTTGGTCTTGGCCTGGCGTTTTTCGTAACCGGAGCGCGACTGGTTCCATCGGCGGTCGCAGCTCTGATCGGCACATCCGAGCCTGTGCTTGGCCCCATATGGGTATGGCTGCTGCATGGCGAAACACCCTCGGAACGCACGCTGCTGGGAGGGAGCCTGATCGTGCTGGCGCTCATCGCCCATCTCGGCTGGCAATATCATTGCCATAGACGCGTTCTCAATACGCCTGCTCCAAAATGATGCGTGCGTTGTCCAAAGAAAATTCCCATCCGCTGGCTTCCGCCTCCGGGTGAAGGAGAGGTGGGAGGCTGGCCCTCCTAGGTGCCTACTTCAAAGAGTAGGACTGGTGCCCACTTCCATTAATTTCGAGAATTAACTGAGTGGGACTGGTGCCCCCCAGCTGAGGGGCAAAAGCGGAGGCTCGACAGCGCTCCCACCGCCGTCCGTACCTGCCAAGGTGCCTCGGGGACCCTGGGACAGACGGCAGCTGCTCCACGTATCAACAAGAAGAGGTGAGGCTTCGCGATGACCGCCTCCTTCTTGGAGCAGATGCTGACCATATACACACACCTAGGAATGTTGTCAAGAGGAAAATAATTCCCCTCCCCCTTGTGGGGAGGGGCAGGGGTGGGGTGCAACCTTCGCAAAGGCCCCACCCTGTCTTCGCTTCGCTCAGACATCCCTCCCCACAAGGGGGAGGGAAAGAAATACCCGCTGACGCGAGATGGCCGGATCAAGTCCGGCCATGACGTGGGGGCACAAGGAAGCTGGATCAGAGGCTTTCGCCGGAATGACGATGACGTTAAGCGCGCGAGGGGTACGGTGGGGGTACCCTCATCCGGCTCGATGCTGAATCGCACCTCGCCACCTTCTCCCACAAGGGGGAGAAGGTAAACGGACGCCGGCGTTCGCCGGAATGACGATGGGGCAAGCGATAAGAGTGCTTATGCGAGTGCCGCACCGATCCGGTTCTGGAAGTAATGGACGCCCGCTTCATGGCGCGGCGACAGGGGGCCTGCATCATAGGCCCGGGTGGCGTAGTTCTTGTGCGTCTCGATGCAGATTTCGAAATCCTCGCGCACGACGGCGAGATTACGCTCGATCGTGTCGCGGCGGGCGGCTTCGGCAGCGGCACTCGTATCAGCGAAGTAGAAATTATAAATGAGCTCGGTCCGCTGGTGATCCAGGGGATTGATGCGCGACGTATTCATGCCGCCGGAAAAAAGCGACAAGGTCCAGTTGGGCCACATCCAAAGCCATTTGCCGCGGTAAAACAGCCCCTCACGAGGGGGCGCCGTCATGCGAATGAAACCTTCATGCGCAGTTGTCTTGAACTGCTCGAAGTCGATCGCAGCGAAGAAGGCCGGGTGAATGCCCGGTATGTGATAACCCTCGACGAAATTGTCGGTGTAGATTTTCCAATTGGCGCCAAACGTCATGCGCTCTTCGGCAACGGCTGCATAATGTTCGATCGGCTCATCGGCCAGTTCGCCTATAAGCTCGCCAAGCTGGGCTTCGAGCGTCTGGGCGGGCGCAACAGCTGCAAAGACCAAGCCGCGCCATTCGCGAGCCGCGATCTCGTGAAGCGGCCAGTCTTCCTTGCGGAAAGAGGGGTCTTCACCGAACCAGGGTGCGGTCAAAAGTTCGCCGCGATCACCATAGGCCCAATTGTGGTAGGGGCAGCGGATGGGGCCGCACCGGCCCGCTCCTTCGGGAAGGAGTCTTGCGCCGCGGTGCCGACATACATTGCGGAAGCCGCGCAGGATACCGTCGCGTCCGCGCAGCAGGAAAATCTTGAGCCCGGCAATTTCGGCGGCCACATAGCTGCCCGGCTCAGAGAGCCTCGAAGCCGGCCCCAGCAACTGCCAAGTCGTAGCGAAGATGCGCTCGCGCTCGCGGTGAAATACGTCGGCCGATGCATAAAGACGAGGATCGAGATTGAGCATGGGGGCCTTGCCTTAAGTCAGCGGCAAGCTTCGCATAAGGGCAAGGAAACTGACAAGTCCGGGAAAGCCTCAGCCGGCAATCTCAGGAAGCGTCCGAGGCGCGCGAATGGTGAGAAGCTCGGGCCCGTCCGGCCTGATGACGACGTTTTCCTCGTGAACAATCATCTTGCCGGGGGCGTATTCGATGCCAGGCTCGATCGTCAGCACCATGCCGGATTGCAGCACCGTTCCATCGCCAGGCATGTTGGAGGGCGGTTCGGTCAGCTGCATGCCAAGTCCATGACCCAACCGGCCGACATTGTTACCGACCGAGCCCGTTTCCTCGATAACCTTCGCCATGACGGCAAACACCTGGTCGGTGGTGACGCCAACGACGGCGGCCCGCATGCCTGCTTCAGTTGCCTGCCACATAGCCTCATGGGCGCGAAGCGCTTCATCGGAGACGGTTCCAACCGCATAGTTGCGATCGAAATCACAATAATAGCCGTCGTAAGTGGAGCCGGTATCGAAGAACAGCACGTCACCTGGTTCAAGCTTGCGGTCATGAGGCCCGCATACGATCTGGCGGACACCGCCCTGGCCGGCAATGGCAGGAAGGAAGGGGGTTGAATCGCAGCCGCGCTCGGCCAGTTCGATGCGCAGCTTGCGGGCAGCGTCGCGCTCGGTGTCACCGAGCTGCACCAAGCCCGGAACCCGCGCATAGGCTTCACTGGCAAGCCGGCAGACATGGCGAATGTGAGCGATCTCAGCTTCGGTCTTCACCATGCGGATCTCCCATATGCAGGGGGAACCGTTGACGAGCAGAATCCCGGCAAGTTCTTCCCGAAGCTCGAGAAATTGCGTCACCGGCATCCGGAGACTGTGCTCGCGGCCAAGTTCGAAACCAATTCTGCCGAATTTGCGCGGCAATCCTTCCAGAGCACGGGCAAGTAGCGAGGTACCGTCATCGGCGGGGCGTGGCGAAGGCCAGGTGTGGATCCGGTCAATCCAGGTATTCGCCATTTCCGGCGCGCCGATTTCGGGAATCACCGCTATCGGCGAGCCGTCGGCGGGAAGAACAAGAAACCATGGCCTCGTCGGGCTTTCCCAGAACTGGGTGTCGAAGCCGCTGAAGTAGCGGATATTCGGCGGGGCAGTGAGTACGAGCGCATCGAGGCGGTGATTGCGCATGAGGTCCTGTGCCCGTGCCGTTCGGGATTGAAACTCCTGCGGACTGAAACCGCGAGGCGGGGGAAGTGCTCTGTCATTCATCACCTGCCTCCGTTGTAAGCATGGATCATGTCAGATGAGATAGTCCATCAGCAATGAAGCGAGGATCAACATGGAGCCCATGCTGACGATATCGGTCACGGTCGTTAGAATAATACTCGAAGCAGCCGCCGGATCGGTGCCCAATTTCTTGAGCGCAACGGGCACAGTCGCGCCGGAAATGCCGCTGATCACCACCGATGCTATCGTCGCGGCGAAACCGATGCCCGCCAAAACCAATGGGCCATGGTTGCCCTGATATACGGCGACGCCGAAAATGGCTGCCGCCACGATCACTCCCGTCACCAGGCTGTGAAACAAGCCAAGGCGCAGTTCCTTCCACAGGGCGCCGGCGAAGAAGCTCGTGTCGCCATGGCGATCGAGGGTGCGCAGCGTTATGGCGAGGGCCTGGGCGCCGGTGTTTCCCGATTGGCCGGCGAGAACAGGCAGGAAGACGGCGAGGAGCACGACCTGATCGATCGTTGCCTGGAAGTTGCCCACCACGAGGCCGGCCGCAAAGGCGGTGATCAGGTTGACCATGAGCCAAGGTAGCCTAGAGCGAACGGAGGGAATGAAGGGGGTGAAGACGGTTTCCTCTTCAGCCACGCCCACCATCCGACCGGGCACGGCGGCGAGCCGTGTCTCCTGCAATTCATGGAGTTTTGCGGCGCGGATGACACCAAGCAGCGTGCCGTCGTCCGAACTTACGGGATATTCCGGAATCTCCCGCGCCTTGATGGCGTCGAGGGCGTCCCGCACATCGGTGTGGGGCCGCAGAGTGATAATCTTGGTGAGCATGACATCCGCGATGCGGGTGTCGGGCGCAGCGAGGATCAGATCCCTGAGAGTACAAACACCCAGGAGCCGCCCTTTGCCGTCGATGACCATGGGGTAGGTGAATGTGCGGTCAGGGGACGTTGAGCGAATAGTTGCGATTGCGCTGCTCACCCGGTCGTCGGGCGCCAGGGTGACGACGGGGGGATACATGATGTCGGCAACTTCGATGTCGGCTACTTCGTTCATCGTTCGATCGAGCTGGAGGCAAAGGGCAGGCCAAGCGGGAATGTAACGCAAGGAAGATATACAGCCGGGGAATATATTTGGCCAAGGCTTTGAGAAATGCTGCCATTCTGCTCGCATACATCAAGTCCGCACATGACGAACTAGATTGCTGGTCCAGCTGGAGCCCGACCTTGTTCGGGGCGACGAAGGTCGGAAATGCCCTAGGCGGCCAGCACCGTCGCGGCAATCGACAGGGTAATGATCATCAGCGCGAAAGCGGCACGCGACATAAGCGGCCACGCAGGCTCGGGCGTATTGGCAAAGCGTTTGCGAGCGGCAGAGTCATCGACCAATGTGCGGAGCAGTATGTCACCGCGGCTCAGGCCGATGTCGCGCAACATCCGTTCATCCAGTTCGTGCAGCGGCCTGCGCCGGCGGGCGGCACGCCTCAGGCAGCGCAGCCTTGCCAGCACGGCTGCAGCGGTGCCGGCGCGCTCATTTCTGCAATTGTCAGCCAATCCCCAGGTGGTCATGATCTACCTCCGCAGGGAGGAATTGGCCACGACCGGGGAATAAACAATCAAACTTTTCGTGAGTGCAAAGTGATATTGGGTGAGGAGAAGAAGGGCCCCGGCGTTCGATCCGGGGCCCTCGTCGATTAAACGAACCACCAGCGCTCGGCGATCTTGAGGCCGTCGTTCTCCCAATTGGGCGCAATCTCGCCATGGCCCAATTTCTTGGAATTGGCGCTGACGTAATTGTTGAACACCAAAACGATGTTGCCGTTGTCGTCGTGATTGATCTGCTGCATCTCGGCGTACATCGCCGCGCGCTTGGTGTCGTCGGTTTCCGCGCGGGCCTGGAGCAGAAGCTCGTTGAAGCGCGGATTTTTCCAGTAGGTGTCGTTCCACGCCGCATCGGCCGCATAGGTCGTGGTGAACATCCAGTCCGCGGTTGCCCGGCCGCTCCAATAGGAGGCGCACCAGGGCTTCTTCAGCCAGACGTTATCCCAGTAGGCGTCGTCGGCTTCGCGAATGATATTTACGTTGATGCCGCATTGTGCAGCCGACTCGCGAATGAGGGCCGCGGCATCCACAGCACCGGCGAAGGCTGCATCGGCAACGGAGAGATCGACCGACAATGTTTCGAGCCCGGCCTTCTTCAGATGCTCCTTCGCCTTGTCCGGATTGAACTCGAATACCGGCTCCGGATTGATAGCGAATTTGATGGATGGGGCGACGGGATTGTCATTGCCGACCGTGGCATGGCCGAGAAACACCTTGTCGGCGATCTCCTTGCGGTTGATCGCCCATTTGATGGCAAGGCGAACATCGGGATTGTCGAAAGGCGGCACGGTGACGTTCATCGGCAAGGTGTAATGGCCATAGCCGGTGAGTTCGATGATGTCGAGGTTGGGGTTCTGCTTCAACATATCGAGCGTCTTGAGATCGGCGCGGCCGATGTAATCGACTTCACCGGTCGCAATGGCGCTCATGCGGGCAGCGACATCAGGGATCGCAAGGAACTCGACTTCGTCGAAATAGGGTTTGCCAGATTTGAAATAATTGGGATTCTTCTTGAGCTTGGCCGAGACACCAGGTTCGAAATTCACGAAGATGAAAGGACCGGTGCGGTTGCCCGACTGCCAATCGGCCTTGCCATCCTTAGCCGGCATGATCGGAAGATGATAGTCGCTAACGATATAAGGGAAGTCGGCATTGCCGCTCTTCAGGGTAAAGATGACCCGGTCGCTGCCTTCGGCCTGGATATCAGCTACTGCTTCAAGCAGCGATTTGGCTGCCGATTTCGATCCTTCGCCCATATGGTGGCGGATCGAGGCAATCACGTCTTCCGGCGTAAGCGACTTGCCGTCGTGGAAGGTCACGCCGCTGCGCAGCTTGAATACCCATTTCTTGGCGCCGTCGGAGGCCTCGAAACTCTCGGCGAGCTCGGGTTGGACATTGCCCTTGGCATCCACCTCGGTAAGATTGTTCGACATGCCGCCGCCAAACGCCGTCTGCGTGAAGGTGTCGGGCCAGCTTGCCGGATCCAGATTGTCGGTGGTCGCGCCATGCGCAAGACCGAAACGGGCAGAGCCGCCCGGTTTTCCCTGCGCATGGGCCGTGCGGGTGTACAGCATGTCGGCGGCGGCGACGGTAAAGCCGGCGGCCATTGCCAGCTGAATGAATTCGCGACGCGAAACCTTCCCGCGACCGATCTTGCCCATCGCCAGTTTTAATTTATGTTCAAGTTCAGACATCGTCTCAACACTCCCTTTCGGCCGATCCCGGACTGAAGCCCGTGACCGGCGCCTTGTTCTACGCCATTCCCAGAAACGCCGGGTGAAACAACCCTCTCATCTTATTACAAAAGCGTCAATAATCGCCGGAAACAGGCGAGCATGACCCAGGAGCTGTAATGACGAGAAACGAGCTTATGACGGTGCCGGCCCGCAGAGGCCGCGCCTGCAGATTGAATAAAGGCCAGGCGATCAAGATCATCAACACGCACGGTAACCAGGTGGTCGACACCTGGGCCTTCAGCTCAGAAGACCTGCATGAGTTCATGTCGATGGAACATATGCGGGCGTTCATCGGCACGATCTTCCCGACCACTGGGCATTATCTGCACACCAACCGGCGTCGGCCGATCCTGCATTTCGAGGAAGATACATCTCCCGGCATTCACGATACGATCATCGCAGCGTGCGACGACTACCGGTATGGGCTCCTCGGCTGCACGGATTATCACGACAATTGCACCGACAATCTCATCGCCGGCATGCGTCAGATCGGCCTGATGCCGCCCGAAGTGCCGAGTCCGCTCAATCTTTGGATGAACATCCCGGTTGCCCCCGACGGCAAGACCGGCTGGGGAGAGCCCGTATCCAAACCCGGCGATTATGTGGTGTTGCGGGCACAGATGGACTGCGTCATCGCCATGTCGGCTTGCCCCCAGGACATCCTGCCCATCAACAAGGGCAAAACCGTCGAAGTGCATTATCAGGTTCTCTCCTGATGCTGATAAGCCTTGGCAATAGATAGAGCAGCCTGAGCTTGCCTGAAGAGGTGGAGGCGCTCGCGATAAACCTCGTGCGCGGCGCGCCGCGGCCTAAAGCGCTTCAGCACAGGCGGCCTCATGCAGACGGAGTTCACCGTTTCGCCGGTCGTTGCCATGCGCGCGAGGCGGGCCGCACCGAAAGGCGCGGCAGCGGCAGCTTCGCGATAAATGACGAGTTCGCGCCCGAGAACATCGGCGATGATTTGTACCCACGACAAACTGCGCGTACCGCCGCCGATGACGGCGAGCGGCGAGCCGGGAGTATCCAGACAGGATTGCACGTCGGCAAGGGCGAGGGCGACGCCTTCGAGCGCGGCGTGGAGAAGATCGGTTCGCGTCGTCGTGTGGCTGACGCCCAGCATCATCGCGCGCAAGGTGGGATCGTTGAGCGGCGTGCGTTCGCCGGCGAGATAGGGGAGGAAAAGGAGCGAAGAGGGCGCGCTGAGATTCTGCTTGGCCTCGTCGAGCGACGCTTCCAGCGAGGTGATGCCCAAAAGCCGGGTGATCCAGGCAAGGCAGCTGGCGCCGTTCAGCAGGGCTGCCATCTCATACCAGCGATGTGGCAGGCAATGGGCAAAGGCATGGATTGTGGGATCGGAAGGGAGGCGATAATCGTTCCTGACCCGGAAATATTGAGCCGAGGTGCCAAGGGAGATAAAGCTATTGCCGTCGTCGACTGCGCCAATTCCGACAGCACCGGCCGCCGCATCCCCGCCCCCACCGGCAACAATGGTTTTCCTGCTCAAACCCATTTGGCGCGACACAGCAGCCGAGACGATACCCGCCGCAGCCGTTCCTTCCACGAGCCGCGGCAGCTGCAACATGCCAAGCCCGATGGCAGCGAGGACCGGCGGTGACCATTGCCTTGATCTCTGGTCGAGCAAAAGTGAGCCTGCCGCGTCGGACACGTCGGTGACATGCTCGCCAGTAAGCTTCAATCGGACATAATCCTTGGCAAGAAGAACATGTGCAATGCGGTCGAAGTTTTGCGGCTCGTGACGGGCGAGCCAAAGAAGCTTCGGCGCCGTGAAGCCAGGCATCGGCTCGACGCCTACAATTTCGCGCAAGTCCGGCACCAATGCGGCGAGAGCAATAGCTTCCGCGCGTGCGCGGCCGTCGTTCCATAATATTGCCGGCCGCAGCGGCCGGTTTCGTTTATCGAGGCAGAGGCCGGCATGCATCTGGCCGGTGAGCCCGATGGCAGCGATGTTTGCCCATTGCCTGGGCGCTTGCCGGCGGAGTGCGGAACAGATTTTCGTAAATGCCGACCACCACGCCTCCGGATGCTGCTCCGACCAGCCGGTTCGGCGGCGCAGGGTCGTCACAGGCTCGGAGCCCTGGACAATAATGCGCTGGCCCTCATCGACCAGGAGCGCCTTCACATTGGTGGTGCCGATATCCGCGCCAAGGTAATAAGGCATAAGCGCGAGGATGCCATGGTTAGACCGGGTGAGAGAAGGCTCACTCGCCACTCACCAATCGTCGGCTGGCGGTCAGTTATCGCAGGAGGGAAAGCGGCCGAGCTCAACGTCGTGACGCGTGAGGCCGATGTCGCGCAGAATATGATCATTCAGGGCAAGCAGCGCCCGGCGCGTGCGCCACATGATCAGCCGCCGCGCATAGCGTGACACTGCTGCGCTCAGGAACGTCGCAGCCCGGGTGATTCGAAGTTGCCTGACCGGCGATAGACTGACCATTGGACCTCCTCCAATGCCGCGCAGCCTACCGCACAGCGGCGTCAGTACATGTCAGCAGTGAGAGGCACGCGGTTGGTTGGTTGTGAATAACTACGGGCGGCCTAAACGCCGGCCGCCCGTCCCTGTCTGCCGCCCCAGGCAACCAGTGGCTAAAATCCGTCGGGATGGCCCTTCGCAGACCAGCGGATGCGATTCAGTTCCGCCAGTTTGCCGAATTGCACATCGCGCCGGGCGAGGCCGATGTCGTTCAGCAAATGGTCATCAAGGTCCATGAGATAGCGCCGCGTGCGCTCTTCGCGCATCCGCCTGATCAGCGGGGAGAAAGTGCCGATCAGGAAACGGCCAAAGCTGTCGAATGCGGCCGTGCGGGCTTCGCTCGGGGCGAGGCTCCTGATGAAGAAGGAACTGGACATGGAAGTCTCCGTACTCTTTCGTCTCGTTGTATGGTGCCGTCATGCCATCCGCCGCTGGAACCGGTGCTGAACGCTGCGTTCATCGCGCGTTCAATGTTGGCGAACAGCTGCAGAACGATTTGCGGCACCCTGGCGGCCGGCCAGTGGGCCAGAGGTTAAGTGCATGGGAAACAAAGCCCTTCTGATATCACATGATTCCGCCGAATGCGGCGATGAGCGCGTGTCGGCGTTTCTCCGCTCGAAAAATTTCGAACTGATATGGGCGTGCCCTTCGGAGGGAATGGCGGTTCCCGCGAGCGCGGAGCCGGACGCTCTCGTCGTCTTCGGCGGCAAATACGGCGTTCCCGACAAAGACCGCTTCACCTTCCTCAAGGAGGAAATGCGCGTGATCGGCAAGTCTCTCAAGCGGGAAATACCGGTGCTTGGACTATGCCTCGGCGCGCAGCTTCTTGCGCATGAGCTTGGAGCGGAGATCGGCCCCCACAGGCGAGGCAAGCATGAGTATGGCTATTATCCGCTTCGTCCAACCGAGGCTGGACGAGATCTCATACCAGATGGGCTGATGGTGCTGCAGTCGCATTATCATCAATTCGGCATTCCCGAAGGGGCAGAGCTCCTGGCAAGAACCGAGCTTTATGAACATCAGGCCTTCCGCTATGGCGCCACGGCTATCGGCCTGCAGTTCCATCCCGAAGCGTCATATCATTCGCTCAAGCGCTGGATCGAGCGGCGCGGCGAGCGCAATTTTGCCGATGGCGCTCATCCCCCTGAACGGCAGCTCGCCGATCATGCGAAATATGACGAGGAACTTGGGCGCTGGTTCACCGACTTTCTTGAAAAATGGGTCGCGCCGGCACTGGAAAAAACCGTGGCGGCTTGACCGCCCGTCAACCTGGATTCCTCTGGTGCCGTCACAGATCGCCCGCACTTTCGCCGCCCGGTGCAACGATGTAGGATCGGCTCATGACGACGCTTCTGAAATTGCCGGCGCTCGAGACACCCCGCCTCATCGTTCGCGAGATCGAGATGCGCGATGCCGATGATTTCACCGCCTATATGACGCGTGCCGATTACCAGCGGCATATTTCCGTGCGGCTCGGAACCGCACAGTCGATCCGGCATCACGTGATGCGAGCGGTATCGCGGCAAAACCTGAAGGTGCGCAATGCCTATGTCTTTGCGGGGGAGTTGAAGCAGAGCGGCGTAGCAATCGCGGACGGATTCCTGCTGTGCAACGGTCACCTCGCGGAAGTGGGCTGGGGCGTCAATCCCGATCTGTGGCGGCTCGGCCTTGGGGCAGAAATCGGACGGGCGCTCCTGGCACAAGCTTTCGAGCGGCTGGAGTGCGAGCGGCTATGGTGCAAGGTGATGAGCGGAAATTCCGCCTCGCTGCGGCTTGCCAAGCGTATCGGCATGCAGCCGATCAAGTCCGATCCAACGTTTCAAGTGGGCGGTGGGCGCACGCAAGCCGTCGAATTCTTCGCCTTGACGGTTAAGGAATATTTCGAAGCCGGCTACTGAGTTCTGGGCCTTGGCGGGCTCCAGCGGCGCGCCTATGGTTGTAGGCAATCAAAGAGCTGGAGAGAGCAATGAAGCCTGGTCAAAGCGAGACGATTTCACTTCGTGCACGAGTTGAGGGCGGCGGCACGCCCGAGATGAAGAAGTGGTATCTCAAGTCGGAAACCGGCCCGCTTAAAGACGTGCTGCTCGGTCCGGCCGAGAGTTTCCGCTGGCTTGGGCTGGAGAACGCGGCATGGTCGTCGCTCGTTCGCGACACGATGCGCAAGGGCTACAAATTCGACAAACAGGTCGCCATGCGCCAGCACCGGGAGATGGTGGATGCCTATGAGGAGGCGGGAGTCACCTGCCATTTCCTACCTATCGACGAGCGGCTCCCCTATCAGGTCTATGCGCGCAACTCCTCGTTCATGACGCCTTACGGCGCCGTCATCTGCCAGCTCGCCAATCCGCGCCGGCGCGGGGAATATGCACCGGTACTGCGGTTCTATTTGGAAAACGGCATTCCGATCTACGACATGGTGAGTGCCGGTAATTTCGAGGGCGGTGATTTCAACATCATTCGGCCGGGTGCCGCACTCGTCGGCTATACCGACCACCGCAGCGAGGAAGTGGCCGCCCGCCAGGTGGCGGGCTGGTTCGGCGGCGAAGGCTGGGAAATCAAGTTTGCGCCGATCGATCAGTTTTATGTCCACATCGACTTGATGGTGTGCATGCTTAACGAGAATTGCGCGGCGGTGTGCATGGAAACCACGGAAGACGATATTGTCAATTGGCTCAAATTGAAGAAAATTGAAATTATTCCTGCAAGTTTCCGCGAAACGATGGCGCTTGGCTGCAATGTCGTGGCGCTCGGCAACGATCGGGTACTGTCGACGGCAGGCGCGCGGGAGCTGAACGGAAAAATGCGTGCGGCCGGGTTCCAGGTTTACGATCCGGAAATGACGATGTTCACCTGGGCCGGGGGAGGGGTGCACTGCATGTGCCAGCCGCTGAGGCGCGAGGCTGCCTGAGGGGTATTAATCTCCTTCGTTTAAGGGAAGGTCCGTTAACGGTCGTCGCACGGCATGCGAAGGCCTTGAAGCCCTTTGTTAACTCCCGCCATGGCAATCTAAGGCTGCAATTGGTTTTTGGAATGCGGGAATGAATCCGAACCGGTTTCTGATCATCGCAGGATGCGCCGTCTTGCTGAGCTGGCTGGCGCTGGTAGGACTGGTTTATCACAGCGCCGGGGAATTGCGGCAGCAACGCGCCAGCTATGACCAATTGACCCAGCAGCTGCTCAGTCTGGAGCAGATGCGCGGGTCGATCGTCGAGCTTGCCGCAGCCGACGACGAATTCATGATGCTCGGTGCCGTCAACCGGATCGAACATGCCGTCTCGCGCGAACAGCTGGAGCGCGATCATGCCGCGGAGTTCCTGGCGGGCAAACAGCATTTCATGCAGGCATTCTTCCAGCTCCAGGAGCTCATGAAGCCAGCCGCGCGAAGCGCAGCGCTGGCCGGGGGAGAACTCCCCGACAGCTGGCATCCGTTCTTCGGCATCGTCCGTTCGAAATATTACGCATATATCAGCGCCGCCGAGCGGCTCAACCGGCTCGCTGGATCGCATGTCTACATGAGCTTCATCATGAAGCTGATGGCGGAAACGAAATCGCTGGAAATTTCGCTCAAGGCCGATATCAGCGACCGTATCGAACGGGTAAAACACGAGCTCGGCAGCCATCATCCGCTGTTCGAGGCGACAATTACCGAGGCGCGCGACAGGCTGCTCGGGCTCATGATATTGGCGATGATACCGGCTCTGCTTACCGGGTATCTGGCGATGCGCGGCATCGTGAAGATGTTCGGCGAGATTTCCGCTCAGAGAGAAGACATCACGCGGACCAATGCAACTCTCGAGGATGCGATATCCGAGATGAAGCGCATGCAGCAAACGATGGTGCAAAGCGAGCGGCTGTCGAACTCTTGGAAAGCTGACGGCAACGGTGAGCCATGAGCTGCGCAATCCGATGGCTGCCATTCGCAATTCGCTGTTCCTGATCCGGCAGTTCGCCGGAAACCGCGAGAAGGTTCTGGCAAACACCGATCGCGCAGAGCGCAGCATTTTGCGCTGCGACAACATCATCGGCGATCTCCTCGAATATACGCGCCAGCGCGATGTCGAGCTGCGGCCCGTGCGCCTGCAGCAGCTCGTTGGCGATATCCTCGAGGAGCAAAAGCTGCCCGTCGAAATCCGACTGTTCACCGACCTGCGCGGCTCGGATGCAAAGATCATGGCCGATGGGGAGCGTTTTCGCCGCGTCGTTGTCAACCTTGTCCAGAACGCCACCGAGGCCATCAAGGCATCGAAGGGGTTCGGAGAAATCAAGGTGCAGACGGGATTGATCGGCGATCAGGTTTTCCTCGAGATCTCCGACAATGGCCCGGGTATTCCGAAGGATTCCCTGGAAAAGATCTTCGAGCCGCTGTTCACCACAAAGAGCTTCGGGGCGGGGCTTGGATTGCCAACGGCCAAACAGTTGGTGGAGCAGCACTTCGGCAAGCTCACAGTGAACTCGCAACAGGGCGTGGGCACAAGCTTCCGCGTCACTCTTCCGCTGGCTAAGGCAGAACAGGAACAGGCAGCTTGACGCCCAACGGCCTACCGGCCTTCTCTTGCCTTAGCCAGGGAGCAGGGCTTCAGCAGGAGTAATACATGTCGTATTCGATCGGATGCGGCGTGTGCTCGAAGCGGATCACTTCCTCCGTCTTCAACTCGATGTAGCTGTCGATCAGGTCATCGGAGAAAACGCTGCCTTTCTTCAAGAAGTCGCGGTCGGCGCTCAGGCTTTCGAGTGCTTCGCGCAAGCTTCCGCAGACGGTCGGGATGTTCTTGAGCTCGGCTGGCGGAAGATCGTAGAGATTCTTGTCCATCGGATCGCCTGGATGGATCTTGTTCTGGATGCCGTCGAGGCCGGCCATGAGGATGGCGGAAAAAGCCAGGTAGGGATTGGCCGATGGATCGGGAAAACGGACCTCGACTCGCTTCGACTTCGGCCCGGTGCCGAAGGGGATGCGGCAGGAGGCCGAGCGGTTACGCGAGGAGTAGGCAAGCAGCACCGGTGCCTCGTATCCCGGCACCAGGCGCTTGTATGAATTGGTAGAGGGGTTGGTAAAGGCGTTGCAGGCCTTGGCGTGCTTGATGACTCCGCCGATGAAATAGAGGCACAGCTCCGACAAATCAGCATATTGATTGCCGGCGAAGAGCGGCTTGCCTTCATTCCAGATCGAGAAGTGACAATGCATGCCGGAGCCGTTATCGCCCTTAACGGGTTTCGGCATGAAGGTCGCCGTTTTTCCATAGGCGTGGGCGACGTTCTGTATCACGTATTTGTAAATTTGCATCTGATCGGCCATGCGCACGAGGGCATTGAATTTGATGCCGAGCTCATGCTGGGCTGAAGCCACCTCATGATGGTGCTTTTCCACCGTCACGCCCATCTGCGCCATGGTGGCAAGCATTTCCGAGCGGATGTCTTGCGCAGAATCCTGCGGGTTGACCGGGAAATAGCCGCCCTTGGTGCGCATGCGATGGCCGGTGTTGCCGGTTTCGTAATCGCGGTCGCCGTTGAGGGGCAGTTCGTAGGAATCGATCTTGAAGCCGGTATTGTACGGTTCGGTAGCAAATTTCACATCGTCGAAGATGAAGAATTCCGCCTCCGGGCCGACGAATACCGTGTCGCCGACCTTGGTCTGTTTCAGATAGGCCTCGGCGTGCTTGGCGACCATGCGCGGGTCACGCGGATATCCTTCGCCGGTTGTCGGCTCGAGGATGTCGCAAAAAATCGCGGCGGTCGCCTGTGCATAAAACGGATCCATATGGATGCTGGTTTGATCGGGCAGCAGGGTCATGTCGGATTCATTGATGGCCTTCCAGCCGGCAATGGAGGAGGCGTCGAACATGAGACCTTCAGTAAATGCCTCCTCGGTCATCAGCGACACGTCCATGGTCACGTGCTGCAGCTTGCCGCGTGGATCGGTGAAGCGGAGGTCGACGAATTTCACATCCTTGGTCTTGAAGAGTTTCAGAACCTCTTCGACATTCTTGGTGTTTGGCATGAGCTTCCCTGGGTTGATTCAAATCACGGTGAGTTAAAGCGCGTCGGTGCCCGACTCGCCGGTCCTGATGCGGATGGCTTGTTCGACATTGAGGATGAAAATCTTGCCATCGCCGATCCGGCCGGTGCGGGCCGCATTGGTGATCGCTTCCACAGCCCGGTCGACCAGATCGTCAGCGAGAACGATTTCGATTTTCACCTTGGGCAAAAAGTCGACCACATATTCCGCCCCTCGGTAAAGTTCGGTATGGCCTTTCTGTCGGCCAAAGCCCTTCGCCTCGGTCACCGTAATGCCCTGCAAGCCGACTTCGTGAAGAGCTTCCTTCACCTCATCGAGCTTGAAGGGTTTGATGATGGCTTCGATTTTTTTCATGGGTGACCCCTCTGGTGGTGTCGGATTCCCATGGCAAGCCGCATGCCATTGCGGCGATCGCTAAAGGGTGCTCGATTTCAAGGCCTTATCTACGGTTCCTGGAGGGAACCATTGGAAGCCCTGCCCAAAGTTTCAGCAGATGAGCAGGAATTAGGCACGCAATTCGACTTTATATCTCGGTGGCTGCGCTGCCTTGCCGGCACTTCTCGATAGAGCGCTTTTGCCGTCGTCGATATCCGGCAGACGCTCCGAGGCTGCGGTTCGGTACCGCTCGCCGCTCAGGATCAAAAAGATCGCAGAGAGTGCCATGAGAACGGCGAGCAAGAAAACAAACATGACTGCCCGTGCTCCCTGTTTCGACAGGGTGTCGGTTGAGCCCATGGCCAGTCTCGCCTTGTCCATATCGCGGATCGTGGTCATCATTGCGAGAGATAGACGGTCGAGAGCTTGGTGGCGATGGCAGCGAATGCCGTTACGAGGTCACCCGCGCCGTCCGCCACATAGGCGTGCCCCGTGCTCGACGCACAGTCGCGGAGCATGGCTTCTCCAACCTCCGATGCACCGAAGGCGACGGTGTAGATGATGATGCCTTGATCTTTTGCATTGGTGCACTGCGCGGAGAGTATGGTCGTTGCATCGCCCACAGTGTCTTCGGTCTCATGCCCTGGGTAGGAGGGACCAAAGGTCGAATAGCCATCGGTGAGGAAAATGAGGATCTTTTGCGCCTCACCGTCGGCGGCTCCTTCGTCCAAGGGGTCCTGCTCGGAGAGGGCGCGGATGCCCCAGATTAGTCCCGAAGCCAAGTAGGTGTCGTCAACTTCGGCCTCCAGATCCGAGATCCAGTCTTCGACCTTGCTGACATCGGATGTCAGGGGCAACAGCTCTGTCGGATTGCAGCGGCTTGTCGTTACGGTCGGAATAGCGGTGGAATCGGAGTCTTCAAGCTCAAGAGGATAGTTGCGCGAACCGACACAGCCCGTCCAAGACTTCTTGTCCGCTTCGCTGAATGACAGCCACGACTTGTTCTTGTTGGATGTTCCAACATTCACATAGACGCTATAGGGAACGATCGCATATTTAACATCCGTGGAAAGGCTGCTGTCGAGCGTTTCGGTGACAGCGAGGAGGGAAGTCTTCAACAGGTTCAGATTGGACTGCATGGAAGAAGAGTTGTCGATCACCATGGCCAACTCGAGTGTACTCTCCGAAGCGGTGGCTGTGGAGGACACGCGAATCCCAATGTCTTCGATACCAAGAATCCCCATCAACATTGTGGGCACCTGGGTGGTCGCGTCGCTCGTGATATTGTCCTTGCCCAGCTTTGGTTTGATATCGACTGCGAGGGTCGGAAACTTCTGTTTCCAGTTGGAGTCCATATATTTGTGAATAAGGGCCTCGGCCTCGCTTTCCGTTTCGACGTGACTTGAGGAAGCCGCAAGAACCGCGCTGTCCAGCGCATGCTGGAGCGATGTGCGTATATAAGAAGCGTTGACGAAATCGACCGCTACTCCCGCAGCACCAATCAGGACCGTCGCAACGATACCGAGGATGACTGCCACGGAGCCTGAGGTATTTTCGCTAAAGTTACGCCGGTGCATGATACAACTCTGGATTCATTTAAGCAGCAAAAGCAACCATGAGTCGTAAAGCCGGGTCGTTAACGATTGCTAAACAGGGGCCTGGGACTTGGAAAGTGGTAAAGGGACGGTGTGTTCCAGGAGCCCCAGCCATGCCCGCGCCGTCCTCAGCTCACCACCTCGAACTGCTGACGCCGAAGGAGATGGCGCTGGCTGAACAGCACGCGATGAAGGGAGGCGTTACGGGTCACGCGCTTATGGAGAACGCGGGCAGGGCGGTGGCCGAGACGATCATCAAACGGTGGACAAAACGGCCTGCATTGGTGCTTTGCGGCCCCGGCAACAATGGCGGTGACGGGTTTGTCGTCGCACGCCATCTGCAGCGCGAGGGCTGGGCCGTGCGCGTGGTGCTCGTCGGCGAAGGCATGTCGCTCCTCGGCGAGGCTGCGGCCATGGCTGCGCTTTGGCAGGGCGACATTTTTCCAGCATCGTCGCAGGCGCTGGACGGGAGCAGGCTCGTTATCGATGCGCTGTTCGGAACCGGCCTCTCGCGACCCATCGCGGGGATCGCGGCGGAACTGATCGACAAGCTCCCTCTCCTCGATGTTCCGGTCGCCGCCGTCGATATTCCAAGCGGGATCCATGGCGAGACCGGCAAGGTCCTGGGCACGGCAGTCAAGGCGGATCTGACGGTGGCGTTCTGCCGTAAAAAGCCAGGGCTGCTGCTTTACCCGGGACGAGGGCTTTGCGGCGAGGTCATCGTTGCGGATATCGGCATAAATAATGAGGCCGTGGCCTCCGCTGCGCCGCGGCTCTTCGAAAACACGGAGCTGTTATGGACATTGCCGCAACGCAATGCAGACGAACATAAATATGCCGCGGGGCATCTGGTCGTCGCCTCCGGTGGCCCTTGGAATACGGGAGCAGCCCGGCTTGCGGCAACGGCCGGACTGCGCATAGGCGCAGGGCTTGTGACGGTCGCATCACCAAGGGCGGCGCTTGACATCAATGCCGCCCATCTCACCTCGATCATGCTCGCTGAAGCAGATGACGCTCTGGCCCTGGCGGGGATTTTGGCCGACAAACGGCGCAATGCGGCCGTGCTCGGACCAGCACTCGGTGTCGGCCAGGAAACTCGCGCCAAGGTCCTCGCAGCGTTGGCTTCGGGAGCCTCCGTGGTGCTCGATGCGGACGCCTTGACATCGTTCGAAGACAGCGCGGAAGAGCTTTACACGGCCGTGGCAGAGTCGCCGAAGCGGCCGGTCGTGATGACGCCCCATGCCGGGGAGTTCGCCCGGCTCTTCAAAGAGCTGGTTAAACCCATGGCATCGAAGGTCGCGATGGCGCGGCAAGCGGCGCTGCTTACAGGGGCCATCGTGGTGTTCAAGGGTGCCGACACCGTCGTCGCCGCGCCTGATGGCATGGCAGCGATCAATACGAACGCGCCACCGGGGCTTGCCACGGCAGGGACAGGAGACGTTCTGGCAGGCATGATCGGCGGGTTTCTTGCCCAGCGCATGGAGCCCTTGCAAGCAGCGGCGGCAGCCGTTTTCATTCACGGCGAGGCTGCTCTCGCTTTCGGCAGGGGTCTTATCGCTGAGGATTTGCCCGACAGGATCCCGCAGGTGCTGCAGCGGCTCGCCAAGCAGCAAAACTCCATTGGCATGAGCCGAGAGCCTTTGCTATAGAAGCGCCCGGTTGCCGCGGTCCGGGTCGCTCCAAGGCGGGCGTGGTGAAATTGGCAGACACGCAAGATTTAGGATCTTGTGGGCATAGCCCGTGGGGGTTCAAGTCCCTCCGCCCGCACCAGTTTCACCCATCGACGATAGTTGGGCCGGACGCAAGGTGATCAGAAAAGTGCAGTGCGGATGGCACTGCAAAAGGATTGAGCGCTCATGCAAGTTACCGAAACCGTCAATGAAGGTCTCAAGCGATCCCTCAAGGTCGTGGTTGACGCCTCGGAGCTCGAACGCGACTTCTCATCGCGTCTCGGAGAGCTGAGCGGGCAGGTCCGCCTGAAGGGCTTTCGTCCGGGCAAGGTGCCGGTCAACCACCTTCGCCGCATCTACGGCAAGTCGGTGATGGCCGAAGTCGTGCAGAAGAAAGTCGACGATTCCAGCAAGATGGCGCTGGCGGAGCGTCAGCTGAAGCCTGCCTATTCGCCACAGATCGACCTGCCGCAGGACCAGGGCGAGATCGAGAAAATGATGGATGGCAAGAGCGATCTCGCCTTCACTATGACGTTCGAAATCGTGCCGCCAATAGAGGTCAAGGACTTTGCTACCCTTCAGATCGACAAACTGACGGTCGATGTTACGGATCAGCAGGTGGACGATGCCTTAGGCCGAATCGCTGCGCAAAATAACGAGTTTGAAACGAAAGCAGATGGCGACGCGCAGAAGGGCGATCGCGTGATGCTGTCATTCATCGGCAAGATCGACGGCGAAGCGTTCGAGGGGGGCAGTGCCGATGATGTGCCTTTGGTTCTGGGATCGGGACAGTTCCTGCCGGGCTTCGAGGATCAGCTGATCGGAGCCAAGGCTGGCGAGGCGCGGCTCATCAAAACGGAGTTTCCGGCGGACTACAGCGTTGAGAAGCTTGCCGGCAAACCTGCCGAATTCGACGTCACGGTAAAATCCGTTGCGGCGCCAAAACAAGCCGAGATCAACGATGCGCTGGCTCAGAAACTCGGGCTGGAAAATCTCGATGCGCTGAAAACGAATGTGAAGTCTAGGCTTGGGGCCGAATTCGCGCAGATGTCGGCCATGAAACTCAAGCGCGACATACTGGATCAACTCGACGCTCAATATAATTTCGAGCTCCCGCAGCGGCTGGTCGATGGCGAGTTCAATCAGATCTGGGCTGCTCTACAGCGCGAGATGCAGCAGTCAGGTCGAAGCTTTGCCGATGAAAACACGACGGAGGAAGAGGCTCGCACGGAGTATCAGGCGATTGCCAACCGCCGGGTGCGACTTGGCCTGCTTCTGGGTACGGTCGGCGAGCAGGCGGGCGTGACAATATCCGACGAGGAGATGCAGCGGGCACTGATGGAGCGGGCCCGGCAGTTCCCCGGCCAGGAACGGAAAGTCATCGATTACTATCGCAAAAATGCCAATGCGCTAATCGAGCTGCGCGGCCCGGTGTTCGAGCAGAAGGTGATAGAGTATATTCTCGCCCAAGCGAAAGTGACCGAAAAGAAGGTCACGCGCGAGGAACTGGCGAAGGCCGTGGAAGAAGATCAGGAGTTCCACCCCGTTGGCCCGCCGCATGATCACGGTGATCACGACCATCATAGCCACGACCATGCACACGGCGACGAGCATGGGCACGATCACCATCACGATCATGAACACGATGATCATGACCATCACGCCCATGATCGCTAGCCAGCGGCTGCGGGCCTTCCGATCCAGGCAGGGATCACCTATCTATGGGCAAGGTCGGGCCTGATTCGGGCCATTGACCCAAGGACACCTATGAGAGACCCAATCGATCAATATATGAATTTGCTCGTTCCCATGGTCGTCGAACAAACGAGCCGCGGCGAGCGCGCCTATGACATTTATTCACGGCTGTTGAAGGAGCGCATCATCTTCGTCGCCGGGCCGGTGGAAGACAACATGGCGACGCTGATAGTGGCGCAGCTGTTGTTTCTGGAGGCGGAGAATCCGAAGAAAGAGATCTCGATGTACATCAACTCGCCCGGCGGGGTGGTTACCTCCGGCATGGCGGTCTACGACACCATGCAGTTCATCCGTCCGGCGGTTTCGACGACGGTGATCGGCCAAGCCGCCTCCATGGGTTCACTTTTGCTGTGCGCGGGTGAAAAAGATATGCGCTTCGCCCTGAAAAACGCGAGGGTGATGGTTCATCAGCCCTCGGGTGGATTCCAGGGCCAGGCCTCGGATATCGAGCGTCATGCCAAGGAGATCCTGGAGATGCGCAACCGCCTCAATCATCTTTACTCCAAGCACACGGGGCAGAAGCTCGACGTGATCGAAGACGCCTTGGAGCGCGACACCTTCCTGACGGCCGACGGTGCGAGGGATTTCGGCCTAATCGACAAGGTTATCGACAAACGGCCGGTGCCCGTTGAAGGAAAGGCTTAAGCACGCTGCGGTTTTCGACCTTAAGCGTGATTGCCGCAGCCGCATATCCCGGCTCAATCAATCCTTGATTAACCAACGCAGCGCATGCTGAGATATGTCTTTGCGCCGGCCGATTTGACGGCAGCCGCCCCGTGTGTAGTTTGAGGGCAAAAGTTCCAGGTAGGGTGCGTAGTCCCCGCTGGTCGAAATGAGGTGAGAGCCATGAGCAAATCGAGCGGAAGCGACAGCAAGAACACCCTCTATTGCTCCTTCTGCGGGAAGTCGCAGCACGAGGTACGCAAGCTTATTGCGGGGCCAACCGTATTCATCTGCGATGAATGCGTAGAATTGTGCATGGACATCATCCGCGAGGAAAACAAGACCTCGCTGGTCAAATCACGCGACGGAGTGCCGACACCGTTGGAAATATGCAAGGTCCTCGATGATTACGTCATCGGCCAGGACCACGCCAAGCGCGTGTTATCGGTGGCTGTACACAATCACTACAAACGGCTCAACCATGCGGCTAAGAACAACGACGTCGAGCTGGCCAAATCGAATATTCTGCTGGTCGGCCCTACGGGCTGCGGCAAGACTCTGCTTGCCCAGACCCTGGCGCGCATTCTCGACGTGCCGTTCACCATGGCCGACGCCACGACCCTCACCGAGGCAGGGTATGTCGGTGAAGACGTCGAGAACATCATTCTGAAGCTGCTGCAGGCAGCGGATTACAATGTTGAGCGCGCCCAGAGGGGAATCGTCTATATCGACGAAGTCGACAAGATTTCGCGCAAATCGGACAATCCGTCCATCACGCGCGATGTTTCAGGCGAAGGCGTGCAGCAGGCGCTGCTCAAGATCATGGAAGGCACGATCGCATCCGTGCCCCCGCAAGGAGGCAGGAAGCATCCGCAGCAGGAGTTCCTGCAGGTCGATACGACCAATATTCTATTCGTCTGCGGCGGCGCCTTCGCGGGGCTCGAGCGTATCATCGCAGCGCGCGGCAAAGGCTCAGGGATCGGCTTCAACGCCGAGGTCAAGTCGATCGACGATCGGCGCACGGGGGACGTATTACGCGGGCTGGAACCCGAGGACCTGCTCAAATTCGGCCTGATCCCGGAGTTCGTTGGGCGCCTCCCGGTCATCGCCACGCTCGAGGATCTCGACGAAGAGGCCTTGATCCAGATTCTTGTTGAGCCGAAAAACGCGCTGGCAAAGCAATATCAGCGGCTCTTCGAAATGGAAGATATCAAGCTCAACATTACCGAGGATGCGTTCAAGTCGATCGCCAGGCGCGCCATCGACCGCAAAACAGGCGCACGCGGCCTGCGTTCGATCATGGAAGCGATCCTGCTCGACACGATGTTCGACCTGCCGAGCATGAATGGCGTGCAGGAGGTCGTGATCTCCAACGAAGTGGTGGACGGCGAGGCCAAGCCGCTGCTGATCTATTCCGACCGGGAGAAGCCGGCAAAAGTGGCTCCGGCCTCGGCCTAGACAGTTTCGCCTAGAGGTTGCAGCCTCGACAGAACGGGCCGGCAGCCGGACAGAACGAAACAGGGGTTGAATTTGCCTCGCCCTACCGCCATTTTGTTGTTCAATTCACCATCCTGACCTGACCGAATCAACCCTGCCTGATAGGGTGTTAGGCTGGCGCGGGCTGGAAACAAGAGGCTCATCGAGCTCCATCCCGGCTTTCTCGTATTTTCACCGCAATTTTCACCTTCCTTGGAGATTCGCGGGCGGCAAAGCCGGGCCGGCGGCGCGGCGAAAAATGAAAGGGTGTGCATCATGACTGATCCGTTGGGCAGAGTGACGAAAAGCGGATTGGCCGAGCTCGTCTATCCGGTGCTGCCATTGCGGGACATCGTTGTATTTCCGCATATGATCGTGCCGCTGTTCGTCGGGCGCGAGAAATCGATCAAGGCGCTGGAAGAGGTCATGCGGGAGGACAAGAAGGTTCTCCTCGTGGCGCAGAAGAATGCTGCCGACGATGATCCGGAGCCCGCCGCACTTTATGGCGTCGGCACCGTCGCCTCGGTGCTGCAGCTTCTCAAGCTGCCCGACGGCACGGTCAAGGTTCTGGTGGAGGGCGCAAGCCGTGCCAAGATCACCGGCTTTACCCCGCGCGAAGATTTCTACGAGGCCATCGTCGAAGCTATTGCCTCCGAGTCCGTCGAAGACAAGGAAACCGAGGCGCTCGCCAGAACAGTCGTTTCGCAATTCGACAGTTACGTAAAGCTCAACAAGAAAGTGCCGCAAGAGGTGCTGGCGACGATCAGCCAGATCACCGATTATGCAAAGCTCGCGGACACTGTGGCTGCCCATCTCGCCATCAAGCTTGCCGAAAAGCAGGAACTTTTGGAGATTCCTTCGGTCACCGGCCGGCTGGAAAAAGTCTATGCTCTGATGGAGAGCGAAATCTCCGTGCTGCAGGTCGAGAAGCGCATCCGCTCGCGGGTGAAGCGACAGATGGAGAAAACCCAGCGCGAGTACTATCTCAACGAGCAGATGAAGGCCATCCAGAAGGAGCTGGGCGATGGCGAGGAGCGCGATGAGCTAAACGAGCTCGAACAGCGCATCAAGAATACCAAGTTCTCCAAGGAAGCACGCGAACGCGCCGAAGCGGAGATGAAGAAGCTTCGCCAGATGAGCCCGATGTCGGCAGAAGCGACGGTGGTGCGCAATTATCTCGACTGGCTGCTCGGCATTCCCTGGGGTGAGAAAAGCAAGGTCAAGCGCGATTTGAGCTTTGCCGAGGACGTTCTCGACAAGGACCATTTCGGCCTGGAAAAGGTCAAGGAACGAATCGTCGAGTATCTGGCAGTCCAAACCCGCACCAACAAGCTGCGCGGTCCCATTCTCTGCCTGGTTGGTCCGCCGGGCGTTGGCAAGACGTCGCTGGGCAAATCGATTGCCAGGGCAACGGGCCGCGAGTTCGTTCGCATGTCGCTGGGCGGCGTGCGCGATGAGGCGGAAATCCGCGGCCACAGGCGAACCTATATCGGCTCGATGCCCGGCAAGGTCATCCAGTCGATGCGCAAAGCCAAGAAGGTCAATCCGCTGTTCCTGCTCGACGAGATCGACAAGATGGGCATGGACTTTCGGGGCGATCCATCCTCGGCCCTGCTCGAGGTGCTCGATCCAGAGCAGAATTCGACGTTCATGGATCATTATTTGGAGATCGAATACGATCTCACGAATGTGATGTTCGTCACAACAGCCAACACGCTGAACATTCCGCCAGCGCTGATGGACCGGATGGAAATCATCCGCATCGCCGGATATACGGAGGACGAGAAAGCGGAAATCGCCTACCGTCACCTTATCCCAAAGACCATGGAGCATCACGGGCTCAACAGCAGCGAGTTCGAAATCGGCAAGGACGCCATGATGGAGCTGATCCGCCGCTATACAAGGGAAGCGGGGGTACGCAATCTCGAGCGCGAGATCAACACGCTGGCCCGCAAGGCGGTCAAGGGACTCCTGAAGTCGAAAACGACGAAGAAGATCAAGATCGCCAAGAAAAACCTCGAGACGTTCCTGTCGGTGCCGAAATTCCGCTACGGCGAGGCTGAGCAGGAGGATCAGGTGGGCGTTGTCACCGGCCTGGCATGGACGGAAGTGGGCGGGGAGCTTCTCACGGTAGAAGCCGTGATGATGCCGGGGAAAGGCAAAATGACCGTCACGGGAAATCTCCGCGACGTCATGAAGGAATCCATTTCGGCGGCTTCCTCTTATGTGCGGTCGCGCTCGATCGACTTCGGCATAAAGCCGCCGCTTTTCGACAAGCGCGACATTCACGTTCACGTTCCGGAAGGCGCGACGCCGAAGGACGGTCCGTCGGCCGGAATTGCCATGGTCACGGCAATCGTGTCGGTCATGACAGGCATCCCGGTGAAGAGGGATGTGGCCATGACTGGCGAGATCACGCTGCGCGGCAGGGTTCTGCCGATCGGCGGGCTCAAGGAGAAGCTTCTCGCCGCGCTCAGGGGTGGAATGAAAAAGGTTCTAATCCCTGAGGAGAATGCCAAGGATCTTGCCGAGATCCCGGATAACGTGAAATCGGGACTGGAGATTATTCCGGTTGCCCGCATGGACGACGTGTTGAAGATCGGCCTGACCCGCAAGCTGCAGCGCATCGAATGGAACGAGGAGGCCGAAGAAGCCGCCGCCGCGGCCCGCGCAAAAGCCGGACGGGAGGAAGGTCTCAGGGCGCATTAGCGGGATTGAGCGAATCAGTTGCAAGGGCGGTCGCAAGCGGCCGCCCTTTTTCTTCGGGCTTTGTCATGGAAAAACAGAGCTCTAACTGAAGGCCCCGAGCGGCGTTAACCGAGTATTAACCTGAAAATCCTTGGATTTCGGTCCTTAGACGGCGCGACGATGCTTGCGCAGCGGGGTTCCGCTGCCGGGCTGGGTTGGACGCATGATCACGGAGGACCGACCATGAACAAAATGGAGCTCATCTCCAAGGTGGCCAAGGAGACCAAACTCACCAATCGGGATGCGACCGAAGCGGTGGAGGCGACGATCGAGAACATCATGAAGGCGCTGCAGAACGGTGATGAGGTGCGGCTCGTCGGTTTCGGTACCTTCAGAGTATCCCGGCGCAAGGCCTCGACCGGGCGCGACCCGCGGACGGGGGAAACGATCGATATACCGGAAACCAAAAACCCAAAATTCCGCGCAGGCAAAATCTTCAAGCAGGCGATCAGCGGCTGAGCCCCGCCGTTGAGACGCTTGCCTGTTCCGTCGGGTTCAGCCTATGAGGGGCATGGGCGGTTAGCTCAGCTGGTAGAGCATCTCGTTTACACCGAGAGGGTCGGGAGTTCGAGTCTCTCACCGCCCACCATTGGTCGGCAAGTCAGGTCCCTTTCGACTTTCCAATCAATTCAGCATGTCCCAAACATGTGCTGGAGGAACGATCAGGGCCGCAGGTAAATCCTCCTGCCGGTTGACAGCCCTCGGAGGCTCCTCTATCCCACAGCCTTGCTGCGGGTGTAGCTCAGTTGGTTAGAGCGCCGGCCTGTCACGCCGGAGGTCGCGGGTTCGAGCCCCGTCACTCGCGCCATCGCACATGAGCCTGAACCCTATTTGGCGCATTGCTCGCCAGTGTTGTTTTCCGAGTAGTGCCCGCTAGAAAACTGCACCCAATCGCAGGCGTAGCCGCCGGCCACCATTTCGTTGGCAATATCGACATTGGTGCCATTGAGAAAGCATTGGGCGATCACTCGGCTGCCGCTGGAGCGTGCCGCGCGACCATCGCAGATGGTGCCTTCCTCAACCGGCCGGCAGCGCACCGACTTGCCGGCAACGATTTTCTTAAGGCCAGCGACGGAGGCCTCGTAGCCCGCATCGTTACGCTCGGGTGCATCGATGCCGCAGAGCCTGATAGCGGTGCAGCCGGTTTCGTAGCAAACCTGGAAGGTGTCGCCATCCTGAAGCTTTTCCGCCCGGCCGACAATGTCGGCTGCCGCCGCGCAATGCACAGACAGCAGCATTGCAAACGGCAAAATCGCAAGCGAGTGCCTGGAACGAATGGACATGGACATTCCCCTCTGTTTTTTAGCGGGCCGAACCATGGCTGCAGAGAATGGCTGCTTTGTGTTTTCGCGCCAACAGCCAATTGCTCTTGCGGACGATGGGGCCCATGGGCTACCACCACAACGGGATTTTGGCCGCATTGGGGCAAGGAAAACCGATGCCTGAGCTGCTCAGGGACTATCTGCCGGTCGCAATTTTCATCGCCGTCTGCGCCGGCCTGGGGATTGCCCTAATGGCTTCTGCGATGGTCATTGCCATCCGCCGGCCGGACCCTGAAAAGCTTTCCGCCTATGAATGCGGCTTCAACGCGTTCGACGACGCGCGGATGAAGTTCGACGTACGGTTCTATCTCGTCTCGATCCTGTTCATCATTTTCGACCTCGAAGTCGCGTTCCTGTTTCCCTGGGCAATATCACTCAAGGAGGTGGGACTTTTTGGCTTCTGGTCGATGATGGTTTTTCTTGGCGTGCTGACCATCGGCTTCATATATGAGTGGCGGAAGGGAGCACTGGAATGGGACTGATCGGAGACGCCCCTGCCGCAGCGGCACTCGCCACGGCCAACCGGGACTATTTCACATCCGTCAATGCCGAGCTGGCGGATAAAGGTTTTCTCGTCACCACGACGGATGACCTGATCAACTGGGCCCGCACCGGCTCGCTCATGTGGATGACGTTCGGGCTGGCGTGCTGCGCCGTCGAGATGATGCAGGCCTCCATGCCGCGCTACGATCTGGAGCGGTTCGGCTTTGCCCCGCGCGCTTCGCCGCGCCAGTCGGACGTAATGATCGTCGCCGGCACACTCTGCAACAAGATGGCCCCGGCACTGCGCAAGGTCTATGACCAGATGCCGGAGCCCCGCTATGTGATCTCGATGGGTTCCTGCGCCAATGGTGGCGGTTACTATCACTATTCCTACTCCGTGGTCCGGGGCTGCGACCGCATCGTTCCGGTCGACGTGTATGTTCCGGGCTGCCCGCCGACGGCCGAAGCGCTGGTCTACGGCATCATGCAGCTGCAAAAGAAGATCCGCCGGACGGGTACAATCGAACGGTAGATGAGTGGCCACCTCCGAAACGCTCAAGAACCTGGGAGAGAAGATCGCTGCCGAGCTGGCTGGCGTGGTGCGCAGCACCATGATTGCGTTCGGCGAGCTGACGATCATCGCCGAGGCGCAGTCGATCGTGCAGGTCCTTACCTATCTGCGCGATGAACCACATTGCCGCTTCGTTTGCTTCATCGACATCTGCGGGGTGGACTATCCGGAGCGGGCAAACCGGTTCGATGTGGTCTATCACCTGCTCAGTCCCTATGAAAACCTCAGGGTCCGGATCAAGGTAGAGACCGATGAAACGACCCCCGTGCCGAGCGTCATCGAAGTGTTCCCGGCGGCGAACTGGTATGAGCGCGAGACATTCGATCTTTATGGCGTGCTGTTTTCCAGCCATCCCGACCTTCGCCGTATTCTCACGGACTACGGGTTTTCCGGTCATCCGCTGCGCAAGGATTTTCCGCTGACCGGGCATTTCGAGGTTCGCTATGACGACGAGCAGAAGCGGGTCGTCTATGACAAGGTGAAGCTTACCCAGGAATTCCGGAATTTCGACTATCTGTCACCATGGGAGGGAACGGAGTATCTGCTGCCGGGCGATGAAAAACCGGGAGTGAAGGCAAAATAGCCATGGCCGAGGCACAGCTGCGCAATTTCACCATCAATTTCGGCCCTCAGCATCCCGCCGCACATGGCGTGCTGCGCCTGGTGCTGGAACTCGACGGTGAGATCGTGACGCGTGTCGACCCGCATATCGGGCTTTTGCATCGCGGCACGGAAAAGCTCATCGAATATAAGACCTATTTGCAGAACATTCCGTATTTCGACAGGCTCGACTATGTGGCACCGATGAACCAGGAGCACGCTTTCTGCCTGGCAATCGAGCGGCTCCTTGGCTTGGAGATTCCACGGCGCGGGCAGCTGATCCGGGTGCTCTATGCAGAGATCGGGCGGCTATTGTCGCATCTTCTCAACGTCACCACGCAGGCCATGGACGTTGGGGCGCTGACGCCGCCGCTCTGGGGCTTCGAGGAGCGGGAAAAGCTCATGGTGTTCTACGAGCGCGCTTCGGGCTCTCGGATGCATGCCAATTATTTCCGCCCCGGCGGAGTGCGCCAGGATCTGCCCCAGAAGCTCATCGACGATATTGCAGTGTTCTGCGCGCATCATCCGAAAGTGCTGGACGACATCGAAGGGCTTTTGACCGATAACCGCATCTTCAAACAGCGCAATGTGGATATCGGAGTCGTGAAACTCGAAGAATGCTTCGCGTGGGGCTTTTCGGGTGTCATGGTGCGCGGGAGCGGGGCTGCCTGGGATCTGCGCAAAGCGCAGCCTTATGAATGCTATGCAGAGCTTGATTTCGATGTGCCGGTTGGCAAGAACGGCGATTGCTATGACCGCTATCTCATCCGCATGGAGGAAATGCGGCAATCGGTCCGGATCATGGACCAGTGTATCGAGCGGCTCAATTCGCCGGACGGGCAAGGTCCAGTATCGGCCGACGACAACAAGGTGGTGCCCCGAGACGGGCCGAGATGAAGCGCTCAATGGAGGCGCTTATCCATCATTTCAAGCTCTACACCGAGGGTTATAAGGTGCCGCCGGGCGAGGTCTATGCTGCCGTCGAGGCGCCAAAAGGAGAGTTCGGCGTCTACCTGGTGGCAGACGGGACCAACAAACCCTATCGCTGCAAATTGCGCGCGCCGGGATTTGCCCATCTGCAAGCCATGGATTTCCTGTGCCGGGGTCACATGCTGGCCGATGTATCGGCCATCCTCGGTTCGATCGACATCGTCTTCGGCGAGGTGGATCGATGAGCCACAAGTCCATCGTCGCGATCAAGGTGCGGGCATGAGCGTTCGCCGTCTCGATCCCGTCCAGCCCGAAAGTTTCAGCTTCACTCCTGAAAACCTGGCCTGGGCGGAGGGGCAGATGCGGAATTATCCGCCCAACAAGCAGTCCTCCGCGGTGATCCCGATCTTGTGGCGCGCACAAGAGCAGAATGGCGGATGGACATCGCGAGCGGCAATCGAATATGTCGCGAAGCTTCTCGATATGAGCTTCATCCGCGTCTATGAAGTGGCAACTTTCTATACGATGTTCTATCTGTCGCCGGTAGGCAGCAAGGCTCATGTCCAGGTGTGCGGAACCACTCCCTGTGTGTTGCGGGGTGCGGAGGATCTGATCAATGTCTGCAAGCGGCGTATCCACAATGAGCAGCATCGGCTGTCGGCGGATCGAGGTTTTTCCTGGGAAGAGGTGGAGTGCCTCGGCGCGTGCGTGAATGCGCCCATGGTGCAGATCGGGAAGGATACGTTTGAGGATCTGACCCCTGAAATTTTCGACCGAATTCTTGAGGATATCGTCCAGGGCAGGCAGGTGAAACCCGGCTCGCAGATCGGCCGGCAATCATCTGCACCCCAGGGCAAGCTCACTTCGCTCACCGACAAAACCCTTTACTCCGGGCAACGCGTTTTCAAGCGCATCGAAGCGCCGCCTCCTGCTCCTCCGGCAAAGGCTCCCGAGCCAGAGAAGGCGAAGGAGGCAGCTGCGGTAACCAAGGGACCATCGGCGCCTGCCGATGCCCAGCCGGCCAAACGTGCTGCGGCGGAAATCCAGCGCACCCCCGGCGCGGCAATTGCCGGAAGCCCCGGGCCAGCGGAGAAAGAGAAAGCTCGAAAGGCGGCGGCCCGGCAAAAGACCGACAAGGCGGAAAGTCCGGCCGGCCGGTCCAGTCCGAAGCTGCCGCCCGTCAAGAAGGATCCTGCCTGATGCTTTCGGACAAGGACCGCATCTTCACAAATCTCTACGGCATCCACACCCAGGACTGGATGCCGCGAAGCGGCGCGGCTGCTGGATCGACACCAAGACCTTCATCGACAAAGGCCGAGAATGGATGATCAATGAGATGAAGGCGTCGGGCTTGCGCGGCCGCGGCGGAGCGGGTTTTCCAACCGGCCTCAAATGGTCGTTCATGCCGAAGCAGGTTGGTGATAGGCCGCACTATCTCGTGGTCAATGCCGATAAGTCGGAACCCGGCACCTGCAAAGACCGTGACATCATGCGTCACGATCCGCATCTCTTGATCGAGGGTTGCCTGCTCGCCAGCGCAGCCATGTCGGCGCATGTATGCTATGTCTATGTTCGTGGCGAATTCATTCGCGAAAAGAAGCGCTGCAGAGAGCGGTGGACGAGGCCATTGCGGCGCGGCTGATCGGCAAGAACAATATTCACGGCTGGGACTTCGATCTCTATGTGCATCACGGTGCGGGTGCCTATATCTGTGGCGAAGAGACGGCACTCCTCGAGAGCCTCGAGGGCAAGAAGGGATTGCCGCGGCTGAAGCCGCCGTTTCCGGCCAATGTCGGGCTCTACGGCGCACCGACGACGGTGAACAACGTCGAATCCATTGCCGTGACCGGAACGATTTTCAGGCGCGGGGCAGGCTGGTTCGCCAAGCTCGGGCGGCCCAACAACACGGGCACGAAGCTCTTCTGCATCTCGGGCCATGTCAACAAGCCGTGCAATGTCGAGGAAGAAATGGGAATTCCGTTCCGGGAACTCATCGACCGGCATTGCGGCGGCATCCGGGGCGGCACCGAAAATCTCCTGGCAGTCATTCCAGGGGGATCATCGGTTCCCCTCGTTCCGGCACAGCAGATCATAGATTGTCCGCTCGATTTCGACAGCCTCCGTGACCTCAAGTCGGGCTTGGGTACAGCAGCGGTCATCGTCATGGACAAATCAACAGACGTGATCAGGGCAATATCGCGCATAGCGTATTTCTACAAGCATGAGTCCTGCGGCCAGTGCACGCCGTGCCGAGAAGGAACGGGCTGGATGTGGCGGGTATTGGAGCGGATGGCGAGGGGAAAGGCCGAGAAGCGCGAGATCGACATGCTGCTCGACGTCTCCTACCAGATCGAAGGCCACACGATCTGCGCGCTCGGCGATGCTGCGGCATGGCCGGTGCAGGGCCTGATACGACATTTCCGCTCCGAAATAGAGCAGAGAATCGATCAATATTCCGCCAACCCCGATCCGGAGGGCGCCGTAAGGCGAATGGCTGCCGAATGAGTAGCCTGAAGGAATCGCCATGCCGAAATTGAAAGTCGACGGAACGGAGATCGAGGTCGCCAACGGGCTCACTCTGCTGCAGGCGTGCGAGATGGCGGGCGCGGAGGTGCCGCGGTTCTGCTATCACGAGCGGCTGTCGATTGCCGGCAATTGCCGCATGTGCCTGATTGAGGTCAAAGGCATGCCGAAACCCCAGGCATCCTGCGCCATGTCGGTCAATGATCTCAGGCCTGGCCCGAATGGTGAACCGCCCGAGCTCTTCACCCGCACCAAAGCGGTAAAGAAAGCGCGGGAAGGCGTGATGGAATTCTTGCTCATCAACCATCCGCTCGACTGCCCGATCTGCGACCAAGGCGGAGAATGCGACCTCCAGGACCAGGCCATGGCGTATGGCATCGACAAGAACCGGTTCGGTGAAAACAAGCGGGCGGTCGAAGACAAATACATCGGACCACTAGTCAGCACGCAGATGAACCGCTGCATTCACTGCACGCGCTGCGTACGGTTCAGCGCGGAAGTTGCCGGCGTCGAAGAGCTCGGCGCCATCGGCCGCGGCGAAGACCTGGAGATCACCACCTATCTCGAGCGGGCGATGACGTCGGAGCTCCAGGGAAATGTGATCGATCTTTGCCCGGTAGGGGCGCTCACCTCGCGACCTTATGCGTTCAAGGCGCGGCCTTGGGAACTCAGAAAGACCGAGTCAATCGACGTTATGGACGGGCTTGGCGCCAATATCCGCGTGGATGTGCGCGACCGCGAAGTGATGCGCATCCTCCCGCGCGAGAACGACGATGTGAACGAGGAATGGATTTCCGACAAAAGCCGTTTCGTGTGGGACGGGCTGAGAACTCAGCGGCTCGACCGGCCCTATGTAAAGGAGAATGGCAGGCTCAGACCGGCATCATGGCAGGAGGCCTTTGCCTTGATCGCCGAGAAAATTCGATCCGCCGGGCCGGGAAAGACCGCCGCAATTCTGGGCGATCTCAATGCGGTCGAGGAGATGTATGCGCTCAACCAGCTGATGAAGAGCTTGGGCGTGGCGAATATCGACTGCCGGCAGGATGGCTCGCCCTTGGGCGAGAAGGGCGGACGGGCCGGCTATCTGTTCAACGCGACCATTGCCGGCATCGAAGAGGCCGATGCGGTGTTGCTGATCGGCACCAATCCCCGCCAGGAAGCTCCGGTGCTGAATACCAGGATCCGCAAAATCTGGCGCAATCGCGTGGTGCCGATCGGCCTGATCGGTGAAAGAACGGATCTGACTTATGCTTATCATTATCTTGGATCAGGGCCCGAAACCCTGGCCGAGCTTGCCGGCGGCGGGGCTTCATTCACCGAGACGCTGATGAAGGCGGAGCGGCCGCTCATCATATTGGGTTCGGGTGCCGTTGCGCGCCCGGACGGGGCAGCGATCCTAAACCTTGCGGTCAAAGCAGCGCTGAAAGCGGGGGCGGTCAAGCAGGATTGGAACGGTTTTTCGGTCCTGAACACGGCAGCTGCGCGGGTGGGAGGGCTTGATATCGGAGCGCTTCCGGGTCCCCAAGGGATGAACACGGAACAGATCCTCAAGGCGTGCAGCAGCGGCGACATCGACGCCGTCTATCTCCTGGGAGCAGACGAGATCGACATGCGCCGTCTCGGCAAGGCCTTCGTCATCTACCAGGGCACCCACGGCGATGAAGGAGCCCACCGGGCAGACGTCATCCTGCCGGGCTCGGCCTATACGGAGAAGTTCGGCACTTATGTGAATGTCGAGGGGCGCCCGCAGACGGCGCGCCGTGCGGTGTTCCCGCCGGGCGACGCGCGCGAGGATTGGGCCATTATAAGAGCGCTTTCGGAAGTGATCGGCAGGCCGCTGCCCTTCAACAATTTGCATGAGCTGCATCAGCGCCTTTACAAGGACGTGCCGCATCTGGAGCATATTGACATCGTCAGGCCGGCGGATGCGTCAATGCTGCAGGACCTCGCGGCAGCGGAGGGGAAGTGGAATGCGGCTGCGTTCATCAATCCGATCAAGGATTTCTATCTCACAAACCCGATCGCGCGTTCCTCGACGACCATGGCATTGCTGAGCAAATTGCGGGGCGAACTCACCAGTCTCCAGGCAGCGGAGTAGCCGATGCTGGAGATCGTAACCACCGTTGCCCTGATCGTGGCCCAGAGCCTGGCGCTCCTGATATCGCTGCTCATTGTCCTCGCCTATCTGCTGCTCGCCGACCGCAAAGTGTGGGCCGCCGTGCAATTGCGGCGCGGACCCAATGTGGTCGGTCCATGGGGGCTGTTCCAATCTTTCGCCGACCTGCTTAAATTTGTGTTCAAAGAGGTGGTCATCCCCGACGGGGCGAACAAGGGCGTGTTCGTCATCGCTCCGCTGGTGACTTGCGTGCTGGCGCTCTCGGCCTGGGCCGTTATTCCGATCAGCGACGGCTGGTCGATCGCGGACATCAATGTGGGAATTCTTTATCTCTTCGCCATCTCCTCGCTCGGCGTCTATGGCGTGATCATGGGGGGCTGGGCGTCCAATTCGAAATATCCGTTCCTGGCGGCGCTGCGCTCCGCTGCGCAGATGGTGTCGTATGAGGTATCGATCGGCTTCGTGCTCATCACCGTTCTGTTGTGTGCCGGCTCGCTCAATCTCAGCGAGATCGTCATCGCACAGCAGAGGGGGCTTGCCGACTGGCTGGGAGTTCCGTGGCTCGGCGTGCTCAACTGGTACTGGCTGCCGCTGCTGCCGATGTTCGTCGTGTTCTTCATTTCGGCGCTGGCGGAAACCAATCGCCCGCCTTTCGACCTGGTGGAGGCGGAATCGGAACTCGTCGCCGGGTTCATGGTGGAGTATTCCTCTACCCCCTATCTGCTATTCATGCTGGGCGAATATGTTGCGATCACCACGATGTGCGCGCTGACGGCCATCCTGTTTCTTGGCGGCTGGCTGCCGCCCATTGAGGTCGCGCCCTTTACCTGGATTCCGGGAATCGTGTGGTTCTTGCTGAAGCTGTTTTTCGTGTTCTTCATGTTCGCGCTGGTGAAAGCGGTCGTGCCGCGCTATCGCTATGACCAGCTGATGCGGCTCGGCTGGAAAGTTTTTCTTCCCTTTTCCCTGCTGTGGGTCGCGCTGACCGCCGGCGTGCTCGTGGCATTCGGGTGGGCGCCATGACAATCGACCGCTTAATCGCCATCAGCCCGGTCAGCATCGTCATTGCCGTCGCGGCGCTGCTCGCCGGCATTATAGAAGTCATGCTGATAAACCAGACGATCTATCCACTGATGCGACGCCGCCATGAACGCAAGAAAGTAACGGGGACGCATGGCAGAGACCCTGCCGTCATCATGAACCTTATCCGGCTGCAGGGACTGGTGGCACTGCCGGTCCTGGGATTTCTGTTCGGCGAGCATCTGTTCGGCAACTCGCTTCGCGACATGCTGAACTGAGTGCCGCAGGAGAATCGGACATGAGACTGACGAGAGCGGCGCGCGCCTTGTTCCTGACCGAGTTCATCTGGGCGATTGGCCTCGCCATGCGATATTTTTTCTCCGCGAAACCGACGATCAACTATCCCTTCGAGAAGAACCCGATTTCGCCGAGGTTTCGCGGCGAGCACGCACTGCGGCGCTATCCCAACGGGGAAGAGCGCTGCATCGCCTGCAAGCTATGCGAGGCCATCTGTCCGGCACAGGCGATCACCATCGAAGCCGGCCCCCGCCGCAACGACGGCACGCGCCGCACGACGCGCTATGACATCGACATGGTGAAATGCATCTACTGCGGACTTTGCCAGGAGGCGTGCCCAGTGGATGCGGTCGTCGAGGGCCCGAATTTCGAATTTGCGCGCGAGACGCGTGAAGAATTGCTCTACGACAAAGAAAAGCTTCTCGACAACGGCGACCGGTGGGAGCGCGAGCTGGCGCGGAATATCGCGCTCGATGCGCCCTATAGATAGGCCGGAAGGACAATTCATGGCAGCCACTGCGTTTTTCTTTTATGTGTTCGCTGCGATTGCGGTCGCTTCGGCCGTGATGGTCATCACCTCGCGGAACTCCGTGCATTCGGTGCTGTATCTCATCTTGTGCTTTTTTAACGCGGCAGGCCTGTTCATCCTTCTCGGGGCCGAATTCCTGGCGATGATCCTGGTGGTCGTCTATGTCGGCGCCGTCATGGTGCTCTTCCTGTTCGTGGTGATGATGCTCGACATCGACTTCGCGGAACTGCGCCAAGGCATGCTGAATTATCTGCCCGTCGGCGCCACGATAGGACTTCATCTTGCTCGTCGAGCTCATTTTGGCGCTCGGCACCTGGGCTGTTTCGCCCGAGGCGGGGCGTGCTGCCGCCGCGCCCATCCCGCCCCTGGACGCTTTGAGCAACACCGAGGCTCTAGGGCGCATTCTCTATACGAAATACGTGTACTTCTTTCAGGCCGCCGGCATGGTGCTGCTGGTTGCGATGATTGGCGCCATCGTGTTGACGCTTCGCCACAAGGAGGGCGTAAAACGCCAGAACATCGCCGCTCAGATTGCGCGCGAGCCGGCAACAGCCATCGAGATTCGCAAGGTCCGGCCGGGACAGGGCATCTGAAGGGGACAGTACTCATGACGATCGGCCTCAGCCACTATCTTACCCTTGCGGCAATCCTGTTCACCATCGGCATTTTCGGAATTTTCCTCAATCGCAAGAATGTAATCGTCATTCTGATGTCGATCGAACTCATCCTGCTGGCGGTAAACATCAATTTCGTGGCGTTCTCCGCCTTTCTCGGAGACCTGACGGGGCAGGTCTTCGCTCTCCTGGTGCTGACTGTGGCGGCCGGAGAAGCGGCTATCGGCCTTGCAATACTCGTCGTCTATTTCCGCAACCGCGGCTCGATTGCGGTGGAAGACATCAACCTGATGAAGGGCTGACGGTTCGCATGTACCAGCTGATCGTATTTCTTCCCCTGATCGGTGCGCTGATTGCGGGGCTGTTCGGCACCGCACTGCCGCGAGCGGCCCGCGAGAGCCTCAAGGTCGATATCGACGCGCATGACCGTTCGCCCGGGGCTACATCGGCTCCGCATGATGATGGCCATTTCCATCCGCCGCAATGGCCGGGCGTTCTCACATCCGGCTTACTGGTCGTCTCGATGATTCTTTCCTGGGTGGTTTTTCTTTCGTCGCTGCACGGTGTGGAGACAACCAAGATTTCGATCATGCCGTTTATCCACTCGGGCGAACTCGCGGCAGATTGGGCGCTCAGAATCGATTCCCTTACTCATGTCATGCTGGTGGTAGTGACGACGGTGTCCGCGCTCGTGCACATTTATTCCATCGGCTACATGAGCCATGATGCCTCGCAGCCGCGGTTCTTCGCGTATCTATCGCTCTTCACCTTTGCAATGCTCATGCTGGTGACAGCCGACAATCTGGTGCAGATGTTCTTCGGCTGGGAGGGGGTAGGGCTTGCCTCATATCTGCTGATCGGTTTCTGGTATGACCGCCCCTCGGCCAATGCTGCGGCGATAAAGGCGTTCATCGTCAACCGCATCGGCGACTTCGGCTTTGCACTTGGTATTTTCGCCTGCTTCGCAATTTTCGGATCGGTCGATCTGGATACGATCTTCAATGCTGCGCCGGCGCAGGTGGGCAAGACCATGGAGTTCGCCGGCTTTCAGAGCGATGTCATGCTGACGATCTGCCTATTGCTATTTATGGGCGCGATGGGCAAGTCGGCCCAGGTGCCGCTCCATACATGGCTGCCCGATGCCATGGAGGGGCCGACCCCGGTCTCGGCGCTCATTCACGCTGCGACCATGGTAACGGCGGGCGTGTTTCTGATTGCGCGTCTGTCGCCGCTTTACGAGCTTTCCCCCGATGCGCAGATGGTCGTGGCCCTGGTGGGGGCGATAACGGCATTCTTCGCGGGAACGGTTGCACTCGTTCAGAACGATATCAAGCGCGTCATCGCCTATTCGACCTGTTCGCAACTCGGCTACATGTTCGTGGCCATGGGCTTCGGCGCCTATGGGATCGGCATGTTCCATCTGTTCACACATGCCTTCTTCAAGGCACTGCTGTTCCTGGCATCGGGCTCGGTGATCCACGCGCTGAACGGCGAACAAGACATGCGACGCATGGGGGGCCTCGCCGGGCATCTGCGAGTCACCTGGATTTTGATGATCATCGGAACGCTGGCGCTCACCGGCTTTCCGCTCACCGCGGGTTATTTCTCGAAAGACGCCGTCATCGAGGCTGCTTTCGCGCATCGAGGACCGTTGAGCGCGCTTTGCTTCTGGCTGCTTGTCGGCTCAGCCCTGCTGACGGCGTTCTACTCCTGGCGGCTCATTTTCATGACCTTCCATGGCAGGCCGCGGGCCAGCGCCGAGGTGATGGAACATGCTCATGAGTCGCCGGCGGTCATGCTGATCCCGCTCTATTTGCTGGCGGCAGGCTCGCTGTTCGCCGGCATGATATTTGCCGATTATTTCATCGGTCATGAGGAAAGCCTGTTCTGGGGAACGTCGATCTACCGGGCGCCGGAGAACGAGATCGTTCAGCGGCTGCACGAAGTGCCGTTCAACGTCAAGGTTGCGCCCTTCATCATGCTGGTGATCGGGTTCATGATCGCCTATCTGTTTTACGTGCTGCGGCCGCGTATGCCACAGCGGCTGGCCGAGACGAACCGGCCGATATACGACTTCCTGCTGAACAAATGGTATTTCGACGAACTCTATGACCTGATTTTCGTGCGCCCTGCTTTGCGGCTGGGGCGGCTGTTCTGGATCAGGGGCGATGGCTGGCTGATTGACGGGCTGGGGCCCGACGGCGTGTCGGCACGGGTAATCGACGTCACCCGCAGCGTGGTGCGACTCCAGTCCGGCTATGTATATCATTATGCTTTCGCCATGCTCATCGGCGTCGCAGCGCTCGTCACGTGGTACATGTTCGGAGGTGCACGCTGATGACCAGCTGGCCGGTGCTGTCACTCGTCACCTTCCTGCCGATTATCGGCGCATTGTTCGTTCTCGTGGTGCGGGGAGAAGATCAAGTTGCCGTCCAGAACATGCGGTTCACGGCGCTGTTCACCACCTTGATCACATTCCTCATTTCATTGTCGCTATGGGTCGGCTTCGACCGCAGCCAAGCTGGATTTCAGTTTCTCGAGCTGCATTCGTGGCTCGGCGATTTCGCCACCTATCGATTGGGCGTGGACGGAATTTCAATGCCCTTCGTTCTGCTGACCACGTTTCTGATGCCGATCTGCATATTGGCAAGCTGGAGGATCACCTACCGGGTCAAGGAATATATGATCGCCTTCCTCGTTCTCGAAACGATGATGGTGGGGGTGTTCGTTTCGCTCGATCTGTTCCTGTTCTATCTGTTCTTCGAGGGCGGGCTCATTCCGATGTTCCTGATCATCGGTATCTGGGGCGGCGCAGGACGGGTATATGCGAGCTTCAAATTCTTCCTTTATACGCTGCTTGGCTCAGTGCTGATGCTGCTGGCGATGTTCGCGATGTATTTCCAGGCCGGTACATCGGATATCACCGTGCTCCTGCAAAACGCTGCTTTTCCGGCGAATATGCAGATCTGGCTTTGGCTGGCGTTCTTCGCTTCATTCGCAGTGAAGATGCCGATGTGGCCGGTGCACACATGGCTTCCCGACGCCCATGTCGAAGCACCGACCGCGGGTTCGGTGATCCTCGCCGCCATTCTGCTGAAGATGGGCGGCTATGGATTCATCCGGTTCTCTCTGCCGATGTTTCCCGACGCGTCGGTGTATTTCACGCCGCTCATTTTCACACTTTCCATTGTTGCAATCATCTACACGTCGCTGGTGGCGCTGGCGCAGCAGGATATGAAGAAGCTGATCGCCTATTCCTCGGTCGCTCATATGGGATTCGTGACCATGGGCATCTTCAGCATGACGCGGCAAGGGATCGACGGCGCAATGTTCCAGATGATCTCGCACGGGCTCGTGTCGGGGGCGCTGTTCCTGTGCGTCGGGGTCGTCTACGACCGGCTGCACACAAGGGATATTTCAGCCTATGGCGGGCTTGTTCACCGCATGCCGGTCTATGCCATGGTGTTCATGCTGTTTACCATGGCCAATGTCGGTCTGCCGGGCACGAGCGGGTTCGTGGGAGAATTTTTGGCGCTCGCCGGGACCCTTAAAGTGAACACGACTGCGACAATCCTCGCTACAACGGGCATTATTCTGTCGGCCGGTTATGCGCTCTGGCTTTACAGGCGGGTGGTATTCGGCACGCTGGCCAGACCGCAGCTCGCCCACATGCCCGATTTGAGTGCCCGAGAAATTGCGGCGCTCGTGCCGCTCGCCTACCTGACGATCCATTTCGGCGTTTATCCGGCGGCGGTCCTGGATATCTTCTCCGCGTCGGTCGAATCGCTGCTGACAGGCTTGCAATCGGCGGGCCTGGCGGTCGAACCGGGCGGTCTCGCCACGCTGATCCATGGTGCCCGGCCATGACGGCTCTGCTCAACTCTGTCCAGGCGGCGGTCGTCATGCCGGAACTTATTCTGGCGCTCTCGGCAATGGCCTTGCTCATGGCGGGGGTATTTTTTCTGCAAAACAACATTGCGGCGGTGAATGTTCTCGCGCTCATGGCGATCGTGGCAGCGGCCGCCGTCGTGGCCTGGATGCCGCCGGGGCGACAGGAAGCTTTTGACGGAGCCTTCATCGTGGATGGCTTTGCAAGGACGATGAAGCTGCTGGTGCTGCTCGGATCAGCCGTTACACTGATATTGTCGCATGACTTCATGCGGGTCGAGCGAATGGCGCGGTTCGAATATGCGGTGCTGCTGCTGCTTGCCACGCTCGGCATGATGATGATGATATCGGCCAACGACCTCATCTCGCTCTATGTCGGACTGGAGCTGCAGTCGCTCGCCCTCTATGTCATTGCCGCCTTCGACCGCGACAACGCGCGCTCCTCCGAGGCAGGCTTAAAGTACTTCGTGCTCGGCGCGCTTTCATCGGGAATGCTGCTCTATGGCGCTTCGCTGATCTATGGCACGACGGGATCGACGAGCTTCACAACCATCGCAGCCGCGCTCACGGGAACAGGGGCAGGGCTCGGGCTGCTGGTCGGCTTGGTTTTCCTGATCGCCGGCATCGCCTTTAAGGTCTCGGCGGTGCCGTTCCACATGTGGACGCCCGATGTGTATGAGGGATCGCCGACCCCGGTCACCGCGTTCTTCGCCGCGGCACCGAAGGTCGCCGCGATGGCGCTGCTGATCCGCGTGCTCGTCGTGCCGTTCGCAAAGATCACCGGCGACTGGCAGCAGATCCTGGTCTTCATCTCGGTTGCTTCGATGCTGCTCGGCGCCTTTGCGGCCATCGGCCAGCATAATATCAAGCGGCTTCTGGCCTATTCCTCGATCGGCCATATGGGCTATGCGCTCGTCGGCCTTGCCGCAGGCGGTCCCGGCGGGGTACGCGGCACGATCATCTACATGGCAATCTACATGGTCATGACCATCGGCACCTTCGCCTGCGTGATTGCCATGCGGCACAAGGAAGGAGCTGCTGAGGAGATCGGCGACCTCGCAGGCCTCGCGCGCACCAACAAGCTCATGGCCTTCATCATGGCGATGTTCATGTTTTCGCTCGCCGGGATACCGCCGCTTGCCGGGTTTTTCGCGAAATATTTCGTTTTCCTGGCAGCGATCGAAGGCGGGCTGGTGACCCTGGCGGTCATAGGCGTCATATCCAGCGTCATCGGAGCCTATTATTATCTGCGCATCGTCAAGGTGATGTATTTCGACGAACCGCAGGGGCTTTTTGTTCCGGAGCCTGGCGAAGTCCGGCTGGTCTACGTGCTGTGCGGCTTGTTCGTCCTCGGCTTCGTGCTGTTTGCCAGGCCGCTTGTGGCGCTGGCGCAGGCGGCTGCCGATTCCCTGTTTTAGCCATCGATGGAAACCTCCGTCCGGCTGCCCCGCGGCTATCGATTGCACCATCTTGGGGAAATTGATTCGACCAATGCCGAAGCGATGCGACTCTCGGTAGCCGGCGAGCAGGGCCCGTTGTGGATTTGGTCCGATCGCCAGCTTCAGGGCCGCGGCCGCCAGGGGCGAAGCTGGATATCGGAAGCGGGAAATCTATATGCGACGCTGCTCATCACGCTCGAAATGCCGGCTTCGGCCGCCGGAAGTCTGAGCGTGGCAGTGTCGCTGGCAGTGCTCGGCGTACTCAGGCGGTTCATCGGAAGTAAGGCGAAGCTCGAACTCAAATGGCCGAATGATGTGCTGATCGACGGCAAGAAGGCAGCCGGCATATTGGTGGAATCCACGATACGAGGCGAGGGCATGGTATTCGCGGTGGGCTGTGGACTCAACCTGCGCAGTGCTCCCGCGGGCACCCGCTATGGCGCGGCGGCCCTTGCGGCGCATGGGGTGCGGGTTGAGCCAGGAGAAGCGCTCGAAGCACTGGCGGAGGAAGTCGACCGGCTCCTCCGGCGGTGGAACGCCGGCGCGGGCTTCACAGACCTGCGTACCGAATGGCTGCAATGGGCCCGAGGCCTCGGCGGCGTCGTCAGTGTCGCTGTGGGCGGCCGGACGATCGAAGGGTATTTCGAAGGGCTTTCCGATAAGGGCGGCCTGCTCCTGCGCAACCAGAGCGGTCTGCAGGAGTTGCACGCAGGCGAAGTGATCCAAGCCGACATGGCCGCAAATCGATGAGCCCGTCTCCCCACGCGAAATATCAGACGGAGCTGGTGCTGGTTGCGCTCGGCGGCATGGGCGAGATCGGCATGAATTGCTATGCCTATGGTCTCGGAACCGCAGCCGACAGGCGTTGGATCATTGTCGATCTCGGCGTGAAATTCGGCGAGGAAACCGAACCCGGCATCGATATCGTGCTTCCCGATCCGAGCTTTCTGGAAACCAATCGCTCGAGATTGCTGGGGATCGTCCTGACCCATGCCCATGAGGATCATCTGGGGGCCGTGGCATGGCTGTGGCCGCGCTTGCAGGTGCCGGTCTACTGCACGGGGTTTGCGGCAGAAATTCTGCGGCTGAAGCTTATTGAAGCGGACCTGTTAGACCAGGTGGCAATCAAGGTGCTGCCGCTGTCGGCGCGCTTCAGGCTCGGCGATTTCGACCTGGAATTCGTGTCGGTTACCCATTCGATCCCCGAATCCAATGCTTTGGTCATTCGCACCATGCCGGGAACCGTGGTCCACACGGGCGATTGGAAGATCGACCGCAAACCGTCGATTTTTCCACCGTTGAACGAGGCCCGGCTAAGAGAAGTCGGTGATGAAGGTGTCCGCGCGCTGGTTTGCGATTCCACAAACGTTCTCAGGGAAGGCTATTCGCCTTACGAAAATGAGGTCGAGGCAGCTTTCGACACGCTCATGGCGCGTGCGCCGGGCAGGGTGGTCGTGACCACCTTCGGCTCGCATGTGGGCCGGGTTGCCTCGGCTGCAAATGCCGCGCGGCGCGCGGGGCGCGAAATCATCATTGCGGGCCGCGCAATGCGCACCATGATCGATGCCGCCCGAAATGTCGGCCTGTTGAGCGAGGCCGGCCAATTTCTGGACGAGCAGTCGTTTGGTTATATACCGCCCGAAAAAACCTTGCTGATGTGCACGGGAAGCCAGGGCGAGCCGAGAGCGGCTCTGGCGCGAATAGCCGATGACACGCATCCGATGATCGCGCTCGATCCCGGTGATACGGTCGTGTTTTCGTCTCGAACAATTCCCGGCAACGAGAAGGCGGTGAGTGCCGTCATCAACAAGCTGGCGCGATCGGGATTGAGGATCGTCACGGCCGACCAGGCGGCGGTGCATTCATCCGGCCACCCGCGACAGGGCGAGCTGAAAGAGCTCTACGGCTGGCTGAGGCCGGCCCTCTTGGTGCCGATGCATGGGGAGGCCTGGCACCTCGAAACGCATGTGGAGTTCGCCAAGGCCGCGGGAATTCCCGAAGCAGCTCTCCTGTTCAATGGACAGATGATCCGCCTGGCGCCTGGTCCGGCCGAAGTGATCAGCGAGGTGCCGACAGGCAGGCTGCATGTCGACGGCAGAATGATCGTGCCGGCAATCGACGGCCCGGCACGAAAGCGACGCAAACTGTCGTTCGTCGGCGTTATCCTCGCCAGTGTCGTTATCGATGAGAAGGGCAACATCGTCACCGAGCCTGCAATCGTCGTCGACGGGGGCCCGCGGGAAGACGGGGAGGGAAGCCCGTTCGAGGCATTCCTCGCCGATGCGCTCGATACGGCCTTCCATTCGGTGCCCCGGCCGCGACGCCGGAACGACGATGCATTGCGCGAGACGCTGCGCAATGCGCTTCGGCGCGCGGCGGAGGACGTGTGGGGCAAGAAGCCGGTCTGCCACGTGGTCATTCACCGCGTCCAGCACGTGTAACGTGCAAATCGCCGGCAATTTTGCTATCCGGACCTGCGAATAGCGGAAGCGAATCATGGGCAAACGGGTCGAACCACCAACGCCACGATCGGTAGAGGGCATCAATTTGCGCGAGGCGCTGGAGGAGCGTTATCTCGCCTATGCACTCTCCACAATCATGAACCGCGCGCTGCCGGATGCGCGCGATGGATTGAAACCGGTTCATCGCCGCATTCTGTACGGCATGCACATCCTCCGGCTTGACCCCGGGACGGCGTTCAAGAAATCAGCCAAGATCGTCGGAGACGTAATGGGTTCATTTCATCCGCATGGCGATCAAGCGATTTACGATGCGCTGGTGCGGCTGGCGCAGGATTTCTCCTCGCGTTACCCGCTGATCGAGGGCCAGGGGAATTTCGGCAATATCGACGGCGACAGCGCAGCGGCCTATCGCTACACAGAAGCGCGCATGACCGATGTCGCCAAGGCTCTGCTCGACGGCATCAACGAGGACACGATCGACTACCGGCCCAATTACAGCGGGGAAAGCGAAGAGCCCGTGGTGCTGCCGGCAGCTTTTCCGAACCTGCTCGCCAATGGCGCTTCTGGAATCGCTGTCGGAATGGCAACTTCCATTCCGCCTCATAATGCCGCCGAGCTTGCCGATGCGGCGCTGCATCTCATCAAGACGCCGAATGCGACGGTGCAGAAGCTTATGCAATATGTACCGGGGCCCGATTTTCCCACGGGCGGCATCATCGTCGACGACAGTGCAACCATTCTCGAAGCCTATAAGACAGGACGCGGGGCTTTTCGGGTCAGGGCACGATGGAAGCAGGAAGAGCTTGGGCGCGGCACCTGGCAGATCGTGATTACCGAAATCCCTTATCAGGTTCAGAAGGGAAGGCTTGTGGAGCGGATTGCCGAGCTGCTGTCAGCGAAGAAACTTCCCCTGCTTGGCGACGTAAGGGATGAGTCGGCGGAAGACATTCGCCTCGTGATCGAGCCTAAGAGCAGAACCGTCGATCCGTTGCTGCTGATGGAGTCGCTGTTCAGGACGACAGAGCTCGAGAGCCGGTTTTCTCTCAACATGAACGTGCTGAGCAAAGGCAAGATACCGGTCGTGATGTCCTTGCGTGATGCGCTGCGCGAGTGGCTCGACCACCGCAAGGAGGTGCTGGTCCGCCGCAGCCGATTTCGGCTTGGCGAGATTGCGCGGCGGATCGAGATCCTCGACGGCTATCTCATCGCCTATCTCAATATCGACGAGGTCATACGCATCATCCGCCGCGAAGACGAACCCAAGCCCGTGCTGATGAAGCGCTTCAAGCTCAGCGACAACCAGGCCGAGGCGATCCTGAACATGCGGCTTCGCGCCTTGCGTCGGCTTGAGGAATTCGAAATTCGAACCGAGAACGAAGGTCTGAAGAAGGAGCAATCGTCCCTCAACAAACTTCTGCGTTCGGACGAGGCGCAGTGGGGGCGCATTTCCGAGGAGATCAAGGCACTCAAGACGAAATACGCCAAGACGACAGAACTCGGAAGGCGGCGCACCACCTTCGCAGAACCGCCCTCGGTCGACGTCGATTTCGAGCAGGCGCTGGCGGACAAAGAGCCGATCACCGCCATCTGCTCGGAGAAAGGCTGGATCCGGACCGTGCGCGGCCATATCGAGGACAGCGGTGATCTTTCCTTCAAGGAGGGCGACCGGCTCAAGTTCCTCGTCCGCGCCGAAACCACGGACAAGATCATGATTTTCAGCACGTCGGGGCGGTTCTTTACCTTCGATGCCGCGAAACTGCCCGGCGGCCGGGGACATGGCGAACCATTGCGGCTCATGGCCGATCTCGATGTAAGCGAGGACGTGGTGGCAGTTTTCGTTCACCAGCCGGAGCGGAAGCTGCTCGTCGCTTCTTCGGCCGGAGACGGCTTCCTCGTCGCGGAGAGCGAATGCGCAGCCAATACGCGCAAGGGAAAGCAGGTTTTGAACGTGAAGCCACCCGCCGAGGCAAGGGTTTGCACCGTCGTCGATCCGGCTGCCACCCATGTTGCGGTGGTCGGCGAAAATCGCAAGCTGCTGATCCTGCCGATCAAGGACGTTCCGGAAATGGCACGCGGCAAGGGAGTGCGCCTGCAGAAATACAAAGATGGCAGTCTTTCCGACGCCGTGGCATTCCGGCTCAAGGAAGGTTTAAGCTGGACCGATTCCTCGGAGCGCAATTTCACCGTGACCGAGCTTGCAGACTGGGTGGGCGAGCGCGCGCAGGCAGGCCGGCTGCCGCCGAAGGGCTTTCCGAAAACCAACCGCTTCAAAAACGATTAGCTCGAAGGACTGCGGCCGAGGGCAGCATGGCCCTGCGCATCAATCGATAGACGAACATCCTCCTTGGCAGTGACTTCGACGGGCGAGGTGAAGGGATGATATGCCTGGTGCCAATGGCCGTGAGTGCCCGGGCTGTTGGTCACGGTTTCATCGCCGAAGCTCGCCTCAAACCAGCTCAGTACTCCATCGGCAACGCCGGAACGATAGGGCGTGGCGGGGCAGGGGGCTGACGGGCGGTCTTCGAGATAGGAATACTCCCGCATGAGAAAGGGCTCGGAAAGCGGCGTGTAGTCATAAAGCCGCTCCCTCACCGGAAAATAGGTTCGGGTGGAATAGACATTGAGCGGCGAGATATCGAAACCGCACGCCGTTCCCACGCGATTCAATTTCGCCAGAGCAGGCGCTTCGACGAGTATTCCGAATTGCTGGACGAGGCCCGGGATCATGATCGTTCGCTCATCGGCGATCTTGCGGATATCCCTCGCCACTGTATGAAACCCTTCACCAACGACGCCGCAGTCCAATGTTTCCGTGAACACGATATCAGGGCGCATGGGAAGCAAACCCCGCTCGAGGACGGTTGTTGAGCAAGTTTTGAAGAGGGTGATGCGGTCGGCGAAATCCGTCCGCTCGACAACAGCGGTGGCTATCTCGGCCAAACGCGGGTTAATTTCACAGGAATAGACATGCCTCGCGCCGTATTTGGCGAACAGCAAAGCAACGAGCCCGCAGCCGGTTCCTATTTCGAAAATAACCTTACCGCAAAGATGGAGGCGAGAGATCATATGCTCGATCGCGGTGTTGCGATCGTGATCGTTGAGCATGGCGAAGTGCCAAGCCGGAAAGTCGCGGACTGCGGCCGGCCTGACAAGCGCCTGCCCCTCGCTCGGGGGGCTCGTACGCAATAGTAGATCCCCCCCATCGATACCCGGCAAAGGCCTCACGTCGATCCCCTCCGCTTGTCCCGCGGCTATTTTCCCGTACTTAATTTAACGCCCGATTTACGATAGGCGCCATATTCGCGGTGAAATACAACCCACAATATAGGCAGGAGTGTTTACACAAGATTTCGGAAGCAAGCGAAACTTAACGCAATTTTGGCATTGAATTGTTCAACTGCTCGACGAGCACAAGGACAAGCCCCTACGGTGTCGTTTCAGCGCCGCTCAGGACTCGGCGGCAGCGCTGAAAGAACAGGATGAAAGGCCAAATTACCTGGATCGCCCATGGTCAGCCCCTGACAATGCCCGAAGATGGGCTGGGGCTGAGGGAAGATCATACCCTTCAGGGCGAGGGGTTCATAAAGCTTGTCCAGGGACCTGAGGGAACCGAAATCAAATGGTCGGTTTTTGCGGCAAACTGGGCGTCGCTGTTCTATATCCTCGACTGGAGTGAAACCTTTCCCGTCCCGGTCACCCTGAGGTATTTCCTGGTCGGGCTGGTTCGAAGAAACCATCTCAAGCGGCAAAGCGGCTCGCGAGCGGATCGAGACGATCCTGGCTAAGAGCGACATTCATCTGACACAGCGAACTTTCGTGCGGGAAGCCGATCCAAGCCGCGGGGACATGCCCGCCCTTCTGAAGTCGGCCCTGCGCGACCGGGCCGTGCTTCCGGACTATAGCATCGATTGTTTTCTCGACGAGATGCACGGCAGCTTCCGGGTGGGCCGGATCGGCAGCGAAACACCGATAGCGAAGGTCTACGGTTTTCATCCGGTTTCCTATCCCTGCATCAATGGGCTCTCCTACGATCACCTCGTCAGCCAGGCCTATGGCAGGGTCGTTGAAACGGGGCAGCCGCACTATGATCATGTGATCGCCGCTATGACCACACCCGACGGGTCGGTGGTATGGTTTCCGTACCAGCGCGTGATTTTGCCTCATCATCTGCCCGATGGCCGCCGGGGCGTTTCGGTCGTCAGCCAGGTTGCACCGGTCGATATCAAGCTAGTGTAGCAGCACGCTCCTCGATCGCATATTCCAGGTCGGAGCGCTCGCTCAGGGCTATCCATTCCTTTGCGGCTGCGCCTTGCGGCAACCATTGCCATTCGAAAAATCCCCGCTCGATATGCGAATACCCGATGCGGGTGACAAAGCCGCGCGTCGCCATCGCATCTTCCACGATGCCCCAGATCGCATCGGGGTTCCATTTCAGCATTGCAAGTATCATCCCCCACAACGGAATGGTCTCGACGGCCTGGCGCTGGCGGACGTCTTTACTGATCCAGAATTCGCCGTGGTAGACCAGCCGGCCCTTGACGCGCTCCGTAATGGAGTTTTTCGGTGGCCGCACCTTGGAGGGGACGATCACTTCGCCGCGCTTCATGTAGATGCCGACCACGAAGCCAAGCGCCCAGTCGGCGAGGCAGGTGTCGACCATGTCGATGCGAAAGGCCTGGGTGGAGACGACCCGGCCGTCGGCATCATAGCCTGCCGTCCAAAAGGCTTTGCCATTCGCCAGGTCGTTAATGGCGGGATCGAAGAACGGCGATACCTCTTCATTCCTGGCCTGCCGGCGAAGCTCGGCGAAGGAATGAAAGTCGCTCGAGAGCACGAGCTTGATGCCCATCGCGCGCGCCTGTTCGAACAGCGCGTTAACCACCCGTGCCGCGGCCAGCGGATTGGCCAATCCCTTCAGCATGGCACTCTCGATGCCCGTTCTCCCGGCGGACAGGATTGATGCCACAAATTAAATTCAATCACCATGTTGCTCAATAATCAGCCGGCGGCAGATCAAACCGGATGCGGCGGCAGCGCCGCCTCGGTCCTGGTCACTTTAGCTCGTTTTGTAACGCCAGGCGGCGAGCAGCATCAGGCTCAGGAAGATGATCAGACCACCTGTGAAAGCGCGCTGCGTCGGAAGCTCTCCGAAAATCATCCAGATCCAGAACGGGGTGAACACGGTATCGAGGAGGAAGAACATGGCGACTTCCGCTGCGGGAATATATTTGGGCCCGATTGCAATCAGCCCCGAGGCCAGTGGAACTACGAGCAATCCGTTCAGAGCGATCCATCCCCACCCTTCCGCCGTGAGGGAAGAGGTGTCGGCGGCGATGAACCAATAGGCAATGAAGGCCGACACCATGCTGCCGACGGCGAGGCTCGGCACGACATTGCGTCCCGAGCGGCGAACAACGGTCAGACCTATGGCGGTGCAAAGCGCCACGCCGGCCGCCAAAAGGTCGCCGATATAGGTGCCCGTCGACAGGCCGTCCCAACCGATGACGGCAACGCCCAGCATAGCCATCAGGATACACAACCAGACCGTCCGGGGAACGACCTCGCGCAGGAAGAGCCAACTCAGGATGGTGCAAAACACGGGATTGAGCGAGAGAATGAAAACGAGATTGGCCGCCGTAGTCTTGGTCACCGCGGCGATAAACATGATGTTCGCCATCGTGTTGGTAACGGCGACAGCGATCCCGGGCCAGCCATTGATGAAAGGCGCCTGCGCTCCGCTGGCGCGGCGATAGAGGTACCACCAGAGAGAAATGGCGAAGGCAAGGCAGATGCCGCGGGCGAAGATCATCGTCCAGGGATCGCCGGCGGCCAGTCGCAAGAGAGGTACATCGAGCGTGAATAGCATTCCGCCTATTGCTGTGATCGCCAAACCACGGCGATCGTAGGAGCGGACAGGCATTGATTCGGTGCTGAGCAACGAAATGTTCCGTACAGCAGAAATGTAGGGTGGGATTAGCGGGAGCCTGACCCTAGGGCAACAGTTTTCGAGGCCAGAGCCTAGCTGAAACCAGCCTCACAGGCTTTAAATCGTCATTGAAATACTAACGAAAGGTGAAGATTTTTTCAGCCGGCGACCTTCGTCCAGCCGTCGCGCATCAGCCGCTCCTGGGGCAGGAACCGCGCCTTGTACGCCATCTTGCTCGATCCTTTGACCCAATAGCCCAAATAAACATAGGAAAGACCCATGCGCTGCGCCCGGTGGATGCTGTCCAATATTACGTAGGTGCCGAGACTGCGCTCTTCGAGATCCGGATCGAAGAAGGAGTAAATGAGGGAGAGGCCGTCATCCAGAACATCGAAAAGGACCGCGGCGACGAGCGCTTCGCGTTCCTCGCGGCCGCCAGGGGACAGCCGATATTCGACGATGCGGGTATCGACAAAGCTTTCGTCGACCATTGCAGCGAAATCGAGCACCGTCATGTCGGCCATGCCGCCGTCGTCAGTGGCGCGCATCGATATAGCTGCGAAACAGGGAATATTGTTCGGAGGTAGCTTTGGCCGTTCATGACTGCGCCTGCAGGTCGAGATTCGCAGCCAAGGTTCGGCGGAAGCTTCTCGACAATCTGAATTGGTTGACAGGCACTCGGACCGAAACACAGGCACCGCATCCATCACAGGCCGGCCGATAGGCGATGTTCTGGCTGCGGCGAAACCCGCTCTGCGACAGCGTGTTGTTGAGCGAAGCGCATCCTGCCCAATGAGATGCGTAAACACTTTCCGCTCCAGCATGCCGCCGAGATAGGGGCAGGGGGCAGGCGCAGTAATGAAGAACTGCGGAAAATTGCGCCGCTCAATCGTCAAGCGGCCGGTCTCCTTCTATCGAGGAGGCGATATTAGCCGAGCTCTTGCCGGTGAAAAGCTATGGGATCAGCGCAATTCACGCCCACCCGGCGCATCGAGCACGCGCGTGCTGAAATCCTTCCTGCTCGATCAGCCGCACGATATCCTCAGCATGCCGCTGGTCGCGGGTTTCGAGCATGATCTCGAGCTCAGCACCTCTGGCAGGAATGTCGAGGAACATCCGGCGATGGGAGACCTCGAGAATATTGGCGCCATGCTGGCCGAGGAGGCTGGAGATTCTGCCAAGCACTCCGGGCCGGTCGTCGATAGTGATCCGAAGATTGACGATGCGCATTTCGCGCTGCAGCTCGCGGGTGATGACCGAGGCCAGGATGCGGGGGTCGATATTGCCGCCGCACAGCACGAGGCCGATTTTTCTTCCACGGAAGTGCGAGGGGTCGGCCATCACTGCTGCAAGGCCCGCGGCTCCCGCACCTTCGGCAAGCGTTTTGACGTGGGTCAAATAGGCCATCACCGCGCGTTCGATATCGGTCTCTCCGACCAAGCGGACATCGTCCACGAACTGGCGACAAATCGACACCGTGCGCTCGGTGACGTTCTTCACCGCAATGCCCTCCGCCAAGGTCGAGCCGCCGCATTTCGCCGGCTGACCGCGCAGGGCGCGTACATCGAGGGATAAAGCTTGACCTCGACGCCGATCATCTCGATCTCCGGCCTGAGGTTCTTGGCGGCAAGGGCCGTGCCGGATATGACGCCGCCCCCGCCGATCGGAACGACGATCGCATCGAGCGCCGGCTCGTCCTCGATCATCTCGATGCCGATCGTGCCTTGTCCGGCGATTATCAGATCGTCATCATAGGGGTGAACGAGGACAAGCCCGTCCTTGGCCACCAGCGCCTCGGCAGTGACTTGGCTGTCGGCCAGGGTCTCGCCGGACAGTATGACCTTTGCGCCATGGGCCTTCGTTCTCTCGACCTTGGTCGAGGGCGTTGTTTCGGGCATCACGATCGTTGCGGGAATGCCCAGCCGTTTGGCATGATAGGCGACCGCCTGGGCGTGGTTGCCTGCCGACATGGCGATGACGCCGTGCGTTCTCTCCGGTGAAGAGAGGCCGGCCAGCTTCACATAGGCACCGCGGTCCTTGAATGAATTGGTGACCTGGAAATTTTCGAACTTCACATAAATCTGAGCGCCCGTGATCTCGGAAAGCTTGGCGGAGTAGAGCAGGGGCGTGCGCACGATGTTTCCCTGCAGCGCCTGCTGTGCAGCCCTGATATCCTTGAATGTTATCGACATGTGCCCCATACCTGCCGCTCACGTCCGGCGGCATCTTCACTTGTATCACGTTCCATATTTTAATGCTTAACACTGTCGGGTGCTGGTACAAGACGCCGCGCGGGGTGCGAAGACGACACGCCTCGGGCCTAGTGGAGAGCAAATATGACGAACCGCGTCGCGTGGATCGGACTTGGAGTAATGGGTTATCCCATGGCGGGGCATCTCAAGACCAAGGGCGGCCACGACATGAGCGTGCATAACCGCACCTTTTCCAAAGCGGAGAAATGGGCTTCCCAATTCGGCGGCCATGCCGCCCCGACGCCTGGGGCAGCGCGCAGGATGCCGATTTCGTTTTTGCCTGCGTCGGTCAGGACAACGACCTGCGCGAGGTGACGATCGGGCCCGAGGGCGCATTCCAGGCGATGAAAAGGGGCGCGGTGTTCGTCGATCACACCACCGCCTCTGCCGATGTGGCGCGCGAGTTGCACGAGGCGGCAAAGTCGCGCGGCATCGGCTTTGTCGATGCGCCTGTGTCGGGCGGCCAGGCGGGGGCCGAAAATGGCGTGCTGACGGTCATGTGCGGCGGGGATGAAGCCGATTATGCAAAAGCCGAGCCGCTGATCGCGGCCTATTCGCGAATGCGCCGGCTCCTGGGTTCCACCGGTTCCGGACAGCTCGCGAAGATGGTCAACCAGATCGCCATCGCCGGCCTCGTCGAAGGCCTGGCGGAGGCCATCCACTTTGGGCTAAGGGCGGGGCTCGACATGGAAGCAACCATCGAGGTCATCTCCAAGGGCGCAGCAGGCTCGTGGCAAATGGAGAACCGGCACAAGACGATGATCGCCGGCAAATTCGATTTCGGCTTTGCCGTGGACTGGATGCGCAAGGACCTGGGAATTTGCCTTGCCGAAGCCCGGCGCAGCGGCGCCCGACTGCCGGTGACGGCACTCGTCGATCAGTTTTATGCCGAGGTGCAGGCGATGGGCGGCCGGAGGTGGGACACATCCAGTCTGATCGCGCGATTGCAGCGCTAGGTTTGCGCTTCCTTCATTCGGCGGGCTACGTCGATGGCAAAATAGGTGAGAATGCCATCGGCTCCGGCGCGCTTGAACGCAAGGAGGCTTTCCTCGACGACCTTCGTCTCCAGCCAGCCATTGGCAATGGCGGCCATTAGCATCGCATATTCACCGGAAACCTGATAGGCGAAGGTCGGAATGCAAAAAGTCGTTTTCAGCCGATACAGGATGTCGAGATAGGGCAATCCGGGTTTGACCATGATCATGTCGGCGCCCTCGGCGATGTCGAGTTCGGCTTCGCGCAACGCCTCGTTGGAGTTCGCCGGGTCCATCTGGTAGGTCTTCTTGTCGCCCTTCAGCATCGATGACGATCCAACCGCATCGCGAAATGGGCCATAGAATCCCGAAGCGTATTTTGCGGTATAGGCCATGATCATCACATCACTATGGCCTTCCGCTTCGAGCGCCTGGCGGATGGCGCCGACACGACCGTCCATCATGTCGGAGGGCGCAATGATATCGCAGCCTGCCTCCGCCTGCACCAGGGCCTGGCGCGCGAGCATGTCAAGCGTGGCATCATTGGCAATTCGCCCTCCTTCGAGGAGGCCGTCATGACCGTGGCTGGTATAAGGATCGAGGGCGACATCGCAAAGAATGCCGATGTCCGGCACTTCGCGCTTTATGGCGCGAACAGCGCGACAGATCAGATTGTCAGGATTGAGGGCCTCGCGGCCGTCCGGCGTGCGCAGCGCGGGATCGGTGTATGGAAAGAGTGCGATCACGGGAATGCCGAGGTGCGCCGCCTCGGCTGCTTTTTCGAGGACGCGGTCGACGGAATGGCGCTCGATTCCCGGCATGGATGCGACCGGCTCGCGGCATCCCGCTCCCTCCATGACGAACAGTGGGCAAATAAGGTCAGCCGCGTCGAGGCCATGTTCGCGTACAAGACGCCGCGACCATTCCGACTGCCGCAGGCGCCGCAGGCGCGTGGCCGGGTAGCCCGCTGCCGGCATTTCAATCCCGGGGGCGCGCGGAGGCGTGTGCAGCTTGATGGGTTTGTGCCCAAGACGATTCATGCGTCCTCCTGGCATGCCAGAGGCTCAGTTTCAAGGATAACCGGCCGCACCGGTTAGTGACAATATTTGCCGCGGCCGGGGCGGAGCTTCATGAGATCCAGGTGATAATGATCCTTGTGGAACGGATCGGAACCGGGGCCGAGCACGGTGTTGAAATGGGTGCAGGCTCCCTTGCGGGTGCTTTTCATGAAGCTTCCGCGATTGGTGATCGACAGCCCGCGCGAGGCGCCATTCCATCCGCCGGCGACAGAAGCTTCCACCCGGTTGGAAAATTTGAAGTCGGCAATATCGATCGCATTCCCCTTGGCATGCTCACTCAGCTTGCCGCTTGCGGAATTGTTCCGACGCCGGCAGGCGTAAGAGGAAGCGATCTGCAGGCCGACGAGCCTCGTGTTCAAATTGCGCTTGGCTGCCGGCTGCGCTACCTCGATGATCCATTTGTGCAGGCCGGCGACCATGCTGCAGTTGATAGTTGCGGCGGGGGTGAGGCGCACACCGGCTATTTGGGAAACCGACAGTGGATAAGCGATGCCGCAGCCGTTCGAATCGCCGATCGGATCCTTGGGTTTAAATTCGACATCGAGACCGCGCAAAAGTTTCTCGCAGCGTTCGCGAGCGCCGGTAACAGCGGATTTGGCCCAGTTGCCGTAGCTTTTAAGCCTAGGCAGAGCCGGGCCGGTATCGGTATCGGTATCGTTATCGGCAAACATCATTGCCTCCGGCCCGGCCATTGCCAGCTTCAACTGGCCAAAGGGCTTGAGGCGCGGCACAGGCACGGGCTTCGGCGGCAGCAACGATTCACTTCTGCTCGCCGGTTCCAGTTCATCTCCATCCTGGGAAATGACGCTACTTGCCGGAATGATAACGGCTTGCTCGACAACAGAACGCTCCACAGCGCGGCTGCGCGGTTTTGTGAGCGATGCCGTAAGCACATCGTGCTTGGGCGTCGTGCGGGCGATGACGATAGTTTCGGGCGGCAGCGGGTGGCGCGGTGCAATCAAAACGACGCCCGCCACCGCTCCTGCCGCGATCATGCAGGAGAGGAGAAAGGCAAATCCGATCGTCGACCTGCGGTTCACCCGAAACCCCGAAAAGACTTCGTGCCCACTCACGAAGCGATAACCAATGGTTGGACTAACACCTAAGATTGAAACGACATTAAGGCAAGCGATCCCGGCATGCGAACGCCTCGGACTGTCGTCAGTTCCTCCCCAAGGTTAATGCATGCGCCGCTTGCCTCGCATCTTATCACCACTCTTCCGCTCGTCGCCCCTGAAATTTTCCTGAGCCTTGCTGCCGAGAGATCCGGCGAGCCCCACGCCACCTGCAGGGCGATGTTAACGAAGTCCAGTAATGTCCGGTCAACGTTACTTAGAATTCAGCGAAATAACGCGGAAAATAGCAAGAAATTTACCGAAGCGCTTGAGGCGTTCTTAATTGCGCTCGCCCTAACGTCACCTGCGTAATCGGGAGGGGACCTATAAAAAGCCCTCCACGGGGAAGTACAGGGCAGGTGTTCAAATGCGTAACCATAGTCAATCGGTGGTTCTCGAACCGCCATCTATCACCAAACACGAAGTCAAGAATCGTTATGTCGAGGCATTGACGTTGATCGAGCGGCTTCACCGCCGCCTGCTCGACGTTATCAAAGACGAGTTTGAGCGGCAGGGTGACCCGGAAGTCAACGCCGTCCAGGCGCTGCTCTTGTTCAATATCGGCGATGCCGAATTGACTGCCGGCGAATTGAAGACGCGCGGCCATTATCAGGGGTCGAACGTCTCGTATAATCTGAAAAAGCTGGTGGAAGCGGGTTATGTGAACCACGAGCGCTCGACTTCGGACAAGCGGTCGGTGCGGGTACGCCTGACACCGCGCGGGCAGGATATCCGAAAAAAGATCGACGCTCTCTACAACAGGCAAGTTTTATCGATCACCGATGTCGCGGGCCTTTCCAACGACGAGTTCGACCGGCTCAACAAGGCGCTGGGCCGGCTGGAACGGTTCTGGACCGATCAAATCCTCTACCGCTTGTAAGGTCAGAGGGGCCAAAACCTGCCCGTGGACTAAGGTCCGCGGGCTTTTTTTATTCCAAATCAGCATGTTCATGGGGCTCAATCCTGCCGGAATTGGCAGGCAGAGTGCCTTTGGGATTCATGGTAATGTCCGATCTGCACTGCACCTGTGACGGGAAAGTCACAGTCGTGGCAGTGTTGTTGGGGTATCCGTGGAAGCCCCTGGATTTTTGACGTCGCAAGGACGAATTGATAGGAACGCCCCGGGGACCGTGCGGGCGAACAGAGGTGGGAATGCGCAGTCGGGAAAGCGGGTCGATCGGTTCAGAAGCACGCAGCAGCACCAGCCTCATCAGCAGGCGGGCGGCGCTGTTGCTGGCAGGAGCCATGGTGGTCACCTTGGCGGCCGATCCCGCCGAGGCGTTCTTCAAGCGCAAAGAAAAAGCCACTCAGCTCAACGCCAACACGCCCAAAACGAAAGCCGCCACCGTAACGGAGGTGCTCGAGGACGAACGAGAGGCGGCGCCGATGCTGACCGTCGAGAGTCCGTATTTCATGTCTCGTGCCATAGAAAGATACGAAAGGATCGCCGCTGCCGGCGGCTGGCCGGAAATCGAGCCGTCCAAGGAGTTCGCCAAGGGTGGCGAAGGGCCGGCGGTGATCGCGCTCAAGCAGCGGCTGGCGATCGAGGGCTATCTGCTCGACGAGGGTCAGTTCGATGAAGCTTATGACGGCATCACCGAACGTGCCGTCGTCCGCTTCCAGCGCAACCATGGCCTTCAGCCCACGGGCAAGGTCGGCAAGTCCACCATCAAGGAGCTCAATGTTCCGGTGCTGGTAAGGCTCGCCACGCTTCGTGCCAACCTGACGCGGCTCGAAGAATACTCGCGCGATCTCGCCCAGCGATATCTCACGGTCAATATTCCGGCAGCGCAGCTCGAGGCGGTATCCGACGGAGCCGTTTATTCGAGGCACAATATCATTGCCGGCAAGCCCGATCGGCCGTCGCCGGTCGTGTCGGCCAAGATCAGCGACTTAAATTTCAATCCGTATTGGAATGCGCCCGCCAGCATCGTCGCAAAAGATATCATCCCGGCGCTTATCAAGGATCCGGAACATCTTCAGAAGCTGAACATTCGCGTGTTCGACGGGGTCGGCGGCCCAGAGATCGATCCGGCCACAGTGGACTGGTCGCGCACGGCGGGCGACCGTTATCATTTCCGGCAGGAGCCCGGCGAGGAAAACGCCATGGCTTCGGTCAAAATCAATTTTCCTTCGCCCTTCGGCGTCTATATGCACGACACGCCTACGAAGCAGCTGTTCGATGCCGGCGATCGATATTTCAGCTCCGGCTGCGTGCGGGTGGATCAAATCCATGTGCTGGTGAACTGGATTCTCCGCGGCCAGGACGGCTGGGACATCGAGCGGATCAGGGAGGTTGCCGATCTCGCTGAACGCCTGGATGTGAAAGTGCTCGACGGGCCGCAGGTTCGCTGGGTTTATCTGACTGGCTGGGTGACCGAGGACGGCAGCGTGAATTTCCGTCCCGACATCTATGATCTGGACGGCACCGGCTTCGTCGTGGGCCAGCCTTTGCCGATCGGTCAGGGCAACGGCAGCGAGCGCTGGGTCACCAAGCCTCTGCCCTATGGCTATGATGACCAGAACAATGCTGCGCTGCCCGTGGAAATCGACGGTGAGATCGAGCAGCAGCATGCGAAGAGTTCGGGACCGATCAAGCTCATCAGGAAGACGAATTTCAATACCAGGCCGGCGGCGCCGACAACCAAGGTGGTGGGAGAAAACGACACGCCAGCTCTCGGCAAACAGGATGCCAATTGACTTTAAGGGTGAACGCCTGAGGCGGGCCGCGGCCCGCGCCGTCGCTCGATGAACATCACCAATGCCAGCGAGAGCGTGCTCAGCACGGCAAAGCCGGTGGCGAGAGGCAGCAGCGTCCCGTCATAGGCGCTACCGATCACCGAGCCCAAGGCAAGGGATATAAAGGTGGTGAAGGAGCCGATGACCGCTGCCGCCACTCCGGCAATATGTCCCAAAGGCTCCATCGCCAGCGCATTGAAATTGCCGAACAGAATGCCGAAGCAGAAGAACGCGGCGAGAAAATAGGCCATTAGCACCGATAAATGCGGCACCGAGTGGCCGGCCGCGACATATATCCAGAACAGCACCGACAGTGCTGCACCGCATTGCAGGGCGACACTGCTCATGCGGCGCATGCCGAATTTCATCACCAGCCTGGCATTGACGAGGGAAGCGGCACCGATGGACAGTGCAAGGGCGCCGAAATAGAGCGGAAACAGCCGGCCTGCGCCGTAGAGCTCCTGAAATATTTGTTGGGAGGAGGTCAGATAGCCGACAAAGGCGCCGAAGATCAGCCCGGCAACGATGGTATAGCCGAGGGCGATGCGGCTGCGAAATGTTTCGGCAATCGCCTGTGCGATGCGCCTCAGAGAAAAGGGCAAACGCCGTTCGGACGGCAAGGTCTCGGGCTGCCGAAGCACGTGCCAGACCAGCGTGATGGCTGCGAGCACGAGCAGCACGCCGAAAATGGTCCGCCAGCCGGCAAAGAGCAGCACGAATTGGCCAAGCGCTGGAGCGATGATCGGCACGAGGATGAACACCGCCATCGCGGTGGACATAATACTTGCCATTGCGTTGCCATGATATTGGTCGCGCACCATGGCGACGGCCAGAATGCGCGGCCCGGCCGCGCCTATGCCTTGCAGCAGGCGGCCCACAAGCATCATGGGAAAATTGATCGCCGCGATAGAGATCAGACAGCCCGCAAGAAAGATGCCGAAACCGGCGTAGATGGCCGGTTTGCGCCCGATGCTGTCGGATATCGGCCCATAGATCATCTGCGCGGCAGCCAGGCCGAGGAATAGAACGGAAATTACCGCCTGGCGGTCGTTTTCGCCGCGCGCTCCGAGGTCACCTGCGATTTGTGCAAGGGCCGGCAGCATTGCATCGATGGAAAGCGCCACGAGCGATATGGTCACTGCGACGAGTGCCACAAATTCGCCCCGCGGCGGGAAATTCGCTTGGGTCATTTGTCCCCTCCGGGGCAGCGGGACGTTTTAAGGCAAACGCCGCCGATCAGCAAATGTCCACCTGAGTTTTCGCAATCCGAGGGGGTTTTTCATCAATAGAGGTGCGTCAATGCGCGGGATGGCGGTTGCTTGCCAGGGAGAGATTTTCATGGGAATAACGGCCAAAGTCGCGGGCCGTCCAAAGCCCCTGAGAAGCTCGAATGATCGATTATCGCAAGTTTTTTTCAGACGCTCTTCGCAAGATTCGATCAGAAGGCCGCTATCGCATTTTTGCCGAGCTGAGCCGCATGCGCGGCAATTATCCCAAGGCGCGCCTGCATCGAGGCGATATTTGCCGGGAGGTTACCGTCTGGTGTTCCAATGATTACCTGGCTATGGCGCAGCATCCTGGCGTGCTCGCGGCGATGCATCAGGCAATCGACGAGGTTGGCGCCGGGTCGGGCGGCACGCGTAACATTTCCGGCACCACGCACTACCATGTGGCGCTGGAGCGCGAGCTCAGCGAGCTTCACGGGAAGGAAGCGGCGCTGCTTTTTGGTTCGGGCTATATCGCGAATGAGGCAACGATTTCCACTCTGGGCCGGCTGTTGCCGGACCTCGTCATATTCTCCGACGAGCGCAACCATGCTTCCATGATCGAGGGTATTCGCCACGCGCGGTGCGAGAAGATCATTTTCGCCCATAATGATCTCGCCGGTCTTCAGGAAAAGCTTGCATCGGTTGCGCCGTCGCGGCCGAAAGTCATTGCCTTCGAATCCATCTACTCGATGGACGGCGACATTGGACCGGTGAAGGAGATTTGCACGCTGGCGCGCCGCCATGATGCGCTTACCTATCTTGATGAGGTGCACGCGGTGGGCATGTACGGCCCGCACGGCGGCGGCATCGCCGAACGTGACGGGGTCGCTCATGAGATCGACATCGTGGAGGGCACGCTGGCGAAGGCATTCGGCTTGATCGGGGGCTATATTGCCGCAGACCGGGTGATCATCGATGCCGTTCGGTCGATGGCTTCCGGCTTCATCTTCACCACTTCGATCCCGCCGGTGATTGCAGCGGGTGCCATAGCCAGCATCCGTCATCTGAAGCACAGCGGCCATGAACGGCGCCTGCAGGCCAAGAATTCCGACTTGCTGAAGCGGGACCTGACGCGGCGCGGGCTTCCCGTGGTTCTCAGCGAGACTCATATCGTGCCCGTGGTCATCGGCGATCCGTTGCGCTGCAAGGCGCTTACCGACGCACTCCTCGATGAATTCGGTATTTACGTTCAACCCATCAATTACCCGACCGTGCCCAAGGGATCCGAGCGCATCAGGCTCACGCCGGGCCCACTGCACGGCCCCGCCGAAATCGAAGCGCTCGGCGCTGCCATGGAAAGACTTTGGCTTAGATTTTCCTTGCCGCGCGCAGCCTGAGGCTCCGGTCAGGGGCGGAAATCACAAAATATATGCCGTTCCGAGCAAAGGCCGGGCCGAAGAGCCCGCGCATAGGGTTCAGGGTTTGAGGGGAGATGTCATGGCACATCAGCGAAAAAAGAAGTCCGGGGCGCAGGCCGCGGCGAGACGGCCGCTCTTTCCGGGCTATTTCAGCAGCGCGCTGGCCGCAGTCGACAGGCCCGTCGCGGCCGCCATCAAGAGGGAGCTCGGCCGCCAGCAGCACGAGATCGAGCTCATAGCGTCTGAGAATATAGTTTCAAGGGCGGTCCTCGAGGCGCAGGGTTCGGTTCTTACCAACAAATATGCCGAAGGCTATCCGGGCCGGCGCTATTATGGCGGCTGTCAGTTCGTCGACGAGGCCGAGGCGCTGGCGATCACGCGCGCCAAGACGCTCTTTTCGTGCAGTTTCGCGAATGTGCAGCCGCATTCAGGAGCCCAGGCCAATCAGGCCGTGTTCTTCGCCTTGCTTCAGCCCGGCGACACATTCATGGGACTCAATCTCGCGGCAGGCGGACATCTGACCCATGGATCGCCGGTAAACCAGTCGGGAAAATGGTTCCGAGTGATTCCCTATGGCGTGAGGCCCGAGGATCACCGCATCGATTATGACGAGGTGGAGCGGATTGCGCTCGCGGAACGTCCGAAACTTATCTTGGCCGGCGGATCGGCCTATTCACGGATCATCGATTTTGAGCGGTTCCGCGCCATCGCAGATCGTGTCGGGGCCTATTTCATGGTCGACATGGCCCATTTCGCCGGTCTGGTGGCAGGCGGCGTTCACCCGAGTCCCCTGCCTCATGCCCATGTCGTGACAACCACCACCCACAAGACGCTGCGCGGCCCGCGCGGCGGCATGGTGCTCACCAATGACGAGGATCTGGGAAAGAAGATCAATTCCGCCGTGTTTCCAGGATTGCAGGGCGGGCCGCTGATGCATGCCATTGCGGCGAAGGCCGTGGCGCTGGGCGAAGCGTTGAAACCGGCCTTTCGGCGCTACGCGCTAAACGTCGCCGTCAATGCCAAGGTCCTGGCGGACACCATGCTTGCCGGGGGACTCGATATCACCTCGGGGGGCACCGATACCCATCTCATGCTCGTCGATCTGCGCAAGAAGCAGCTCACGGGAAAGCTTGCCGAACAGGCGCTCGGCCGGGCGGGCATCACGTGCAACAAGAACGGCATCCCTTTCGACCCGGAAAAGCCGATGATCACCTCCGGCATAAGGCTCGGAACGCCCGCGTGCACAACCCGCGGCTTCGGTGAAGCTGAATTCCGCGAGGTGGGGGAGCTGATCATCGAAGTGCTCGACGGGCTTGCGAAGAACGGAGAACAGGGCAATGCTCGCGTGGAAACGACAGTCAAGCGCCGGGTTAAAATGCTGACCGGCCGGTTTCCCATCTACGGCTAGCTCGAAAGGATAATTATGCGCTGTCCATACTGCGGCAATGGCGACACCCAGGTGAAGGACAGCAGGCCCAGCGAGGATGGCGCGGCAATCCGGAGGCGGCGCTTCTGCCCCGACTGCGGCGGCCGGTTCACCACGTTCGAACGCGTACAGCTCAGGGAGCTGCAGGTGCTCAAGCGATCGGGGCGCCGCGTGCCCTTCGACCGCGACAAGCTGATGCGATCCATTCAAATTGCCTTGCGGAAGCGGCTCGTCGATCCGGACCGGGTCGAACGAATGGTTTCGGGCATCGTGCGGAGGCTCGAGGGGCTCGGCGAGAATGAAGTAAAGTCCGAGACCATCGGCAAGCTGGTGATGGAAGCGTTGCGGACTCTCGACGATGTCGCCTATGTGCGTTTTGCCTCGGTCTACAAGAATTTCCGCGAGGCAAAGGATTTCGAGGAGCTTCTCGGCGAACTGTCGGGCGAGGAGACCGGGGACGGATGATAATCAGTGCACGGATTCCGGCGGCGGTTTCTTTGCGCCGGTCATCAGCGCCACGGCATCCGACATCGTCGTTTCCTTCGGATCGACAACACAGAGACGGCGGCCCAGCCGATTGATGTGGATGCGGTCGGCGACCTCGAAGACATGCGGCATATTGTGGGAAATCAAAACAATGGGCAGCTGGCGTTTTTTCAGGTTGAGGATCAGCTCGAGCACCTTGCGCGATTCCTTGACGCCCAAGGCGGCCGTCGGCTCGTCCATGATGACCACCCGGGAGCCGAATGCAGCGGCTCGCGCGACGGCCACGCCCTGGCGCTGACCGCCGGACAAGGTTTCGACTGGCTGGCTGATATTCTGAATGGTGAGGAGGCCGAGGTCGGCGAGATGCCGGCGGGCCTGTTTCTGCATCTCGCGGCGATTGAGCAGCCGAAGAACCTGACCCAGCGGCCCGCTGTGACGAAGCTCGCGGCCAAGAAAGAGATTGGCGGCGATCGACAGCGCAGGGGACAAGGCAAGATTTTGATAGACGGTCTCGATGCCGAGCCGGCGGGCATCCATCGGCGAGGTGAAATTCACTTTCTCGCCGTTGAGCACGATCTCGCCATGATCTGGAACAAGCGCGCCGGAAAGCGCCTTGATTAGGGTGGACTTGCCGGCACCATTGTCGCCGATAACCGCCAGGATTTCTCCGGGATAAAGATCGAAATCACAATGGTCGAGCGCGGTGACGCGGCCGAAACGCTTGACGAGATCGCGAGCCTGGAGAATAGGCGCAATCATTGCGACACACGCCTCAGCCATTGATCGATGGCCACCGCCACGATGATCAGCGCCCCCACGGTGAATTCCTGCCACAGCACCTGAACACCGGCGAGCGCGAGGCCGTTGCGAAAAACACCGACGATCAGCGCCCCGATCAGCGTGCCGATGATCGAGCCGCGGCCGCCGAAAAGGCTCGTGCCGCCGATGACGACGGCGGTGATGGAATTGAGATTGGCGGTGCCGCCGGCGGTGGCGCTTACCGCTCCGATGCGGCCGATCAGCGCCCAGGCGGCGAGCGAGCAGATGACGCCGGCTGTGGCGTAAACGGCAAGGAGGGTGCGGCCGGTGTCGATGCCGGCAAGGCGGGCGGAGTCCGGATCGTCGCCGGTGGCATAGACGTGGCGGCCAAAGGCGGTGCGGTTGAGGACATACCAGATCAGGATTGCGAGCAGGACCATGAGAATGGAGCCATAGGTCAGCCGCGCGCCGCCCAGCTTGATCGCGGTTCCCATGAATTGCAGGAAGGGCGCAACGCCGGCGATCTCCTGCTGACGGATGGTCTCGCTGCCCGAATAATAAAGATTGAGCGCGCCGAAAATGCTCCAGGTGCCGAGCGTGACGATGAAGGGCGGAAGCTTGACATAGGCGATGAGCAGGCCGTTGGCCAAGCCGCACAGCAGTCCGGTCGCAAGACCGAGCACAAAGGCAATTTCTACCGGCAGGCCCGAAATGATCGCCAGCCGGCCCATGACCACGGAGGACAGCACCATAATGGCGCCCACGGAAAGATCGATGCCGGCGGTCAGCACGACCAGGGTCTGGGCGATGCCGACAATGCCGATTATGGTGACCTGCTGCAGGATGAGCGACAGATTGAAAGGTGCGAAGAACTTTCCGCCAACGAGCGCGGCGAAGAACATCGTGCCGGTGAGGAGAACGATAAAGGGAACGACGGTCGGGTAGGCGTGAAGGAAGTGCTGGATGCGGCGGAGAGGGTGATTCGCCACCTCTTCCTCGAATACAGCGAAATCCGGCTTGCCGGCGGTTTCGGTCATTGCTCCTCGGCAATGTGCGGAGAGCAGCCTTGTCGGCTGCTCTCCGGCTTCGGCTTAAGCCTATTTCATTTTAGAAAGATTGACCATCAGCCCCAGCAAAGTTTCATGCCTTCCTCAACAGAGATCGACGGCACGCCTTCGACAGGCTTGTCGGTGATGAGGGTGGCACCGGTATCGTAGAAATCGAGACCCGGCGTCTTCTCCGGCTTCTTGCCCGATTTGGCGAATTCGGCAATGGCCTCGAGCGCCATGGACGCCATCTTGTGGGGGTATTGCTGAGAGGTCGCGCCGATGATGCCGGCCTTGACGTTCTGCACGCCCGGACAACCGCCGTCGATCGATACGACAAGGATGTCCTTCTCCTTGCCAGCCGCCTTGATGGCTTCATAGCCGCCGGCGGCAGCGGGCTCGTTGATCGTGTACATCACACTTACGTCGGGACATTTCTGCAGAAGGTTCTCCATCGCCTTGCGGCCGCCTTCCTCATTGCCGCCGGTCACGTCGTGACCGCAGATGCGAGCATCGTCCTCGTCGCCGTATTTTTTCTGGTCCTTGATGTCGATGCCAAAGCCTTTCATGAAGCCCTGGTCGCGCAGATAGTCGACGGTGGGCTGGTTGGTCGCGAGATCGAGAAAGGCAATCTTCGCATCCTTGGCCTTGTCGCCCAAAGTCTTGGACGCCCACGCCCCGATGAGCTCGCCGGCCTTGAAGTTATCGGTGGCGAAAGTGGCATCGGCGGCGTCTATGGGATCGAGCGGTGTATCAAGAACGATAACCAGAAGGCCGGCGTCGCGGGCCTTCTGAATGGTCGGTACGATGGCGGTTGAATCGCTCGGAACGATGGCAAAACCCTTCGCTCCGGCTGCGATCAGGCTTTCGATTGCCGCAACCTGGCCCTCGTTGTCCCCATCATATTTCCCGGCATAGGTCTGGAGCTCGATTCCCAGTTCCTTGGCTTTTTCCAGCGCTCCTTCCTTCATCTTGACGAAGAACGGATTGCTGTCGGTCTTGGTAATCAACCCGACGATATCGGCGGCCATGGCCGGCATGGCGCCTGCCATGGCGAACAGGGCGACACCAAGAGCCAATGATCTCAGAGTGGATGTCACGAAAACCTCCCTTACGTTGTTCGGAGCCAGTCTCAGTGCAAATAGAACGATGCTGCATAGAGCAAACGAGGCTGCGCCTGCCCGCTTCCGGCGGAACGCCGATGAAGCCTCGGCCTTCAGTTCACACAATTGTCGGGTTTTAGTCAACGTGCGCATCGCCAAGGTGCCGGAGGAGGCTTCCAATCCGGTCGCAGCGGACACCGGGATTGACTGGAGCTGCCTTACGGGTCAGGCTGGATTCGAATTGCACCTGTTCTCAATCTCCAGCATCAGGCAGAGGCTCGCATGAGCGGCCGGCTCGAAAATCGGGTGGCGCTGATCATCGGCGCCGCCCGCGGCATCGGAAAAGGCATTGCCCAGCGTTTCATCGAGGAAGGGGCAAGGGTCATTATCGGCGACCGCGAGGCGGGCATCGGGGAAGAGACCGCGCGCGAGCTTGGCGGGCTGGAGCGGGCGCGGTTCGTGGCGGTGGACATCACGCGCAAGGAGGAGGCGGAAAACGCGGTCAATACGGCGGTCGAGCATTTCGGCGGGCTCGACATATTGGTGCAAAACGCCGGCATCTATCCATGGACGCTCATCGAAGATATCGAACCTGAAGAATGGGACAGCGTTCTGGCGGTCAATCTCAAGGGCACTTACCTCGCGGCGCGAGCGGCGCTGCCGGCCATGCGATCGAAAGGCAGCGGGCGGATGATCTTCACATCCTCCATCACCGGTCCGCGCGTCACATCACCTGGCCACGGCCATTATTCGGCCTCCAAGGCGGGGATCAACGGCTTCATCAAGGCTGCGGCAATCGAGTTCGCCGCCTATGGCATCACCGTCAATGGAGTGGAGCCGGGCAATATACTGACCGAAGGCGTCACGCAGCACCGGAGCGCGGAATTCCTGCGCGGGATGGAGGAGGCGGTGCCGCTCGGGCGGCTCGGAACACCGCGCGACGTAGCCAATGCGGTTTTGTTCCTGGCTTCGGATGATGCATCCTATATAACCGGCACCACGATCATCGTCGATGGCGGGCAGATTTTGCCGGAAAGCAAGGACTTTCGGGTTCGGCATGGGTGACCCAGAATTGAGATGCAATGACGAAAACAGACATCCGCTCGTTCTTCAACTTTGAGCCGGCAGGCAAGCGCATCGAAGAGCTCGAAACGCCGGTGCCCCTCATCGACATCGGCATTGCCGAGCGCAACCTCAAAAAGTGGCAGGCGCGATGCGACGCGGCTAAATTCGGCAACCGGCCGCATATCAAGACCCATAAGATCGCGGGGCTGGCGAAATATCAGCTTGCCATCGGTGCTGCCGGCATCACGGTGCAAAAGCTCGGCGAGGCGGAAGCGATGGCGGATGCTGGAATCTCCGAGATGCTGATGACCTTCAACATCATCGGAAAGCCAAAGCTGGCGCGGCTGGCAAAGCTCGCGCGCAGAAGCAATATTGCGGTCGTTGCAGATCATGCGGCAATGATCGAGGGTTTGGGCGAGGCGGGGCGCCAGGCGGGGCGCGACATATCCGTGCTGGTGGAATGCGATACCGGTGCAAGGCGCAATGGCGTTCAGTCCCCGGAAGCCGCCGCCGAGCTCGCCAGGACTATCGACCGCGCCGGCGGGGTGAGCTATGGCGGGCTCATGACTTATCCGCGGCCGGGAACACGCAAGGAGGCGCAGGCCTTCCTCGATGAGGCAAGCGCGCGCCTCGCCAAGGCGGGGCTCGAGACGAAGGTGGTCTCGACCGGCGGCTCACCCGAGATGTGGAGCGATGAGGGATTGCAGGGCGTAACGGAATACCGCGCCGGCACCTATGTCTATTTCGACCGGTCGCTGGCCGTGCGCGGCACCTGCGGGTACGAGGACTGCGCGATGCATGTGCTGTCCACAGTGGTAAGCCGGCCTACGCGGGAGCGCGCCATCATCGATGCCGGGTCAAAGACGCTGACCAGCGATCTCCTCGGGCTCAAAGGCTATGGCATCGTGCGCGAGCTCGGTGATGCGCCCGTGTATGAGGTCAATGAAGAGCACGGCTATCTGGACATCAGCAATTCAGCGGACCCGCCGTCGATCGGCGATCTCGTCCGGATCGTGCCCAATCACGTCTGCCCGATCAGCAATCTCTTCGACAAGGTGGTGTTTGTCGAGGGAAGCGAAATTCTTGGAGCGGTGAGGGTCGACGCCCGCGGCCTCGTGCAGTAGCGCAGGGGTTTCATGGGCGACATCATATCGCGGCTCGACCTCAAGCGCATCGTCAATGCATCCGGCACGATGACGGCGCTTGGAGCATCGCGCGTGCCGCCGCCGGTGGCGGCGATGGCGGTGGAGATGCTCGATCATTTCGTCGACATCGACGCGCTGCAGGCGCGGGCAAGCCAGCGCATCGCGCGCGCCACGGGCGCAGAAGCGGGCTGTGTGACATCAAGTGCCGCATCGGGCATTGCGGTTGCCGTTGCCGCGGCGATGACGGGCCCCGACCTCAGGCGCATCGAAATGCTGCCCGACACGGCCGGATTGAAGAATGAGGTGGTGGTGCAGGCCGGGCATCTCATCAATTACGGCGCGCCGCTCGAACAGGCTATCCGCCTCACGGGCGCCCGGGTGACGCCGGCATCCGGCAATCTCGAAGACAGCTTCGGCCAGCAGACAGCAGCCGCACTCTATGTCGTGTCCCATCACGTGATGGATCAGGGGATTGGGCTTGCCGATTTCATCGCGCGGTGCCGAGCGCACGGCGTTTCGGTAATTGTCGACATGGCGAGCGAGTATGATCTCCAAGGGCCGATTGCTCTGGGTGCCGATGCCGTGATCTATAGCGTGCATAAGTTTCTGGGTGGGCTCACCGCCGGCATTGTGGCGGGAAATAAGGATTTCATCCGGTCCGCCTATCTGCAAAACCGCGGGATTGGGCGGCACATGAAAGTCGGCAAGGAAGGCATCGTTGCGGCCATGGCTGCGCTCGACGCCTGGAGCAGGCGGAATCACGAGCTGATCCAGGAGCACGAACGCGCGATTGTCCAGGAATGGCTGGCCAGGCTCGATAAGGTCAAGGGCCTCACGGCGGCGCGCGAGCCGGACTGGACGGGCAATCCGATCGTGCGGGTGAAGGTTACGGTAGACGCGGGAGCGGGGTTGTTCGCCTGGGAGCTGGCGGACCGGCTTGCCGCACGCGATCCGTCGGTCCGGGTTCGCGACGACCTCGTTGCCGAGGGCTATTTCTTTCTCGATCCGTGCAATTTGGCGCCGGGTGAGGGAAAGATCGTTGCGGAGGCCATCGCCGCGGAAGTCGCAGCTGCTCAAAAGAACCGCGACGGCCTGAAAACGAGCTTCGCGCACTATGCCGAGCGGTTGACATCGCGGCTGTGCAGCTGGCCCGATAGTTATGAATGACTGGACGTATCAATAGCAAATCCGTCCGCCAGCTTGCGCTTCCGGGATGAAGGAGGGGTGGAGCGGCACCTCGCGGTGGCGCCAACGTTGGTGTTAGTAGAGATGGTGCGAGGGCGCTCCACCCCGGTGATTTTGGGAGGTCACTTTCACGTCACTCGCTTCGGGATGTTTCGAAGCCGCGCCGGCCTAGCACTCAACCCCTGGTCAACGGCAGCCAGTCCACGGCTTGCCTACAGGCACCGGCCCTTTCTCCACACTCAAAAGGCGACATCCGGACAGCGCCTCCTTCACGGAGCAGGGTGAAGAATGACTACTCTATACTAGGAATGTTGTCAAGAGGAAAGTTTTCCCTCTCCCCTCGTGGGAGAGGGTAGGGTGAGGGGGTACCCCCTCATCCGGCTCGATGCTGAAACGCATCTCGCCACCTTCTCCCACAAAGGGGAGAAGGAATTGGGGCGAGGTCACCCTCAACTAGGAAGCAGCCGGCGCCAGTGTTCCCAATAGGCGGACAAGCCCGCAATCCGTGCGGGCTCGACTTCCCGCAACTCGAGCTCGATCCGCGGCAGCTGGCCCTCCGGCATGAGCGCGAGGCAGGCAGCACCCGCCGTCGTTCCATCGCGGAGATCGGAGGTGAAGAGGCGCTGGCTTGCGCGCAGGGCGGCGAGCAGGCGCAGGAAGATTGCGTTCTCGGAGAACGGCCCATCGATGATGACGTCGTGTTCGGAACCAATGGCGTCGAGAGATTCCGAAACCATCAGCGCGCAGTAAAGCGCAGCAAGGGTCGAATTCTCCTCAGCCGATGCGGGAGGCGGGCCGATAATCCGGCCCTTGCCGCCGCTGTTTGGAACGGGACCGCCGGAATGCGTGAAGGAGGGGAGTGCCAGCGTGACCTGGCCGATGAGGCGTCGAACAGCATCGAGCGACGCTGCCCCGGCCGGCGCTCCTTTCGCCAATATCTCGAATTCGCGGCCGCCATAGAATCGGCAGCTTGCGACCTGACGGCCGAAAACATCGGTATTGCTCGCGGTGTCACGCTCCTTGGCGAGGCTTGCGAGCGGGGTCGAATTGTCGAAGCCGATGATCCAGGTGCCGGAGGAGAGAAGGGTAAAGCGCTTGAGGCCCGCCGCCAGGTAGCGGAGATAATTGGCGTTGGAATCATGCACGCCGGCGAGCACGCGACCTTCGCCGCGGAAGCCTCGCCCGAGGAATTCCGGCAAAAGCCTGCCGCCCGTTTGCCAAGCCTTGATCATCGGCGGAAATAATCGGTCCCAGCCGCGGCTCCGGGCAAGGGAGGAGAAGCGGGTGTTCGGAACATCGATGAGCTGGGACTGGCAGGAAAGGCTCGAGATTTCGCTCACAGCCCGGCCGCAGAGGCGATAACCCACATATTGAATCCAGGTGATGATCGTTTCGATCCGGGCAAAGTCCTGCGCGAAGGCCCGCTCCTGCCAGTAGAGCTGCAAGCCGTGGGTCAAGGCCATGGGAAGAAGGCTGCAAAACACCTCCGAGAAGGGCGGTTCGATCTTCTGGTATTCCGCCACGATCTGCGGGGGCGGTTCGGCGGTGTAGTCCATCACCGGAAGTGCCAGAGAGCCGTCCGCGCCAAGGCAGGCAAGGGCGGCACCATGGGCGCAGGGCACGATGACGTCGAGGGGAACCACAAGGTCGAGCTCCGGCAAGGCCTGACGGCAGAAGTCGACCAGGGGCTCAGGGTCGATATGACGATAGGGCGGGCCTTCGACATGGCGGCTTAGGATCTTGCGCTCGATGAGCGGATTTCCGCTCGCAGAAAATACGGCGATCTTGGTGTTCGTCGCGCCCGCGTCGATCACGGCGATGCCCCGGGGAGACTGCATGAAAGTGAATTCCCATCCGATCCCGCGGGATGCCGGGCCCGCGCGAGCGGCAGTTTACTTGCTCAGCGCGTCTCTTGACACAAGCATCGCTTTCGCGGTCACTCGTTTATCGATTGGCAAAGTGTGATCGGTCATGGCGCGCCTCAAATACCTCGACTTGCGAAAAAAGATCATCGCAACCTGCCTGCGAATGAACAGCGAAGGCATCAACCAGGGAACATCGGGAAATGTCAGCGCGCGGACCGAGGAGGGTTTCCTCATGACCGCGTCAGGCATTCCCTATGCGGTGATGCAGCCCGAGCATGTGGTCGAGATGGATCTCGACGGCGGTTACCGCGGCGATTACCTGCCGTCAACAGAATGGCGCATGCACATGGACATCTATCGGGCGCGGCCCGAGGCTCAGGCCATCGTGCATGTGCATTCGACCTATGCCACGGCGCTGGCCTGCCTGCGCAAGGATATTCCGGCATTTCATTATATGATCGGTGTCACCGGGGGCATCTCGCTGCGCGTCTCGGACTATGCCGAATTCGGAACGCAGGAGCTTTCGGACCGGATGCTGAAGGCGCTCGAAGAGCGCACCGCCTGTCTCCTTGCCAATCACGGGCAGATCTGTTTTGGACCCGATCTCGACAAGGCGCTGTGGCTCGCCCGCGAAATCGAGACGCTGTGCCAGCAATATTGGGCGGCCAAGCTTGCCGGGGAACCCGTGCTCTTGAACCAAGGAGAGATGGGAACCGTTCTCCGCCGGTTCAAATCCTATGGCAAGCAATCGGGCGAGCTCGCCAAGGGAGAAGTCCAGGCGGTCCTGGCGCCGACAAGGCGGGATGCGCCCAAGGCGTCCGGCCGGAGACGATAGCGCCGCGATTTGCACATCGGGCGATGTGGGTTAAACTCGTGCGACGGCAAGCAATGGGGATGCGGGATGAGGGCCAAGGACCAAGCTGAGGCAGCGGTCACTCTCGCGCATATCACCAAGTCGTTCGCCGGGCTCAAGGTTGTCAAGGACGTAAGCTTCGATGTCCGCCCCGGCGAAGTGCATGCGCTGCTCGGGGAGAACGGTGCCGGCAAGTCGACGCTGATCAAAATCATGGCGGGGCTCTACCAGCCCGATGAAGGCGAGATCGCGGTAAACGGCACGCCTACAAAATTTGCAACGCCGCGCGATGCCCATGCTGCGGGGATCGCCACCGTTCATCAGGAACTGCTGCTGTTTCCCGAACTGACGGTTGCGGAAAATATCTTCCTCGGCCAGACGCCCAAGACGAAGCTCGGCATGCTGGATTGGCCGGCAATGCGCAGCCGCGCCCGCGCGCTTGTCGATTCGCTCGACAGCCCCGAGCTCGATATCGACGCGAAAGTGGGCACGCTGTCGGTCGCCAACCGGCAACGGGTGGAGATCGCGCGCGCTCTTTCCCAGGAAGCGCGGGTGATGATCATGGACGAGCCCACGGCGGCGCTGGCAGACGCCGACGTGCAGCGGCTCATGGATATCGTGCGGCGCCTGAAGTCACGCGGCGTCGCCATCGTCTATGTGAGCCACCGGATGCCGGAAATCTTCGCGCTCGCCGACCGCGTGACGGTGCTGCGCGACGGCGCGCGGGTGGGCACCAAGGATATCGGCGAGGTCGATGAAGGGGTGCTCGTCAATATGATGGTCGGGCGGGCAATCGACCGGCTCTATCCGAAGAAGCTCGGTGAAAGCGGAGCGTCCATCCTGGAGCTTCGCGAGATTTCGCATCGCTCGGCGGTGCGCAACATATCCTTCGAGCTCAGACGGGGCGAGATACTCGGGATCGCCGGGCTGGTCGGGTCGGGACGCACAGAGCTCGCGCTGACGATCTTCGGCATTACGCCCGCAACTTCGGGCACCATCTTGCTGGAGGGAAAGCCGATCAAGATCGGCAGCCCGGAGGCGGCGCGCGATCTCGGCATTGCCTATATACCGGAGGATCGCGGAACCCAGGGGCTCATCAGGACACAGACCATCGCGGAGAATGTCGCGCTGGCCAATCTCAAGAGACTGACGCGCGGCCTGTTCATCGATGCCGCGAAGCTGTTGCGGTCGGCGCGCCAGGCGATCGAAAGGTTCGGGATCAAGGCGCGCGGGCCGCAGCAGGTGGTTCGCGAATTGTCCGGTGGCAACCAGCAGAAGGTTGTCTTGGGCAAATGGCTCTCGACGGATCCGCGCATCCTCATCATGGACGAGCCGACGCGGGGCATCGACGTCGGCGCCAAGGCGGAAATCCATCAGCTCATGCGCAAGCTTGCCGCCGACGGCATGGCGATCCTGATGATCTCCAGCGAGCTGCCGGAGGTGCTCGGCATGAGCGACCGCGTGCTGGTGATGAACGGCGGCAGGATCGTTGCCGGGTTCGGCGAGGGCGAGGCGACGCCCGAGGCGGTGGGCGCGGCGATGACGCAGGCAAATGCCACCAAGGAGGCGGCTTGAGCACGGCAGTTGCAGCGGTTTCGCCAGGCAGATCGCCGTTTGGGCGGTTCGTGTCGAGCTACGGCCAGGAAATCGTCGTGCTGGGCTGCATCGCGGCGCTGTTCCTCGTGGTCGGCGCCGTCAATCCGCGCTTCCTATCCAATACGAACATCAACAGCATCTTCGCCGGCAACGCCTATATCGCGGTGGCGGCCATCGGCATGTCGATGATCATCATCGCGGGCCACATCGATGTGTCGGTCGGCTCGCTCATCGGCGTGATCGCAACGATCGCCGGCACGCTGGCGGTCGGCGGCTACCCGATCTGGGTCGCGTGGCTGGTGCCGGTGCTGTTCGCCATGGCGGTAAATGCCGGGGTCGGGGCGCTCGTCGCCTATACAAGAATTCCTTCGATCGTGGTCACGCTCGGCATGCTGTCGATCCTGAAGGGCGGGCTGATCAGTGCCACGGCGGGCGCCTGGATCACCGACATGCCGGCCGAATTCATGATCGCGCAGAAGCGGGTGTTCGGCATTCCGTCGGCTGTCTATTTCATGGTCGTCCTCACCATTCTGGCCGCTCTGTTCATGCGCTACAGCGATTTCGGCCGGGCCATCTATGCGGTGGGCGGCAATAGCGAGGCGGCACGGGCGGCTGGGCTCAATCCGGAACGAACGGTCGTCGGGGTTTTCGTGCTGCATGGATTTTTTGCCGGCATAGCGGGGCTGCTGTTCGCCACTCAGCTGCAAGTGATCCAGTCGACGGTGCCGCCCAATCTCGAACTTACCGTCATCACCGCCTCGGTCATCGGCGGGGTATCGATCCTCGGGGGCACCGGTACCGTCATCGGTTCGACGCTGGCGGCGATCCTTTTTGCCGCCATCGGCTCTTCGCTGATCTTTCTCAATGTATCGGCCTATTGGCTTCGCGCCGTGCTCGGCCTCATGATCCTGGCGACGGTCTTGGCCGACATGGCACGGCGGCGGAGAACCTTATGAATGTTCCGGCGCTGCTGCGCCATGAAACGGTGCTGGCGCTGCTCGTCATCATCGCGCTGGCGACGCTTGCCGGCCTTTCCGATCGGTTCTTCACCGCTGAGAACCTGTTGAACCAGGGCCGCCTCATGGCCGAGGTCGGGCTTGTCGCGCTCGGAATGACTTTCGTCATCGTCACCGGCGGCATCGATCTGTCGGTCGGCTCGATCCTCGGCCTGACCGCGATCCTGTTCGGCGTCTTCTGGCAGAATGTCGGCATGCCACTTCCAGTCGCCATGGTCGCGGCTCTCGCAAGCGGAACGCTCGCAGGGGTGGGCAACGGCCTCATCATCACGCGTTTCAAGGTTCCTCCGCTGATCGCGACACTCGCGACCTTGGCGCTCTATCGCGGACTTGCCGAGGGCATCAGCCAGGCGCGCTCGGTGCGCGGCTATCCGGAATGGTTTTTCTTCTTGGGGCAGGGAGAAATCCTGGACGTCCCGGTTCAACTCTGGGTGCTGGCGATCGCAACCGCCATCTGTGCGGTCATCCTCGGGCTGACACCGTTCGGCCGGGCCACTTACGCCACGGGCGCCAATGAGGTGGCGGCGCGTTTTTCAGGCATCAGAGTCGACGCGACGAAACTGTGGATTTACGCCGGTACCGGTTTTCTCGCAGCACTTGCGGCCATCATCTTCGTGTCGCGCGTCACCACCACGCGCTCCGACATGGGCACCGGGCTCGAACTCGACGTCATCACCGGCGTGGTGCTGGGCGGCACGAGCATCTTCGGCGGCCGCGGCACGATCATCGGCACGGCACTCGGGCTCATCCTCATACAAGCGTTGAAGAATGGCCTTGCTCTTTCGGGCGTAAAGGGAGACGGTACCATCGTCGTCATCGGTATCGTGCTCATCATCGCCATTCTGGTGAGCGCAATCGTTGACCGCAGCAGAGGCGGCTGAGCTGGAGAGAGAGGGATCGAACCGCCATTGATCCCGAAAAAATGGAGCGTTTGAGATGACGAAGCTAACAGTGGCCGCGGCGCTGTGCCTTGGCCTCATGAGCGGATCGGCATTTGCGGCTTCGGCCTGGACGGGCGGCGACGATCTGCCGACCAATCCGCTGGCCTGCGACGGCACCGCTGCCGCGCCTGCGGCGAAACCCTACGACGGCGGCGAGCCGGCAAGTGCACCGGACCGGAAGGGGAAGAAAATCACCGTTGTCGATATTCCGAAGCTGATCGGCATCGGCTATTTCAATGCCACGAGCAAGGGAATCCAGGACGCGGCGGCAGAGCTCGGCAATGTCGAAGCGAAAACGGACGGTCCGACCAAGGCAAATATCGACGAGCAGATCACCTTCATCGACAATTACATCACCTCAGGTGTCGACGGCATATTATTCGCCGCGAATGATCCAGTGGCGATTGCCCCGGTGCTGAAGAAAGCCCTGTCGAAGGGCATCAATGTCGTGGGCTATGATGCCAATTCCACGCCGGATGCACGGCAATGGTTCGTGAACCAGGCGGAGTTCAACGGCATTGCGAAATCGCTGATCGACAACATGGCGAAGGAGATCGGCGAAGACGGGGTCATTCGCCATCGTCACCTCGACGTTCACCACGCCCAACCAGGCGCGATGGATCGCAGAGATGGCGGCCTATGCCGCGGCCTGCCATCCCAAAATGAAGTGGCTCGAGACGGTCGAAGCGCAAGAAGACAATAATCTTTCGTTCAACCAGGCCACGACCCTCATCAATAAACATGGCGATGATCTCAAGGGCATCTTCGGCATGACGTCGGTTGCCACGCCGGCCTCGGCAGAGGCCGTGACCCAGGCTGGAAAATGCGGTTCGATCGCCGTGGTCGGACTTGCGACGCCGAATGCGATGAAGCCCTATGTGGAGAAGGACTGCGTCAAGACGGTGGTGCTGTGGAATCCGGTCGATCTCGGCTATGCCGCCCTCCAGGTGATGCGGGCTGTCGCCGACGGAACACTGAAGCCCGGCGCCACATCGGTAAAGGCCGGCAAGCTCGGCGATTTGCAGGTGATCAATGGTTCGGAGATTTTGCTTGGTCCGCCGTTCAGCTTCACGAAGGAGAATATCGGCCAGTTCGACTTCTAAAGCACGGGAGTTGCTGCAGGCGCGCCGTCCGCATCTGGCCGGCGCGCCGTTTTTTGAGTTGGAGCGAATGATTGATGGCTGACGCGACGACGGTTCCCTCGCTGTGGGATGCTGCTGCGGCGGCGAGGCTGGACGAGCCGGGGTTGCTGCTCTACCGCTCCAACCTGCTTGGCTGCGATCTGCGGATCACCAATTTCGGCGGCGGGAATACCTCGGCCAAGATCGTGATGCCGGATCCTCTCACCCGACAGCCGGTGGAGGTGTTATGGGTCAAGGGGTCGGGCGGGGATCTCGGCTCGATGAAACTCGACGGCTTTGCGACGCTCTATATGGAGAAGCTCGAGGCGCTGAAGGGCCTTTACCGCGGGCTCGAGCATGAAGACGAGATGGTCGGCTATCTCGACCATTGCACGTTCAATCTCAACCCGCGGCCCGCCTCCATCGATACGCCGCTGCACGCATTCGTTCCCGCCAAACACGTCGATCACGTTCATGCCGATGCGGTGATCGCCATTGCGGCGGCAAAGGATGCCGAAAGGCTCACAGAAGAGGTATTCGGCGGCGAGATCGGGTTCCTGCCATGGCAGCGCCCCGGCTTCGACCTCGGCCTCAAACTCGGCAGGATGGCGAGCGAGCACCCCGAATATTGCGGCGTCGTGCTCGGGCAGCATGGCTTGTTCACCTGGAGCACGGACTCCAAGAGCTGCTATGAGACGACGCTGCGGATCATCAACAAGGCCAGCCGATGGCTCGCACAGAACGAGCGCAAACCGGCCTTCCGCGGAGCAGTCGCTGCCGCTTTCGACCAGCCGGGCCGCGCGGCTGTGGCACTGCGGCTCATGCCGCAGATACGCGGGCTCATCTCCAAGGATGAAATGAAGATCGGCCATTTCAGCGATCGCGCCGAGGTGCTGGAATTCGTCGATTCGAAGGCCCTCGATGATCTTGCCCCGCTCGGCACATCCTGTCCGGACCATTTTCTGCGCACGAAGATCCGCCCGCTCGTCGTTCCAGCCGACGTCCAAGAAAAGGCTCTGGGCGGGCTTCTCGCGTATACCGCGAGTCCTATGCGCAGTATCACAAGCGGAGCAAGCGGCCCGGCTCGCCGGCGATGCGCGATGCGAATGCGGTGATCTATCTCGTGCCGCAAACAGGCATGATCTCGTTTGCCAAGGACAAGGCGACGGCGCGAATTGCGGCGGAGTTCTATATCAATGCCATCAATGTGATGCGCGGCGCGTCCGGAGTGTCGTCCTATCAGGGGCTGCCGGAACAAGAGGCCTTCGACATCGAGTACTGGCTTCTCGAGGAGGCAAAGCTCAAGCGACTGCCGAAGGCGAAATCCCTTTCGGGCCGGGTTGCGCTGGTGACCGGCGGCGCCGGCGGCATCGGTTCGGCGATTGCCGCACGGCTGCTAGCGGAAGGTGCCTGTGTCATGCTTGCGGACATCGATGCATCGGCGCTTGCCGAGACGGTCGAGGCATTCGCCCAGCGTTTCGGCAAGGACAATGTCGCCGGCGCGAGCATGGATGTGACGAGCGAGGCGGCGGTCGTGGAGGCCGTCAACAGCATCCGTCCTGGCCTTTGGCGGGCTCGACATTCTGGTGAACAACGCCGGCATCTCCTCGGCCGCCTTGGTCGAGGATACCAGCCTCGAGCTGTGGAACAGAAACATGTCCATTCTCGGCACCGGTTATTTTTTGGTGGCGCGGGAGGCCTATCGGCTCATGCAGCGCCAGCGGCTCGGCGGCTCGATGATCTTCATCGGCTCGAAGAATGCCATAGCGGCATCGGCCGGCGCGTCGGCCTATTGCACTGCCAAGGCCGCGGAAATCCATCTCGCCCGCTGCATGGCGCTCGAAGGGGCGGCTCACGGGATAAGGGTGAATGTGGTCAACCCGGATGCGGTGCTGCGCGGCTCGAAAATCTGGCAAGGCGAATGGCGCAAGCAGCGCGCCGCCGCCAACCGCATCAGCGAAGACGAACTCGAGGAGCATTACCGCAAGCGATCGCTGCTGCAGCGAGCGGTCTACCCTGAGGACGTGGCGGAAGCGGTCTATTTCTTCGCATCCGACCTGTCGGCCAAGTCGACCGGCAATTTCATCAATGTCGATGCCGGCAATGCGCAAGCCTTTACGAGGTGATCGATGAGCTTCGCCATCTCGGAGGATTTCATCGGCGCCGAAAACCGGAAGAGCGAAGCAGCGCTTGGCGAGGATTTCGGCGCGCTGTCCCGGCAGCTCGAGCGGCGGGGCATCGACATCGAGCAGGTGACGCAGAAGGCGATGACCTTCGCCGTTGCCGTGCCGAGCTGGGGTGTCGGGACGGGCGGCACGCGGTTTGCCCGATTTCCGGGGCCGGGCGAGCCCCGCAACGTGTTCGACAAGCTCGAGGATTGCGGCGTCATTCATCAGCTGACGGGTGCCACGCCGACCGTGTCTTTGCATTTTCCCTGGGACAAGGTCGCCGACTACAGCGCCCTTCGCCAGGCGGCGGCCTCGCACGCGCTCGGGTTCGATGCAATAAATTCCAACACGTTTCAGGATCAGAAGGGCCAGCGGCTCTCCTATAAACTCGGCTCGCTGACGCACTCCGACGAGGAGACCCGGCAGCAGGCGATCGAACACAATCTGGAATGCATCGACATCGGCCGGAAGCTCGGCTCCTCGGCGCTCACGGTATGGATCGCCGATGGGTCGAATTTCGCAGGCCAGTCGAATTTAAGTGCGGCGTTCGAACGGTACATCGCATCCATGACGGCAATCTATGCGAAGCTGCCAGATGACTGGAGCCTGTTCCTCGAGCACAAGCTCTATGAGCCGGCGTTCTATTCAACCGTGATTGCCGATTGGGGTTCGAGCCTGATGGCCGCGATGGAACTTGGACCCAAGGCGAAATGCCTCGTCGATCTCGGCCATCACGCGCCCAACAGCAATATCGAGCAGATCGTTGCCCGGCTCATCAGGGCAGGAAAACTCGCGGGGTTTCATTTCAACGACGCAAAGTACGGCGACGATGATCTCGATTCCGGCTCGATCGATCCGTTCCGACTTTTCCTGATTTTCAACGAGCTCGTGGATGCCGCGTCGCGCAAGGCTAAAGGATTCGCGCCTGCCTATATGATCGACCAGTCGCATAATGTCACCGATCCGATCGAGAGCCTCATCGCCTCGGTGATGGAGATCATGCGCGCCTATGTCCGCGCCCTGCTGGTCGATCGCGAGGCGCTGGCAGCGGCGCAGGACGGGAGCGACGTCATGGCCGGACATCAGCTGGTGAAACAGGCGTTCAACACGGATGTGTCGCCGATCCTCGCCGAGGCGCGGCGGCGCAAGCAGGGCGTCATCGACCCCATTGCAGCCTATAGGGCGAGCGGATACCGCGCCGCCAAGGCCAAGGAGCGGCCGGCGAGCGGAACGGCCTCAGCCGGGATCGTGTAGCGGCGTCCATTTTTCCTTCTCCCCTTTGTGGGAGAAGGTGGCGAGATGCGTTTCAGCATCGAGCCGGATGAGGGGTACCCCCTCACCCTACCCTCTCCCACGAGGGGAGAGGGAATATTTCTGTGTACTGACGAATGGTTATCACAGCGCCATTTGCGCACGGCCGAGGTCGGTCAGGTCGGCCACAGTAGCGCGGTTCCTGAAATCGACCTCATAATCCTCCGCGGCGAAGTCGGGCGCGCTGCGGCCTTCCAGAAAGGCCTTCGCCTGTTTCGCGGCATAGAGGCGGTTCTTTTCGCAGCGTGGCGATGCACCGATATAGATGACGTTGGAATAGCCCTTGCCGGCATGCTCGTTCTCAACCGCATGAACAGTGTCGGGATGCCACCACACGGTGTCGCCCGGCTGCATCAGCGGTATGGAGACGAGGCCCTCGAACAGGGCAGGGTGCCATTCCGGCTTCATGCCGAGCGCCCGGCCGGGCTCGGCGCCGCAGAGATCATCCTCCGGCACGTCATCCTGCAAGGCGCGCAACAGCATGTAAACGATGCCGATGGAGATCGGCACCACCTGAAGCGTTCCATCATGGGGCCCCTGCGGTGTCAGAGATCGCACTGTGGACGTGCTGCTCGAACTCGGCGAAGGTGAGCGGGCGATTATCCAGGGCGCTGGGCAGGCGGAAGCCGTACTCGACCAGCGCCTCTTTGCGGCTGCGGTCGCCAAAGATACATGCCCCGAATCTGCGGGATGGTCATGTGGCTCTCGTCAACCACCAGCAGAAAATCATCGGGGAAGTAATCCAGCAGCGTCCAGGGGGTGCTGCCCGGCTCGCGGCGACCCAGGGGGCGGCTAGTAGTTCTCGATGCCGGAGCAGTAGCCTACCTCGCGCAGCATCTCCAAGTCAAAGCGCGTGCGCTGTTCTAGCCGCTGCGCTTCCAACAGTTTGTCCTGCGACGCGCAACTCGGCCAGCCGCTCTTCCAGCTCATTCTCGATGTCGAGGAGGGCCTCTTCCAATTTTTCCTGTGGCGGTGATGAAGTGCTTGGCCGGGTAAATATCCAAACTGACATGCCGCATGACCACCTCGCCGGTCAGGGCGTTGACTTCGGTGATGCGCTCGATCTCGTCGCCAAAGAACTCGATGCGGTAGACCTGCTCGCCGTAGGCGGGCATGATCTCCAGCGTGTCGCCCCGCACCCGGAAGGTGCCTCGTTTGAGGTCATAATCGTTGCGCTCGTAGCGGATATCGATCAGGTGGCGCAGCACCTTGTCGCGCTTGCGCATATCGCCCACGCTTGAAGTTGATGACCACCTGGCCGTAATCCTCCGGGCTAGCCCAGGCCATAAATGCGCAGACGCTGGCGACGATGATGACATCGCGCCGGTGAAAAGCGACTGGGTGGTCGCCAGCCGCAGCCGGTCGATCTCGTCGTTGATCGGGCGATCTTTCTCGATAAAGGTATCGTGCGCGGGAATGTAGGCTTCCGGCTGGTAGTAGTCGTAATAGCTGACAAAGTAGTGCTACGGCGTTGTTGGGGAAGAACTCCTTGAACTCGCTGTAAAGCTGGGCCGCCAGGGTTTTGTTGTGGGCCATGACCAGCGTCGGCTTCTGGACGCGCTCAATGGTTTTGGAACCGTGAACGTGTTGTGGACGAAGAAGCCCCCGTGCCCTGCCAGGAATGTCTCGGCCCCCGGCACGCTGAGGTCATAGACATAGGGGTGCCGCGTACCCCACCCGCTCCACCGACGCGATGGGCGTCCAGCGCACCCGGCACAACTTCCACATCCCCTCCCACACCCCCCCACCACCCGCCGTCCACCTCGCCTTCCAGTGCCCTTCTCGCGGAGCGCCGCCGAGAATATTTCTGCAGGCTAGAGCGTTGCGGGTTCCGCTGGTTCGGTCTCGATCAGGTGCACACTCAGAGAGCGTGAGAAGGCGACACCGCTCCCCCAGCGCCTTCGCGGCCGGGTCGAGTCGGGCGCGGAGCCACGAGAGCTCTTCGCCCGACTGGGCACCAATCACGTTGGAATTCTCGGAGGTGAAGTTCGGCGGCGAGCGCTTCCCGCTCGTAGGGGATGGGGAAACCAACGGCCCGCTCGGAAGGACGAGACCGCCCGGCGGGAGATCAGTGACCTGACAAACCACCCCCGCGCGGTCGGTATTCGTGGCACCCTTCACTTGCGGGCAATGCGCGCCCAAATGCCAAAGCGCATGAGCGCATAGCTCAGATCAGAGGGAACTGGGCGCTGGCTGTCATGGCCGTCACAGCACCGCGTGCTCGACCGTCCCATCCCCGTCAAAGTAGGCTTGTAGGAGGGAGCCAGCGCTTCATCCGATAGCTCAGGCCAAGAGTGGGGCAGCTTTTTGGTGCGAGCCTTAGTACCACATTCCTCCGCCAACAACTCGCCTAGAGCCGTAGAGGAGATTACGTAATTGGTGGAGGGGTGTACTGAGAAAGGAAGACCGAGGTGGGAGTGCGGCCTCGATTTGCTGTCTCACCCCCTCGTTTCGGTTCAGAATTATGAAAAAGCCGCGCCGGCGGTTGCCTTCCGCAATGTAATACCCTAGATCAGCTTTAGAACCTCTGGCGTGAGCTCCAGCGCGGCAGGCAAGCGATTGTATATAGCACTGCCCTCCAACCTGCCTAAGGAAGGGTCCCAGTGCCCGCCGAGGTTGTTCGTGCGTGCCACGGTCCTCTCCGACGAAGGTGCTCACACGGATTCCACCGCCACAGATGCTGTGGCGGATGACATGCAGCTTGCTCCCCGCCCTTAGCGCGCTTGCCTTCAAGGTTTGCTTCACTACCTCTGGCCCCGCCTCCTCCATGTAAGCAAGAATAGCCTCCCTCGCGTTCACAAAGAGGTGCGTATCGGCAAGGGCGGCGAGGGTGTCCAGCGCGGTTCGGGTTCCGGCTCCGAGGAGGCGTTCGGGGACGGGAATAGAGTCGGTGGGGCGCGCGTCCCCGGTCTCGATTAGTTCGAGGCGACCCTCCCGCAACACCAGAGGTTGACATCGCCCGTGAGCGTCGGCACGCGCCGACTGCGGTTTTCACATGGTACATTGCCTCAGATGGCTCGTGGCGCGTGAAGGCTTGAAACCGTGATATAGTCCCCACCTCGCACGTTTCCGGGTTCAGCGCCTGCGCGTAGTATTCCATCGGCTCATCTGCCAGGTCCAGAATCTGCGTCTCGCCTATCGAAGCGCACCCGCCCCTCGGCCCGTGCCATCGCCTCGTCAATCAGCGGCCCAATCGGCGTCACCCGCGTTCGCGTCTGATCGCCGGGCTTCTCCACAACGAAAACGGGGGCTAGGGCTTCGATGCCCTCGCCCGTGCCCGTTGCACCGAGCAGCGTCTGGTGTTTCAGCCCTCGCCAATCCCCTCGACCAACTCCTCGATAGCCGTAGGCTGGTCGCCCATTGGCCTGAACTCGCTCACCACCGTGAAATCTGCGGCATCGCTCCATCCTCTCTCGCGCTCATTGTGGGACTGTCCATTAGTACCCGCTCACCCGCGCGACCGAAAAAGGGGAGGGGGTGAGCGGTGGGTTCCCTTTGGGTAAGGGCGAAACGACATGCCCAGCCGAAGGCTGGCCTATCGCGTCCGCGAAGGCGGACGCCGGGTACCCTCTGGGTGCGAAGGCCATCAGCAGCGACTTCAGTCGCGCCCCTCCTCCGTCTGCCCCCCCGCGCCCGCCTTGCCCGTCTCGGCGGGCGCTCGCCAACCTCGAAGCCCCAGGCTTGCAGGGCGGGGGTGACGCGGAAGTCGAAGCGATTGGCGAGAAGGTGAACGATGGCGGCGTGCAGCAGGTCCACCAGCCGCGCGGCGAGCACGTTGCGCGCGGCAATGGCACTCGCGGCGGGGGCGAGGGCAGCGGCATGCGCGGCGATGGCGGCGGTCAACCCATCGTAGACGCGGCGCACTTCCGCCAGGGCAAGGGACGCGGAAGCGCTCGGCTTCGGGGCGGCCCTCCTCCTGTGCGATGTAGCGGGCCAGGAAGGCCAGCCGCTCCGCGCGATTCGTGGGCAGGAGGATGCGCTCCGTGCCCTGCCGGAAGGTCAGGCCCCACGCTTTCAGTCCTCCTGGCCTGGCGGGGTAGAGCGCGATTATTAGCCCCTTCACCTGCCGCGCCAGCCCGTGCGCCTCCGTTTCTAGCCGCTTCATGGTCTCTGCTGCGACGGTACGCTCCGCCTTACCCGCTACCTGCTCCGCCCGAAGCGCCTCGCCCTGCGTGAGCAACGCTTCCACCCGCGCCAGGTACGGCGTCCGCTCCCCCTCCGGCAACCCCCGCTCCTGCCCTACAAAGGCCCGCGCCACCCCTCAAGCACCCGCGCCCGCTCGTGCGGCAGCGGCATCCTCGGCGTGTAAGGCCCTGCTTCATCAAACCGTGCCTGGAACATTGCTCTGCCTCCTTCACCTGTCCGCAAAAAGCCATCTTGAGTACACTCACCATTCCCTTTCTGCTGTAAAATCAACATTGAGTACACTCACCCCACTATTTTACCAAAAAACTCCGGCCTTAATACAACTCAATCCTCTATTCTTTCGCCAAAATTTAGATTGAGTACACTTACATCTTTTTCTCTCCACGGAAACTTACTATAAGTACACTCACTCTCATTCTTTCTCACAAAACCCTAAGTTGAGTACACTTACCTTCATTTTTGCCCGCAAAACCCCAGGTTGAATACACTCAACTCACCTTTTCTTCACCCCCTCACCCTCTCACCCCCTCACGATTTGCCTCTCGCGGGTGCGAAAGTTTGCGGTCTTACAAAATGCGGGTGGCTCGGCTATCATCTGCCAGCATTGGCATCATTGACAGCGGCGAGAAGAGGGAGCGATGGCAACACGGTCGTTGGTCTGGTTGGCGTTGGGTCTCGCTGCTGACGGCGTGCGGGACGGCGGTACAGGCATCCAACGCGCCTATCGACGCTCTCGCTGGCAGGGGATACCAACGCGCCCGCGTTGGCGGAGGCGGAACAAGGCGGCCTGGGGTTGCCCACGGTCGTCTTTTTTCATGCCAAGTGGTGCCACATCTGCAAGGAGGCCAGCCCCGTGATGGAGGAGTTGGTGGCGGCGCAGGCGGGGGCGCTGGCCGTGGTGCGGATGGACATTGACGATGCGGCCTCCCGCTCCGCCGTGGCGCGCTACCGCGTGAGTTCGACCCCCACCTGATCCACCCTATGGTTTGCAAACACAGGATGATACAGATCCTAAAAAAGAAATTCCATTCAACGGGGTTTATAAGGTAAAAGCAAATGGCGACGTGATCTTATTAGTTGATTCGATAACCAGGCCAAATGGACTTGCATTTTTACCCGGTGAAAAAAAGCTGATCATTGCCTGCTCCGACCCGAAAAAACCAAACTGGTATGTTTATGATGTGCAGGGTGATTCACTGGTAAATGGGCAGCTATTTTACAGTGCAATAAATGAAAAAAAAGAGAAAGTAAATGGATCACCTGATGGATTAAAGATCGACAAGAATGGAAATGTATTTGCAACAGGTCCGGGTGGCGTTTATATTTTTAATAGTGACGGAAAAAAATTGGGAATAATAAAGTTTGACGAATCAACAAGCAATTGTGCGTTATCACCTGATGAAAAGACACTTTACATAACCAACGATATGAATCTAGTGAGAGTTAGATTAAGAGACTAAGAAAGGAGACACGGATATAACGGGTTTAAATAATTAAATAAATCAAATCCGTGTCTATCTGTCGCATCCGTGTCATCCGTGTTCTGAATAACAGACATAAATGAAACTTTATAAAACCATAGCCGGAACAGTTCTTGAAAAAAATGACAGGTTCTATTTAAACGAGGATGAAAACTGGGATGCCTTTATTAATGATGACACGCTGTTTCAAAAACTAAATCAGCTTACAAAATCTTTAAAGGAGACAAATAGAGAATCAATCAGTGAGTTACTTCCACCGATCGGCAGCCAGCAAGAGCTATGGGCCTGCGGTGTTACTTATTTGAGAAGCAAAGTAGGCAGGCAGGAAGAGAGTAAAACAGCCGGCGGTGCAGATTTTTATGCAAAGGTTTATGAAGCGGAAAGACCCGAGGTTTTTTTTAAATCAAATCCTCATCGTGTTGTCGGTCATAATGCATCGGTAAGGATCAGGAAAGATTCAACCTGGGATGTACCGGAGCCGGAGTTGACACTTGTTGTTACTTCATCAGGAAAGATCATGGGTTATACGATCGGCAACGATATGAGCAGCCGCAGTATTGAAGGAGAAAATCCATTGTACCTGCCCCAGGCAAAGACTTATGATGGTTGCGCTTCCCTGGGTCCGTGTATTTATATCACGGATAAACCTCTTGATACGACTACGACAATTTCACTTGTTATTAATCGCGGGGGCAAAAATGTTTTTGAAAATTCAATAGCTATTAACCAGATCAAAAGAAGCTTTGACGAATTGGTTTCATTTGTATTTCGCGAGTGTAGTTTTCCTCATGGTTGTTTGATCATGACGGGTACGGGTATTGTGCCGGGACATGAGTTTACTTTAAAAAGCAAAGATGAAATAAGAATATCAATAGAAGGGATCGGTGAATTGGTAAATACTGTTCAATAAAACCGCATGCAACTGCTCATAATTGTTATTGCCATAGCCTTACAAATATTTCTCACGTATAAGAAAGTCAGCCCATTTCTTTCGTTACTGGTTGTGGCAATACTGGCAGGTCTCGCTTTTGGGTTGAAACCCGATGCTTTATTGTTAGCTGTTAAGACTGGCGTTGGAAACACTTTGGGTGATGTTTTATTAGTTATTTGTCTTGGTGCTATCCTTGGAAAAATTCTGGAGCTTAGCGGTGCTGCAAGCCAGATCGCCAACACGCTTATACATTCTTTTGGCATAAAGAATATTCAATGGGCAGTTTTACTCACCGGTTTTCTTGTCGGTATCCCATTATTTTATAATGCAGGGTTTATCATTTTAGTGCCCCTTGTTTTCTCAATTGCAAGAACAGCGGGTTTACCATTATTATATGTAGCAATACCTATGGCAGCAAGTTTAAGTACCACGCATTGTTTTTTACCGCCACACCCGGGACCTATGTTTTTGGTTGGCGCCTTCGAAGCTGATCTTGGAAAAACTTTAATGTATGGATTAATTATCTCAATCCCCGTTGTGATCATTGCGGGGCCGCTGTTGGGGAGGGTCTTACAAAAAATGAACATTGAAATACCCATACTTGAAAAAACAGAAACAGAAACCAAAAAGCTACCCGGTGTATTTGAAAGTTTTATATTGGCGTTATTACCTGTACTATTAATTGCTTTGGCAGTTATAGCAAATACTTTTTTACCCGATTCCCTTCTGAAAACAATTCTTCTTTTTTGTGGTGATGCTACTGTGGCATTATTAAGTTCCGTTATTCTCGCAGTCATTTTCCTGGGGATATTGAAGGGAAGATCAATGCAAAAAACTATGCAATGGCTGCATGATGCAATAGCAGGTGTGGCTGTTATTCTACTCATCATTACAGCAGGTGGCGTTTTTAAGCAGGTATTGGTGGATAGCGGAACTGCTGCCTATATTACTACTTTCAGCAAGGAATGGAATATTCATCCGTTAGTATTTGCCTGGTTGGTGACAGCATTATTAAGGGTGGCGATCGGTTCAGCAACCGTTGCCGGGATAACTGCGGCTGGCATCGTTTCTCCATTATTAGCTACCGGCACAGTATCACCGGAGTTGCTTGTACTGGCGGTCGGAACCGGCAGCGTTTTTTGTTCTCATGTAAATGACTCGGGGTTCTGGATATTCAAAGAATTTTTTAATCTTTCCTTGAAGCAAACTTTTCTTTCCTGGACAGTGATGGAAACGATCATTTCCATTTTAGGATTAGCGGGAGTAATGATATTGAGCCTGTTTATAAAATAAAGGGTTTACAATTTCGTTTTTTTTAAAAAACCATGCACAGGTTCATCATTTTGGTTGTTATTTTAAAATTTTCTTTTCTTCATTCTTCTGCACAGCAAACGATAAGCAACCCGGTTCCGAATGTTTCTACTGACAATATCCGCTATTTGTTTATTGGAGTAGATAATCCTGTGACCATCACCACAGGGTGTGATGGAAAGTATGAGGTGTCTATTTCAAAAGGTAGTATTGTCAATACGGGAAATGGGCATTTTATTGTAAGACCCCCGTCTGATACATCAGAGGTAACCATAAAAGTAAAAACAGGAAAAAAGGAATTTGACTTTGTCTTTAATGTTCGAAGTATTCCAGATCCTGAGATCATGATAGGGAATTACGAAGGACATCCAGTTTATCTCAAACAAACTGCAGGGCTTAGGGCAATCCTAAAAAACTTTTATTATAGAACACAATTTAATGTCGTCTCATTTGATATAGAATTTTCCGGTCCGGGCTTTGACGATCCGGATAAACATACCAATGAAGGAGCTCTATGGGATGAAGTGACAAAAAAAGCCATGAGCAAAATGATAAAAGGGTCAAAAGTCTACATTAATAATGTCCGGGTGGTGGGGCCCGATGGCCGGACAAAACTTATCTATGACGACCTTACCTATATCCAGCATTGATACTCCATAAGTTTTGTAGTCTTGCCCATAAAAGTTGAAAATATATTACGATTTAGGGATAGAACTCACTCATTTCCACTTGGGTAAAATTTTTTATTGGCAAAACATTAAAGCTGGTATGATTTTGTGACTTATAATTCTAAAAGTTTATATGCAACAACAATCTAACTCAGGACAAATGAATACACTGTCAGCTAGTGTCAATAAACTGGTAAGCGAAGGATATACGGAAAACTTTAAAGTAGATGAAAAAGGTTTGGCAACAACTGACAATGGCAAGCATTATAAACCAGACCAGGTTCACATTAAAAATTTTTTCCGTTTTGAAGGCGACAGTGACCCTGGCGATAGCGCTATTTTATATGCAATTGAATTAGACGATGGAACTAAAGGCACCTTAACGGATGCCTATGGTACTTACGATGATGAGGATGTTGGAAAATTCATAAAACAAGTAGAGGATATTGAGAAGAAAGCAACAAAAAAAGATGGATAGCGATAAGCCGGTATTCGTCTGTTGAGTGAAACGTGAGACGTGAGACGTCAGACCCCAAAACGTCACTTTCACTATTCGGGATTAGTATTTCAAAACATCTTCATCAACCTTTAATTAAGCAGGGGCATTCAGATTTCCCAGGTTTTTATAATCGCTACCGGTATTTAACAATACTATTTTGTCGTCCCTGCTGATCAACTTTTTGCCAATTAAATGAATAACTGCTTTCCATGTCGCCGCACCTTCCGGTGAGATCAACATGTTTTCTGCTGTTTCAATTTCTTTTACTCCATCGGCAATTTCTTTTTCAGTGACAGCAATCACTTCACCATTTGATTCATTGATGACTTTTCGCATAAGATCAATGCCAAAAGGATAGGGAACGGCAAGGCCATAGGCAAGCGAGGGCCGCGGCGAAAAATTTTGTTTCCAATTAAGATAATCTTTATAAGACGCTAGAAGCGGTGCACAATTAGCTGCCTGCACAGCGATCATGCGCGGCAAAGATTCTTTTATCCAGCCAAGCTCTACCATTTCATTAAACGCTTTCCAAATACCTACTAATCCTGTACCGCCGCCAACCGGGCATATTACAACATCAGGTAATTGCCAATCCAACTGCTCTGCAATTTCATAGCCGATTGTTTTCTTGCCTTCTACGCGATAAGGTTCTTTCATAGTAGACACGTCAAAATGATCTTTTTGCTTTTTTAGCTCTTCAACTTTTTTTGCACATTCATTGATCAACCCTTTTACAAGGATCAATTCAGCGCCATAATGTTTGCATTGCATTTTAAAAACATCCGGAGTATGTTCGGGCATTACGACAATGCATTTTATACCCGCTTTTGCACAATAAGCTGCCATAGCTCCGCCCGCACTGCCAGCAGTTGGTATGATACAACGATCAATACCAAATTCTTTTGCTTTCGAAACGGCTACACTGATCCCTCTTGCTTTAAACGAACCAGTCGGATTCACTGATTCATCTTTCATCAATAATGACGATAAACTAAAATGTGAAGCAAGATTATTTAATTGATGAAGGGGAGTCATTCCCTCGCCAAGAGAAACAATATTTTTTTCATCTTTTACCGGCAGCATTTCAAAATAGCGCCACATCGTATTGTTCCTGCCTGGCAGTTGATCTTTCGAAAATGGAATTGTGAGATCATATTGAACAATTAATGGTTGGTTACAGCAAACGGCATATGTATTGATTATTGACGGAGAATAGATCCTGCCACAATTGGGGCAAACCAGGTTATTTACTGCAGAGAGAGGCAGAGAATTCAGTTTAATAGTAGAGATTAAAACTTTAATAAGTGACCCGCTTGAACCTATAGTCGATAGTCATTAGTCCTTAGACAATAGTATCACACGAACTAATGACTATCGACTACAGACTAACGACTACTCACATAAAAAATAGAACTATTATAAGATTGTAGTCTCGCCCAGAATCGAACTGGGATATCAGGTTCCGGAGACCTGCGTACTATCCGTTGTACTACGAGACCGTTTTGAGTCGATAGTCATTAGTCATTAGTCCATAGTGTCTCGTGTACTATTGACTATGGACTACAGACTAACAACTACTCAATCAGCTCTGCTGCATTGCTTGCAAAAACCCTTACAGCATTAGCTGCTAAAATTACGTCGAATAATTTTCTAAAGGTTAATAAACCTGCTGTTCCTAACGGGTCACGTCACCGGTGCCACGGCTCAAAGCCGTGGCACCGGTATACCAGGATCTACCTGAAAATATATCTCTCCTTAAAGAAGTTTAACTCAACAGATAAATATTCTAGACAATTCCTGCACAGACAATCATCATATTTCTGTTCGAGATATGCCTTTAAGTCCTCACTCAATTTAAAGCCATAACACTGGCAGTGAGTTATATTACCGGGGTTGCAGTCGAACTGCGATTTGCAACGCGGACAGCTTTTTTTTCGTGTTGACACATAAGAGGAGTATTTTACCGATGTCAAAGTTTTAAGCCGTGGCACCGGTAATGACGCCCGATTAGAAGTTAAACCTTATACCACCATACCCATTAAAGCCAAGTGTATTGAAACCAGCCGTTTCATTGTATTTACTATTGGCAATATTTCTCAGGTCGGCAAAAACTTTGATCTTGTTTTTATACAGAGCATATTCGGCATAAATATCTAACAGCAAATAACTTTTCAATGTTACGTTCACAGTTTGAAATATCATCGCATCAAAATAGGCATCTTTTCTTTCGCCAAACCAGCCAAAATTTGTACTTACAAAAAATTTATCAGTGACTTTTATCGCTGCATTTAAACCAGCACTGTGTTTTGGTCTGCGAATAAGATTAAAATAGGTAGAATCTTTTCCGTTCTGAACGGTTGTGATCTCACCATCAACGAAACTGTAAAATGCTTTTAAAGAGATATTATTTGTTGGTTTAAATAAAAGCTCAAGTTCTGCTCCATGATCTTTCTGTTTATCCAGGTTAACGTATGTTGTCTGAAAAGCAATAGCATCCTTACTATTTCGAAGAAAACCGGTGATCCTCCCCATGAATTTATTGTCAGCAGTAAAATATTGAACACCCGCTTCAGCAGTTATTGATGATTCAGGTTCCAGTTCTTTATTGCCATATTCAGAAAATAATTGGTAAAGCGATGGGATACGATAACCCGAAGACAGGTTTGCAAATAACTTGAACTGCTTTTTCAATAAATAGGACGGATTGATATTGAAAACATATTTGCTCGCGTTTTCGGAATGAATATTCAAACGGTTTCCAAGCTCAAGATTAAACCCTGATTTGGCATTTACATTCACCGCAGCATATATTCCGGTTTGATTCTGATGTTTGTTCTCTAAGGGTGGAGGATAAAAGGGAAAAAAACCAATTGAAAAATATTCCTGGTCGGTAGTTGAAGTTCTGAAATCAGCGCCACCGGTAAATTTCGATGAAGATTTACCAAGAGGTACGGTTATATAGGCATCAATAAAATGTTCAGCTCCTGAATATGATCCCCTTGAATACGTATCAAATCCATTCCTGCTTTTTACTGAATCATCGATATACAGCCTGTCAATATGATTATAGTTATAAAGGAGATTCAGTTTGGTTTTTCCAAATGAAAATTCATTACGAATTCCTGCCTGGTAACTTTTTTGCGTGTAGGTGTAATCAAGTTCATCAACAAAAGCTCCCTGGTCAATATCGCCATCTATTTTATTAAAACGAAAGTAAGGTTGGATATGAACATTCTTTGCAACCTGTAATCCTAATCCTGCCTGTAAACTGTTTTGTTGAAACCCATCTTTGTCTTCATTACCGGTATTGCTAATAGCTTCATTAATTCCTCTTGTATCATAAAATGAATAAGCAAGGTTATAATCAACAATGCCCGTTTTTCCGTTGATACCGGCATTTGCCCTGAAACTATTATTACTTCCATAGCTTGCTAAACCATTTGTTGAAAATGATTCCGATGCCATTTTCTTTGTAATAATATTTATCACGCCGGCGATGGCATCACTGCCATACAATGTGGACTGACTTCCTTTCAATATTTCAATTCGTTCAATCTGGCCAATTGAAAGATTACGGATATCAAAATTGCTCCCAATGCCACTTGGATCATAGACAGGAACACCATCAATCGTTATTAATGTGAACGCAACCGCGGCACCACGCAGGTATAGACTTTTGTCTTTTCCGGCATTGCTATTTGTACCGCCAATATAAACGCCTGCCTGTTCAGTTAAAATCTGAGCAAGATCTTTTCCCCCGCTGCGTTCGAGTTGCTGCTTTGTAATTACCGTGACTACTTTTCCGGTCAACGAAGTTTTGTTAGGATACTTGTTTGCGGAAATCACTACTTCATCGAGTAGGGCGGTGTCTTGCTGCGCATGCACCTGGCTGCCGATCATGATCGCAGCCACAATCAAAAATTTTCTCATAAAAAAAGTTTTTGTGTGACTGCTTCCGAAATAAAAATGAAATATAATGTCCTTCGACTTTACATTTCAGCTTTTCACCCGAAAGCATTGAATGTTGTTAATTGATCTGGCAGGTCTTCTGGCTTAGTGTTAACTGAACACCTTCCCGCTGAATGAACAATTGTTCTATCAACAGTGGTACGAAGATTCAGCAAGTCAATGGTCAATAGTCAATGGTCAATAAAAATTCACCATTCACCACTCACCATTCACCACCTTACAGCTACGGGGATAGCGTCAGATTTTGACTGACTTCCCTTTTAATCGCGTTGATTATTTTTTACCAATCTACATTGCTACTATTGAACTGTTGTTGCGTCGCATGCAGACGCTTGCGGTCGGCATCCCGACATTTATCGTCGGGACTCTTCTACAACAACAATTCTATTCAGCTTTTAGGCTTCTCACTGATTTCACAGATTTACACAGAAAAATCTGTGATAATCCGTGTCATCTGTGAGAAATACTTTTCTGGTACTAATCAACCAAAGAACCAAATCGTTGCAAATGTAGGGGAGTAGTTTTTAACTGTGTTAAAATATTTGATCACAATTTTATCTACACACGTAGGTTGCTTCTTGAAAAAGACGGGCTTGCTTTGTGGAATACAAGCGGGCTTGAAATGGAAGCCTTGAGTAATGAGGCGATTATTTTGTTAATTGAATTTTCTATTTAAAATTGAAATGTAAACTGATTCCACCGGCAAAATTGAAAGGCATCGCCGCATTATAATATCTTCCGCCAAATGCATTGATATCATTTCCCAAACTGTATTTCTCATCGAGTATATTATCAGCAGCTATGAAAAGCTCCATCAATACCTTCGGATGTAAATTCTTTTTCCATCCTAACCTTGTGCCCAACAAATTATAGGAAGATGCGTAATCGGTATTGGCATCATTTAAAGGCATCCTGCTTGCATAATAGTAGTTTATATTCAGGTATAACCCAGGTTTGAATCCAAGATCAACTCCTGCTGCCAATACATTTTCGGGAACACTGGGCAATTTCTTGCCAGAATAATCAGCGGTAACCTGTTTGAAGTCTTTATAAGTAAAGTTGTTCCATGTATGACTTAGCCAAATCTTGAAATTAGAGATCGTATGGCGGGAGTTGATGAGCAAGCTCCACGATAAATAGCTTTCAACTCCTAACTGCTTTGTGCTTCCCGCATTCACAAAATAATCGGCACCCGCGGCGTCTCTTCTTTGTACAATAGTCTTCTCTAACCAAAACCCAAATGCATTTAGATCAAAATAGACATACTTTGCGAAAGTGCCACGAATACCCGTCTCCAAGTTAAATCCGTCCTCAGCATTAAGATTTGTCGCAATGATGCCGCTTGATGGCAGGAGCTCTGCAGTTGTCGGCGGTGAAAAACCTCTTGCAACGCTTCCATAAACTGAAAAAGTTTTTAATTGCTTCAGGAGAGCTAACCTTGGGGCCACTTCATTATTGTATTTTCTTTTTTGTTCAATTACCGGCGCGGTTGATAAACGTGTAATGCTGATATTCTGGGCATTGATACTTGCTCCTGCTGTAATGAACCAACCTTTTGGCAACTCCAAAGTACCCTGGGCAAATGCAAAAAATACCTTGTTATTGATCTCATCATCTGTCTGCAGTGTATCGGGGTTGCCGTTTTTATTTGAATAGATCCGTACTGAAGAAATTCCTTGCTGAAATTCCACACCCGTTACGATATTTAGTTTGGTGGCTTCATTAAAATGTTTTGTGAATTGGAAAAAAGAACGACCGCCGGTGTGTGGTTCACTTGTACGTCCGTAATTGCGAATTGTTGGGTTCAGCAAACGTGTCGATGCTCCATAAAATGAAGTTGTGTTTTGCCAGTGCTCAGAAAATTTTTGATTAAAGCTGATGCCTGCCAAAAATATTTTTTGATAGATAGCCGCTTTATTTTCTATAGCACCGGGAGTTGTGCCGACCCTTGGTCTTGCTGCTCTTGGACTTGAATTGTATTCAGCGAGTGTCAATCCGCCAGGAGTCTGATAAAAAAGATCTCCCCAAAGAAAATGTGTTGTTATTTTTCCTTTGTCAGAGAGATTTGCAGTAAGGTCCCACGTGAAAACTTTTCGTTCCAATTCTGAATTATCCCGGTAACCATTGGAAGATAGCTGCAGGTAATTGATCGTGTTTTGAAATGCATCAGTACCCAGTCGCAAATTTGTATTGAGGTTGTTTAAACCAAAACTTCCGGCACTGTAATCAAACGAAAGACCGGGATGCCAGTTTGGATGGTTTGTTTTTAGTAATAAAACTCCACCGGTACCAGCTCCATATAAGCTGCTACCGGGTCCCTTGATCACTTCAACTGATTGAATATTGTAAAAGCCTAACTGATTTAAATACGTATTACCACCGGGATCGGTGTAAGGAATATCATTGTAATAAGTCTTTACATTTCTTACACCAAATGGTGATCGAAGCGAACTGCCACGGATATTCAGTCGATAACTTCCCGGCGAACGCTCCTCCATTCTTATGCCGGGATGATTGTTCAATGCAGGTAAGATATTTGTATTGGTAAAATGCAACAATTGTGCTTTACTGATAACCGCAACTGCTGCCGGCACCTGCATCAGTTTCCTGTTTTGCTCATAAGCTTTTACTGTTACTTCCTGCAATGTCTGCGCTGAATCAATGGCTGGTTGCTGCGCCGACAAAAAATTTATTTGCGTGAAAAGCAATATGGCTATCAAAAATTGTCTCATAAGTTGGGAGAGTAAAGTTAATCGCATTATCAATATTAATTGCTAAATGATGTCCGGGCTAAAGCCCGATGAATTAAGGAGGGGTCTCATATAACCCCAGCCTTAAGGCTGGGGTTAATAAGATTTCTTGAGAAATCACTTACGGGCTTTAGCCCGTTCCCAATTCTTTATCACTATAGTTTCTTTATCTTCCCAGCATGAAGTCAAATAAACTGAATCTTTTTTCGCTGACGATGATCGTGATCGGTTTAGTGATCGGCATGGGCATTTTCAGGACCTCTTCAGATGCAGCCAATGCCGCCATTACTCCCAACGTTTTTTTTATTGCGTGGGTTGCCGGCGGTTTGGTAGCATTATGCGGCGCATTGACCTATGCGGAAATTGGTTCACGACTTCCTGTTACTGGTGGTTATTATAAAGTGTTTGCTGAATGTTATCACCCATCAATTGCTTTCGCAATCAACTGTATTATTCTTATTTCAAATGCTGCTTCGCTTTCAGGGGTGGCCCTTATCGGCAGCGAATATATTTCACAGATAATTTTTGTAAACGATCCCGGGTCTTTTGTAAAGGCGCTGATCGCCATGTCAGCTATCATTATTTTTTATGGTGTAAATCTTATGGGCCTTCGAATGAGCTCGCAGACGCAGAATGTTTTAATGATCATCAAGATCGGGTTGGTGGTGCTCTTGATCAGTTCATTATTTTTTCCCGCTAATTATGCTTCACAAACATTAAAGACAATCTTTCCCGATCCAACATGGAGTGATTACATCAAATCATTTGGCATAGCCCTTATCGCGGTTTCCTTTACTTATGGCGGTTACCAGCAAACTATAAATTTCGGCGGTGAGGTAGAAAATGCGAGGAAAACGATTCCCCGGGGATATTTACTGGCATACTGGTGATCATTGCCCTTTACCTGGCCGTAAGTTTTGCTTATTATAAAGTGATCGGGTTTGAAGAATTAAAAACATCAAGAGGTATCGCCGCTATTGTTGCCGAGAAGATGTTTGGCCTCTGGTCGGTATATAATTTCCATTTTACTTTTTCTTGCCGTGCTTGCTTACGTGAATGTTTTATTGCTTAGCAATCCACGGGTAATGTATGCGATGAGCCAGGATGGATCCTGCCGGCGGCGTTTAGCAAAAAAGATGCAAAAAGAGATGTATTGACAGTAAGTCTTAGCGTGTTTGCAGCAATTTGCGTGATCGTATTGTTCTTTATGGATGAATTCAACGAGATATTAAGCTTCACCATATTCCTTGATTCATTTGGCATGGCATTTTTTCGTCTCCCTGCACCCGCTGGGCGTCATCGTCGCGATCGGCTGCGGCGTTCTGGTCGCCGGGATCGCCGGGGCTCTCATCGCGGTCCCGCTGGCGTCGGCAGTGAATGCGGTGGTGCAGCATCTGGCGGCCTACACCGATCCAGGAGACGACCCCGTTGGCAACCTCGAGCAGGAGCACGCCGCCGCCGGCGAGGATCCGCAAGCCGCGGCCGAGGAGTCCACCGACTCCGCCGACGATTTCGCCAACGATTTGGGCCGACGACCAGCGTGTCTAGCCGCTGACCGGCGTCAGCCTGTGTACGGCTCCGCCGCGAGGATCTCGACCTGCAGCGTCTTGCCGGTCGGGGCGACGTAGCTGACCGTGTCGCCACGGCGGGCACCCAGGATCGCCGAGCCCAGCGGCGACTGCGGTGAGAACACCTCGAGCTGGTCGTCCTCGATCTCCCGGGCGCCGAGCAGGAACGTCTCGGTGTCGTCGTCGCCGACGAACCGGTAGGTGACCTTCCAGCCGGGGGAGATCGAGCCGTCGTCGTGGGCCTCGCCGACCTCGGCCCGGCGCAGCATCTCCTCGACCTGCCGGATCCGGAGCTCAAGCTTGCCCTGCTCATCCTTGGCCGCATGGTAGCCGCCGTTCTCCTTCAGGTCGCCCTCGTCGCGAGCAGAGCTGATCCGCCCGATGACCTCTTGGCGCATCGGACCGCGCAGGTGCTCCAGCTCGGCAACGAGCTTGGCGTGCGCCTCGCGCGTGAGCCAGATCTGGTCCTGCTCGCGGGACTGCGTCATGGTCATCTCCTGTGGGCGGTGCCGAGGCACCTGCCTCATCTTCGGGTTGCTCGGGCTGGTCCCTGCCCCGGGGCAGGAGTGTCGGGGCGACGGCCACGTCGGTCACGGCCTCCTGCGTCCGTTCCGCTCTGGGCCGGCCCAGTGGAGATGGGACGGTGGGCCTGGGACAGAAGAAATCAGGATACCAAGGGCCGTCGACAAGTGCCCGTTCTGGCGTCGGCGGCGCCCGAACGGCGACCTGCAGGCGGCCGCGGATGCTGCGGTGCGGTGGGTCAGCGCGGCCGCGCCTGGTGGGGCGTGGTGCAACCGACACGCTCCACCGAGGTCGCCCGCCGCTCGGTGCGCAGGCTGACCTCGAGCCGGGTGGACCCACCGACCTCACGCGCAGACACGGTGACGACCTTCTCGCCGACCACGGTGAAGTCCTCCGCCCGAGCCCGGAGGACACAGCTCGCCACCGTGTCGGCACCGTCGTCGGCGGCAGCGGCACTGAAGCGGACGTTCTCGAACTGCGCCACCGCCCGGTGCTCGCCGACGATCTCGAACCCGACCATCGCCGAACGCACCTCCGGCGGGGCGATCCCACCCTGGCCCAGGCAGCCCAGCCCAGGAACACCACCGCCGCCCAGCACCGAGGCGGCCAAGCACGAAACGGCGCTGGCCGCGGCCGGGGGCGCCGTACCGGTCCGCCGGGAGGGCATCGCGCACGCTCACCGGTCCATCGTCCCACTGTCACACCGAGCCTGCACCGAGCCTGCACCGAGCCTGCACCGAGCCTGCACCGAGCCTGCACCGAGCCTCACTCTCGACCCTAGACTTCCGCGTATGGCCGCGCGCTCTCGCCCGACCGCCACCCCCACCCCGGTCCGCTCCCGGGTGGGGCTGCGGCTCATGCACGTCCATGCCCACCCCGACGACGAGTCCAGCAAGGGCGCGGCGTCCACGGCGCGCTACGTCGCCGAGGGCGTCGACGTGCACGTCGTCACCTGCACCGGCGGGGAGCGCGGCTGGGGTGCTGAACCCGAGAGATGGACCGGCCCGAAATCCTCGCGAACATCACCGAGATCCGCCGGCAGGAGATGGAGCGGGTGCGCGACATCCTCGGCGTCACGCAGGACTGGCTGGGGTTCGTGGACTCCGGCTGGCCCGAAGGCGACCCGCTGCCGCCGCTCCCCGGAGGGCTGTTTCGCCGTGCTGCCCGTGGCGGAGGCGGCTCAGCCACTGGT
>CAVYOS010000030.1:0-5994 GCA_963770205.1 uncultured Alphaproteobacteria bacterium
AATCGCATGCGAACCCATGAGCTCCTGCGAAAGTATTTCGGAATACCCCATGATCGCGTTGAGCGGCGTCCGCAGTTCGTGGCTCATCGTCGCCAGGAATTTGGATTTCGCCATATTGGCTTCCTCGGCCTTCTGCCGCGCGGTCTCCGCCAGCATCTTGGCGCGTTCAAGCCGACCGATGAGCTCTTCGCGCTGCTCTTTGTAAGTCAGCATATCCCGCGCTGTCTCCTGCAGCCGCCGGGTCAGCAGCAGCAGAAAACCTTCTGTTACGATCACGATTGCTCCGACGTTGAAGTCGAGAGCGGAACCTGCGAAGAGAAAGCGCAGCACGATCACGATGGTAAGAAAGCCGGTTCCCGCGAGGATAATCGGGATGAAATTCGACGCAACGATGATCCGCACGGCGATAACCGCGATGAGTATCGCCACGATAAAGATATGCTGAAGATCGTTTCCGTTCTGCCAGTAGAAGTAGAGTGCGGTGGACCAGCATGACGCCATGAAGGCTTCGGCGGCCGTGATCATGCCCAGCCACTCGATTGGTGCAATATGCGGAAACTGCTGTTTATCGTATTTCAGACATAAGGTGTGCTGCAGAAACTGGCAGCCGATCACAGTCACGAACCAGGATGCCGAGGTCAAAAAGTCAACCCATTTCAAGCCAGCCGTGGCAAAATGAACGCGAGGATCGGCAATGCTAGCGCCGTTTTCAGCTGGTTGCGGACAAAGAGCGAGAGCAGGTCGCGCTGCCACGGTTCGGGCTCGTTGCCATCCCACAGGATCGCCCTGCGGGTCTGGCCCTCGCCGGAACCGAATTGGCGCGTGTGCTGGTTGCCCCTCCGGCAGTATTGTTGGAACCAAAGCCCAACATTTTCAGGCTGTCCCTAGCGCCCCCGCCTTGACGATGGATTTTTACCCTCTCGATCATTAATTTCCTCTTCGCCCATACGGTAAAAATCGCAATCGCTAAGTTGGAGGTGACGGCCTGGACGATTTTGACAACCTCCTTTCAGCCATTCGCCGCTGCCGCCAATGCGTTGAAGCTCCCTTAACCATGCCGCTGCCGCATGCGCCTCGGCCCGTCCTGCAGGCTTCCACCCCAGGCAGGTGCTGATTGTGGGCCAGGCTCCAGGTGCCAGGGTCCATGCATCGGGTCTCCCGTTCGACGATGCCTCCGGTGACCGTCTTCGCTTCTGGCTGGGGATCGGACGCGAGCTGTTCTACGATCGCCGGAAACTTGCGATTGTTCCGATGGGTTTCTGCTTCCCGGGATATGATGCGAGGGGATCGGATCTGCCCCCGCGCCGGGAATGCGCTCCGCGGTGGCGCGCCCGCCTTATGGGTGAACTGCCGCTGATTGAAACCATCATCTGTCTCGGCAGCCACGCCCAGAAATGGCACATGTCGCATTTCTGCAGGGCGACGCTGACTGAAACCGTCCGCCATTGGCGCGAGCCCTTTCATGCTGGCGTCCCGCGTGTTCTGCCGCTGCCGCACCCGAGCTGGCGCAATTCCGCCTGGCTCAAAAAGAACCCCTGGCTCGAAGCCGAACTACTGCCTGTGCTGCGGGGGGAAGTGGCGCGGCTTACCGCTTGACCGGCGAGGGCAGGCCGAGGCTCTGCATTTTTCCGCTCTCGTGCAGCCGCATGCGCTGCGAGGATACTATGCCCGATGCGCCGCCAACCCAGCCCCACTCGCCGGAATGCTTGCCATATTCCATCTTCGGGCATCGGTTCATGACCACCTGGATGCCCTTTTCTTCCGCTCTGTGTGCTGCTGCGTCATTGCGAATGGTCAGCTGCATCCAGATGACTCTGGGCAGGGGGTCGAGCTGCAGGGCTTCCTCGACGATTGCACCCGCCGCTTCGGAGTTCTTGAAAATATCCACCATGTCGATGGCTACTGGAATGTCCTTCAGCCGGGCATAGACTTTCTGCCCCATATGGTCTTGTCCGCGAGGCCCGGATTGACCGGTATCACCCCATAGCCCTTGCTGAGCAGATATTTCATCACGAGATGCGACGGCCTGACGTCCTTGTTCGAGGCTCCGACAAGCGCGATCGTCTTGACGAGCTGCAATATGCTGCGGATATAGTCTTGCGAATAATTGTCGTGATTCATTGCCGGCTGAGCCGGCCTTCTTCGTCGAGCGCATGAGGTTCCACGCCACCTCCCACAGATGACCGTCGGGATCGGCGAATAGCCGCTGTATCCGCCCCACGCCGTGTCGCGCGCGGGCTGCACGATTCTTCCTCCGGCGGCTTGTGCCGTTTTGATCGCCGCATCGACGTCCCCCTTGCTACGGCAGTTCTGCGCCAGCGCAACGCCTGAAAAGCCGCACGGCGCATCGCTTACGCCCGCGTCCTCGGCGAGCGCGCCGCGCCCGAAGATCGACAGGACCGTCGGCCCAAGCTGAAAGAAAGCGGTCGACGCGACGCTCGCCTTCGACGCCCGCCACCCGAGCTGCTCGTAGAAGGCGCGCGACCGCGCAACATCTGCAACCCCGAGCGTAACGAGATTGATCCGCGGTTCCATATTGCCGGGCCATTCGGCTCGCGCTTTTCCAAAAAGGCTTCAATGCCTTCATCCGCTTCGTTCATCATGAGATTGTCCACCATCACCTTGGAGCAATGCATATAGGCATGGTCCAGCGAAAGCCTCTGCTGCGCGGTGAAGGCGCGTTTTCCGATCGCCATCGCTCCAAGCGATTTAGACATCAGCTTCCGCGCCAGTTCCTCCGTTTCTTTCTGCAGCCGGTTGTCGGAAACGACGCGGTTGACCAGACCGAAGCGGTGGGCCTCTTCGGCCGGATAGATGTCGCCGGTCAGCAGCATCTCAAGGGCATGCCGCGCCGGTACGGCGCGTGTCAGCGCTACCATCGGGGTTGAGCAGAACAGTCCGATATTGACGCCGGGCGTGCAGAAACCGGCCGTGCGCGCTGCCACGATCAAATCGCAGCTCGAGGCCAGTTGCAGCCCGGCCGCGCTGGCGAGTCCCTGCACCTCAGCGATCACCGGCTTCTGCATCAGGACGATCGACTGCATCAGCTGCGAGCAGCGCGCCATAATGGAAACGAAGAAATCGCGGCCCCCGTCGCGATCCTGCCGGCGGCCGCGCAGCTCCTTGAGATCATGCCCCGAGGAGAAGACCGGTCCCCTGGCGGCAATGATTACGCAGCCGACAGCCTCATTGGCCGACGCGGTATCGACGGCCTCCTGCAGGCGGTCGAGCATCGCTTCCGACAGAGCATTGCGCCGTTGCGGGTTGTTCATCGTGAGCCGCAGCAGGCCGTTGTCGAACTCGCTCAGCACGAGATGCGCATCATCCATGTTCTAGCACCGAGGTTCTCATTCTTCCTCCGCGAGCAGCCGGAGTTTCTCGCCGTAAATGGGGTCCTTCAGCAGAAGGGCAATGATCTTCTTGTTGTTGTCTGATTGAATGAAGGGCGTGAGCGTGGCAAGCATCCGGTCCTTCTCGGCCTGTTGCAGCGTCTTGTCGGCCTTTACCTGCTCGATCTGTGTCTCGATACCTTCTTCAGAGCCCTCGTTGATGATCTGGTACGTATCCCCCACGGTGTCGATTGCCGCCTTCCACTCGCCCACGGTCTTGAAGCCCAGGGACTTGATGTCGGTCTCGAAAGCCTTGCCCGCCTTGTCCTTTGCGACGAACTCCTCATAAGAGGTATAGGCATAGGTCTCTGGATATTTTTCCTCGACTAGCATGAAGGCGTCGATGGCCTTCCGCGCGATATCCTCGGTAAGCTCGAACTTCTCGCAACGGTACCGCTTCGCCGGCGGAACAGGTCTTCATAATCCTCGCCTGGGCGCTGCGGGATCTGCAAGCCGCGGCAGCATGCCGCTGATAGGCTGAGAGCCTGTGCCTAAAGCGAGGACGATAAAGAGCCGGATCATGATGGTACCTGAGAGCCGAGCGTTTAAGTCTAGGGGAGCCGCTGCCATCGCGCCATAGCGGATTGGCGGTGGCGGTAATATGATACCACAAAGGTAACTGGGCTAGTTTGTTCGCAAAAGCGCTGCCCTCTATTGACCTGCTCGACGGATTTAGCTATCAGCGTTTTTCGCTGCTCAGGCGTCCTGTGCAAGACGAGGTGTGTCACCGACAAAGCAAAAGACTGGATCTTTATATGAAAACCTATTCCGCTCGGCCTTCCGAGGTGGGCAAGAAATGGGTGTTGATCGACGCTGATGGCCTTATCGTCGGGCGTCTGGCGGCCTCGTCGCCGGCCGGCTTCGCGGAAAGCACAAGCCGTTGTTCACCCCGCATATCGACTGCGGCGACAACGTGATTGTCGTCAATGCCGAAAAAATAGCCTTCACCGGCCGCAAGCGTCAGAACAAGACGTACTACCGACATACCGGCCACCCTGGCGGCCTCAAAGAGCGCAAGGCGCATCAGATTCTCGATGGCAAGTTTCCCGAGCAAGTGGTCGAGCAAGCCGTTCGCCGAATGATTCCAGGCGGTCCGCTCAAGCGGGCATTGATGCGCAATCTGCGCGTCTACAAGGGCTCGGCCCATCCCCATGAAGCACAAGCGCCGGAGAAGCTCGACATCGGCGCGCTCAATCCCAAGAACAAGGTGAGAGATTAATTCGATGGTTCAGACGACCACATTGGGAGACCTCGGCAGTGCGATGGGTGTCGCGCCTTTGCCTCAGCCCGCAGCACCACAGCCGAAAATGGATGCAAAAGGGCGTTCCTACGCCACCGGCCGTCGTAAGAATGCGGTTGCACGCGTTTGGCTGAAGCGCGGTGCCGGCCGCATCACCGTCAACGGCAAGCCGGTCGACATTTATTTCGCCCGCGCGACCTTGCGCATGATGATTCAACAGCCTCTGGTCGCTTCCAACCGGCGGGACCAGTTCGACATCGAATGCACCGTCTCGGGCGGCGGCCTGTCGGGCCAGGCCGGTGCGCTTCGCCACGGCATTTCGCGCGCGCTTACCAATTTCGAACCGGACTTGCGGCCGGCTCTCAAGAAGGGCGGTTTCATGACCCGCGACAGCCGCGCCGTCGAGCGCAAGAAATACGGCCGTGCCAAGGCGCGCCGCAGCTTCCAGTTCTCGAAGCGCTAGGCTGCTCCAACCTTTTACTGTCGATGGGATGGACAAGCTTCCATCCCATTTTCATGATTGCCAAGTCGTCTTCATGTCTATGGAACGCGGTCTACTCCTACAAAAGGTCGTTTCTCCCTTAGCTATCATGTCAGTGGGGCAACTGGTGCAGGGAGGGCTTTCAGACGCTTGCCCGTCCGACCGTTGATACGCTGAACGGCTCGGCTCACGCCAATATGAAGGAACTGCGATTTTATGTAGATAATGGGGTATGGCGCATTGCCTTTGCCTTCGATCCACAGCGTAAAGCCATTCTTCTTGTTGGCAGAAACAAATCAGGCGTGAATGAAAGGCGCTTTTACAAGCAGCTTATCAGCGATGCTGATGCACGCTTTGACGCCCACCTGAGAAGGTTGAAAGCAAAGAGGGGTGTTAAGAAAGAAGCACCTATAAGAGGCAAATGGAGATAGCCATGCCAACCACACTTAGAGACAAAATCAATACTCTTCCTCGCAAGCGCCGCGAAAAGATTGAGGCCATGGCTGCGGAACCAATTGCGGAAGAACTTTCGCTCCGCGATCTCCGCAAGGCCCACGAACTTACGCAGATCAGCATAGCTAAGACACTTGGCCTGGGCCAGGAAGGCATATCGCGCATAGAAAAACGAAGCGACCTGCTGATTTCCACGCTTCGCAGTTATGTGGAAGCCTTGGGAGGCCAACTTTTTCTAGTTGCGAAATTTCCTGATAGGCCACTCGTGCATCTTTCAGGACTTGCGGCCATCAGCAAGACACCTCCGTCAGCCGGTCGTCGAGCAACGAGTGGAAAAGCTTCTAAGCATTAAGATGCCCTCTAATGCCGAAAGCGAAGATGGAACTTGGCAGTGATGGAAGACGCATGAGCGGAAAGCAGTTTTTCAAGGA
>CAVYOS010000031.1:0-170857 GCA_963770205.1 uncultured Alphaproteobacteria bacterium
TGCTGCTGGAGAGTCAACTGATATCTCTGGCTTTGGCAAAATCGTCAACACGATCGTTTCGTTGCTCTCCGCGATGGTGTCATTTGTCCACGCTATCGACACGTTTGCCGAGACTGCGGTTTTCAGGAATCGTGACCGTTTGGAGTGTGGGGTAGTCCTAACCAGGAGACGCGGTTCCGCCAAGGGCGTACGAAACAGTCAAGGGGAAAACGGTCGGGCCAGTGCGGCTGACAACGGCCGTCGCCGACCCGGTGCCGAATTCGTCAACACTGCTCGCTCCGCTCAACGCGATCGTTACTCTCGGCAGCTCATCGTTGTCGCCGATAGTCACTGTGGCACTGGCGGGAGAGCCCGCAACGTAAGAACTGTTGCTGGCGACGGTGAAAACGGCCGTTTCGCTGCCATCAACCAAAAAATCATCGATGGGTGTGATGGTGACAGTGGCTGATGCCGACCCGCTGGGGATCGGTGACGGTTCCTGCAGGAGGGGACGTGCTGTAGTCGGTGCCCTGGCTTGCCGAGCCGCTGATCGATAGGTCACCGTCAGCGCAGCGGCTGTGATGCCCGACCGCGTGAACGTGAAGGTGCCCGTCTCGTTAGGTTCCGAGGCGGTTGGATCCGTGGCAGCAATCGTGACTGTGGGCAGATCATCGTCGGCAATGGTCACGGTGGCACTGCCGGGAGAACCGACCGTGTAGGAGGAGCTGGCGGCAATGGTGAAAACGACGGTCTCGCTGTCTTCAGAGTTCGGGTCGTTGATGGGTACGATGGCAACCGACGCCGATGAAGATCCGCCGGGGATGGTGAGCGAGCCGGCAGAAGGAGAAGTGCTGTAGTCGTCACCCAGATCGGCGGAACCGCCGCGCGTATATGTCACCGTCAGTGCAGACGCGGTGCTGCCGGTGCGGGAGAACGTGAAAGTTCCGGTGTTGCTTCCGGGTTCCGAGGCGCTGTCATCACTTGCGGCAATCGTGACGGTGGGCAAATCATTGTCGGCAATGGTCACGGTGGCACTGGCGGGAGAACCGATCGTGTAGGAGGAGCTGGCGGCAATGGTGAAAACGACGTCCTCGCTGCCTTCAGAGTCCTGGTCGTTGATGGGTGTGATGGTCACGGTTGCCGATGGAGACCCGCCGGGAATGGTGACCGAGCCGGCGGGAGGAGAAGTGCTGTAGTCGTCACCCAGATCGGCGGAACCGCCGCGCGTGTATGCCACCGTCAATGCAGACGGTGGCGCCGCCGGTGCGGGAGAACGTGAAAGTTCCGGTATTGCTTCCGGGTTCCGAGGCGCTGTCATCACTTGCGGCAATCGTAACGGCAGGAAGCACGTCATTGTCGGCAATGGTCACGGTGGCACTGGCGGGAGAATCCCACCGTGTAGGAGGAACTGGAGGCAATCGTGAAAACGACGGTCTCGCTGCCCTCAACATCGGGGTCGTCGCCGGGTGTGATGGTCACGGTCGCCGATGGAGACCCGCCGGGGATGGTGACCGAGCCGGCGGGAGGAGAAGTGCTGTAGTCGTCATTCAAATCGGCGGATCCGCCGCGCGTATAGGTCACCGTCAGTGCAGACGCGGTGCTGCCGGTGCGGGAGAATGTGAAAGTTCCGGGATTGCTTCCGGTTTCCGAGGCATTGGCATCACTCGCGGCAATCGTGACGGTGGGCAGATCATTGTCGGACAGTCACGTGGGACGCCGCAGAACCTACAGTGTAGGAGGCGTTGGCGGCAATGGTGAAAACGACGGTTTTGATCCTTCCAAAGTCCGAGTCGTTGATGGGGGGCGACGGTCACCGTCGCCGACGAAGACCCGCCGGGGATGGTGACCGAGCCCGCAGGAGGAGAAGTGTTGTAGTCGTCACCCGCCGAAGCGGATCCGCCCACCCCATACGTCACGGTCAGTGAAGACGTGGTGCCGCCGGTGCGGGAAGAACGTGAAAGTTCCGGGATTGGTTCCTTGTTCCGCGGCGGTGGCATCACTTGCGGTAATCGTGACGGTGGCCAGATCGTCGTCGGCAATGGTTACGGTGGCACTGGCAGGTGAACCGACCGTATAAGAGGAATTCGAGGCAATGGTGAAAACGACGGTTTCGCTGCCTTCAAAGTTCGGGTCGTTGATGGGTGTGATGGTCACCGTCGCCGACGGAGACCCGCCGGGGATGGTGACCGAGCCTCCGGAAGGAGAAGTGCTGTAGTCGTCACCCAAATCGGCGGAGCCCGCGCGTATAGTTCACCGTCAGTGCAGACGTAGTGCTGCCAGTGCGGGAGAATGTGAAAGTTCCGGTATCGCTTCCTTGTTCCGAGGCGCCGGCATCACTTGCGGTAATCGTGACTGTGGGCTCGTCATTGTCGGCAATGGTTACGGTGGCACTGGCGGGAGAGCCGACGGTGTAGGAGGAACTGGAGGCAATGGTGAAAACGACGGTCTCGCTGCCTTCAAAGTCCTGGTCGTTGACAGGTGTGATGGTCACCGTCGCCGTTGCAGACCCGCCGCCGCCGGGGATGCTGACTGAGCCGGCGGGGGGAGAAATGCTGTAGTCGGCACCTGCAGAGGCGGAGCCGCCGACCGTGTACGTCACAGTCAGCGCAGACGCGGAGGTGCCGGTGCGCGTGAATGTGAAAGTTCCGGTACCGCTTCCTTGTTCCGCGGCGTTGGCATCACTTGCGGCAATCGTGACTGTCGGAAGCACGTCATTGTCGGCAATGGTCACGGTGGCACTGCCGGGTGGGCCGACCGTGTAGGAGGAGCTGGAGGCAATGGTGAAAACGACGGTCTCGCTGCCTTCAACGGCCGGGTCGTTGATGGGTGTGATCGTCACCGTCGCCGATTGAGAGGCGCCGCCGCCGGGGATACTGACTGTGCCGGCGGGAGGAGAAGTGGTGTAGTCGGTGCCCGCCGAGGCGGAGCCGCCGACCGTGTACGTCACAGTCAGCGCAGATGCGGAGATGCCGGTGCGCGTGAATGTGAAAGTTCCGGTATTGCTTCCGGCTTCCGAGGCGTTGGCATCACTTGCGGTGATCGTGACTATAGGCAGCTGCGCTTCCGCGGCCAACGGGGCGAATAGAAGAATGCCGAAGGTGAGGAGCCAGACCGGAAAAATCGAACGGAGTTTGATGTTTTTCAAGCAGGGATACCCACGCGTGACCTGCTTGAGCGTCCGTCGAAACGAGCAGCGAGATGTAACCACAGAAGAGCCTCCAGGTCTCGACCGAACTCCTTACGGACGATGATTTTCCATACTGGCAAAGAAATCGATTTACGGGCGCCATTTCGGCAGCGGTTTCGTCGGCCGCACGGATGACTGCCATCCGCCGGGAGCGCCTACTGTCGGTCCGCCACCTAGTCCAATCCGGATCGTCGGTTGACCAGGGCCGCCCGGCGGAGATCCAGGATTTGGAGACCCAGGCGATCCTGGAGGCTCTTCTTCCTCCTCCCACCACGACGCCCAGGGCGACGGCTCCTGCCGCGGCCGCGAGGATGAGCGCGATAGTCGATCCGGAAAATCCCCCGCCTCCACCGGTACTCGTTCCAGGTACTGTTCGGGGAGGGGGAGGGGGGAGGGGAAGCCCCCGACGCATCACCCGCCACAATCGATTGAGTAACCCTGGCTGTTGCGGACTGTCCCTGAAAAGAGGCGGTGATAATGATCTGGAAGCGACCTGCAACCGTATTCGGTGTGAAGCTCGCGATGGCGCGTCCTGCGGCATCGGTGACGACACTGAGTGCATTAAGGCCATTGCTGAAATTGCCGCCCGGACCCGACGCCGGGACGAGGAAGCCGATGACGGCTCCAGGAACAGGACGACCATTCGCGTCCGTAACGTCCAGGATCACCTGACGCTCGTCTCTCAGGCGAAGGTTGTGGACGGCCCCTTCCCCTTCAACGATGGTCAGTCGCAATCCACCGGTCTGGCCGGATGCCGCGGCCTGACCCGCAAACAGTTCAGGCGATTGGCCGCAAACGAGCAAAAGAGCGAGAACGATAGTCAAGGTCTTGTTCAAAATCGACCGAAAACCTGGAGTGTGCATAAATACCTCCCGCGCCCTGGTCTATTAACATTTCGTTGACACTTTGTCAGGTGGATGAACATCGCCCACCGGTCCTATATACCGAACTTGAGCGAAGATCAACACAATCGTGTGTTGACGCGCGATGTTGATGTCGCCTGGAATCCACGTGCAGCAAGGCCGCAGCCTGTGCCGATACGAGATTATAACGCACTGCCAGGAGCGGAGTCTGCGGATTCCTATTTCCCGCCGGCGTGAGCGCGTGCAGTGCGATCGAGGAGGTCTCGAAGTACAAGGAGTTCGTGCTCTGTCGGCGGATTTGTCGTGACAAGTCTGGGAGCTACGCGAAGCGGCCACCCGGTGGCATCGATGACGGGCTGGATCTCAACACCGGGATGGATGCTCGTCAACGTGAGTTCCTTCGTCATCGGATCCGGAGTCAGGATACCCATGTCCGTGATCACCGCAACCGGACCCTTCCCGGGCAATCCCAGACGTTGCCGCGGCGTGGCGGCGGCTGGTGGTATCGACGATCTGCACCACAAGGTGATCGATTTCGCCCGCCTCGCTGCGAACGAGCGAGACGCTGGTCAGCGCCCAAGCTTGAGATTTTTCGCCGCCGACATAGCGCAGCTCCATCTTCAGGGATGGTACTTCACCCTCGATGAGCCGGCGCATGGCGGCAAGGAATGGCGCCTTGTCGTCGGCGTGAATGCTCTGGTCGAAGGCGATGCTGACGAGCTCTTCGTCGCTGCGTCCGGACAGATCCTTGAAAGCCGGGTTCCAGGCGATGATGCGTCCGTTCGGCGCCACGAGCACGATGCCATGGGCAGCCGCCTCGAAAGCGCCGCGGAAGCGCTGCTCGGAGCGCTGCAGGGCCGTTTCTGCCGATTTCCGTGCGGTGAATTCCTGCAGGATGACGATCGATCGCTCGATCCGGCCCTTGCCGCCGCGATAGCCGTGCGCAGACATGAGCATAAGGGCCTGCTGACCGCTGCTCTTGAACATCGTGATCTCGGCATTGCGGATCAGATTGGTCTGCAGATAGCGGGGATAGACATTCTGAGTCAGGTGATTGCGCGATGCACTGGACAGAAATTCATGCCAGTGCCGGCCGGAGACGTCGTTCAGCTGATATCCGAGTGATTTCGAGCCATTGCCGGTTCACGCTGGTGATGCGGCCCGCACCATCCATGCAATGCAGGTTGACCGGCAAATTGAAGAGAAGCTGTTCATAGGCCCTGCCGCTTTCCTGATCGGGAAAGAACGGCAAATAGTCTTCAACCGACCCGACCTGTTTCTCGATGCGCCAGGCCTGGCCCTGCTTCGCTTCCTGCATGAGATCGTCCCGCCATGGACCACCCTTGGCTGCCTGGCTCATCACCCACGCTCCTGATAACCCGAACCCTTTGGAAGCTACGTTTCAAACCTTAAGGAGCCGTTGCGTTAACCAAATCTAAGCGAGCGGCTGGCTGAGACGCGTGCCCCTAATGCCACCATGAGCTGCGCAGCGCAGAAAGGTCCGGGAAGCAAGTCTCTCGCTCTTCTGGTGCATCCTCGACGGAGGAGAGTTTCAATAAAGGGTGGTGAACAACACCCACAGGCTCGCGATCGTGATGATGAAGGCGACGATCGCCACAAGCCCGTCATGGGTCGCGAGGGCGACACTCAGGGCCATGATGGCCGCCCACAGCGGCATGTCTATCAGGGGCACGAATTCCAAGGGCGGAACCGCCAGGGCGAGGACGAGACAGGCCGCGGCGAGAAAAATCGAGAAGGGCTTCTCGGTCAGGAAGGTCAAGCGCGGGTGGACGATCCGGTCCAGGAAACGGGCCGGCTGTTTCAAATAACCGATCGCGCGAAGGACGCTTCGCCGGCTCAAGCATTTCTTGCGGATGAATCCAGGCAGCCAGATATGCCGCCGCCCCAGGATAATCTGTGCGGTCATGAGAATAATAACGAACGCCAGCATGGTCGGCATGCCGGGAATAGCACCAAGCGGCGTAAACCCTATTGCGGCAGTGATCAGCAGAATGGGTGCAAAGGACCGCCGCCCGAGGGATTGCAGCAGCTCACCCACGGTAAAGGATTGCTCGCGTTCGGCGCGCGCGGCGAGCTTCTGCAGCAGCGTCTGAAGATCGGTTTCCGAAACGGGCGACATCGCGTCCCCTACCCTGGCGGGTTCACGCCTCTATCCTACCCTCTCCCACGGCGGAAAGAGAATTCACCGGCCGGCCGATGGCTTCTGCCGTTACCGAGGCGGTGAAGAGACCGTTATCTTCGACGGCATCGGGCAGCATATGCTTGGCGATTGTGAGCCTGATCTCCGGCTCGCCCGCCCCCATGGCAAGAACGGAGGCGCGGGCCGCCGCGCGGGCGGCCGCTTGCGCCTTTTCAAGCGCGGGCGCCGCGCCGGAAAACACGTGAACGCCGTCCGGCGCATGCACGCGGAATATGCCGCCGCCCTCGCTGGTCACCTGCACGGTGACCGCGCGGGCCACCACGCCCGTTGCCGCGCCGACCGCATTGGCGACGTGGCAGAATTCCGGAAAGCTGATTTCAGCGCGAAGCCTGGCGGCGACTTCACCATAGTAAACCTTCACCGGCGCGCCGACGGCCACGACGGGGATAGCCGGCGAAATGGCGATCCGCGCCCTGCCGAAGAGATCCTCGCCCCGGCACACCGCCTCGATGAGAGCACCGTCGTTCGGTCCCGGCCGCGGCAGAGGCAAGGCCATCTCCAGCAGCGCCCGGCCGCTCAGGCTCACCACCTCGTTCCACACCTGCTGGACGAAGGTTTCCACACGCTGGGCGGTGGGCATCTTCATGTCGCGCAGGCGAGCCATGAGCGTGGCCGACAGAACCGCGGCGGGACGCGACCAGTTCGCCTGCATGTCGAGAACATGGGCGGCATCGGAGGGAGTAAAGCCTGCAAGCTGGATCAGCCCTTTGCGGCGCAGCGCGTTGACGGCGCGCTGCGCACCGGCGCTGGCCGCCACTTTCTGCAGGGGCTTCGGGCGAGAATCGACGGCGCCCAGGATCTCGCTTTCGCGCTGCGACAGGCCGTGGCTGGCGGCCTCGCCTGCCTGCCAGCCGAGCGGGCGCATGATGAAGCGGCCGGCGAGTGCGGTGATTTCAGGCGCGGCAAGCTCCGCTTCCAGAGCGGCGATCGTTTCAGGGAAGCGCGCGGCGATGAGGGAGACCGGAATGACGCGCTGCGGCCCGACGATGAGACGGCCGTCCGCGGCAAAAGCGATCTCGCTGTCGCCGCCGAGCCCGATGGTCTTCACCTCGATAGCCTTCACCATGGTGCGCCAGCCGCCGAGCTCTGCGCCCCTGTCGGTAACTTTCGGTCTGCCGCCCATGAGGATGCCGAGATCGGTGGTGGTGCCGCCCATGTCGGCCATGATGAAATCGTCAAGGCCCGACAGCCAGCGCGCGCCCACAAGGCTCGCGGCTGGGCCGGACAACACCGTCTCGATGGGTTTTTGCGCCACCGCATCGGCCAGCGCCAGCGTGCCGTCGCCCTTGACGATCATGAGCGGGCAGGCGAGGCCGAAACTCCGCCATGGCGCGGCGAACCGCATCGATCAGCAGCGTGATGCGCGAGATCAGCCGCGCGTTGAGAACGGCGGTGAGCGCGCGGCGCGGCGCATCGAGATCGGTGGAGAGTTCGCTCGACATCGTCACCGGCTTGCCGGTCGACGCGATGACGAGATCGCGGGCCCGGCATTCATGGGCGGGGTTACGCACCGCGAATTGCGCCGCGATGGCGAACGCCTCGACTTTCGCGCCATGCTCGACGAGAGCGGCGGTGAGCGCTGCTTCATCGAGCGAGCGGTTCTCATCGCCATTGTGATCGTGGCCGCCGGCGATGACGATGATCGGCATGCCGGGAAATGCGGCTTCGATGCCGGAACGCGCGATCATGGTGCGGTCGAAGCCGATGAGGATGACGCAGACAAGCCCGCCGTGGCCTTCGACCACCGCGTTGGTGGCGAGCGTGGTGGACACGGAAACAAGCGAAATCGCCGCTTGGCCGGCGGCGTCCAGACCCTGAAGCGCGCCACCCATGGCTTCGGCGACGCCGATGGCGAGGTCGCCCCTGGTGGTGAGCGCCTTAGCGGAGGAGACCACGCGGTGATCGTCAGCGGCAATCACCGCGGCATCGGTGTAGGTGCCGCCGGTGTCGATGCCGATGATAAATAAAGCGCGATGGTCGCTCATGATGCGGGGAGATGGTGAAGCGGGTGGAGAGCTATAGCACCATTGCGTTCCTGCAACATCGTCATTCCTAGGAACGCCGCTGATCCAGCTTCACTTTTACCCACCACGTCATGGCCGGACTTCCCAATCCGTCATTCGCGTCCCCGGACTTGATCCGGGGATCAACCCGCGAATCTTCTGATGGAGATGGCCGTGTCAAGCACGGCCATGACGATTTTCATGCAATGGACATTATTTTCCTCTTGACAACATTCCTAGTATAGAGTAGTCATTCTTCACCCTGCTCCGTGAAGGAGGCGCTGTCCGGATGTCGCCTTTTGAGTGTGGAGAAAGGGCCGGTGCCTGTAGGCAAGCCGTGGACTGGCTGCCGTTGACCAGGGGTTGAGTGCTAGGCCGGCGCGGCTTCGAAACATCCCGAAGCGAGTGACGTGAAAGTGACCTCCCAAAATCACCGGGGTGGAGCGCCCTCGCACCATCTCTACTAACACCAACGTTGGCGCCACCGCGAGGTGCCGCTCCACCCCTCCTTCATCCCGGAAGCGAAAGCTGGCGGAAGGATTTTCTATTGATACGTCCTAATCATTCGCGGGCTTGACCCGCGAATCTTCTGAGGGAGATGGCCGGGTCTAAGCCCGGCCATGACGATTATTTTAAAAATGGGAAACTGCGCGGGACACCCCCGGCATGACGCGCTCAAGAACCCGCGAGGGGCAATGGCAAATTGTCAGCGTACGGAACAAAAACTTCCTGCGGCAACACCGGCCGGCCTGCCGGCACGACGAGGCCCGCCGCGCCAGCAAGCGCGCCCTTCTCAAGCTCAAGGCCCTGGAAGCGGGACCGCACGACCGGTCCCGGCAAATGCAGTCCCTTCACCTTGGCGGAAGAGAAACCGAAGCGGCGGTAATAGGGCGCATCGCCTACGAGCAAGATGGCCTGGTGACCCGAGAGTGCCGCCTCGTGAATCGCATGGCGGACGAGTGCGGAGCCCACACCCCTGCCCTGCAGCTCGGGCGCCACGGCGAGCGGCCCGAGAAGAAGCGCCTTTCCCGCCGAACCGGCCATGATGTCCCAGAGACGCAAAGTGCCGACAAGCTCATCGCCGTCATAAGCGCCGAATGCGAGGCCTTGCGACGGCAAACGGCCGCGGCGCAGCTGCTCGCAGGTTTTGCGGAACCGCGTGTCGCCGAATGTGCGATCGAGCAGCGCCTCGCGCGCCGCCCAATCGGAATGTGCCTCGTGCCGGATGGTCACCATCGTTCCAACTCCTCGAGCCAGAGTGAAATGAGGTTAGATGATATAGGCCTGGAGCGGCGCGAAGCCGTTGAAGGCTACGGTCGCATAGGTCGTGGTATAGGCGCCGGCCGCCTCAATCAGCACCTCATCGCCCACCGTCAGCGTGACCGGCAGGTCATAGGGCTTTTTCTCGTAGAGCACGTCGGCACTGTCGCAGGTCGGGCCGGCGACGATGCAGGGCGCCTTGGGATCGCGGTCGCGCGGCGTGGTGATCGGATAGCGGATCGCCTCCTCCATCGTTTCCGCGAGGCCGCCGAATTTGCCGATGTCGAGATACACCCAGCGCTTGTCGTCGTCGGCCTGCTTCTTCGAAACAAGCACGACCTCGGCCTTGATGACCCCGGCGCCGCCCACCATGCCGCGGCCCGGCTCGATGATCGTCTCGGGGATGTCATTGCCGAAGTGCTTGGCGAGGCCCTTCTGGATGGCATTGCCATAACGGGAAACCTTCGGCACGTCCTTCAGGTAACGCGCCGGGAAACCGCCGCCGAGGTTGACCATCGACAGGGTGATGCCGCGCTCGGCAAGGGTGCGGAAAATGCCCGCCGCCTCTTTCAAGGCGCGCTCCCAGGCGGCAAGCTGCGTCTGCTGCGAACCGACATGGAAGGAGACGCCATACGCGTTGAGGCCGAGCGCATGAGCGCGGTCGAGCACGTCGACGGCCATCGCCGGCACGCAGCCGAATTTGCGCGAAAGCGGCCATTCGGCGCCCTCGCCGTCGGTCAGGATGCGGCAGAAGACGCGAGCACCCGGTGCGGCGCGGGCGGTCTTCTCCACCTCCTCGACGCTGTCGACGGCAAAGAGGGTCACGCCGAGCGCATGCGCTTTGGCGATGTCGCGCTCCTTCTTGATGGTGTTGCCGAAGGAAATGCGGTCGGGCCCGGCGCCCGCGGCCAACGCCATCTCGATCTCCGGCACGGAGGCCGTATCGAAGCAGGAGCCGAGGCTTGCCAGCAGCGACAGGATCTCCGGCGCCGGATTGGCCTTTACGGCGTAGAAGATGCGGGTGGCCGGCATGGCCCGGGCGAAGGACAAATAGTTCGTGCGCACGACGTCGAGATCGACGACGAGGCATGGTCCTTCGGGACGCCGGTCGGCAAGAAAGTCGAGAATGCGCTGGGTGGCCATGGGGACCTCCTCCAACAAGGGTTGCTCCAGAGTCGGTCCTTCGGCGCGTCACCACCTTGCGGATGGAATCGCGGCTGTCCGCGCGGGCGGACCGACTGTAACGCTACGGATTGCGTGGGCTTTCGCCTCGCGTTCCGCCTCAGGTCTGCCTTGGCTTGGTGGGAGTTCGCCCAACCGCACTGCCGGCAAGGATGGTGTGCCTCTTCAGTATCGCCAATCGATTGACTGACTAGCTTGAGACCGAAAAAGCCCGCACCGTCGTTGCTTCAAGGCGTCCGCGATTTCTGCTTCGAAACCGCCAACGGCTCTTGGCCGTTTGTACCTGACCGCTCATCTCACTCTTGGGAGAGGCGGTGGACGCCCACAGGCACGTGCGACTTTGGGCATCTGCTATATGCGAGATTCTCACCTTGGTTTCAATGATGAATTTCGGCTGTGGAAATTTTTTCCCTCGCCTCTGGCTGCGAGGAAGTTGCCGGCGCTTGACCGGCGCGGTGCTTTCACGCTCCATGCCAGGCGATGGCGCGGACGTCCCGTTACGATTATCTCATCGGCCTCCTCCTCGTGCTGCTGGCGACAGCGGGCTGGAGTCTCGCCGGGCTGTTCGTGCGGCTCGTGCCGGAGCTCAACGGCTGGCAGATCAACTGCTGGCGTGGTCTTTTTCTGGCGCTCTTCCTGCTGGCTTATCTTATCGCGGTCTATGGCCGCGGCTGGATCGATCGGTTCAGGGCCATCCCGACACCGGCCATGCTCGCTTGTGCCGGTTTTTTCGCGGCCGGATCCACCCTCTATGTCACATCACTGACGCTCACCAGCACCGCCAACGTCTCCTGCATCGGCGCCCTGGCACCGCTGTTCGTAGCGGCGGCGGGCAGTGTATTCCTCGGGGAGCGCACCGGCACCGCTACGTGGATTGCAGCCGTGGTCGCCCTGCTTGGCGCGGGAATCATCTTTCATGACGGACTTGTGAGCGGCACGTGGCTTGGCAGCTTTGTCGCAATCCTCGTTGCCTTGTGCTTCGCAGGGCAGACTCTGGTGCTGCGCCGCTACCGGCGATTCGACATGATGCCGGCCGTCTGCCTTGGCGGGCTCATCGCGTTCTTCAGCGCCGCACTCTTTGCCGGGGGCTTGTCGGCTTCGCCGGCACAGATCGCCGTGCTCGCCGTCATGGGCCCCGTGCAGCTCGCCATTCCGCTGATCTTCTTTGCCAAGGGTGCGCGACATGTGCAGGCCACGACCTTGAGCCTCATCGCGCTGCTCGACGTGGTGCTGAACCCGTTCTGGTCCTGGGTCGGCGTCGGGGAGGCTCCGACGCGCAGTGCCGTGGCGGGCGGCGCGATCATCGTCGGCGCGGTGGCGATGAGCATCTTTGCCGGGGAGACGCTCAATTGGCGGCCGCGCCTCTTGCGGTGGCTGCGCATAGGCCGATAGTGGCGGGGTGTCGATTGAGAGCGTCACTCCAGGGAGCAATTGTGCGGGAAGGATTCATGGAGGCGCCAGGGTTGAAAGGAAAAACAGCCGTGATCACCGGCGCGGGACGCGGCTTGGGCGCGGCTTTCGCCGTCGTGCTGGCCGATCTCGGCGCGGATGTGATCATGGCAGGGCGCACCAGCGAAACGCTCTATTCGACGGCGGAAGCAATCCACGGGCGGACCGGAAAACGCCCCCAGACCCAGCTGTTCGATCTTGCCGATCCCGGCGAGGTGACGCGCACGGCGAAAAAGATGCGCGACGAGATGGGAAAGCTCGACATATTGATCAACAATGGCGCGCAGTGGCTCGCCGGCAGCATGACCGAGCATGATGCTTTCAGCATCGTCGGCACGATCGCCTCGGCGGTGACCGGCACACTCCTGTTCACGCGCGGCCTCATTCCGCCGCTCGAAGCCTCGGGTGCCGGCGATATTCTCAACATCGTCTCGGTTACGGGGCTGCCCAATACCGAGTTGCACGGCGCCTCAGTGGCGTTCATGGCGGCAAAACACGGTCAAACAGGCCTGACCGACGGGTTACGCCAGGAATTGCGCGGGCGCCCGGTGCGGGTGAGCGCTCTCTACCCCCCGGTTCTGGAGGATATATCGCCGTTGAACCAAGCAGCCTGGGACGCGCCGCGGGCGGCAAGCTCGCTCGCCACGAACCGCGATATCGTGGAGGCGGGAATTTATGCCATCACCAGGCCGCGCCACATCACGCTGGCGACGATCGTCATCGATCCCGACCGCGGCGGCCTGTCCTCGGCCCCTTTACCATAGGCGCCAACGCCCGCAATCTGGCGCCAGCGCCGGGCCGATGCGATGGCGTTCAATGCCGATATCGCGAAGCCGGGCATCGGCCATGTGCCTCAGATCGTCGAGCGCATCCGGCCGCTGGAACAGTCGAACCAACCAGGCGAGACGCAAGATGAGCATGGCGCGGCGGGGCAGCAAGACCGCCGGAGAGACGTTCGCGCCTGAGGTCGATGCGCTCATGATAGTTAAAATTCCTTCAAACATACTGTAGATGAAAACTATAATAAATTGATTTTGCTTAGACAAACGACTAGTTTTCAAGACATCTGCAAAGGGAGTTTGCAAATAAATGGCTCCGCATCTTCCGGGACTAGGCTCGCTCAAAACCCTGGAGGCGGCGGGCCGACATATGAGCTTCACCCGTGCGGCTGCCGAGCTTGGCGTGACACCCGCAGCGGTAAGCCACCAGATCCGCGAATATGAGACGCTGCTCGGCGTCCGGCTGTTTCATCGCACGAGCCGCAGCATGCGCCACACGCAGGCAGGGGAAATCCTGCACGCAGCGGCGTGCGATTCCCTCGATATCATCCGGAGGGCGATCCTGCGCATCGAGAAGTCCGACAGCAAGCCGCGGCTCAGGGTTACCGCGACACCCTCGATCACGGCCAAATGGCTGGTGCCGCGGCTCGATCGCTTCCTGCAGATTTTCCCCGATGCCGATGTCAGGGTGGATGTGTCGGTGATGCCGGTGGATTTTGCGCGCGAGGACGTGGACATCGCCATCCTGTTCGGCAATGGCGACTATCCGGGCATGATGCGCGACCGGCTGTTCGAGGAGACGGTGTTCCCGGTGTGCGCGCCTGCGCTTCTGTCGGGCAAGGCAGCACTCGCAAAGCCTCAGGACCTCGTGCGGCATACACTCATCCATGTGGAGTGGCAGGCGCAGGGCGCAACATGGCCGAACTGGCGGATGTGGATGCTCGCGGCCGGCATCAAGGATTTCGACGTTTCGCGCGGGCTGCATTTCAGCCAGACCTCGCTTGCCATACAGGCGGCGATCGACGGCCATGGCGTTGCGCTTGGCGATTCAACTTTGGTCACGGACGATCTCGCCGCCGGCAGGCTGGTCAAGCCCTTCGACGTGACGCTGAAGGGACCGCCGCAATTTGCCTATTATGTCGTCTCGCCGGGCGAAACCGCCGAAGAGCCGATGGTCACCGCGTTCCGGCAGTGGGTGCTGGCGGAGGCCGCGCAGACCGCCTTGGCGTGAGGGCGACGCAACCGAGGTTTATTGCTTCAGCGCCTTCATCTCCTCCCAAAGCTGGATCTGCGGGGTCAGAACGGGTCCCGGCACGGGCTCGAACAATATGGCGCTCTTCATATGGGCCTCGGGATCGGTGATGCCCATGGCCTCGACAGCAGATTTATCCGCCAGGATGAAGGACTTCTGATTGGCATGACCGTAGCCGCTGCCCTCGATGAGCACCTTGCCGGTTTCGGGTGACAGCCAGGCATCGATGAAATCATGGGCGGCAGCAGAATCGGCCTTGCCGCTGCTGAGCAGGGAGAGCCCGCAGAACCAGGTGAAATATCCCTCTTTCGGTTTGGCGAAGGCGACCGGAATGCCTTGCGCACTGAGATTCTTGATCGTGTCGTTCCAGGCATAGGCCGCGACAATCTCGCCCGAGGCGAGCGCCTGCTGCATGTCGGTCGGCGCGTTCCACAGAAAGCGGTTGTTCTTCACTGCTTTTTGGAGGAGCGGCTTGGTAGCGGCCAACGCCTCACCTGAAAGCATGAACGCCTCATGCGGGGACTTTCCGAGCAGCATGCCGGCGATCTGAACGGCCACTTCATTGTCGAGCATGGAGACGCGGCCTGCATATTTGTCGTCGTAAAAAATGCTCCAGGATTCATTCTTCTTGAAATCGTCGCCGATCAGATCCGGGCGGTAGGCGATGCTCGAATTTCCCCAGTCGGCTGGCGCCATCACCACATTACCGTCAGCCACGACCCCGGCCGCGGTCTGCAGTGCCGGAAACACGTCTTTCCAATTGGACAGCCGGGAGGTGTCTATGGGCAGGGCCAGCTTGGCATCGAGGAAGCGGCCCACGGAATAGTTGCACGGATGCATGATGTCGGCGGCAAAGCCGCCGCGCACCTTCTGCAACGCCTCTTCCTCGCTTGCGAAGATGGAGAAGGCGGGCAAGCTGCCGTATTTCTTGACGTAGGATTTAAAATAATCCTCAGTATCGTAACCCGCCCATTCCAGGACTGTCAGAGTGCCTGCAGCGGGCGCAGGGCGGGACATCATCGCGACACCGACACCAAATCCGACAGCGGTCTTAAGGATCTCGCGGCGCGACACGCGCCCTCGCGCCATCTGATCAACAAATCTCACCCGGTTCATAACTGTCCTCCGATCGTGCAAAGGCCTTACCGAAGGTGAGATCGAAGTGGCTGTCAATCCCTAGTTCATCGAAAAGCCTGCCGCTTGACAGAATATCGCGCGGTGTCAATCTCTCCTGCGCGCGAATGGGGGATCAAAGTGAAGCCATCGTGGCTCGAGCGCAGATGAGGCGGCATGGCTAAGGTTCAGGCCGCGGCCGAAAGACTGACGAACTCCAGGGCCTCTTCCCATCGCATTGCGCTTCGGCAGCGCAAGAGCTTGCGCGGCTATTTGCTGCTGTCGCCGACACTGGCGCTGATGGCGGCAATGATGGCGGCTCCGCTCGCGGCGCTGGTCATTATCAGCTTCTGGACACAACAGAATTTCGATATCGATGTCACGCCGAGTCTCAGGAATTACCGCTATCTGATCGAGCCATCGGCAGACATAACCTACTGGTTCGGCATTCCCTTTCCCCTCGCCCATCCCGTCTATGCCATTCTTCTGGCCAAATCGGTGCTGATGTCGGTGGCGGTAACGGCGGCCGTCATCATGGTCGCCTACCCGATGGCATATTTCCTCGCCTTTCGCGTGCAGCAGCACAAGACGGCATGGCTCATTCTGATCACAGTCCCCTTGTGGACGAGTTATCTCCTACGGGTTTTCGCCTGGAAGGTCGTGCTCGGCTATAATGGCGCGATCAATTCAGGGCTGATTTCGCTTGGCGTGCTGGAAAAGCCGCTCGCGTTCCTGCTCTATAATCCGCTCGCGGTCATCATCACCCTCACGCATGCGTGGGCGGCGTTCGCCATCCTGCCGATCTATGTATCGCTGGAGAAGATCGATCGTTCGCTTCTCGAAGCTGCGACCGATCTCGGCGACACGGCATGGCAGCGTTTCCGGCGGGTGACCCTGCCGCTGTCGGCGCCGGGCACGATCGCGGCGGCACTGCTGGTGTTCATTCCGACAGTCGGCGATTATGTCACGCCCACGCTGGTCGGCGGCACGGGCGGAACCATGATCGGCAATGCGATCCAGTCGCTGTTCGGCAGGCAAAGCGATGCACCGCTGGGCGCCGCTGTATCTGTGGTCATGATGATGACCGTGACGCTGCTGGTGTGCCTTTTTCTGTGGGGTGTCGGCTATAGAACGATGCGAAACCGGAGCGGCGCATGAAAAAGGGCATGGGCGATCCATTGCGGATCTATGGCCCAGCGTTCCTCATGTTTCTCTATGCGCCGGTCCTGATGCTGCCGCTGTTCTCGCTGAACAACGGCATATTTCCAAATTTTCCGCTGGAGGGCCTCACGCTCAGGCATTACCGCAGCCTTGCCGATAATTCCAACATGATCGCCGCGCTGAAGAACAGCCTCGCGCTCGGCTCAAGCGTGGCCATCATCAGCACGGTCTTCGGCCTCCTCGCTGCGCTCGCCGTGACGCGCTTTCCCCTGCCGGGCAAGAGAGTGGCGCTCGGCACGATCATGCTGCCGCTGGTCGTTCCGAGCATCATTTTCGGAGTAGCCCTTCTCGTCATCCTGCGCCGTTTCCTTGATGTCGAGCTTTCGCTGTGGACGATCGGCGCGGGGCATCTGCTGATCTGCGTGCCGTTTTCCATGCTGGTGCTGATGGCGCGGCTTGAAGGCTTCGACCCCAGCCTCCAGGAAGCCTCGCAGGACCTCGGCGAAAATGAGTGGATGACGTTTTGGCGGGTAACATTTCCACTGGCACTGCCCGGCATATTGGCGAGCCTGCTCATGAGCTTCACGGCCTCGTTCGACGAGTTCGTGCTGGCGTTCTTTCTCGGCGGCACCGATACGACGCTCCCCGTCTACATGTTCAGCCAGCTCAGATTTCCCCAAAGGCTGCCCTCGATGCTGGCTCTGGGTTCGACCATCCTCGCCGCCTCGACAATCGTCATCGTAGGATCGGAGCTCATGCGCCGCCGCGGCGTGCGGCCTCAAACCGGGGCAGGTCTTTAACCCATGGCCAGGGGCGACATGATCATTGCACTCGAAGGCGTGACCAAGAGCTTCGGCGCGGTGCGCGCCGTGGAAACGGTGAGCTTCGAGGTGAGGCGGGGGGAGTTCTTCGCGATACTCGGCCCGTCGGGCTGCGGAAAGACGACGCTCTTACGCATTCTGGCGGGCTTCGAAGAGCCCGATGACGGCAAGGTGCTGATCGACAGCCAACCAATGGCGGGCGTGGCGCCCCATGCGCGCCCGACGAATATGGTGTTCCAGAACTACGCAATATTTCCGCATCTCAATGTGCGCGACAACATCGCCTATGGCCTGCGCAGGCAGAAGCTCGGCAGGCAAGAGACAGACGAGCTCGTGGCCAAGGCGCTGGAGCTCATCAAGCTGCCGGGCTATGGCGGGCGCGCGGCGCAGGAGCTTTCCGGCGGAGAGCGGCAGCGGGTGGCGCTTGCCCGGGCTCTCGTATGCCGGCCGAAAGTGCTGCTGCTCGACGAACCGCTCGGTGCGCTCGACAAGAAGCTGCGCGAAGAGATGCAGATCGAGCTGCGCCAGCTGCAGCGAACGGTCGGCATCACCTTCGTCTTCGTCACCCACGACCAGGAGGAAGCGCTGACGATGGCGGACCGCATCGCCGTGATGGCGAAAGGCAAGACGCTGCAGATCGATTCTCCCGCGCGGCTCTATGAAGCACCGAACTGCCGCGAGGTCGCCGGGTTCATTGGAACGATGAACTTTTTCCACGGCCGGGTAACGGCTAAGCCGCATGACCATGCCATCATCGATGCCGGAACGCTGGGCCGGCTCGAGGTTGGCGGGGGAGGCAAACTTCCGAACATCGGCTCGGCCATTACAGTAGCAGTACGTCCGGAAAAGCTCACCCTGTCGCAGCAGCCGATCGAAGGATGGAATGCGATCGCCGGCCGGGTGAGCGCGCAGGCCTATTTCGGTGACAGGAGCCATTTTTACGTGAGGGTGAGCGGCGTCGACAGGCTGATCGCGGTTGCCAGGCAGAATGCCGAGCGCAGCCTAGATGATCCAAGCACCATCGGTACGGACGTATGGATCAGCTTTGCACCGGAAGCGGCCATTCTGCTCAGCGAATAGGGACGGTCGCTCCTTCGCCGACTTTGGAACGCGAAGCCGGGTTTGCGGGTTTAAGTCGTAGCCCGTGCAACCGGAGGACCTTCCATGAGCAGTACTGGGCTGGATGTTTTCGACGGAAGGTGCGCGATGCGATGCCGGAAGAGGTGCGCAATTTGTGGCCGCTGAGCTCGGAAGCTCCCGATATACGCGAGCGCCCGGAACGCTACAGCGCGCCAGCGGGGGATATGGCAGGCAGGAGCGGGCGGCCGGGAAATCGTTAGAGGAATTTGCAAAAGGAGCAGATCATGAGGATTGCTGAAGTGATGACGCGTGAGGTCAAGGTCATCGGGCCGGAGCGGAGCGTGCGCGAGGCCGCCCGGCTCATGGACGATCTTAATGTGGGCGCGCTGCCGGTGTGCGATGGCCAGCGGCTGGTGGGCATGATCACCGACCGCGACATCACGGTGCGAGCCACCGCGGCCGGCGAAGATCCCGATAGAACGCAGGTAAAGAAGATCATGAGCGAGGACGTGCGCTGGTGCTTCGAGGATGATGATGTCAGCGAGGTGGTGCGCACCATGGGCGATGTGCAGATCCGCCGGCTCCCGGTGGTCGACCGCGAGAAGCGGGTCGTCGGCATCGTCGCGCTCGGCGATCTTGCGACGGATCGCGCAGAAGGCACCGAGGAAGCCTTGCGCAACATCTCCGAACCGTCCGAGCCCGACCGGTCGGACAATGCGCCGACGGCGCGCGAGCGAAAAGGCGGCCAGCAAGGCAGAGGCTGATCATGGCACATGCAAGCAAGAACCGCTTCGGCCCGGCCGCGCGCGGTAAGCGCGCCGGCACGGGAGCGATGACCCCGACGCCCAAGGAGAAGATCGAGGAGAATATGGTGCTTTCGAACCGCGACAAGTCGCGGCATTCGGACACCCGCGGCCTGGACAGCAAGGGCGTGCAGACCGAGCAGCTTCAAGACCACGCGGCCAACCGAATGCCGGAGGAGGATGAGGACAGCGGCGAGAGGTAGGCTCGACCCGATTTTCGTCGGGGCGACGCTTTGATATACGTTGTGGCCGGACTTGATCCGGCCATCCCTTTTATAGATTACCCCGACGAGCGTGACTCGACAAAGCGGCGGCGCATCGTCTCGATGATGATGAAGGACATGGCGGCGAAGCCGGTGACCTGCTTATGCAGTGCTTCGAAGAGAACTAGCTCGTCGCTACTCGGCACGAAATTCGGATCGTGATCGTAATCGAAGACATGCTCCATCGCGTCGTGCATGCAACGCATGATGTAGTCGATGGGCTTCTTCGGCTTTTTCGGTGTTTCCATTCTCGCCCCCTTCGCTAAAGGCCACCAGCGAAAGCGCTGGTGACCGGGGAGTAAGAAACCGCCAGAAGACGGCTGCGCTGCCCTTTAGGCTTTCGCCCTGGACATGCGACAGCGCCTCCCCGGCCAAAGGGGCACGGGTGGCAATATACCGGCTATTGCTAGCCGCTTCTGGAGCTGGGGTTTCTTAAGCCCCGAAGTCGATACCGACCTCCGATATGCAACTTAGCATTGTGATGGTTGGATGCCAAGTGTGGGAATTGCCTCGGTATTGCTTGACTTTACCTGCTGGGAACATACAGTGAACAAATTGCACGCTCTTGGGCGTTACGATTTGGGCGTGCATAGTGATGAGATGACAGGTGGGCTTGTTCCTCAAGAGATTGAAGCACGTTACGAGGTTCACCAATGGCGGCACGGGCTACCCATCCTTGCAGCCGCACGACCAACGGAATGGGCAGAGATCCTGGAAGTGCTGCGCGATTTCCGGCTGCTCAAATCGCAAATCTCCCAGCCTGGCGGCAGCAAGTCGCTCATCTCGGGTAGGATCGACGGCCATTTCACGCGGCTTGGATGGCAGGAAAAGCGTTTCGATACCAAAATCGTTGTGGATGACGTCGAGCATGCAGCACCCACGCACAAGGTCGACTGCTACAAGAATCGGGTCGCGCTGGAGGTGGAATGGAACAACAAGGATCCCTTTTTCGACCGCGACCTCAACAATTTTCGTCTTCTCTTCGAGCTTCGAGCCATCGATGTCGGTGTCATCATCACCAGATGCAGTGAGCTTCAGCAGATATTCGACGCGCTTGGGCGCGGTCCAAGCTATGGAAATTCTACCACTCACATGGGGAAGCTTCTGCCGCGGCTTGAAGGCGGAAGCGGCGGCGGATGTCCCGTCGTGGTGTTTGGCATCAGGAAAGAGGCCTATGTAGATGACGGACCAGCGGCATAGCACCATCATCGACCTGGCGGCGGCGATGCGCGGGCGGAAATTTCACACCCTGCTCGCCGATCCTCCCTGGCGCTTCGTGAACCGCACCGGAAAGATGGCGCCAGAGCATCGCCGCCTGTCGCGCTATCAGACCATGACGACGGAAGATATCTGCGCCCTGCCCGTCAGTGATTTGATGACGCAACCCGCGCATCTCTATCTTTGGGTGCCGAATGCCCTGTTGCCCGAGGGTCTCCGCGTCATGGCGGCCTGGGGCTTCGACTACAAAAGCAATATCGTGTGGCACAAGATCCGCAAGGACGGCGGCTCGGATGGGCGCGGCGTCGGGTTTTATTTCCGCAATGTGACCGAGCTTCTGCTATTCGGCGTGCGTGGGAAGAGCGCGCGGACACTGGCACCGGGTCGGCGGCAGGTGAACATGATCGAGACCCGCAAGCGGGAGCATTCACGCAAGCCCGATGAGCAATATGCAATCATCGAGGCCTGCTCGAAGGCGCCCTATCTGGAACTTTTCGCGCGCGGCACACGCAAGAACTGGACCTATTGGGGAAACCAGGCGCATGAGGACTATAAGCCGACATGGGAAACCTATGCGCATAACTCAGCCGCGGAGAGAATGGCGGCGGAGTAGATGTGGTAGTTATGCAATTTAAGCTGCAGAGAGTTCGGGACCCGGTTCACGACTCAATTAATGAGCCCTAAACATCCAGCTCCGTCTCCGGCACGAATTCGGCGCGTTCGGAGATGAATTTGAACCGCTCCTCGGGCTTGTTGCCCATGAGCTGCTCGACGATGCGGGCGGTTGTCTTCTTCTCATCCTCCATGAGATTGACCTGCAGAAGCTGGCGCTTCGCCGGGTCCATGGTCGTCTCTTTCAGCTGGGCGGGCAGCATTTCGCCCAGCCCCTTGAAGCGCGACACTTCGATCTTGCCGCGGCCGGTGAACTCCTTCTTCACCAGCTCCTCCTTGTGCTTTTCGTCGCGCGCATAGGCGACCTTCGGTCCCTGCGAGAGGCGATAGAGCGGCGGCACGCCGAGATAGAGATGGCCTTCCTCGATCATCTGCGGCATCTGGCGAAAGAAGAAGGTGATAAGCAGCGAAGCGATATGGGCGCCGTCGACATCGGCGTCGGTCATGATGATGACCTTGTCATAGCGCAGATCGCCGGGGCGATATGAGGCGCCGACACCGCAGCCGAGCGCCTGGACGAGATCGGCAAGCTGCTGGTTCTGCGACAAGCTTGCTGACGCCGGCGCTCGCCACATTGAGGATCTTGCCGCGGAGGGGAAGAATGGCCTGGGTCTCGCGGTTGCGCGCCTGTTTGGCGGAGCCGCCGGCGGAATCACCCTCCACGATGAACAGCTCGGAGCCTTGCGCCTGGGTCGCCGAGCAATCGGCAAGCTTGCCGGGCAGCCTGAGCTTCCTAACGGCGCTCTTGCGGCCGACCTCTTTTTCCTGGCGGCGGCGGATGCGCTCGTCGGCGCGCTCGATGATCCATTCGAGAAGCTTGTCGGCCTGGGCCGGGTGGCCGGTCAGCCAATGATCGAAATGATCGCGCACGGCACTTTCCACGATGCGCGCAGCATCGGCGGTCGCGAGCTTCTCCTTGGTCTGGCCCTGAAACTCGGGCTCGCGGATGAAAACGGAGAGCAGCGCACCCGCCTGATCCATCACGTCATCGGCGGTGACGATCTGCGCCCGGCGATTGTCGGTGAGCTCGCCATAGTTCTTCAGCGACCGCAGCAAGGCCGAGCGGAAGCCCTGCTCATGGGTGCCGCCCTCGATCGTCGGGATGGTGTTGCAATAGGACGAGAGAAAACCGTCATCGCCGGCGAACCAGGCGATGGCCCATTCGACGGATCCGTGACCGCCGGGCTTCGATACGCGCCCCGAGAAGATCTCGTCGGCGACCCGGGTCTTGCCGGCGAGACGGTCTTCGAGAAAATCCTTCAAGCCGCCCGGAAAGTGAAGCGCGGCGCGCTCGGGCACCGCGTCCTTGTCCTTGATGTGGATGGGATCGCAGACCCAACGGATCTCCACGCCGCCGAAGAGATAGGCCTTGGAGCGCGACATGCGATAGAGCCGCGCGGCATCGAATTTCGGATTCTTGCCGAAAATCTCCGGGTCGGGCTTGAAGCGGACCTTGGTGCCGCGGCGGTTCAGCACCTTGCCCAGGCTTTCGAGCTTGCTCGCCGGCTTGCCGCGCTTGTAGAGCTGGCGGTAGAGCTGCTGGCCCCGCGCCACCTCGACCTCCAGGACTTCGGAGAGCGCGTTTACCACCGACACGCCGACGCCATGCAAGCCGCCCGAGGTCTCATAGACCTTGGAATCGAATTTGCCGCCGGCATGCAGCGTGGTCATGATGACTTCCAGGGCCGATTTGTTCTTGAATTTCGGATGAGGGTCGACGGGTACGCCCCGGCCATTGTCGGTTACGTTCAGCCAGCCGTCCTTGGAATATTCCACCTCGATCCAGTCGGCATGGCCGGCCACGGCCTCGTCCATGGCATTGTCGAGAACCTCGGCAAAGAGGTGATGCAGCCCCTTCTCGTCCGTTCCGCCGATATACATGCCGGGCCGGCGGCGCACGGGCTCCAGCCCCTCCAGCACCTCGATGTCGGCGGCCGTGTAGGTCCCGCCTGATGTCTTAGGCCGGTTCAGGGAAACGCGGGATTTTGCGGCGTTGGGAGCGATCTCCGCCTCCAGTTTATCGAACAAATCTCGGGCTTTGGACATCGGTGGGCTGGTGCTTTTCGTATATGGGAATCGATTCGAGTTCGCCACTATGCCACAAGCGCGCGTGCGCTCAGGGGGTTTTGAAAAGCGCTCATTGGCCAGATGTACTGCCGCCGTAGCAAAAATGCCACGTTCCCTCTCTAATTGAACTTCATCTATTTTTGCAACTATCGCGTCAGGGAATTCCTGTCTAGATATGGCTGGCCTTCGATTCGACCACAGGTTTCATTAGCCATTCAAGGGGGTATTTCAATGCGATCATTGCTCATTTCCAGTGCGTGCGCAGCTTCACTCATGCTGGCGCTGACACCTGCTGCATCGGCAGCGGATGTCGACTATAGACCAGAGCCCGCAGGGCCAAGCTGGTATGTCAGTATATTCGGCGGCTGGAGCCTGCCCGATGATCTCGATGTCGACGTCATCGGCTTGAGCAGCACGGACCTCAGCGGGAGCATCGATCTGGATAGCGGTTTCATGGCCGGCATCGCCGCCGGTGGGCGGTTCACCCCCTGGCTCCGCGCGGATGGAGAACTCTCCGGCCATTGGCATGATTTCAGCGGCGACGTTGAATTCGAAAGGAGCGCCGGTTTGCCATTGAGCTATGATCTCGATGGCGATGTGAATGCCCTCTTCGTCCTGGCAAATCTGTGGATCGATGTGCCCGTCGGGGAGATGATCAGGCCCTATATCGGCGGTGGTGTCGGCATGGGCCGGCTCGATGCCGACTTCAGCACCACGGCTGGAGAAAGTGTCGTCGACGATTCCGACTGGGGATTTGCCTATCAGCTCGGCGCGGGCATCGCTTTCGACCTCACGCCGAACATGGTGGTCGATGTGGGCTATCGCTTCAAAGCCATCAATGCCGAGCTCGGGGTCGATGAAGCTGCATTCGCAGCATCCGATACCGATGCCGATTACCGGTCGCACAATGTGCTGTTAGGGCTGAGATTCGAGTTCTGACCCTCAAGCCTGATCGAGCCGAACAGAGCTGATCGCGTCATGGCCGGACTTGATCCGGCCATTTCGCTTTGGTGATGAGACATGCGGCGATCATTTCCCGGGGCCGGTAAAGCGCTTGAAATTCTGAAACGGGGTTTCAGCCTCGAGCTGTCAGGAAAGCTCAAGGAGGCCGAGTATCACTATCAGCTCGTGCTGCGCGATCATCCTGGCCATCCCGAGGCCTTGAACTTTCTCGGCACGCTTGCATCGAAAGCGAAAAATCATGGAATGGCCATCGAATGCCTGAGCAAGGCGGTGGCGGCGCAGCCGAAGAACATGATCTTTCGAAATAATCTCGGCTATTGCCTCAACGCCGCCAAGAAAGCACGCGAAGCGCTGCCGCATTTCCGCAAGGCGGCCGAATCGGGACCGAATATGCTGGAGCCGTGGGTCGGGCTCGGGCAGGCACACCGCCTCCTCGGCGAGGGCGAAGAAGCGGAGAAGGCACTTCGGCGGGCGCTCACCATCGCGCCCAGTCTCCAGCGGGTAAAACTGGTGCTGGCCGAAGTGCTGATGGACCAGGGCAAGATCAAGGAGGCCGCCACATTGTTCCGCGGAATATTGGCCGAGGACCCAAGGAACATAGCGGCAATCGTTGGCCTCGCATCGGCGCGCGAGGCCGGCAATCAGGATGGTGATTGGGAGCGGTTCGAATTTGCGCTCAAGGAAGGCACGCTTGCGGCGGAAGCACGGGCGGCGCTGCACAGCGCGCTCGGACAAATCTACGATCAGCGCAAAAAGCCGAAAGAGGCCTTCCGGCATTTCATCCACGCGAATGAGATCGAGAAGGGGGAATTCAGCCTTAAGAAGTTTCGCGATCAGATCGACGAACTCATTGCAACATTTACGCCGTTCTTCTTCATGAAAAAACACGGGTTCGGCGATCCGAGCGAGCGGCCGGTATTCGTTGTCGGCATGCCACGGTCGGGCACGACGCTAACCGAGCAGATTCTCTCGAGTTATCCGCTGATCGAGGGTGCTGGAGAGCTGCCACACATACAGAAGCTTCAATCCTCCATAGGGCATGCCAGCCAATGGCATTCGCTCGTCAGCGGCATCGGCGACAGCCAGTGCAAGGAGCTGGCACGGCGCTATCTTGCGGAACTCGAGCGGCATTCACGCTCGGCGGCCCGGGTGGTCGACAAGATGCCGCATAATTTCATGAATTTGGGTTTCATCGCGCTCATGTTTCCAAAGGCACGCGTGGTTCATTGCCGGCGCGATGCGATCGACAATTGCGTGTCGATCTATACGCATCGGCTGAACCAGTCACATGGCTACAGCACCGATCTTAAGACGCTCGGCCTCTATTACCGGGAATACCGGCGGCTGATGGACCATTGGCAAAAGGTCGTTCCGCTGAAAATCTTCGAGCTGCGCTATGAAGAGATGATCAGCGAGCAGGAAAGCACGAGCCGGAGACTCATCGGCTTCGCCGGGCTGGAGTGGAACAACGCATGTCTAAGCTTCCATGAAACAGAACGAACCGTCCGCACCTTGAGCCGATGGCAGGTACGCCAGCCCCTCTACAGCAGCTCGGTCAAGCGCTGGAAGAAATACGAAGAATTCCTGGGTCCGCTGATCGAGGGGCTCGGGGATATGGCGGAGCTGAGCTGAGCGGCTCCCCTGCAGCGGCCGTGAAAAGCTGGCGGCCCAAGACGGGATAGGATAGATTGCAGCCATCGGGAGAGAGAGCCATGTGCATGAGGAAATTGGCGGTGTCGGCGGCAGCATTCGGCATGATCATGCTCACCAGCACCGGCTGGGCGGGCAAGGCTGACCACGGTTTTATCGGTTCGACGGGACGGGTGGAGCCGCATGCGCGCTTTCCGAGCGACATCGCTTATGATTTCGGCACCGTGTCGCGGCGCGGCTCAAAGACCGAACCTTATGTCGAACGCTGCCACTGGACGTTCGAACCTACGGCGTTCTTCTTCAAAAAGCTCAAGCAAGTCTGCACGCGCCACACGCTCGAGAACACACAATAGCGCCCTCTTTAGTCAAGCTCGTGCAAATACCCTGTTGAGAGCGGATTTCCGCCATTTTACTGGAAGCGCGAATCAGGCATAGTGCTGCTTAAGAATGCGGTGGGCCTGAGGGGTTTAATCATTGACGATGCGGAGGTTGGCGGCCGAATTTCTCGGCACGTTCCTGCTTGTGGCTGCGGTGGTGGGTGCGGCTGTCGTTTCAGGAAACGCAGCGGGGCTCGGTGTTGCATTTGCCGTGGGGCTGTCGGTCATGGCCATGGCCTATGCGGTGGGGCCGATTTCCGGAGGGCATTTCAATCCGGCAGTCACTGTGGGGCTTGCGATCGCGAGGCGATTTCCTGCTGGTGACATCATTCCCTATGTGCTGGCCCAGGTTGCCGGCGGCATTGCTGCGGCGGGCTTCTTTATGCTCCTTTTATCCGGAACGCCCGATTTCGCTGCCGGGGGCTATGCGTCGACGGGCTATGGCGAGCATTCCGCCGGCCATTTCACCCTTTTTGGAGGCTTCCTGACGGAGCTGGTGTTCACCATGTTTTTCGTGCTGATCATCGCCAGGGTAACCCGCGTGAAAGAGGGCGCCGGCATGATGGCTCCCGTTGCCATCGGCCTGGCACTGACGGCCATGCATCTGATCAGCATACCGATTTCCAATACTTCGCTAAATCCGGCCCGGTCCACGGCCACGGCACTATTCGCCGAGAGCTGGGCCTTGAAGCAACTATGGCTGTTTTGGCTCGCACCGCTTGCCGGCGGTGCGCTCGGAGGCCTTCTGGATCAATTTTTCAGCGAGAACTCATAACCTCCCAAATGCGTAACAAACTTGGGGCGGTCTTTCGGGACCGCCCTTCTTTATTCCCCAGGAGCGGCTACCCATGGCAAAGGGGTTAATCGGTTTTTGGGGAATTAATAATTTGCAAATGTGACATGGACTTAAATTGACTTTTAGGACCGGGCCATTATGTTCCGCTCCAGAGGGCGCCTCATACATCGGCGACTCGCTTGAGACCCGCGCCCAATCCCAAAGAATCGTCGCCAGAACGGTTTCCAACTCGTACATGTCGTTTGAACAACTGGGACTCAGTCCAAAAGTGCTGGAGGCGGTAACGGCCGCCGGCTACATAACCCCTACCCCCATTCAGGCTCAGGCCATACCCCCCGCGCTCGAAAGACGCGATGTTTTAGGGCTTGCCCAGACCGGATCCGGCAAAACCGCCGCCTTCGCCCTCCCGATGCTCTCCATGATGGAGAAGGGACGCGCTCGGGCGCGCATGCCGCGCACGCTCATCCTCGAACCCACGCGCGAGCTTGCCGCGCAAGTACAGGAGGCGTTCGAAACATTCGGCAAGCAGCACAAGCTCACCATGGCGCTGCTCATCGGTGGGGTATCGTTCGATGAGCAGGACCGCAAGATCGACCGCGGTGCGGATGTGGTCATAGCCACGCCCGGGCGCCTTCTCGATCACGTCGCGCGCGGCAAGCTGCTGCTCAATGCTATCGAGATCCTGGTGATCGACGAAGCCGACCGCATGCTGGACATGGGGTTCATTCCGGATATCGAGAAAATCTGCAAGCTCCTTCCGATTACGCGGCAGACGCTTTTCTTCTCCGCCACCATGCCGCCCGAGATCCAGCGGCTCACGCATCAGTTCCTGCACAATCCGGCGCGCATCGAAGTGGCGCCGCCTTCCACCACCGCGGAAAGCATCGAGCAGCGGCTGGTGAAGGCGCCCGCCGATTTCACCGCCAAACGTGCGGCGCTGCGCGACCTGCTGCGCAGCTTCGATAATGTAAAGAATGCAATCATCTTCGCCAATCGCAAGACAACGGTCGGCATCATCGAAACATCGCTCAAGAGGCACGGGTTCAACGCATCGGCGCTGCATGGCGACATGGACCAACGCGCCAGGCTCAAGACGCTCGAGGCCTTCCGCGGCGGCGAGATCACCTACCTCATCGCTTCGGATGTGGCGGCTCGCGGGCTAGACATCCCGGACGTGAGCCACATTTTCAATTTCGACGTGCCCATTCATCCGGAAGACTATGTGCACCGGATCGGACGCACCGGCCGGGCGGGTCGCGAGGGACATGCGTTCATGATGGTGACACCGCATGAGATGAAATCGGTGAAAGCGATCGAGCTGCTGATCCGGCGGGAGATTCCATGGGCCGGCATCGCCATTTCTGCGGAGGAAGCGCAGGAGAAGCCAAGCCAGCGCCGCGGACAGCCGCGGAAGGAGCGGCCGGCGGCGCGGCCGCGCGGGTCGTCTGCGGCAGAAAAACGCGAGCGCCCGGCCAAGTCCGCAAATCCGGCAACGCCGCATACGGCTGTTAAGCCGCATACGCCGGCGAAGCCGCAGGGCGAGGTGAAGCCACATGCTCCGGTCACGCCACACGGCCCGGCGCGCGCCAAGGCGAGCAAGCGCTCCGATCCACGCGGCAGGCCGGAGGGTCATGGTTTCGACGACCATCTCCCAGCTTTCCTGCTGCGCCCGGTGCGTTAGCACTTTCCGCCTTTTAAACTGATCGCAGCACGGCCGGATTTGATCCGGCCATCCTGTTCGCACCCTTGTGCAGTGATCCCCGAGCCAAGCCCGGTGATGAGGTCGCTGATTTGGCTTAGATGGCCAAATCATTTTCCGCTTTTCACTCTCGATAGCCAGCGCGTAGCATGCGCCGGGGGGTGTCAGAGGGTATTCACCATGAAATGGACGCCAGATTCCTCCTTTTATCCTTCGCCCCGCATGGCAATGAAGGCCCCCGCCGAGCGCTTTGCCTATGTCGCGAGTTTCGATCCGGCGCGAAAGTTGCCGACGCGCTCGCGGTGGTCGACGTCGATCCAAAATCCAGGGGCTACTCGACCATCACCGGACACGGTCGAAATGCCCAACAAGGGCGACGAGCTTCATCATTTCGGCTGGAACGCCTGCAGCTCGTGCCTGTGCCCCAATGCCCCGCATGCTCATGCCGAGCGACGCTATCTCATCGTTCCGGGGTTGCGATCATCGCGCATCCACGTGCTGGACACGAAGCCCGACCCCGAAAGCCCGAAAATCGTCAAGGTCATCGAGGCGGAGGAGATCGCCGAAAAGGCAAATTACTCGCGCCCGCACACCATTCATTGCGGACCCGAGGGCATTTACGTCGTTTGCCTGGCCGACGGGCAGGGCAAGTCACCCGGGGGCATTTTCCTGATGGACCATGAAAGTCATTCGACGTTCTCGGGCAATGGGAATTGGACAGGGGACCGCAGCAATTGTCCTATGACGGCTGGTGGCATCTCGGCCAAGACACGCTCATCACCAGCGAATGGGGCACGCCCGACACATTCGAAAACGGTCTCGTGCCGGAAGTGCTGCTCAACAGCCGCTATGGCCGCAAGCTGCATTTCTGGGATCTGCACAAGCGCAAGCACATTCCAGGAAATCGATTTCGGAGCCGAGCACCAGCTGGTTTTCGAGCTGGGCCGGCGCATGATCCCACCAAGTCTCATGGTTTCGTCAATTGCGTGATCAGCCTCAAGGATCTCTCGTCGTCGATCTGGACATGGTATCGCGAGAACGGCCGATGGGCGGCCCGGAAAGTGATAGAAATTCCAGCGGAGCCGGCCGATGAGAGCATTCTCCCGGCCGCGCTGAAACCATTCAAGGCGGTGCCGCCGCTCGTCACCGACATCGACCTGTCGATGGATGACCGGTTTCTCTATGTCTCGTGCTGGGGCACCGGCGATTTGCACCAGTATGACGTTTCCGATCCCTTTAAACCGAAGCTGACGGGAAAAGTGCGGATCGGGGGCATCGTGTCGCGGGAAGGACATCCCAAGGCGAAAGGCAAGCTGAACGGCGGCCCGCAGATGGTCGAGGTCAGCCGCGACGGCAGGCGCATCTATTTCACCAATTCGCTTTATGGAGCCATCGACACGCAATTCTACGAAGGCGGGCTCAAGGGATGGATGGTAAAGCTCGATGCCCAGCCGAACGGCGGCATCAGCTTCGACAAAAATTTCTTCGTCGATTGGCCGGCGCCGCATCTGCCGCATCAGGTGAGGCTCGAAGGCGGCGACTGCTCGTCCGATTCCTATTGCTATCCTTGAACGAAAGCTGGCCGTGGCTGGCGCTTGCTGGCCTCGGCCTTTTTCACGGCATCAATCCTGCCATGGGCTGGCTGTTCGCAGTCGCCCTGGGCCTCCACCGGCAAAGCGAGCGCGTCGTGTGGCTTGCGCTGATCCCGATCGCGATCGGCCATGCTGCGGCGATAGCCTTAACGGTCGCTCTGTTGGCGGCTCTGAACAGCATCATCGATCTCCGGCCGCTTGCGATTGCTTCGGGCGTCGTTCTGATCGGCTGGGCGCTGTGGCATGCCTTGCGCGGGCATCGCCAGCGGGTGCGCGTCGGCATGCGGACGGGGCTTCTCGGCTTGGCCGCGTGGTCATTCCTCATGGCGAGCGCGCATGGTGCCGGGCTCATGATCATCCCGGTTTTGCTGCCCCTTCACGCCGCGCATGGACATTCCCATGGCACAATGGCGGGCTCGCTGCCGATTGCCGCTGCTGCTGTTGCCGTCCATTCCGCCGCGATGCTCGTCGCTACGGGCAGCGTCGCCTGGCTTGTTTACCGTTGGATCGGACTTGCCGTTTTGAAGCGAGCGTGGATCAACTTCGATATTCTTTGGACGGGCATGCTTACTCTTGCGGGCCTCGTGCTGATTTGGACTAATCTCGGTTGAGCCGGGCTACGGCCAGCACATTAGAGTCCAATACTTCTCTTTAGATTTGCGCGCGCGCAGCGCCGCCTCGAATGCCCTGCGGCACCAGAGTGTCATTTCATCGGCATCGTCCATGACCCGCGGGGGCGCTCGGCGGTAACTCATCTGCATGCGCCTGCCGTTCCTTCCTTCAAAACTGAAAGGCTCCAAATCCTCGGCGGCGAAGTCCGGCTCGTTCACCGCGTCGGTTTTAAGATAGAGAATCTCGCCGGCAATGATGGCGAAGTTCACATCGTCGAGCGACACACCGGCGCCGCCGAACATCCGCTTGATTGATACGGGGCCGAAGTCGGACATCTGGTCCTTGATGAAGGCCAGATATTCGGCGCTCGGCGCCATCGATGATCAGGCCGGCTGCTTTGCCGGCGTGAGCTGCACCGATTCACCGCAGCCGCAGGCCGAGGTCTGGTTGGGATTGTTGAAGATGAAGCCGGATTTGAGCGTCGCCGACTCGATAGTCCATCTCGGTGCCGAGAAGGAACAGCACGGCCTTGGGATCGATGAGGACTTTGACGCCCTTGTCCTCGACCACTTCGTCGAAGGCTTCTGCTCGGCGGCCCATTCCATCGTGTATTCCATGCCGGCGCAGCCGCCGTTCTTGACGCCGACGCGCAAGCCCACGACGGGCTGCTCGCTTTGGTCATGATCTCGCGGACGCGCTCTGCCGCGGCTTCGGTGAGCGTCATGACTTTGGGGCGGGGCCGGGCAGTGCAGCGGTCATCGTTCCTTCGCTCTACCACATATTCAGCGCGACACGAGCTTCATCCGACATGCGGCGAATGATCCCACGGCGGCTCGAAGACTAGATTGACCTTCACGCCGCAACGCCCTCGACCGCGGCGACGGCATTCTCCACCCATCCCGGCATGTCGCCCGCGACAGGGCAGCCGGGCGCGGTGAGCGTCATGTCGATCGTCACATTGCGATCGTCGTCGATGTCGACCTTGTAGATGAGACCAAGCTCGTAGATGTCGACGGGGATTTCGGGATCGTAAACCGTCTTCAGCGCGGCGGCGATATCATCGGTCAGCCGATCGAGCTCATCGGGCGGGAGCGGCGCGGGGACCGGCGTTCGACGGCGCTTCGGCCGAGCTTCGTTCTGTATCATGGGCCTCTCACATGAACATGCGCTGTGCGGCGATCAAGCGCATCGGCCAGCCGGTCAACATCGTCCTGCGTATTGTACATGGCGAAGGAAGCGCGGCAGGTGGCGGTCAAGCCATAGCGGGCCAGCAGCGGCTGGGTGCAATGGGTGCCGGCGCGCACCGCGACGCCATGCCGGTCGATCACCGTTGCGACATCATGGGCGATGGGCGCCCTTCATGTTGAAGGACACGATGGCGCCCTTGCTCCTGGCCTTGCCATAGATGGTGAGGAATTGATCTCCGCGAGCCGGCGCGTGGCATAGTCGCGAAGTGCCGCCTCATGGGCGGCGATATTGGTCGAGCCTATGCCGCATCATGTAGTCGAGGGCCGCACCGAGCCCGATCGCCTGGACGATGGCCGGGCGTTCCGGCCTCGAAGCGATGCGGCGGCTCGTCATAGGTGATGAGTCCGATTGTCACCTCGCCGATCATCTCACCGCCGCCTTGATAGGGCGGCATGCGGCTGAGATGCTCCGCCTTGCCATAGAGCACGCCGATGCCGGTCGGCCCATAGGTCTTGTGGCCGGTGAAGACATAGAAATCGCAGTCGAGGTCCCTAACATCGACCTGCATGTGAACGGCGGCCTGGCTGCCGTCGATGAGCACGGGAATGCCGCGGGCATGGGCGATGCGTGATGATCTCCTTCACCGGCACGATGGTGCCCAGCGCATTGGACATATGCGTGATGGCGACGATCTTGGTGCGCGGCCCCAAGAGCTTCTTAAACTCGTCGAGGAGCAGATTGCCGTCATCGTCAATCGGCGCCCATCTGATGATCGCGCCTCTGCGCTCCCGGTGGAAATGCCAGGGAACGATGTTGGAATGATGCTCCATGATCGACAGCACGATCTCATCGCCTTCGCCCAACACCATGCCGCCGAAACTCTGGGCGGCAAGGTTGATGGCCTCGGTGGCGTTGCGGGTGAAGATGATCTCCGCGGAAGAACGGGCATTGAGGAAGCGGCGAACCGTTTCGCGCGCATTCTCGAAGTTCTGGGTCGCTAGGCTCGAGAGCGTATGAAGGCCGCGGTGGACGTTGGAATATTCGCTCTCATAAGCCTGGCGCATGGCGTCGATCACTTGGCGCGGTTTCTGCGCGGAAGCGGCGTTGTCGAGATAGGTCAGCGGCTTGCCATGAATAGTCCGGGCGAGGATGGGAAAATCCGCCTGACCTTGGCAAGATCGAGCCCGCGCTCGGTTGTTCCGTCGGCCATCAGCGGGCTCCTTCCCTCAGCCAGTCCTCCGTGAGAGCGGAAAGCCGCTCGCGAATCTCGGTCATGGGCGAATCCTCGAATGCCTCAGCGGCGAAAGCCGAGACGAGGAGCGCCCGCGCCTCGGGCAAGGGAATGCCGCGCGAGCGCAGATAGAAGAGATGATCCTCCTCGAGGTCGCCGGCGGTGGCGCCGTGGCCGCAGGCGACATCATCGGCATAAATCTCGAGCTCGGGCTTGGCATCGAACTCGGCGGCGGGGGAGAGCAGCAGGGCGTGGCTTGACTGCTTGCCATCGGTCTTTTGCGCGCCGCGCTCGACCACCACTTTGCCCTGGAAGATACCGCGGGCTTCCTCGTCGAGGACGCATTTGAATACTTCACGGCTGGTGCAATGCGCGACACGATGCTTGACGAGGAGACGGGTATCGCAATGCTGCCTGTCGCGGAGCAGATAGGCCCCGGCGATCTTCGCATCGGCATGTTCGCCCTCAAAACTGATGAAGCCCTGCTGGCGGGTAACGCCGGCTCCTAAGGTAACCGTGCAGTCGCGCAGGATCGCGCGTTCGCCGAGCCTGGCCTGGAAATTGGAAAGATGAATGGCGCGCCGCCCGTCGCGCTGCAGCTTCACACGGTCGAGCCTCGAGTTTGGCCCGAGCAGCGCCTCCGTGACAGAGGAGTTCACATAGGAACCGGGATTTCCCAGATGAGTCTCGACGAGACTTGCCGATGCCCCCTCCTCGAGGACGAAAATGATTCGGCCCGCGACCGTGCGCGGCTCGCCCTCGGTCACGATCGAGACTATTTCGATCGGCGCTTCAATGGAACCCGGAGATGCGGAGGGCGACACCGCCCGCCATGAAGGCGGTGTTCATGGCAAGGATCGGATCATCGGCGGGCTCGGCTGTCGTGGGGTGCAACGCCAGCCATGGCGGCGGATTGCCGCCAAGACCCGCTACTTCGACCTCGCCCGACATGGGCAGGGTCGAAAGCTCCGGCACAAAGCTGCCGTCGACCAGCACGAGGCGAGCGCGTATATCCGACAGGAAGGGTGTCTTTGACACTTGTTCCGGCGAGAGCGCCGCGGCCTGCGCTGCCAGGACAGGCGGATAAGGATCGCGAATGAGCTGGCGAAGATCGGTCCAGCGCCAGTCCTCCATGCGTCTATGAGGAAGCCCCATGGCGATGAAACGGTCGAATGCATCGCGCCGTGCGGGATCTTCGGCAATTAGTGCTCCGGCTCCAGATAGGCCGCTCGGCAGGGGTTTTCTGTACGGCGATATTCACAGGCCGCGTCCTGCTCGAAGCCGGCATAGCCCTTTTCCTCGAGCTCGAAGGCTAAGGATTTGTCGCCGGACTTCACTATGCGGCCCCGCGAGAGAACGTGAACGCGGTCCGGCACGATATAATCGAGAAGGCGCTGATAATGCGTGATGACCAGCATGGCGCGCCGCGGCGAGCGGAGCGCGTTGACGCCGTCGGCCACCACGCGCAGGGCATCAATGTCGAGGCCGGAGTCGGTTTCATCGAGAATGCAAAGCGCCGGCTCGAGCACTGCCATCTGCAGAATTTCGGCACGCTTCTTCTCGCCGCCGGAAAAGCCGACATTCACCGGGCGCTTGAGCATCTCGGGATCGATTCGCAGCTTTTCGGCCGGTCGCGACCAGGCGCATGAAACCGGGCGTCGACAGCTCTGGCTCGCCGCGCGCCTTGCGCTGGGCATTCAGGGCCACTTTCAGGAACTGCATGGTGGCGACGCCGGGTATCTCGATCGGATATTGAAAGGCCAGGAACAATCCGCGCGCGGCGCGCTCGTTGGGTTCGAGATCGAGAAGATTTTCGCCATTGAAGCGTGACGGAACCCTCGGTGACATCATAGCCATGGCGACCCGAGAGCACATAGGAGAGCGTGGACTTGCCCGAACCGTTCGGCCCCATGATGGCATGCACCTCGCCGGCGTTCACCTCGAGATCAACCCCGTTGAGAATAGTTTCTGCTCGTCGACGACGGCGTGGAGATTTTCAATCTTCAGCATTGTCTCTTTCACGGCTTAAATCTTAACGAACAGTAAAGCGACTCATAGCCGACGCTGCCTTCAAGCGAGATGCCGATGAGCTTCTGCGTTTCGGCCATGAACTCCATCGGCAGCTGCTGAAGCACATCGCGCACAAAGCCGTTGACGATCAGAGCCACCGCCTCCTCCTGGGAGAGCCCGCGCGACATGCAATAGAACATCTGATCCTCGGAGATTTTCGATGTCGTCGCCTCGTGCTCGAAATGAGCCGTAGAGGTCTTGGCCTCGATATACGGGACCGTATGGGCGCCGCATTTGTCGCCGATCAGCAGTGAGTCGCACTGGGTGAAATTGCGGGCGTTCGTCGCCTTGCGGTGGGCCGAAACGAGGCCGCGATAGGTGTTGTCGGAGCGGCCGGCGGCGATGCCCTTGGAGATGATGCGGCTTGAAGTGTTTTTGCCGAGATGAATCATCTTGGTGCCGGAGTCGACCTGCTGGAATCCGTTGGATATGGCGATCGAGTAGAACTCGCCGCGCGAATTATCGCCGCGCAAGATGCAGCTTGGGTATTTCCAGGTGATGGCCGAGCCGGTTTCCACCTGCGTCCAGGAGATCTTGGCGTTGCGGCCGCGGCAGTCACCGCGCTTGGTCACGAAATTAAACACACCACCCCTGCCCTGCTTGTCGCCGGGATACCAGTTTTGCACAGTCGAGTATTTGATCTCGGCGTCCTCCAGCGCGACCAATTCAACGACCGCGGCGTGAAGCTGGTTCTCGTCGCGCATCGGCGCGGTGCAGCCTTCCAGATAGCTCACATAGGCGCCCTTCTCGGCGATGATCAAGGTACGCTCGAACTGGCCGGTCTGCTTCTCGTTGATACGGAAATAGGTGGAAAGCTCCATCGGGCAGCGGGTGTTCTCGGGCACATAGACGAAAGAGCCGTCGGAGAAGACCGCCGAATTGAGCGCGGCATAGAAATTGTCCCCTTGCGGCACGACGCTGCCGAGATATTTGCGGACAAGCTCCGGATGCTCGCGAACAGCCTCGGACATGGAACAGAATATCACCCCGGCACGCGCGAGCTCGTCCTTGAAGGTGGTAACGACCGATACAGAATCGAACACGGCGTCGACGGCCACCCTGGCGCCTTCGACACCGGCGAGCACTTCGCGCTCGCGCAGCGGAACGCCGAGCTTTTCATAGGTGCGCAGCAGTTCGGGGTCGACCTCGTCGAGGCTCTTCGGCGCCGGTTTGCGCTTTGGCGCGGCATAGTAATAAAGATCCTGGAAATCGATTTCAGGATATGAGACACGCGCCCACTCGGGCCTGGTCATGGTGAGCCAGCGCCGATAGGCTTCGAGACGCCATGCGAGCATCCATTCCGGCTCGCCCTTCTTGCCGGAGATGAAGGCGACGATCTCCTCGGAGAGGCCCTTGGGGGCCTTGTCGGATTCGATGTCGGTGGTGAAGCCGTATTTGTACTTATCGACGTCGATATTCTTGATGCGTTCAAGTGTGTCGAAATCTGCCATTGTTCTTCTCTATCTCTTTCGTCATACCCGGACTTGATCCGGGTATCTTTCTTGCGATTTGCCGGAGATGGCCGGGCCACGCCCGGCCATGACGAGACGACTGCGGTCGAGGATGCGGCCCCATGCGGCAGTGAAATCCGCAATATCCTTCTCCGTCGAATTCCAGCCCAGGCTGACGCGGATTGCGCCGGTGGAGAGTTCCGGAGGAACCCCCATAGACGCGAGCACGTGAGAGCGAGCTACCTTGCCCGATGAGCAGGCCGAACCGGAGGACACGGAGACTCCTTCCAAATCGAGGCTGATGAGGGCCATGTCGGCGGAAAAACCCGGGAAGGCGAAACAACTGGTATTAGCTATGCGTTCCACATCACTTCCAAAAATGACGACATCAGGTGAAAGCGCGCGGAGGGCTTCTTCCAGACTGTCGCGCAAAGCTGCGTGATCGACCGGAGCTGAATCGATTGCCGCAGCGAAGCCGGCGATGGCCGGCATATTCTCGGTGCCTGCCCGGCGGCGAAGCTCCTGGCCGCCGCCGTTCATTTGAACTGCGAGGGAGAGGCCGTCACGAATGACAAGCCCGCCAATACCCATCGGACCGCCGAGCTTATGGGCAGATATGGTCATTAGGTCGCAACCGAGCAAGCCAAAATTCACAGGCATCTTGCCGAACGCCTGAACGGCATCGGTGTGCACGAGAGCATTGGCGCTGCGGGCGATCTCCACAACGGCACGGACCGGCTGAACCACCCCCGTCTCATTGTTGACGAGCATGACGCTGATGAGAGTCGGAAGCGGGCTGCGCTTCAAAATCGCTCTGAGTTCATCGAGCTTCACGAGACCCGAGGCGTCGACCGGAATGATTTCGACAGGGAGCCCGCGGGCCTTCGCAGCTTCGATGACGCTTGGATGCTCGACCGCCGACACGGCAAGCCGCTCGACCGGTACGCCGTGAATGGCCAAGTTGTTCGCTTCCGTGCCGCCCGAGGTAAACACCACCATCGCCGGCAAGACGCCGAGAGAGCGGGCAATCCACTCGCGCGCGGTATCGATCAGCGCGCGTGCCTTGCGCCCTTCGGCGTGAATCGATGATGGGTTACCCGGCCTGTCGAGAGCGGCAGCCATGGCATGGCGCGCGGCGGGCTTCAGCGGGCTCGTGGCATTATGGTCGAGATAGGTTCGCATCGGTGTTAAATCAGCCATAGGCTCGAACGGGATGAAGCTTGGCACGCCGGACGGTTGCCTGCAGAGCCAGGTTGCGCTTGTTCACCACATCACCCAAGGTGACCGATGACAGAAAGCCGTAAATCTGCCGACCCAGCGCCGACCACAAATCATGGGTCAGGCATTTTTCGCCGTGGGTGCATCCTTCGATGGCGTCGCCGATGCAACGGGTTACCTGAAGCGGCTCGTCGACCGCTAAAACGATATCGGAAATCAGGATCGTTTCGGCGTCGCGCGAGAGCCGGTAGCCGCCCCCGGGACCACGGGCGCTTTCAACAAGGCCTGCTCGGCGCAGCTTCATAAAAAGCTGTTCGAGATATTCCTGGCTGATGTTCTGCCGCTCGGTGATCGAGGCGAGCGTAAGTGGCTCGCCATCAGAATGAACCGCAATGTCGGCCAATGCGGTAACCGCGTAACGGCCCTTTGTTGACAGCTTCATTTTGCTCCCTTCTGCCGCGCCCCGTGCCAAAAAGCTTGCAATCTGCGGGGTTCGGTATGCTAAGACCCGTTCCCAGAGCTGTGGGCATCCGTCCCTTTTGAACGCTTCTAAAGAGCGGATATAGAATTTCCGACTAGGCTAGTCAACTAATTCGGGGCTTACACATATTCATTTACGATTGCCTTGGCGCTTGAATTCAACCTTTAGTTAAGAAAGAACGCCCTCCGCCCCATGCCCGAAGTCATCTTCAACGGTCCCGCCGGACGCATCGAGGGCCGCTATCACCACAACAAAGCTCCCGGCGCGCCGATTGCCATACTCCTGCATCCTCATCCGCAATTCGGCGGCACGATGAATAATCCAATCGTGCACTCCCTTTATTACTCCTTCGCCGAGCGGGGCTTCTCGGTCCTGCGGTTCAATTTCCGCGGCGTTGGGCGCAGCCAAGGCATGTTCGAGAACGGCGCAGGCGAGCTTTCGGACGCCGCCTCGGCGCTCGACTGGCTGCAAACCTACAACAAGGATGCAAAGATCTGCTGGATCGCGGGCGTGTCGTTCGGAGCGTGGATTTCGATGCAGCTCCTGATGCGGCGGCCCGAGATTTCAGGGTTCATCTCGGTAGCGCCGCTGGCGAAACATTACGACTTTTCCTTCCTCGCGCCCTGCCCGGCCTCGGGCCTGTTCGTGAATGGAGACCAGGATTCGGTGACGCCGCCGGAAGCGGTACAAAGCCTTGTGTCGAAGCTTAAGACGCAAAGGGGCATCACCATCGAGCACAAGGTGATGCATGGGGCCAATCATTTTTTTCAGGACCGGATCGAGGAGCTGGTGAAAATCTGCGGCGACTACGTCGACCGGCGGCTCGCGAAGGACCTTCAAGCGGTGTGAAGAATGCCGCCCGTGGTCGGTGCCGGCACCCGGGTGGTCGATGGAAAGCTCAGCGGCAGGCGGCGCAGAGAGCGCACGGCGAGATAGGCGAAGGCTTCGGCTTCCAGCGCATCGCCATCAAGCCCTTGAGCCTCGGCAGGCATGACAAGCCCCTCGATCTCCACCTCGAGCGCGCCAAGGAGGGCCGGGTTGCGGCGGCCGCCGCCGCAGACGATCCATGCCCTGGGTGCGTGGGGAAAATGCTGGATCGCGCAGGCAATCGAGCGAGCGGTGAAGACCGTGAGCGTGGCGGCCCCGTCTTCCAGGCTCAATCCTTGCACGGGTCGGAGCGTGAATTTCTGGCGATCAATGGATTTGGGCGGCGCTTGTGAAAAATAATGATCGTTCATCATCTCGCGCAGCCGGTTCTCATCGACGCGGCCGGCTAGGGCATAGGTGCCATCGTAATCCGCAGCCTGGCCGGTATGGCTCTCCACCCAATCGTTGATCAGAGCATTGCCCGGCCCGGTGTCGAAGGCGAGAATGTCCTCTCCCTCGCCTACAAAGGTAACATTGGCAACCCCGCCGATATTGAGAAACGCCAGTGGGCGGATCGGAATCGATGCGGCGAGTGCTCGATGATAAATCGGAACGAACGGTGCGCCCTCGCCTCCCGCGGCCACGTCGGCGGCGCGGAAATCACTGACGACGGACACGCCAAGCTCGCGCGCAAGCAGCGCACCATCGCCCAGCTGAACGGTGAGGCGCTCGGCCGGGCGATGCAGGACGGTCTGGCCATGAAAGCCGATAACGTCGATCATAGCCGGGGCGAGCCCCATTTCGAGACAGAAACGCTGGACAGCGGACGCGTGCCAATCGGTGAGGTCCTTTTCAAGCTCTCCGAGACAGCCCGGACGGGCGTTGCGACTGGCAAGGGCTTTCGCCTCTTCGAGAGCCTGCATGAGGCGTGCCCGCTGGCCGCTCTGATAGGCATAGGTGCGCGAGCTGCCACGCTTCACGAAATCTCCGCCGTCGGTCACGATCTGCGCGACGTCGATCCCGTCGAGAGACGTGCCGCTCATCAGGCCCAACGCAGTCAGCTGGTTCGGCATTCCAGGCCTTCCAACGCTATAAGGTTGGCTTTGCGGCTTTCGCCGGAGACGGGCTCGATGGACTTGACCCGGCCAGCCCTGATCGACAATAGGATGCACAGACCACGCTTGCCAAGATTTATGAGCGAGAGCCATGACGAAGTTCAAGTCCGATTTCCTCAACGTGCTGAGCAAGCGCGGTTTCGTGCATCAGATATCCGATGAAGCGGGTGTCGATGCGCTCGCAGCCAAGGGCGAGCTCGTCGCCTATGTAGGCTATGACTGCACGGCGCCCTCGCTGCACGTGGGCAATCTCATTTCCATCATGATGCTCTACTGGCTGCAGCAAGCCGGCGGCAAGCCCATACCGTTGATGGGCGGCGGCACGACGAGAGTGGGGGATCCCTCGGGGCGCGACGAGTCACGGAAGATCCTGTCCATCGAACAAATCGAAGGCAACAAGGAGTCGATCAAGTCGGTGTTTTCCCGTTTTCTGAATTTCGGCACCGGAGCGCGTGACGCCGTGATGATCGACAATGCGGAATGGCTGGCACCGCTCAATTACATCGATTTCCTGAGAGACATCGGACGGCACTTCTCGGTCAACCGCATGCTGTCGATGGATTCGGTCAGGCTCAGGCTGGAGCGCGAGCATGAGCTGTCGTTCATCGAGTTCAACTACATGGTTCTGCAGGCCTATGATTTCGTCGAACTGGCCAAGCGTTACGGATGCCAGCTGCAGATGGGCGGATCGGACCAATGGGGCAATATCGTCAATGGCATCGATCTTGGGCGCCGGCTCGGCACGCAGCAGCTCTATGCCCTCACCAGCCCGCTGCTGACCACCGCATCGGGTGCAAAAATGGGGAAGACAGCCTCAGGCGCGGTATGGCTCAATGCCGACCTTTTGCCGCCCTATGCGTATTGGCAATTTTGGCGCAACGCCGAAGATGCCGACGTCGGACGTTTTCTGAAGCTGTTCACTGCTCTGCCGCTGGAGGAAATCGAGCAGCTGGAAAGGCTCGCCGGATCGGAGATCAACGAGGCGAAGAAGCAGCTCGCGACAGAGGCGACCGCGCTGCTGCACGGCCGCGAGGCGGCAGAGGCCGCAGCCGAAACGGCGCGCCGTACTTTCGAGGAAGGGGCGAGCGATACGGGGCTGCCGGCAGTGACGATCGCCAAATGCGACATCGAGGCGGGAATCGGGCTGCTCAAGGCGCTTGTCAGCGCGGGCCTCGCAGTATCGAATGGCGAGGCGCGCCGGGCGATCCAGGGCGGCGGCGTTCGCGTGAACGACATCCAGGTCAGCGATGAACGGATGCTCCTCGGGGCTTCCCATCTCAGCCAGAACGGCGTTATCAAACTCTCGCTCGGACGAAAGAAACACGTGCTGCTGCGGCCGGCCTAGTTGCTCGGGCCGACGCCTCTCGGCTTTTTCGGCGCCTGATCGGAGTAATTACCGCCCATGTCGAAGATGCGGCGGAAAATGCCGGGGGTAAGGGCGGAAACGGGATTCACCACGAAGCGCGGCTGCTGCATGGTTCCGCGAAGTGCGAAATTCACGCCGAAAACGCCCTGCCCCTTGCCTCCTGTCAAGATGTCGCCCACCAGCGGGATGCCACTCAAGGCAGAGTTCAGTTCATACGCGGGTATGATGGTGCCGCCGATATCGAGGGCGCCATCACGCTTGCGGATGATGCCCTGCACCGAGGCTCCGATCTCGGGACCCTTGACCAGCGAATCGCCGATCCGCACATAGTCCGGATCGGACGAGAACGGCATGGTGAGTTTGGTAAATGAGAGGCCCTGGTTGCGAGGACCTGAGGGTTTGCTTCGGACCGAATGATCCTGGCGCTCGATCTCGGCAATGGTGTTGTCGTCACGGACCTCAAAGTTCCGGATGGTGAGCATGCCGCGCTTCACCGAGGTGTCGCGGCCCACGCCCAGCTGTGCCGTGAGCTCCAGCTGGCCGCCCGCAGCCTTGGAATAGAGATTGGCGGCCCTGAGCGCCGCACCGGCGTCGCGAATGGTCACACGCATGTCGCGGTAGCCGTCGGCAGGTGTGATCCTGTAGGTCGCCGGTGCGCCGCTGAGGAAGGTACCCTGAATGTCGGCGTCCTGAACCACATTGTCCAAGACGGTGAGGCTGCCCTCGACATCGGTGATCACTTCACCGCGGTTCGCGTAGACGCGTGCGAACTTCGCTTGAATGGTGACGGGAACAGGATCGGCCTGCGGCACAGGCGTGTCATGCTTGAACATGCCGATAATCAGCTGGCGGGCGTCGAAACTCTCACCGGTGACGCTTGCGGTGGCCGCGCCGTCCTTGCGCCGCAGCTTCATGCGGAAACGGTTTTCATCATCGAGCTCGATCTTGGGGAAATCGGCCGACAGGAGCTCGCCCTTGCTGCCAAGCACGACCTCGCCGCGCACGGATATGTTGCCGCCGTCGATTTTTATGTTCTGAACCCGCCGCCTGTCCGGCTCGGTAAAATCCACATCGAAAGTGGCACGCGATTCGATGCCGGGAGGGCGCCACCACCGCATGGCATCGACGCGCAGCTCGGCCTTGGTAAGGATGGCTTCGACTTTGGCGCGAGCAATCTTGCCGCGCGGCTGATCGGCTTTGAGCTTGATGCGAACGGGCCCGCGAACGAACCCGCCCATATCGAGGCCCAGCTTGGCGCGCTCCTGGTCATCGAGCTCGGCCTCCAGGGCAAGGGTTTCCTGGCTCGGGACATTCTTGCCGACTGCCCTGGTCCACTCGAGGAAGGTCGGAACGCGATTGAGCTGAACGGTTCCCTTGGCGCTGATCATGCCGCCGCCATAGTTGAAGGTCATCGCACCACCGTCAATGTCGGCTTGCTCGAAGACGCCTTTCAAGCGGATGTCGGTAACCTGTGCTTCAGCGCGCATCTCGATTATTGGGCGCTTGGTTTTCTGAAAGCGCAGATTGACATCGATGCCCACATCGGCACTGCCACCGATCCGGCCGGGCTCAAGGCCAGCGGCGGAAGCATACTTCAAGGGATCATGGTCGAGCAGTTCGAGAAGATGCTCAGCACCACCTTTGGCATCGACATGAACGGCAACAGGCACGACCTTGGCATTGAGGGTCGGCGCTACGAGCTTGCCGCTGATGAAGTGCATTGCGCCGCCCGAGGCAAGGTTCACCGTTCCGTTCTGGAGCATCAGTTCGAAGCGGTTGCCCTGGAGCCGGCCGGAACCGCTGGCGCCCGAAATCGGGGGCAGCTGGGCGAAATAACGCGTCTCAACATCGCGAAGCGAAAATTTCAAATCGACCATATTATCGGCGATGGGAATGCCTTCGAATGCCCTGGCAATCGCCTCGCCCGGCACATTGATATGGAACTGCCCTTCGGGGAGAACGCCCTTGCTGACATTGGCGTTCAGCCATTTGCGGGTATTGGGGGCAATGATGGGGGGCCACAGGTTCTGCACCACGCTTACCGGCAAATCGCGCAACACCCCGTCAAGACGAACGCCGATCGCCTCCTCGCCGCCTTCAAAGCTGCCGCGCACGCGCACGCCGGCATTGCCGGTCTGCAGAACGAGGTCGAGGATGTCGAACCTGTTCTCGACGACCGACGCCAGTCCCTGCAATTCGATGCGCTCGAACTGCAGACCGTTTTTCTTGCCTGACGAGCGCATGGACAAATTCTTGGCCGTCAGGGATATGTCGAGGGCCGACAGGCGTCCGTCCTCCAGCCGCTGAGGAATGATTTTTCCATCGAGCTGCGTCTGAGCGCCGCCGAGGCCGAGCGTGCTGTCGCTGATCAGCACGGTGCCCGTCGCAGGATCGAGGTCGAAACGCAGCAATCCCTCTTCGATGGCGATGGGGTCGGCAATGTAGCCGGGGAAGCCAATAATGCCGCGCGATGCGGTGAGCTCAGCAGTGGCGCGTTTGATCACGCCCTCGTCGGTAAATTCGAACTCGGCCTTGCCGGAAAGCGGGAACCGCACCTGGGCCAAGCGGTGCAGGGCAAACACCTTGTCGGACAGATCGGCGGGCACGAGGTCGAAGATGCGGGCGCTAAGGGCAAAACTGCGGCTGGCACTTCGATAATTTGCAACAAGCTCCGAGCGCCAAGGCTCCTTGCCGGTTGCCACCGTGATATCGGCAAACAGCGCGAAACCGTAAGGCATGCGGCGAAAAACGAGATTGGCGGAAGGCGCATTCCAGCTTGCCTGGTTGAACTCGTCGAACAGCACCAGGGTGGCGTCGGATACTTTCACCGTTTCGAGACTCGACACAGCCGTGGCGCCGCGGCCACCCGACAAGAGCTCCTTCTCCAGGAAATCGCGAAGCTGGAGGGCCGAGGTCGCATCGTCGATCGGCTCGGCCTGCGCCGCTGAACCGGGTTCCTCCTGCGGCTGCGCCTGAGCGTCGGCGCTCCTGACCTTGGCGAAGCCGAGGCTCAAGGCGCCGTTCAGATCCCGGTAAAACTCGATGCGGGGGCCGATCAGCTCGAGCTGCCGGGGCACCAGCCGGCCGGTGAAAATTGCTGCGCCGTCGATGCCGATGGCAGCGCGCGGAGCACGGGCGATTGTGTCGCCGGCAGCATTCTGCAGCACAACATTGCGCAGGCGCACGCGCGGCTGGCCGCTGTCGCTGTCGCGCTCGATGACCGCGTTTTCGAGATCGACATGGTAACCTGCAAGATTCGAGTTGATCGCCGTCTTGATCGGTCCTTTCAGGAAGGTGAGCGTGACGGGCCCCTGAGACAGGCGGACCATGAAAGCGGCGGTCAGAAGAGCGAGGAAAACACAAACGGAAACAAGCGCCAGCAACGTGAGTTTGGGCACCGTCCACTTCACGTTCACCGACCCGTTCTTCGTTGCATTGGCAAAGGAAATCGCCCCGCCCACAGGCAAATCAGCCGCTGGCCTCTTCCCGCGAGAAGCTCTCACCATAGATGCATTTTCAGCTCAGCGATCAAGTCCAAAGTTGTGACCCCGCAGCCCCACGCAGGGCGCCCCAGTCGAGGATATTCGGAGACAAACCGAACATATGGTCGAAAGCAAGGCAGATAAAGTGATGGCGAGCTGCGGCAGGGGGAAACTAATGCTTGTCAATGCAACCGCGCCAATTCATAAGTTAATCAGCTTTAGTGGCGTCGAAAGTGGCTCCGCCTTAAGGGCGGTGATCGGGAGCGACAATCGGCATGCGCCGCCACAAGCTTCATACCTATCGCAAGCGTCGCGGACTATGGGGATCCATCGCCCACAGCTTTCGCGAAAGGCAGATTTATCTGCGCGCAGAGGGCGAAGTCCAGTTCATCACGCTGAGGCCGTGGGTTCAGATCGTCGGCCTTGGCAGCCTGCTGGCGGGATTGTTCTGGCTGTCGTTTTCATCGATCAATGTCGCGTTCAAGGATCAGCTGCTGGCCCTGCGCGAGCGTGGGATGTATGACGCGCGACTGGAGTATGAAGACCGCATTGCCGAATTGCGAAATGAAGTCGACCGGCTGAACGACCGGCTGATGATCGACCAAAACGAATATTTGGGACGGGCCGATCAGATCAAACTGGAATTCGACAGGCTGGTCGAGCGCCATAAGCGGCTCGTGGAATTTTTCCGTCAGGATGTGGCGCGGCGCTCGGAAGGGGCCCCACAGACGCAAACGATCCAGAAATTGCCCCTGCCCCCAGCCGAAGAGGAGCCGGCGGATTCGCATGGCGACCAGTCGGAGCTGCAGAATGGCGTTCCAACCGGCAATAACAATGCAATGAGATTTGCTAAACGCTACGAGCGGGTATTCACGAGCGAATATGATGCCGCAAAGCCGCTAGAGGATCTCAAGTCGCACTTACGAAATTACGAACGCATGGAAATCTCACTGCTCGAGGAAGCGACAAGCCGCGCGGAGCAAAGAGCGCAGCGGGCGCGTGCGATCTTCAAAAGCCTGGGACTCGACGACGTCAAAGTCGTTTCATCGTCCGAATATTCTGGCGGCGGCACGGGCGGTCCTCTGATCGCAATTGGACAAGCGGATGCCCCGGAAGATGAAGTTTCGCTGCGCATGGAAAGACTTCTCGACCTCTACGAAGCCTATGACAAGATGAGGCATGAGGCGCTGCAGCTGCCGCTTCAATTGCCCCTCAGCGATGTGGTGCGCATGACGAGCGGCTACGGCGTCAGGCGCGACCCGTTCCGCCACACAATCGCCATGCATGCGGGGGTCGACTTCAAAAGCGGCATGAATTCACCTGTTTACGCAACCGCGGACGGCAAGGTTAACGTTGCGGGCTGGGAAGGTGCTTACGGCAGAATGGTGGAAATCATCCATGACAATGGAGTGGCCACACGCTATGCTCATTTGAATGCCATCATGGTGGCCGTCGGCGATAAGGTGCGGCGCGGCGACATGGTGGGAAAGTTAGGCAACACGGGGCGAAGCACCGGTCCGCATCTTCACTATGAAACGAGGGTGAAGGGTCGGGCGGTTGACCCCGTCCGGTTTTGGCAAACGAGCAATGCTGTTCAGGAACTTTCGAAAAAAAACTAATGGTAGCGCCGAGGGCAACCGAACCAGATCGGGTCCTTCGATCCTCACCGAAGACGTGGTGATCGAGGGCAATCTGATCAGCGGCGGTGAGCTTCAGATCGACGGCACGGTAAACGGCGATGTGCGCGCCCATGCCGTTGTGGTCGACGCGCAGGGCGTTATCCATGGCGAAGTGGTTGCCGAAGAAGTGCTCGTCCGCGGACGGATCATCGGCCCGATCCGCGGCATTCACGTGCACGTCTATGCCGGCGGCCATATCGAGGGCGACGTCATCAACGAAACGATCTCGATCGACAACGGCGCCTATATCGACGGCACCATCCGCCGGTCCGAGGACCCCTTGGGAGAGCCTTCACCGCAGTATGAGGGAAATTACGATCCCTCGGCGGAAGAGCGGCAGTTCGGCGTTCATGACGACCAGGGCTACCGCGCGGTGCAGTTCAAGACGCCGGTGAAGGGCACGTAAGGAGTTTCCTTCCGCCGGGCTTTTCGCCCTCCGGGTTGAAGGAGAGGTGGGAGGCTGGCCCTCCTAGGTGCCTACTTCAAAGAGTAGGACTGGTGCCCACTTCCATTAATTTCGAGAATTAACTGAGTGGGACTGGTGCCCCCCAGCTGAGGGGCAAAATGCGGAGGCTCGACAGCGCTCCCACCGCCATCCGTACCTGCCAAGGTGCCTCGGGGACCCTGGGACAGACGGCAGCTGCTCCACGTTTCAACAAGAAGAGGTGAGGCTTCCGGATGACCGCCTCCTTCTTGGAGCAGATGCTGACCATATACACACACCTAGGAATGTTGTCAAGGGGAAAGTTTTCCCTCTCCCCTCGTGGGAGAGGGTAGGGTGAGGGGGTACCCCTCATCCGGCTCGATGCTGAAACGCATCTCGCCACCTTCTCCCACAAGGGGAGAAGGGAAACGGACGCGGAATGACGATGTTGCAGGGATGATAAGAGAGATGGCCGGATAAGGAAGCTGGATCAGAGGCGTTAGCCGGAATCACCATGAGGGTGAGTGGGAGCGGAAAAACGGACCCCTCATGCCGATCATGCGCCGCGCGTTAATCCAGATCGGCGACGTTCTTCGCGGTGCCGCCGTGAATACGCTGCGATAGAGAGGCGTTGATGAAGGTGTCGATGTCGCCGTCCAGCACGGCGGCGGGATTGGTGCTCTGGGCACCGGTGCGGAGATCCTTCACCAGCTGATAAGGCTGCAGCACATAGGACCGGATCTGGTGGCCCCAGCCGATATCGGATTTCTGGGCGTTCGCCGCGTCGAGCTTTTCCTGTTTCTTCTGCAGCTCCATCTCATACAGCCTGGCTCGCAGCATCGACCAGGCGGTTGCCCGGTTCTTGTGCTGCGAGCGCTCGCTCTGGCAGGCGACGACGATGCCGGTCGGGACGTGGGTGATGCGCACCGCGCTATCGGTGGTGTTCACATGCTGTCCGCCCGCGCCGGAGGAGCGGAAGGTGTCGATCCTCACGTCCTTATCGGGAATCTCGATCGCGATGGTTTCGTCGACGACGGGAAAGACCCAGACCGAGGCAAACGAGGTGTGGCGGCGGGCATTGGAGTCGAAAGGGGAAATCCGGACGAGGCGGTGGACGCCCGATTCCGTCTTGAGCCAGCCATAGGCATTTTCGCCGGACATTTGAGGGTGATGGATTTTACTCCCGCCTCCTCGCCCTCGTGCTCGTCGACGACATCGGTCCTGTAGCCATGCTGCTCGGCCCAGCGGATGTACATGCGCGACAGCATTCGGGCCCAGTCCTGGCTCTCGGTGCCGCCGGCGCCGGCGTGGATTTCGAGAAAGGCATCATTGGCGTCGGCCTCGCCGGAAAGCAGCGTCTCGATCTCCTGGCGGGCGATCTCGTCCTTGAGCACACTCAGCGCAGCTTCGGCTTCGGCGATGATCGCCTGATCGCCTTCGGCCTCGCCGAGCTCGATGAGGCCGGTGTTGTCGCCGACAGATCGCTCGAGGCTGAGCACCTTGTTGATGCGGCTTTCGAGCTGCTGGCGCGCGCGCATGAGGCTTTGCGCCTTCTGCGGATTGTTCCAGAGCGCGGGGTCTTCGGCCCTGGCGTTCAGCTCGGCGAGTCGCTTCTGCGCGGCATCGAAGTCAAAGATGCCTCCTCAGCAGTGCCAGCGACTGCTTGATCTCATCGACAATATTGGCGATTTCGGCGCGCATCGCTCGTTCCGCTTCAATTGGCTCGATGTCAGTAGAGCCCGCCGGTGCCGGTCGTCAACCCGCCTTCAATGACCGCGGCCTCGCCATCGACGCGGCGGCGGTACGTCGGCGCCGATCACCACCGTCTCATCGGCCGGGCCCTCGCCCGGCTTGAAGGCCTCGAGGATGACATTGGGGTCGCCATAGGCGGCGCGCTGGCCGGTTGCCGGATCGATGGGGATGAGCTGACGCCGCTCGGCACGCGGAACGGTGTCGCCGGCTTGTCCTTCAGCGCGAGCTTCATGAAATCGGCGACGATGGGCGAGGCGAGCTCGCCGCCGGTGGCATCTCGGCCCATGGGCGTCGGATTGTCATAGCCGACATAGACGCCGACAGTCAGATCAGGGGTAAAGCCGATGAACCAGGCGTCCTTCTCGTCATTGGAGGTGCCGGTTTTGCCGGCGACCGGCTTGCCGACCGCGCTTCACCCGCTGGCCGGTGCCGCGCTCGACCACGCCTTCGAGCATCGAGGTGATCTGATAGGCGGTGTAGGGGTTGATCACCTCGTCGCGATTGTCGAGGAGTTCGGGCTCGGGCTGGTCGTACCATTCTTCAGCCTTGCAGCCCGCGCAGTCGCGCTCGTCGTGGCGGAAAACGGTGCGGCCATAGCGATCCTGGACGCGATCGATCAGAGTCGGCTTGATGCGCTTGCCGCCATTGTCGAGCATGCTGTAGGCGGAGGTCATGCGCAGGAGCGTGGTCTCGCCGGCGCCCAGCGAATTGGCGAGAACGGGCGGCATGCTGGTCATAGATGCCGAGCCGCTCGGCAAGTTCGGCGACGCGTTTCATGCCGAGGTCCTGCGCCAGTCGCACGGTCATGACATTGCGCGAAAGTTCGATGCCGCGGCGAAGAGTGGAGGGGCCATAGAATTTCTTCGTGTAGTTCTGCGGCGCCCAGATCTCGCCCGTTCTGCATGCTTGATCTCGACGGGGCATCGAGCACCACGGATGACGGCGTATAGCCGCTGTCGAGCGCCGCGGCATAGACGAAGGGCTTGAAGGACGAGCCGGGCTGGCGCATGGCCTGGACGGCGCGGTTGAACTGGCTCTTGCCATAGGAAAAGCCGCCGACCAGGGCCAGGACGCGGCCGGTATGCGGGTCCATGGCGACGAGGGCGCCCTCGATCTCGGGCATCTGCACCAGGTGATAGCGGCCCTTTTCCTTGGCCGGCGCGACATAGACGACATCGCCCGGCTCAGGACATCGGCGGCGGCTGCGATCTCGGGCCCGAGCCTGCTCGCGATCGGCGGCGCGTGCCCATTTCAGAAGCTCGAGGGGAATGGCCCGGTCGCGCGCTCGGCACGACCTTGCCGGTCAGGTCCGATCTCGGGGCTGCAGCCCGACCCTTGCTTCGCGCATCGTCGACTTCCAGCACCACGGCCAAGGTCCAGGGCGGAGATCGGTGGCAAACGGCATGCTTGGCGAGGGCCCTGCCCCAGTCCTGCGCGAGATCGAGCTTCTTCACCGGCCCGCGATAGCCGCGGTTGCGGTCGAATTTCAGCAATCCGCGGCTCAGCGCCTGACGGGCCATGATCTGGTATTTCGGATCGAGAGTGGTGCGGATCGACAGGCCGCCGTTGTAGAGCCTGTCCTCGCCGTAGAGCTGCATCAGCTCGCGGCGCACTTCCTCGGCGAAGGATTCCGCGGCAAACAGCCGCGCGCCCGGCGGCTCGGAAGTCACGCCCAAGGGGCTTGGCCTGTAGGTCTTCTCTTCCTCAGCGGAGATATAGCCGTTCTCGACCATGCGGCTCAGAACCCAGTTGCGCCGCTCGAGCGCCTTGGCGCGCTGTTTGAAGGGATGGTAATTGTTCGGTCCCTTGGGCAGGGCGGCGAGATAGGCCATCTCGTGGACGTCAGCTCGTTCAGCGGCTTGCCGAAATAATTCAGCGCGGCGGCAGCGACGCCATAGGAGTTCAGGCCGAGAAAGATCTCATTGAGATAAAGCTCGAGGATCTGGTTCTTGCTGAAGGTCTGCTCGATACGCTTTGCGAGCAGCGCCTCCTTGAGCTTGCGCTGGGCGGTTTGTTCGCTCGGTGAGCAGAAAATTCTTGGCGACCTGCTGGGTAATGGTAGAGGCGCCAACCAGTTTGCGGATCCGCCGATCAGCCGATCTTGCAGATTGATGACAACGGCGCGCCCGATGCCCTGCCAGTCGAGACCGGAATGGCTGTAGAAGTTCTTGTCCTCGGCGGAGAGAAAAGCCTCAACGACGCGCGGGGCACGGCATCGACCGGGATGAAAAGTCGCCGTTGCTTGGCATATTCGGCGATGAGGGAGCCGTCGGCTGCATGAACCCGCGTCATCACCGGCGGCTCGTAGAATGCGAGCTGTTTGTAGTCGGGCAGATCCTTTTGGGTTTCCCAAATGATGTACCCCGCTCCCACGGCGATGCCGCAGAAGATGATGAAACCGGTGGCGAACAGGAACCCCAAAAATCTCAGCATTCGGTCAAACTTCCGTGCCCCGGCACGGCCCCTAGCATCGTTCTTGCCCGGCCCAGACCTAGCGGTTGAATGTGGCGGAGGCTTGGCACCTTGATCCTTCCCAGCGCATCACTCGCCTGAGGCCAGACGGCTGCTGAAATAATTGTCGATCGCGCGGGCTACGCGCCTTGGCTGCACCCGCCCGCCATTGAGGGGAACTGAGAAGCTTTTCATCGGCCGCGTTCGACAGATAGCCCAGCTCCAGGAGCACGGAGGGCACATCGGGCGCCTTTAGCACGAGGAAGCCCGCGGAGCGCACGGGGCGGTTGGTCATTTCGATGACGGGCTGCAAAGTCTTGACCATCGAGCGGGCGAATACCAGCGAGTGGTTCTTCGTCTCGCGCAGTGCGAGATCGATCAGGATGCCGGTGATCTCGTCGTTCTCCTCGGCAAGGTTCACGCCGGCTATCAGGTCGGCGCGGTTCTCATCGCGCGCGATGGCCTCGGCTTCAGCGTCCGAAGCATTGTCGGACAAGGTATAGACCGTGGCGCCCCTGACGGGGGCGCCGCGGACGACATCGGCATGGATAGCCAGAAAGAGATCGGCCTGGTGCTTGCGGGCAATACGCACGCGCTCCTTCAGGGTGAGAAAATTATCACCCGTGCGGGTGAGCACGATGTCGTAACGGCCGGATTTCCCGAGAATTTTTTGTAATTCCTGAGCAAAAGCAAGAGCGATTGATTTTTCTGTCGTGCCGTTCCGGCTGACGGCGCCTGGGTCTATTCCGCCATGGCCAGGATCGAGAACGATCACCGGATGCGGCTTCGGCTTCCGGTCAGCCGGGCGCGGCGCTGCCGCTTGGCCCTCATCGGCCGTTCTTCCCGGCTCTGCGGCTTGAGGAAGCGTGCCACCGCCCAATGGGGCGAGTTCCTGGGGAATTCCCTCGGAATCAAAGGGCAAGGCCAAGGCCGGATCGGGATCGGGCGGAGGCGCCCGGGGCGGCAGCTGCTGCTGATAAAGCCGGGCGAAATCCTTTTCGCTGGCCGGCACGAGGTCGATCACGATGCGCGCGGGCTGGCCGTCCTCCGGTTCGACGACGAAGGCCTTTTCAATCAGCACCGGCCCCTTGGTTTCCACGACAATTCGCGAGCGGCCGTGGTCCATCAGGCCATAGCGAAAGGCGGTGACGAGGCCCCGACCCACGCTGCCGCTTTCCGGGGGGAGATCGAATGTCACCTCCTGGAGGTCGATCACGACGCGGTAAGGGTCGGGAATGACATAGGCATTGAAGTTGACCGCCACGCTGAGATCGACGACGAAGCGGGTGCGGACACCGTTGCCGCCCAGGCGCGCGGCCGTTGCCGCGGGAACGGCTTTATCCCAATTGAACCATCCGGCGGCAGGCGCGGGAAGGGTCAGAAGAATAAGAAAAGCGAGGCTCCAGGCGAGGGGAGCGCACCCTCCTGCGCCGTGGCGGAATCGAGCAGTCCTGGCGATCTCCCTCATCCGAATGCACCCATCCGCGGGATCAGCCGCTTTACGGGCCGCATTCCCGTGCCACCCTAGTTCACCTCTGGTTAACCATTAGTTTCACACCCCGCCCCTTTTGGCCGCCTGCGGGGCCTGGATTCCGCCGTTGGGAGCCATCGCCCTTGCCAAGAGAGCCATCCGTCACGTAAACAGGGCCATGTTCCGTTCCGGGATGGGCCAACACATGCCCTAATACCGGGGGGATCAGGATTTTCGCGCTGGCAGGGGCCGGGCATCTCATGCACCCCCGACCGGCTGCGTTAAGGGGCTCGCCTGGATGGCGCCGCCCCGGGGCCGGTTGCGTATCAGTGTCCCTCCGGCCAGTCATTGAACCGTCCCGGCATGCCGGGGCAAAGGCAACGTTGGAATGCAGGCAAGCGCGCCAAAAAGACTTGAAACCTCCCGGCGAGGGCCGGGATCAGGGTCGGCGACTTTCACTGCCATTCCGCAGCTGCGCGCACGGCCGCACGACCATTCGGTGCCACGGCCCGGCAATAAGATCGATGGTTTGCCGCCGCCAAAGCGCGCCAAGGATACCCGCAAATGGGAAGCAAGATGCTTATTGATGCCACCCACACCGAAGAAACCCGGGTGGTTGTGGTTCGTGGAAACCGGATCGACGAGTTCGATTTCGAATCCGCTGCTCGCAAGCAGCTCAAGGGAAATATCTATCTAGCCAAGGTGACGCGCGTCGAGCCGTCTCTACAGGCGGCCTTCGTCGATTATGGGGGAAACCGCCACGGGTTTCTGGCCTTCAGCGAAATCCACCCCGATTATTATCAGATCCCAATCGCCGACCGGCAGGCGCTTCTGCGCCAGGAGCGGGACGATGCCCGCCGGGGGGACGACGATTTCGAGCCCTTCGACACGCAGAGCAACGGTAGGGCTCTGCCGGCCGATGCCGCAGCCGAAGAGCAAACCGCAGCAGGCGATGCGCCTGAGACCGACGCTTCAGGGGGCGAACCGGCAGGAGCAGAGCCATCCGAGGATGCTGCCCCGACTCGTCGACCATCGATATGGAGACGGCGCCAGCCGAGGGTGGCCTGACGGAAGACCCACCGGCCTCATTATCCTCGGTCGAGACCGTGGAGGACGACCTCGAGGCGGGTTCGGTCGAATCGGTTGGTGCGGAGGACGTGCTCGAGGAAGTTCCCCAGCGCGCACGCCGCCAGCAGCGTCGCCATTACAAGATCCAGGAAGTGATCAAGCGCCGCCAGGTGATCCTGGTGCAGGTGGTCAAGGAGGAACGCGGCAACAAGGGAGCGGCGCTGACCACATATCTTTCGCTCGCAGGCCGCTATTGCGTTCTGATGCCCAATACGGCACGCGGCGGCGGCATATCGCGGAAAATCACCGATGCAGGCGACCGCCGGCGGCTCAAGGATGTCGCACGCGACATCGAGGTGGCGGAAGGCATGGGGCTGATCGTCAGAACGGCTGGAGCGCAGCGCACCAAGACGGAGATCAAGCGCGATTTCGACTATCTAATGCGGCTGTGGGAAAGCGTCAGGGATTTGACCCTCAGCTCAACGGCACCGAGCCTCGTTTACGAGGAAGGCAATCTCATCAAGCGGTCCATACGCGATCTCTATACCAAGGACGTGGACGAGGTGCTGGTCGAAGGCGACGAGGCCTATCGCGATGCCAAGGACTTCATGAAGATGCTCATGCCCAGCCATGCGCGCAATGTGAAGCCCTATAAGGATACCCGCCAGCTGTTCTCGCGCTATCAAGTCGAGACGCAGCTCGACAGCCTTTTCAGCCAAACGGTGACGCTGCCGTCGGGCGGCTACATGGTGATCAACCAGACCGAAGCGCTGGTCTCGATCGATATCAACTCCGGACGCTCGACCCGGGAGCACAATATCGAAGATACCGCGCTGCGAACCAATCTCGAGGCATCCGACGAGATCGCCCGGCAGCTCAGGCTGCGCGACCTCGCGGGCCTGATCGTGATCGACTTCATCGACATGGAGGAAAAGCGCAACAACCGGGCTGTCGAGCGTCGGCTGAAAGAGGCGCTCAAGAACGACCGGGCGCGAATCCAGGTCGGCCGGATCAGCCATTTCGGTCTATTGGAGATGTCGCGCCAGCGCCTGCGTCAAGGCATGCTGGAAGGCTCCACCAAGAGCTGCCCGCATTGCGAGGGCCGCGGCGTCATCAGATCGGTGTCGTCTTGTGCACTTTCCGTGCTGCGGAGCATCGAGGAGCAACTCATCGCCAAGCGGCCGGAGAATCTCACCGTGCAGTGCAACCGCGAAGTGGCTTCCTATATCCTTAACGAGAAGCGGGATCATTTGCTCACGCTGGAGCAAAGCTTCGGGGTTTCGATCTATATCGTTCCCTCGGATAATGTGAAGGCCGCCGAGGCGCTGATCGAGCGCGGCGGAGAGCGGATGCCTGTACGCAAGGCGCTATCGGGGCCGGTCAAAATGGAGACCGCGCTCGCCGAAGTACCGGAAGAGCCTGTCGAGGACGAGGAAGAACCCGTCTTGGAGGAGAGCACGAGCGAAGCTCAGCCAGTCGCGGTAAGTGAAGGGGAAACCTCAGAGAGCGAGCAGAAACGCGGCCATCGCCGGCGGCGGCGCGGGCGCCGCGGCGGCAGACGCAATCGCGAGGAGCATGCGCAACCGGGAGCGCGCGATTTCGAAGCGCGCGAACATGGGGGAAACGGCGCAGCCGACCAGGCCGAGGCACAGCAGGCCGAGGCCATCGAGCCGGGGTTCAACGGCAGCGGCATTGAGCGAGCGCGCCCGAGTGAATCCGAAAGCGAAAGGCAGGAAGAGCGCGAGATGCGCGAGGAGCAGCCCAGCGAGGAAGCGGCAGTGGCGCGGAGCTATTCCGATAGCTGGAGGCCCCAGCGTCGAAGATTCGAGCGAGGAGCAGTCCGGGTCGCCGGCAGGTCCGGAGAGCAGCGATGAGCCCGCGCAGCGGCGGTGGTCACCGCCGGAGCCCACAGTCGATCGCAGCGCCAAAGTCAGAAAGGCGGGCTGGTGGCAGCGGCGCGGCCAAGGCTGAGCCGGAGGCGTTTGCGAGCCTCAAACTCGCCGTATTTGACATTAAGACAATGAGCCCCTCCAGCTCGGGTGACATGATGATGCATCGGCATATGCATGGACTGGCAGCACTGGCCGCCAAGGCGGCTCTGGCGACCTGCCTTATCGTACAGGGCGCCGCCCTGCCCGCTTTCGCTCAGAGCAGGAACCTGCCGCTCATCCGCGACGCAGAGATCGAAGGCCTCATGCGCATCTACAGCAAGCCTCTCTTCGAGGCGGCGGGGCTCAATGAAGGCGCGGCCAAGGTGTTTCTCGTCCGGCAGCCGAGCATCAACGCCTTCGTGGCCGGAGGCCAGCGCATTTTCATCAACACCGGTCTGCTCGTCCAGGCGAAGACACCGAATGAAGTGATTGGCGTTCTGGCGCATGAGACGGGCCATATATCGGGCGGTCACCTGGCGCGCATGGGCCAGCAGATGCAAAAGGCGACGAACCAGGCCATCATCGGAATGCTGATCGGGGCGGCAGCGATCGCGGCAGGAGCGGCAACCGGAAATTCGGAGGCGTCGCGTGCGGGCGCCGGCGTCTATCTTGGAACGCAAGGACTGGTGCAGCGCAATCTCATGGCCTATGTGCGGGCGCAGGAATCCTCGGCCGACCAGGCGGCGATCAAATTCCTCGACGGCACAGGCCAGTCCGGACGCGGCATGCTGACGCTGTTCCAAAGGCTCATGAACCAGTCGATGGGCTCGCTCAAAAACGCCAATCCCTATGTGATGACCCATCCGATGCCGCTCGACCGCATCCGCAATCTCGAAGTGTCGGTGAAGAATAGCGAGTTTTACGGCAGAGAAGACCCCCAGGATCTGTTGTTGCGCCATCGGCTGATGCAAGCCAAGCTTTCGGGATTTCTCGACAGCGCGCAGCAGGTTTTCCAGAAATATCCCGCGAGCGACAAAAGCCTGCCGGCGCGCTATGCGCGATCGATCGCCGCCTTCAGGATGGGAGACCTCAAGAACTCGGTGCGCGAAATCAACTCGCTCATCGAAGCGCAGCCGGGCTATGCCTATTTCTGGGAGTTGAAGGGCCAGGCGCTAATGGAAAGCGGGCATGGGCAAGAAGCGGTCCTACCGCTGCAGAAAGCGGCAAAGCTGTCCAACGGAAACGGCCTCATTCAAGTCATGCTGGCCCAGGCGCTTTTGCAGAACGAAGGCCGCGGGAACGCCGAAGCCGCGCTGAAGATTCTTAAAGGGTCGTTGCGCAGCGAACGCGACATGCCGGCGCTCCATGCGCATATGGCGATCGCCTATGCGAGGCTGGGCAACATCCCGCTTGCCGATCTTTCGACGGCGGAAGCGGCGATGCTGCGCGGTGACAAGGAACTGGCCTCGAAAAAAGCCGAGCTGGCCGCAGCCAAGCTAAAGCGCGGATCGCCGGAATGGCTCAGAGCCAATGATATTTTGAATTTTGCCGACCAAAAGAAGTCCTGAACATCTCGCTCATGACCCATCGCCACAAGGGAGTATGCAGATGAACCGAATGATCCTGAGCCTGGCGGTCGCGATCGGTCTCATGAGCACTGCCCATGCGGCTGGCGCGGTTGACATTAGCGCTGAACAGCGCCGGGCGTTCGAGGCGATCATCAGGGATTATCTCATCACGCATCCGGAGGTGATCAAGGAGGCGATAAGGGAGCTCGAACGCCGCCAGGCTGTCGAGGCGCAGGCCGGGACCAAGAAGAAGATCGGAGAGCGGGCGAAGGAAATCTACCAGGCTTCGGGCGACCTCGTGCTGGGCAATCCGAAGGGCAAGGTAACCGTGGTTGAATTCTTCGACTACAATTGCGGTTACTGCAAGAAAGCGGTACCCGAGGTCGAAAAACTCATTCAATCGGATAAGGACGTGCGGGTGGTGGTCAAGGAATTTCCGATCCTCGGGCCCGGCTCGCTGTTTGCGGCCAAGGCAGCACTGGCCTCGCGCAGCCAGGGAAAATATGATGAATTTCACTTGGCCCTGATCAAACTTGACGGCGTCAAGGACGAGACGAGCGTCATGCAGGTTGCCCAACAAATAGGGCTCGATCTGGATAAGCTCAAAACCGACATGGAAAGCGACGCAGTGGCCGAAGTGATCGGCCGCAACTACAGCCTGGCTGAATCTCTGGCGATCAGCGGCACTCCATCATTCATCATCGATGAGGCTCTTGAGCCGGGTTTTGTCACATATGACGTGCTGGCGGCGCATGTTTCGACGGTCCGGCAAAACGGCGGCTGCCGGGTCTGCTGACCCTAAGGCAGCAGGCGCTTCCATCGGGCGCCAAGACCACCTATAAGGCGTGTTTCAGCGGCGGGCGGGCCAAAGCCGCAAGTCTCAACAGGTCATTGCCGGAAGTTCATGGCAGAAACCATCTATATTCTGAACGGACCGAATCTCAACCTCCTGGGCAAACGCGAACCGGAGATTTACGGCTCTGAAACCTTGGCCGACATTGCCGCGCGCTGCGAAGCCAAGGCCGGCGTGCTCGGCTTTTCGGTGGATGTCCGTCAAACCAATATAGAGGGCGAACTCGTGGGCTGGGTGCAGGAGGCGCGGGAAAAGGCTTCCGGCATCATCATCAATGCCGCGGGCTATACGCATACATCGGTTGCTCTCCACGACGCACTCAAGGCCTGCGATCTTCCGGTCATCGAGGTTCACCTGTCCAATATCTACAAGCGGGAGCCGTTTCGGCACACAAGTTACGTGTCGGGGGTCGCGGAGGGCGTGATCTGCGGCTTCGGCGGACAGGGTTACGAGTTCGCGCTCGAGGCGCTTGCCGCCGTTCGCAAGAAATACGGAAAGTCTTAAGTCATGGCCAAACTGAAGAAACCCGGCAAGGAACGGCCCCCCGGTCTGGCGCTTTCCGATTTCGAGGGACCCGAGCTTGGCGCAACAGCGGAACTGATACGCGAGCTTGCCAATCTCCTGCAGGAAACCGGCCTCGGCGAGCTTGAAATCGAAGACAAGAACATCCGGGTGCGGCTCGCCAGGGAAGCTCAGCATGTCACGGGCATCGTCGGGCGAGGCGAGCACAATGCGATCCATGTGCAAGGAGGAGCCGCATCGCCCGCCGCGGCAGCACCGGAGGCTGCAGACTTTGCTGCCCATCCAGGCGTCGTCAAATCGCCGATGGTGGGAACGGCCTATCTCGCGCCCGCGCCTGGCGCTGCCAATTTCGTCGAAATCGGCAAAGAGGTGAAAGAAGGCCAGACGATCATCATCATCGAAGCAATGAAGACGATGAACCAGATCCATGCGCCGCGCGCAGGCCGGATTACGCATATCTTCGTCGAGAATGGTCAGCCGGTGGAGTATGGCGAGCCGCTGTCTGGTCATCGAGTAGCCGATGTTCGATAAGATCCTGATCGCCAACCGCGGCGAAATCGCACTCAGGGTGATGCGGGCGTGCCGCGAGCTCGGCATCCCCACAGTTGCCGTGCATTCAACGGCCGATGAGAATGCGATGCATGTCCGGCTGGCCGATGAGAGCGTGTGCATCGGCCCGCCGCCTGCGCGCGACAGCTATCTGTCCATTCCGGCGATCGTGTCGGCCTGCGAGATCACGGGCGCGGAGGCGGTCCATCCCGGCTACGGCTTTCTTTCGGAGAATGCCCGGTTCGCCGAGATCCTTGCCGAGCACCGGATCAACTTCATCGGGCCGAGTGCCGAACACATCCGACATGATGGGCGACAAGATCGAGGCCAAGACGACCGCGAGGGCGCTCGGCATACCGGTCGTGCCGGGCTCCGAGGGGGGCGTGCGCAATGTGGCGGAGGCGATCGCGGTTGCGCGAAGCATCGGCTATCCGGTGCTGGTGAAGGCGACGGCCGGCGGCGGCGGCCGCGGCATGAAGGTCGCGCGAACGGAAGCGGAAATCGAAAGGTCGATGCTGACGGCGCAAGCCGAGGCGAAGGCAGCCTTCGGCAATGGCGAGGTGTATATCGAGAAGTATCCTCGACAAGCCTCGCCATATCGAAATCCAGGTCCTGGGCGATGGCGCAGGCAATGCCGTGCATCTGGGCGAACGCGACTGCTCGCTGCAACGGCGCCATCAGAAGATCTGGGAGGAAGCGCATTCGCCGGCGCTCAACAGCAGCCAACGGGCCGCCATCGGGGGACGAGTGGCCCATGCCATGTGCCAAGCTCGGCTATTCCGGAGTCGGAACGGTCGAGTTCCTCTATGAGGATGGCGAGTTCTATTTCATCGAGATGAATACCAGGCTTCAGGTGGAACATCCGGTGACGGAAATGCTTACCGGGCTTGATCTCGTTCAGGAGCAGATCCGCATCGCCGCGGGTGCACCGCTCGGCCGCACGCAGGACGATGTCATTTTTGCCGGCCATGCGATCGAATGCCGGATCAACGCGGAAAACCCCAAGACCTTCGTGCCCTCGCCCGGCCGGGTCGATGCGGTTCACGTGCCGGGCGGACTTGGCGTGCGGATCGATTCGGCGATCTATGCGGGCTATCACATACCGCCCTATTACGACAGCCTGATCGGCAAGCTCATCGTGTTCGGCAAAACCCGCAACGAATGCCTGATGCGGCTCAAGCGGGCGCTGGGCGAATATGTGATCGAGGGGGTCGACACCACCATTCCGCTGTTCCAGCGCCTCCTGCAGGAACCAGATATCATGAACGGCGATTACGATATTCACTGGCTGGAGCATTTCATCGCCCGAGGGTGAAGAATGAGCACGATAACGCCGCAAGTCCTGCTCAAGGCCTATGCCGCCGGCGTTTTCCCGATGGCCGAGAATGCCGAGGACAATGCGCTCTACTGGGTAGAACCCGAGTTTCGCGGGGTGCTGCCGCTCGATGGGTTTCACGTGCCGCACAGCCTGCGCAAGACGGTCCGGCAGCAAATTTTCTCCATTAGGACCGACGCGGCGTTTTCGGACGTGATCGCAGGCTGCGCCGAGCGAACGCCGGCACGCAGCTCGACCTGGATCAACAAAAGGATCACGGCGCTTTATACGCAGCTTCACAAGATGGGGTTCTGCCATTCGGTGGAAGCGTGGCAGGAGGATCGGCTGTGCGGCGGGCTTTATGGAGTGAGGATCGGCGCGGCGTTCTTCGGGGAGAGCATGTTTTCGCGCGAAACAGACGCGAGCAAGGTGGCGCTGGTGCATCTCGTCGCGCGGCTGAACAAGGGCGGCTTCCGGCTCTTGGACGCGCAGTTCATCAACGATCATCTCAAACGGTTCGGTGCCCTCGAGGTGACCCGGCGCAAGTATCAGCAGATGCTGGAAACCGCGCTCAGCGCGGACGCCGATTTTCACGCCTTCCAGGAGGACGGCGATCCCGAAACCGTGCTGCGGCTGGCGACGCACCCATAGACGGCAAGATTTTGTAGCAGGCCCTACCGGCGGCCGCCGACCTCGTCGATATGGACGAGGAGATCCCTCGGGTCCTCATAGACGCGCAGCGCGCCCGATTGCTGCAACTCTTCCATGCCATAGCCGCCACAGAGCAAGCCGACGCCGAGCGCCCGGCATCGCGCCGCGGCCAGCATGTCCCAGATGCTGTCGCCGACGACGACGGCCGTGTCGATGGGCGCGCTCAAACGGCCGGCGGCAGCCAGAAACAGATCAGGATCGGGCTTGGCATATTTGACCTGATCACGGGTGACGACGGGCGTGCGGTGAGGATCGACGCCCAGCGCAGCGAGATTGACGGCGGCGGTTTCCATGCGCCCGCTGGTGGCGATCGCCCAGGGGATACCTGCTTCCGACAGCCATGACAGCAGCTCGCGCGCACCGGGGAGCGGGCGGATATTGCCGGCGTGCCGGCGATAGGCCTCGGCATGGTGCTGGCGCAGGCGCTCAACCCGCTCGGCGCTGATGTCGAGCCCGGTTTCGCGCAGAAGCTGGTTGGTGAACAGACCCCCGCTCATTCCGATCTTGCGGTGGATGCGCCAGACGGATAGTTCAATGCCCTCGGCGTCCAGCGCTTCCTTCCACGACAGGACATGCTGATACACGCTGTCGACGAGCGTTCCGTCGAGATCGAACAGAAAGACAGGCTCAATACGCATCAGGTTTCCTCACTGAGACAGGAGCGAATGCAAATCCTTTATGATGGCGCGCAGTTCAGGCTCTTTGACCGCCTTGGCGGCTGCATCACGCTTGAACCATTTGGTTCGTCGCTGATCCTTCTCCGGCCAAGACATGAGCTGTTTCGAAACCTTCAGGGGGAAAACCGTGACCTGGCAGGGGACGACGGAACCAGTGCTCAGCCGCTTCCTATAACGATATGTCCCAATCGAGCGTCTGCCGATCCTGCCGACAAGGCCGGCTTCCTCCATCGCCTCATGGGCTGCCGATCTGTGGGGCGTCAGCTTCTGCACCGGCCAGCCCTTGGGAATGACCCATCTTCGCGTTTCGCGCGAGGTAACCAGCAGGACCTCAAGATCGAGGTTGGAAACAAGCCGGTATGGCAGCGCCGCATATTGGACATAGGATGTGGTTTTGCGGTTCATAGGATCGCTTCAAACGCCAGCCCGATGTTGCGCAGCCAACAGCGGAGACTTTTCGCGCGGCACCGACACCGATGATCGTTTCGTAATGTCGTGAGTGGTTGATACCGGAATTCCCAGCCAAGTCGCGGCACACAACGAGATGGCCCCCACGGTTTCTGCACAGAAAACCCGCATGGGCGTCAAGCGCGTGATCCTAGGCCCCATGTCCACGATTCGCCAGCCTGTCGCCTCCGGCGCACCGCCATGCCGGCAAAGTCAGAGAGGACCGCCACGCTTCTCGCGCAGGGCCGGATTATCGTCAACGGCAGCTGCCGATGATGACAGTTCCTCACGCAGGGCGGTGATCTCTTGTTTCAGCTCCGTGAGCCTATGCATGAGCGGAACCGTCTCGGCATGCATGAAATCCCGCTCGACCCGGCGTTCTGCTTCGCGCTCCGCGGCCTCGGCCTTGGCGTGCTCCTCCTGCATGGCATTGACGATGATGCCGATGAAAAGGTTCAGCACGGTGAAGGTGGTGAAAACGATGAAGGGGATAAAGAACAGCCATGCGTTCGGGTGCGTCTGCATGATCGGGTTCACCACGCCTTCAACCCAGCCCTCCAGCGTCATGATGGTGAACAGCGTGTAGAGCGACACACCGAGCGAGCCGAACAGGTGGGGGTATTCCTTGCCATAGAGGTTCACCGCCATCACCGCGCTGACGTAGAAAATCAGGCCAATGAGCAGAATGATCGAGCTCATCCCCGGCAATGCCTTGATCAGCCCCCCGACTACTCTCTGCAGCGCCGGCACCGTTGTTATGAGCCTCAGCACCCGCAACACCCGCAACGCGCGCAACACCGAGAAGGCGGACGTGGCCGGGGCAAGCGCAATGCCGACGACGCAGGCATCGAAGAGGTTCCAGCCATCCTTGAAGAACTTCGAGCGCTGCACGATCAACCGGGCCAAAATCTCCACTACGAAGATCATGATCACCACGCGGTCGAACAGCTTGAGCAGCGTGCCGAACTGCGCCATCGCACGCTCGCTCGTTTCGATCCCAAGCGTGAGGGCGTTGAGCACGATGAGCAGCATGATGGCCCGATCGGTTCGCGGGTCTTCGATAATCTTCCGCAGCCAGTTGAGCAAATGCTTCCCCTGTTCACCAATGTGATGTTGCCATGCACTAATAGCTCAAAGAGACCTTCAGTTCCTGGTAGGGCCTGCGCGCTATTCGTTATCCTGAGGCACCTGCTGCTGCTCGTGCGGGCCGGGAGTCAGAATCCTCCTCGATCACCGGCTTGGGCGCAGCGGGATCGATACAGGCGGTGAGCCACACATCATAGACGGGATGCTCGACCGCATTGAGGCCGGGGCTTTCGGCGAACATCCATCCCGAGAAGATGCGGCGCTTTTTCCGGTTGAGGCCGATCTCCTCGACTTCGACAAATGAGGTGGTCTTCGGCTCCTCCTCGGGGGGACGGGAATAACACACACGCGGGCGGACGACGAGCGAGCCGAACTGCCTGGTCTCGTCGACCGCAACGTCGAAGGCGGTGATGATCCCGGTGATCTTGTCGAGCCCGGCGAAGAGCGCCACGGGGTTTTTGAGACGCTCCGCCGAAGCAGACGAACCCAGCGCCGCCGCCAGAAGAACGATCGCCAGAGCAATCCGCCTCATGGCCGCAGCGCCTCGACACGGAGCCGAACATAATCGGCGGTCCAGCGGCCGCCGGCATCGCACAGCGAAGGCTTCAGCAATGCCTCGGCCTCTTGGAGGGCATCATCCATGGCTGCACCGAACTGCTGGAAAAACGGCTCTCTAAACAGTTTGAGCCAGGATCTCATGCCGGTCTTCAGCAAGGTTGGCCGAGGAAAGAGACCGATGCGCTTCACGATGAACCCCTTCTGTTCGAGCAGACGGCGGTAGTCGTCGACGCTCGGGAAAAACCATGGGCCGGCCAATTCCTGGTCTCCGCCACGGCTCTTCGCGACTGCCCGCATTGCGGTCGTGATGGCCGCAACATTTCCATGCCCGCCGAATTCGGCAACAAAACGGCCATCAGGCACAAGGGCCCGCGCCACGCCGTCGAGGACTTTCCCAGGCTTAGTCATCCAATGAAGCGCGGCATTGGAAAAAACTGCATCGAATTCACCATCGAAGGCCAGCTCGTGAGCGTCCGCCACCCGCGCATTGAGACCTCGCGCATGCGCGGCGGCGATCATGCCGGCGCTGGCGTCGACACCGATGACGCGGCAGCCCCTGTTCTTCAGCTGCTCGGTCAAAACACCGTCGCCGCAGCCGAGATCGAGGATTCGCTCGCCCGGCCAGGGCGCCAGCCAGTTCAGAACCTCGCCGGCAAGATCGGAGACGAAGCGGGCATGCTCGTCATAAGTTACGGGCGACCAGGTCTGGGCCGGCGCCTTGTCACTGCTGGACATTCGGCGGCTGGGCATCCGGCGCCGGTTCCCCGCCCGCAGGGGCTTGCGACGCCTGAGGCGCTGCAGGGGCCTGGGTCGTATCTCCGGCCGGCGGCGGTGTCGTGGTTTCGGTATTGGACTTCGAGAACATCGCCTCGCTCACCAGCTTCCAGATATCGATGGCGCCTTGGGTGAACTGGAGTTCACCGCCGTCCGCGAGCACGGTTTCGCTGCCGCCCGGTTCCAGCGAGATGAAGGGCTGACCCAATATGCCCTCGCTCGACACTTTCGCGGTGCTGTCGTCGGTGAGCTTGAGCTTGGGATCGATCAGCATGGTGACTCGCGCCTGAAAGGTCTGAGGATCGAGCTCCTGGGCCACGACCGAGCCGATTTTGATGCCGGCGAGACGCACGTCGGTGCCGACATTGACGGCGCCGACGTTGTCGAACTCGGCGATGATGCGATAACCGCTGCGGGCGGACGCGCGATCAGTCGTCTTGTAGACGAAAACCAGAAAGACGACGGCAATCGCGATGACGATTGCCCCGATGGCGGTTTCTACGGCGCTGTCTTTCATTGCTCTCTGCTGCTCCAGAAGCTGCCAGTCACGCTGGTATGGGTGTCACTTGGGCTGCCAAGGCTCGTAATCCGGCGGCGGCGGCTTGGGAGCTGGAAAATAAAGGCTGCCCTGCGGACGATAGGCGGCCCGCGTGCCGGTGGGATTGGGCAGGTGCGGCTTCTCCCATTCGCGCGGCTGATAGTTTGCGGCAGGAGGCGGCTCGTCGACAGTCTTGTGCATCCAGCCATACCAGCCCGGAGGAATGGAGGATGCCTCGGCATAGCCATTGTAGATCACCCAGCGCCTGCCGCGCCGGTTTTCATGATAGCGATTGCCGAATTCATCGGTGCCGACGAGGCGGCCGACCAACGCGGTATAAACGCGCGTGCCGATGGTGGCGCCGTTCCACCAGGTGAATAGATCGGAGAGAATCCCCATTGCGATCCTTAAGCGGTGAATCGGCGCGGACTATGGCGCAAGCTTGAGCGTTAGTCCAGTTTCGGCCAGAGCATCGACCGGAGAAGCGGTTTCCGAGAGGTGAAAACAGAAATGGCACCGGAATACGGTGCCATTCACGCAAGCCTTTTTGAGGGCTAGAGAGCCTTCAGGTTCTCCGCCGAGGTCTTGCCACGCTTGGGATCGCGCTGCTCATCATATGATACGCGCTGGCCCTCCGCGAGGCCGCTCAACCCTGCCCGCTCAACCGCCGAGACGTGAACGAACACGTCCGAGCCGCCGCCTTCGGGCTGAATGAAGCCATAACCTTTGGTGGTGTTGAACCATTTGACTTTGCCGACCGGCATCTCAATTCTCCAATGTTGCTGTTTAGAGCCGCAAGCGGCTCATGAACCATCCCAGGCAGCAGTCGTGAGCCGTGGGGCGCAACAGGTCTGCAAGTCCAGTAGATGACCCCGCTAAAATGGAGATATTTGCGGCCAGTTCAAGTGAATAGTTCAGCCCTCGCGGGGAGGCCTCCTTGAGAGCTTCTCGATGGCGTCGGCGAGATGCTCATCGGAAATGTTATAGGCATCCTTGGCGAGCCTTATTCGATGCGCCTCGCGCAGCACATCGGCATGGGTGCAGCCCACCGGCGGGTCGAATTTATAGCTGGCAAGCTCGAGGAGAAGCCCCAAGGGATCGCGGAAATAGATCGAATACATGAAGCCGCGGTCGACCTCGCCGGAGTTCGGAATATTGCGCTCCTTCAGCCGCTTGACCGCCTGGGTATAGGTGGCGCGCGATACCGCGAAGGCGATATGGTGGACGCTGCCGGTGGCGGTGGGGACGGCGGATGGATCCTTCTGCCAGCTCTCACTGGTGAACACGGTTATCAGGCGCCCGTCGCCCGGATCGAAATAAAGGTGGTTCTGGTCGGGGGCATCGAGATTGGGCTGTTCGAAGACGAAGGGCATGCCGAGCACGTCCTGCCAGAAATCGATCGAAGTCTGACGATCGGCGCCGATCAGCGTGATGTGATGGACGCCCTGCGCCTGAAGCTTTTGCATGGATGACTCCCGCGACCTGTTGAATTGCGCTGTTAACCAATGCCCAAAGTTACCGTGGCCCTGGGCACCGCACCATCGCGGAACCCCAGCACAGCGGCAAACGTTTAGCATGCGCCCCACTCAACAATCCAAAGAGAGGAAACATGTTCGGCATATTCAGACGCAGCAAGAATCAATCCGACTCCGATAGCATGGAGATCACCAAGCCAGTGCGCAAGGCGGCGCGCAAGACCGCGAGCGCCATACGGCGCGGCGCCAAAGCGGTGACATCGGCGGCCACCTCGGGCCGGGGAAGAAAGAGCAAGGGCTCGGCATCGCGCGCCTCGACACGCACGACCAAAGCCCGCGGTGCGGCAACGCGCAAGCGCAGCACCGCCAAGAAAGCCGGATCAAGAAGCCGCTCACGCTGAAACCAACCAGCGTTGAAAAAAGGCGCGCGCCTCACGGATGCGCGCCTTTTTCGCTGCGCGATGGGGCTTGGGAACCAAGTGATAATGGGAACATTGGTCATTTAAGTCCGTGGCTCGGCAGGCTGGAGGAAGCCAGGCAAGGTTCAGAGGAAGGAGTTACCCGTGAAGCTGGTCAATCATTTCACCGGGGCCTTGTGTTTGGCAGGAAGCCTAGCCTGCATGACCGCACCCGCTCTCGCCAATGCCTGTGCGCCCCATGAAGATTTCTCGAAACATCTGCAAGCGAAGTACCAGGAAAAGGTCGGCGGCATCGGCGTAGCGAACGACGGTTCGCTGTTCGAGATTTTCATCTCCGAAAAAGGCACATGGTCGCTGCTGATTACCGACGGCAGGAAGATTTCCTGCATCGTGGCGGCGGGCGAAATGTGGGTGCCCGGTCCGGGACTCGGCGCGGAAGCGCGCGTCCAGTAAGCGGCAGCGCAAACTTTCAGAACCAGCGGCTCAATTCATCGGCCTCTCATCGCACAGAAGCGGCACGGGCTCGTAAGGATTAGCGGGCACTTTGCCGACATCCTCGCGCTCCTGGCATTTCGGCTGGGCGGGCGCTTCGGACGGGCGCGGGCGGGCATCCTTTAATTCGCGCTTGAGTTCGAGCGCATGGGGCGAAGTTGCCAGCCAGTCGTCATGGCCCTGCCAATTTATGGCGCGGGCCTCGCCCCTCATTCCCAGGATTGCAAGCAAGACAGCCGTTGCCAGTCTGATCATGGTTCAACTCTAGCCGAATCGGGACAGGGAACTAACCGATATGGTGGTCGATTCCACCCCTTTGAGATGGTGCTCTTTTGCGAAGCTCAGTTTGGCGCCGCATTCTTTTGAGTGTGCGGGCGAACTTCGCCCATTGTGAATAAGGCAAAGGGACCGCTTCGGATTCCAGCGGATAAGTGGGCGTATTTCTTGCGGGAAAGCGGCGAATCGTGCGGAACTCGGGCTGTTCATAAGTGTTGTGGATAAGGCACAATATCTTGTGGTTAACACCTTATTAACACACTAGGTGTTGACGCGTCTCAGGGTCTGAGCTTAGACTTCGATCAGTTGAGGGCCAGTGGGGCGAGGCTAAAACCCGGGGGTAATCCCGGGAGAGAATTCAAAACCATCAGACTTCCCAAACGCGGGAGGGGGGTTTTTCCGCGCGCGTGAGGCGCGTCTTTGGCAACGCTGGAGCCCTGTTCCAGCGAATGAGGATTTGTCTGCCGGTTCGAAGGAGCCGGCAGGGTAGACACAAAAGAGGTCAGACCATGCGGATCGAGCGGCGTTACACGACATCGGGACAATCGGCTTATGAGGGAGTGGAGTTCTGCCATACCGACAGCGAGATCAGAAATCCGGACGGTTCGGTGGTGTTCAGGGCAAGCGGCGTGGAAGTGCCCTCAGCGTGGAGCCAGGTCGCATCCGATATTCTTGCGCAGAAATATTTCCGCCGGGCCGGCGTGCCGAAGGCGCTGAAACCTGTGGAAGAGAGCGGCGTGCCGTCGTGGCTCAGGCGATCGGTTGCCGATGAGGAAAAGCTTGCGGCGCTGCCGGAGAAGGAGCGCCGCGGGGGTGAGACCTCGGCGAAACAGGTATTCGACCGGCTTGCCGGCACCTGGACCTATTGGGGCTGGAAGGGCGGCTATTTCGAAACGGAAGACGATGCCTTGGCCTTCCACGACGAGCTGTGCTTCATGCTGGCGACGCAGAAATGCGCGCCCAATTCGCCGCAATGGTTCAACACGGGGCTGCACTGGGCCTATGGAATCGACGGGCCGAGCCAGGGGCATTATTACGCCGACCATCGGACGGGGCGCGTTCAGAAGTCCAAATCCGCTTATGAGCGCCCCCAGCCGCACGCCTGTTTCATCCAGTCGATCTCGGATGATCTCGTGAACGAGGGCGGGATCATGGATCTGTGGGTGCGCGAGGCGCGGCTGTTCAAATATGGTTCCGGAACGGGATCGAACTTCTCCTATCTGAGGGGCGAGAACGAGCCCCTGTCGGGGGGCGGCAAATCGTCGGGCCTGATGAGCTTCCTCAAGATCGGCGACCGGGCGGCCGGCGCCATCAAGTCCGGCGGCACGACCAGGCGCGCGGCGAAGATGGTGGTGGTCGACGTCGATCATCCCGACATCGAGGACTATATCGACTGGAAGGTGAAGGAAGAGCAGAAGGTCGCCGCGCTCGTCACCGGCTCGAAAGTGGTGAAACGGCATCTCGGGCTGATCATGAAGGCCTGCGTGAATTGCGAGGGCTCGGGCGACGATTGCTTCGACATCGAGAAGAATCCGGCATTGAAGCGGGCCGTGAAAGAGGCACGCCGCCAGCAGGTCCCAGACAATTACATCAAGCGGGTGATCCAGTTCGCGCGGCAGGGCTACAGCGAAATCGCCTTCGATACCTATGACACCGACTGGGACGGCGAAGCCTATCGCACCGTCTCGGGCCAGAATTCGAATAATTCGGTGAGGGTCACGGATGGTTTCCTGAAGGCGGTGGAGGCCGACGGAAGCTTCGACCTGAAATGGCGGATGAAGCGCGGCGTGGCCAGGACGGTAAAGGCGCGCGCGCTGTGGGAGAAGATCGGCCATGCGGCATGGGCCTCGGCCGACCCCGGCATCCAGTTCCACACCACCATCAACGATTGGCACACCTGCCCTGCCTCGGGCGAAATCCGCGCATCCAATCCGTGCTCGGAATATATGTTCCTCGACGATACGGCATGCAATCTCGCTTCGCTCAACCTCCTCCAGTTCCGCGATCCGGCGACGGGGCGGTTCGACGTGGCGGCGTTCGAGCATGCGGTGCGGCTGTGGACCATCGTGCTCGAAATCTCGGTGATGATGGCGCAGTTCCCCTCGCGCGAGATCGCCCGGCTTTCCTATGCGTTCCGCACTCTCGGCCTTGGGTTTGCCAATATCGGCGGGCTGTTGATGACGGGCGGCATTCCCTATGATTCGCCGGGAGGCCGCGCGCTGTGCGGCGCGCTGTCGGCGATCATGACCGGCGTCGCCTATGCGACCTCGGCGGAGATGGCGGCAGCGCTCGGCCCGTTCGCCGGCTTCAGGAGCAATCGCGAGCCGATGCTGAGGGTCATGCGCAATCATGCACGCGCGGCGCGCGGCGAGACATCGGGCTATGAGAGACTGGCGACACCGCCCGTGGCGCTCGATCACGGCAATTGCCCGGATGGGGTGCTGGTGGAGCGGGCGATCGCCGCCTGGGAGCGGGCGGTGGAGCTCGGCATGAGGCACGGCTATCGCAATGCGCAAGCAACGGTGATCGCGCCGACCGGCACGATCGGCCTCGTCATGGATTGCGACACGACCGGCATCGAGCCCGATTTCGCGCTGGTGAAATTCAAGAAGCTTGCCGGGGGCGGCTATTTCAAGATCATCAACCAGGGCGTGCCGGAAGCGTTGCGGACGCTCGGCTATTCGGCCAATGAGATCGAGGACATCATCGCCTATGCGGTCGGCCATGGCACGCTTGCCGACGCCCCTGCCCTCCATCATGCGGCGCTGAAGGCGCGGGGTTTCGGCGATGCCCAGATCCTGAAGATCGAGGCTGGCCTCGCGTCGGCCTTCGACATCAAATTCGTGTTCAACCGCTATACGCTCGGCGATGATTTCTGCCGCGACGTGCTGAAGCTCACCGATGAAGAGCTCGGCGACTACAGCTTGGACATGCTGGGGCGCATCGGCTTCAGCAGGTCAGAGATCGAGCGCGCCAATGTGCATGTGTGCGGGGCGATGACGCTGGAGGGCGCGCCGCATCTCAAGCTCGAGCATCTGCCGGTGTTCGACTGCGCCAGCCCGTGCGGCCGGCTCGGCAAGCGGTGCCTCTCGGTCGACAGCCATATCCGGATGATGGCGGCAAGCCAGCCGTTCATCTCGGGCGCGATCTCGAAGACCATCAACATGCCGAACGAGGCCAGTGTGGAGGATTGCCTTTCGGCCTATGCGCTGTCGTGGAAGCTGGCGCTCAAGGCCAATGCGCTTTACCGCGACGGATCGAAGCTGTCGCAGCCGCTCTCCGCACAGCTCATCGCCGATGAGGAAGAGGACGAGATCGACGCGGTCGATCAGCTTCTCGCCAAGCCGCAGGCGGCACGGGCGGAAGCGCTTGCCGAGCGGGTGGTGGAGCGGATCGTCGAGATCGAGCGGGCGGCGGCGCGGACGCGGCTGCCGCAGCGGCGCAAGGGCTATACGCAGAAGGCGATCGTCGGCGGGTCACAAGGTCTATCTGCGCACCGGCGAATATGACGACGGGCGGCTCGGCGAGATCTTCATCGACATGCACAAGGAGGGCGCGGCGCTGCGGGCGATGATGAATAATTTCGCCATAGCGGTGTCGGTCGGCCTGCAATATGGCGTGCCGCTGGAGGAGTTCGTCGAGGCGTTCACCTTCACGCGCTTCGAGCCCGCGGGCCAGGTGCAGGGCAATGATACCATCAAGAACGCCACCTCGATGCTCGACTATATCTTCCGCGAGCTCGCCGTATCCTATCTGGGGCGGCATGATCTTGCGCATGTGGAACCGGCGGATATCGGGTTCGACGTGCTGGGCAAGGGGGAGAGCACGGGCAGCGAAGCGGCGCGGCCGCCGGCCTCGGTGCCGGCCGTCAGGATCATGTCCACGGGCTATGTGCGCCAGCGCAATCTCTCCAATGTCGTCGTCATCCAGGGCGGGGTTACAGCGGGTGGCGGCAACAGCGTGATGGCGCTGCGCGAACGGGCGGAGACGATGGTGAGCGCGGCGGCGGCGGCGGTCGCCTATGACCACGGCGCTTCCGTCGCGCTGCCGGGTACGGCACCGACGGCGATCATCGTCGATGCGCAGCGCGAGATGGCGCGGATGAAGGGCTATGAAGGCGAAAGCTGCGGGGAATGCGGCAATTTCACCATGGTGCGGAACGGCACCTGCCTGAAATGCGAAACGTGCGGAAGCACGAGCGGGTGCAGTTGAGGTAAGTCTGTGTACGGAGTAACGCAGCCCGGACGTGAGTCCGGGCTGCAAGATTAATGGGAACGTTCGATGAACTCGGAAATCCCTCCCTAAACACAAGCGCCGGAGCAGAGCTCCGGCGCCGTGGCCCGGCAGAACGCTAAGGTACTGCGGGCGATGAAGAAGCCGATAATGCCTCCTCACTGTGCAAAGGAACGGTAGGCGGAGTTGGATTTGGAGTTGAGCGGAACCTGGCAATTGTAACAGGTGAATGAACCATGCCTAAGAACAAAGAACTTCTAAATCGGTTGCTGCAAAAGCATCGAAATTTTGAGTAACCCAAGGACGCCAATGAAAGTAAAGAGCGTTGCTGCATCTGCGCTTACGCAGTCTCCAGACAAAAAAGGAGGAGGAAAGGGTCCTCGTTAAGATGGAGTTCGGCGATGAATCGCTTGCCTCCCAATTGTGCGGCTGTTACAAGAGGAATCCGGACCCGGATGGGCCTCTACAAATGAAAGAAATGCAAACATCCGTGCTGGCACCTATCTGCGACCAAGAAAATGCTAACTCATTTCATATCGTGAACGTCGCATAGACGATGGGAAATATCATTGACCGACTGCATGAGCGCACCAACACTTCCGAGTCCGCCGGCGAGTCGTTGAGGAAGCCACACCGGTATGAATTCGAGGGCAGCCCTCTCGGTGGTCATTAGACGAAGAAATTAGTATCGCTTCCAGTGATCCTTTGACAGCATTATCTGATACTTGTAAAAGTCCCGGATTTCTTGGAAACTCGGATATTGGTAAATACGACACTCGTGAAATCGGCACGCTGCGTCTTGCTTTGTAAAGAAGCTGGTTACTGGGCTTGCCTGAATTGATCTCAAGCTAATATTCTTGAGCCTTACGGATGCGTTAAATTCACCATTGAAGTCTAATCATTCGCTCTACGCCAAGGACTGGTTTCACAGCGAATCTTCAAGTCGCTCTCAGCGATCAAAGTCCAGTAATCGGTGCCATCCCGACAGTCGATATCCATTAACGTCACTGTTGCAATTCATACGCCATTCGGGCGAAGTGTCGTGGCGGAAAATGCGCTCCTAATATTTGCAGTCATAAATCTTCATCGATGGTGGTCCATCTCGCCATTCCCTGATTTATCGCGCAAGGAGCGATCTTGATAATGGCGTTGACACGTGCAAAATGGCGTCAATGAATTTCAGTTATTTCTAAGTCACCCAGGGATCTTCTTTATCGGATGAGACTTAAGAGCTCGTCCCTACAGCAAACCCATTTGTGCGAATTTCTTTGAAGATATCGCCGAGCTCGTCACTGTTACTATGCGACAATTCGCAAATGGGGTGCAAACAATGAATTGCGAGAGCTCATATCACGATACGTGACATGAGAAGATAGTGCGACCACGGGTCGGGACGAGTTGGAAGGGTTCCCGCTGATCATATTGAAACAAGATCGACAGTATATTTTTTCACCGAGATGGGGAAAGGTGATCACTAAGCCATTTGTTTTTACCTTGTTCATAGATATCGAGCTGATCGGCTTCAGCCTGAGTTAACTCCAAAGACATAACGCCCCCGCGATTCTCATTAGGTGGAGTACCCTAACATTTCTCCTGGTTGATGCTACAGGCATAGTGTAACATTTACTCAATTCTTGTCGCCCGCTCGCGCAGTTTGTGGATGGCGATGTAGAGCCGGCAAGCAATCGAGAAGTTGCCGTTCCAGTTTCTCCAGCAGCACGAGCTGGTCGGCGTCGGGAACGAAGCCCGGTCGCGGTCGTATTCCAGAAGCAGCTCCATCGCGTCGTGAAACTGGCGCATAATAAAGTCGATCGGTTTCTTGCCGAGCATGATTGCCCCCTGGCCTTGCGGTTCGGCGGTCACCAGCAATGATGCTGGTGACCGGGGAGTTTACGAACCGCCACAAGACGGCTGCGCTGTCCTTTAGGCTTTCGCCCTGGACATGCGACAGCGCCTCCCCGGCCGAAGCACGGGTAAGCAATGGCTGGCCATTGCTAGCCGCTAGTGGTGGGGGTCCGTAACAACCCCAGAGTCGTGCACCGACTCCGCGCTGCAACTTAACAGTGAGGATTGGAGGGTCAATCGCAGGGCGCACTCAAAGTGGACCTAAGACTTTCGTCAGGGTGACGAGTGAGGTGTTCCCTCTTCCACTTCCCTTATCGTCATTCCGGCGAAAGCCGAAATCCAGCTTCGTACGCTCAGACGCTTAAAGCTTGACCCGCTTCCGCCGGGGTGACGAATGGTACACGAATGCGCGGGTCTGGGCCCGCGCATACGGTTCTGGAATAAGGAGAGGGAAAACTTTCCTCTTGACAACATTCCTAGTATAGAGTAGTCATTCTTCACCCTGCTCCGTGAAGGAGGCGCTGTCCGGATGTCGCCTTTTGAGTGTGGAGAAAGGGCCGGTGCCTGTAGGCAAGCCGTGGACTGGCTGCCGTTGACCAGGGGTTGAGTGCTAGGCCGGCGCGGCTTCGAAACATCCCGAAGCGAGTGACGTGAAAGTGACCTCCCAAAATCACCGGGGTGGAGCGCCCTCGCACCATCTCTACTAACACCAACGTTGGCGCCACCGCGAGGTGCCGCTCCACCCCTCCTTCATCCCGGAAGCGAAAGCTGGCGGAAGGAATTTTCTATTGTGAAATATTCAGCCCCCGTCGATCTGCTTGCCGATGAGCGCGATGGCGCGCTGGTAGACGCTCGCCGAATTCCATCCCTGGATCGCCGCGAAATTCGGCTGGCCCGGCTGATAGCCTTCACCGGCAACCCAGCCGTGACCTTTGAGGAACTTCGCCGTGGAGGCCAGCGCGTCGGCCTTGGCGTTGAGATTCACGCCGCCATTGCCGTCGCCGTCGGCGCCATAGAGCAGGATGTTCTTGGGCAGGAATTGCGTTTGCCCCACTTCGCCATGCATCGCGCCGCGGGTGCCGGGAGACAGGGTGCCGCGATCGATGAGCTTCAGCGCGGCATAGAGATGATCGGTGAAATATTCCGTCCGGCGGCAGTCGTAAGCAAGGGTGGCGATGGCGGAGAGGACGTTCTGACCGCCGGTGAAATTGCCGAAGCCGGTTTCCATTCCCCAGATGGCGAGGAGCGGTCCGGGCGGGACGCCATAGCGTTTCTCGATCGAGGCGAACAGAGCGGCATTGCTCCGCTTGAGCGATTTGCCGCGCGCGGCAATCGCCGGGCCGCCGCGCTTGGCCATGAAGGCCGGGAGCGACAGCTTGAAGCTTTTCTGGCTACGGTCAGCCTTGATGGTGGCAGATGAATAAGACGTGCCCTGCAGCGCCGCGAGACCTCGCGACTTCACGCCATTGGCCTTGGCTTCAGCGGCGAAGGCGTTTTTCCAGGTACCGAAACCCGCAGCTGAATTTCCGCAAGACGCCGCCCGGGCGACGCCCGGCACGACCGATATTGCACAAGCGACGGCGAGAGCGCCCAAGAGCTTCGTGTTCACCTTCAATCTCCCACTCAACACACGCGCCGCCCTATTCAAGGCTAATCCTATGCTGCAGCCATGCGACAGGGAAGCCGAATCCTATTAGGCTTACGGTTAATCGCGCAGGCAGAGGAGCGGAACGCGTATTTGCGCAGGGCGTTCTTTAACCATGGCAAAACAGGACAAAAGGCGCTTGGCATGGCTGTGGGCCGGTGTGCTCCTCACGGTCGCCACGGTCCTGCAGCTCGACCGCAGGCGGCTGCCGAAAGAGGCCGAGCATCCCTTCGGTGTCGCAACGAGCCTCGATGAACCGCTCAGCCTGCATAAGCAACGCGCGGCGCAGCGCGGCCGCGGACGGCGGGCCCGATACCCCTGGAATATCCCGCTCAGGGGATGGAAGGACATTTTCTGGCGGACGTATAAGCAGTTCAATGAAGACCGGCTGCTGGCGGTGGCGGGAGGCGTGGTGTTCTTCGTGCTCCTGGCGCTGTTTCCGGGGCTGAGCGCCATCGTTTCCCTTTATGGGCTGTTCGCCGACCGCGCCACCTTCGCCGACCATCTCAGCCTGCTCGCCTCCATCGCGCCCTCGCAGGCTTTCGGCATCATCAAAAGCCAGATCGAACAGGTGATCAGCAAGGGCAATGATCAGCTGGGGGTCGCCTTCCTCGTCAGTTTCGGGCTAGCGTTGTGGAGCGCCAATGCGGGGGTCAAAGCCGTGATGGACGCGCTCAACGTCGCCTATGAAGAGAAAGAGCAGCGCAGCTTCATCTCGCTCAACATCGAATCCCTGCTGTTCACCTTCGGCTGCCTTGTTGGGCTGCTCATCACGATCGCCTTTATCGTAGCGCTGCCGCTGATTTTCGATTTTCTCGGGCTCAGCTCCTTCGCGGAGGCTATTATTTTCTACCTGCGCTGGCCCGCCTTGGTGCTGCTGCTGGTAACCTTCATCAGCACGCTCTACCGCTTCGGGCCGTGCCGGCGGCACGCGAAATGGACATGGCTGACGCCAGGCAGCGCGGTCGCCGCCATTCTGTGGCTGGCAGGGTCTTATCTCTTGTCGGTGTATCTCGAGAATTTCGCCAATTACGATGCCGTCTATGGCACGCTCGGCACTGCGGTTGGCCTGATGATGTGGCTCTGGCTCTCGGCTATCGCCGTGCTGTTCGGGGCCGAGCTCAATGCCGAGATCGAGCATCAGACAGCACGCGACACGACCATCGGTCCGCCGAAGCCGCTGGGCACGCGCGGCGCGACCATGGCGGATACGGTCGGGGAGGCCGCGGAATAGCTCCCCCGCCGATTGATCAGGGTGCAGTTTGCCCGCATAGTCCGTGGCGTTGATCCGATATCCGATCATTCAACAAGAGCGAGGCAAGCATGCAGCCCGTCAATTGGGGAATCCTTTCCACGTCATCCTTCGCCACCGAGCGGTTTCTGCCGGGCTTGCGGAAGTCGCCGATGGTGCGGCTCAAGGCCGTAGGGTCGCGCGATCTCGGGCGCGCGAAGTCGTTTGCCAGGACGAACGGCATCGCGGAGGCTTATGGATCCTATGAGGAGGTGCTGGAGGATCCCGAGGTCGAGATGGTCTATGTGCCGCTGCCGAACAATCTCCATGCCGAATGGACCCTGAAGGCAGCCAAGGCCGGCAAGCATGTGCTGTGCGAGAAGCCGATGGGCATGAATGCCAAGGAGCTGGCGAAACTGAAGCCCCTGGCGCGCAAGGTCCATATCGCGGAAGCCTTCATGGTGCGCTTTCATCCGCAATGGATGGAGGCAAGGGAGCGGGTCCGGAACGGCGAGATCGGCCGGGTCACCCACATTCACGTGGCCTTCGCCTATAGTAATCTCGATCCGAAGAACATCCGCAACATCGCCAAGACCGGGGGCGGCGCGCTCTACGACATCGGATGCTATGCGATCGTCGCCGGCCGATGGTTCTACGAGGCCGAGCCGCTGCGGGGCGTGGGGCTTGCCGACCGCGATCCAAAATTTAAGACCGACAGGACCTTCTCCGCCCTTCTCGATTTCGGCAAGGGCCGGCCGCTGGCGTTCACGGTGTCTACGCAGAGCGTGGTTCACCAGCGAGCCCATATCTTCGGCACGAAGGGACGCCTGGAAATCACCATCCCGTTCAACCAGCCGCAGAACGACCCTACGGTTTACCTCATGCATGACGGCTCGAGCCTGCATGGGCTCGATGCCCGGCAGTTCACGGTGCCGACGGCCGATCAGTATCAGCTGCAGGCGGAGTATTACTGCAAACTGATCCGCAGCGGCGAGAAGCCCAGCCCGAAGCGGTTGGAGGATGCGGTCAGGAACATGCGCATCATCGATGCGCTGTTCAGGTCGGAAAGGAGCCGCCGCTTCGAGAAAGTCTAAGGCGCCTCGGTTTCGCCTGCCCCGGTGGAGCCGGCGCGAAAACCGGAGCGGACGCTTCTCACCAGAATCCAAACGGTGAGAGCGGACCAGGCCGCGCAATCAAGAACCAGACTCAGCACATTTCCGTTGACGAAGAACCAGCCGCCGACCCAGGCGAGAACAAGGCTGGAGAGGAGGTAGAGAACCACTTCGAGTTTGAGCATGGGATGCCGTCCTGATGCCGAATCGCCCCGTAGCCCCACCATAGACAGTTCGAAAATGCCTATCAAAGGGCTTCATGAGCACAGTCGCCCGAAAAATTCTGTGGATGAGTTTTTGGGCAATCGGCAGGAAGAAGCGACTATCCGTAGGCTGACGATCGCCAAAGGCGGCCTTCCGTGCGACCCTTTCGATCAACAAACACGCGGGCCGGAGCGATTTGGACTTTCTTCAGTATGCTGATGATCGTAAAAAACGAACGATCGCTCGGCGAGAGGCGGCGAGAGGCGCCGATAGAGTGATAGGGCTTCCGGCATATTGCCGAATCACCCAAACCGGTTCAAAAGAAACGTCAAGGATGGTGTTGAGTGCCGTGTGTCTCACTTCGAGATCGCCAGCTTGGACCATCTGACGTCGGTACAATGAAGCGTTATTGGGATCCAAAAGGAGATTTACCCATGGCTGCTAAAAAAGCGAAGAAGGCCAAGAAGGCCAAGAAGGCTACGAAGAAGAAGAGATAGATCACTCTCTCTTCGTGAGACGGCCCCGGCTGGGTAACTCCACCGGGGCCGCTTCGTTTTAGAAAACCGACAATGACAATGTCACTGGATCACATGAACCGGCGCACCGACGCTGACGTGATTATAGAGGTGGACCACGTCGGCGTTCAGCATGCGAATGCAGCCGGACGAGACCGCACCGCCGATCGAGCGGGCATTGTTGGTTCCATGGATGCGGAACAGCGTGCCGCCGATATAAAGTGCGCGCGCGCCGAGCGGGTTGCTCGGACCGCCTTCCATATAGGCGGGAATGGTCACGCCCTTGGCGGCTTCGCGGGCAATCATCTGGGGCGGCGGGCTCCAGCTCGGCCATTCCTTCTTGGCGACGATGCGCGAGGAGCCGGACCATTGGAAGCCCTCGCGGCCGACGCCGACCTTGTAGCGAATGGCCTCACCATCGGGCAGCACATAATATAAAGCACGCTCCGGGGTGCGGATCACGATGGAGCCGGGACGGTAGCGGGGATCGTCGAAGGCCACCGTCTGGCGATAGCTCCTGTGGCTCACGGCGCTCCCGAAAAAGGAGGCGGTGGTGACGGCGCGGGGGCGCGTTGAGCGGAAGAGGCATTGGAACGGATTGCTGCAGTCTCTCCGGCTCGTTGTCTGGGCCGGCTTGTTCTTCTTCTTATATAATGAGAAATTCTGCTTCTGGGTGTTCGTGGCAGAAAAGGCGGTCGAAGCGACGCCGGTGAAAGTAAACACGATCACGGCCAACAGGGCCGCTGCTCTGCGCAGGTCGTACATTGTGGCTTCCCGAGGTTAGAGGCTATTCCTTTCCGGCTTCAGGCTAATTCCCCCCGAACCGGCATATTCAAGCTAGCACCTGCGACTTTAAACGAAGTAAAAAACCAGCAGAAGAAGTAAAGTCACAAGGAACGTGACAATCGCCCACTCATATGCGAAGTTGAGTTGCGTTGGTGGCGGCGATTCCCGTTTTAGACTTCCTGGCACCAGATGCTTCATTCACGTCAAATCATCATAGTTGCTGCCCTTTTGCTGGCGCCGGCGAGCTTCGCCGGCCAGTTCGACGAGGCCATGGCCAAGGGCAAGGAAGTGCCCGTCGTGGCGGCGTTGTGCGACGCATTAGGCAGCCAGGTCGGCGTGCGGCCGGCTTATCGGCGGGTGAAGAAGGCCAAGGACGGAACAGTCACCATTCTAGGGCTGACGACGGAGGGCCAGGGGGAGAAGTCGGACACCACGCCCGGCCTCACGCTCTCGGTCGAGCGCATTGCGCTCACCGGCATTACTGTCGAGCCCGACGGCGACTTCGATGTCGCCGAGGCCAAGCTGACCAATGTCATCGTATTTACGGATGAGGAGTCCGACACGCCGGGCGCCCTGCGGCTGCCAGAGGTCACGGTCTCGCATCTGCTTCTCAAGCCGTCGGGAGACGCGGCGCCATCGCCTGGAGCGATCATCCCGCTCGCACCCTTCGCCGGCACAGTCAAAGCGGAGAACGGCGTCGTTTCCGCCGGAGGGTTCAGCCTCCAGGTCGGATCGATTCACGCCAGCTGGCACGGAGACCCCGACACAGGGCTTGGCCAGATCGATTTCAGGCTGGAGAACATCCGCTATCCCGCGTCGGCCATTCGCCGCTCCGATCCGTCCGGCGTTGTCCTCGCCCTCATCGGGGGAGGCGATCTCATCTTCGACCTGTGGGGGATGGGAGTCATGACAGCGGGAGGCGGCACGTTCGATTCGGCGCTCTCGGCGCGCTCTCTCGGCAAGTTGAGACTGTCGGGGCGGTTTGCCGGCCGGTCGACCGGCCTCATTGCCAGTGCCCCAGCCTATTCGCAAAGCGATGCCATAATTCCCTCGCCCAAGCTCAGCCCCATGACGGTGAGCCGCCTTTCGGTGCGGTTCGAAGATCAGTCGATCACCGGCAAGGTTTTGGCGATGCTCGCTGCCGAACGCAGCGTCGGAACTGAAGTCATCATCGAGGAAGCAGCGGGGGCGGTGCAGCAGGCGCTGGCCGATGTCCAGAACGCCAGGCTGGTCGAGCAGATCAAGGCCGCGCTGAAGAGCTATCTCGCGGCTCCGAAATCCGTCACGCTTACGGCCGAGCCGGCGCCCCCTGCCCCTGTCAACGCCGTCATCGAGCGTGCCATAGCCGACCCGGCGTCGCTTCTCGGCCAGTTTCCCATATCCGTGTCGGCGAATGATTGACGCCACGCTGGCCCGCGGCAGGCTGAGTCTCTCCCTTTAGCGGCACCCTTATCAGGCCATGGTCTCGGCACGCTGCTTCAGTGCTTCGTTCATGACCGTGAACCCCTGCTCGGTTGCTTCGAATAATTTGTTCGGCATGCGCGGCACCAGCAGCCCGGTGAATTTCTCGGTCTGGCGAAACCGGCAGCCGTCGGCGTCATCGGCAAGCTCGAACGCGTGCTCGCCGTCAAACAGCCGCGGTATCAGCAAGCGGCCGATCCATCGCAACTCGCGGCCAGGTGATGCGGCGAGGACATATGGCCTGAAGATCATCGCCCGTTGACCGGGGGGCGCCATTCGAACCGTCAACCTCGAGCCCGCCTCCGGTCTGCCGGCGATTTGCGTGATGAAGGGATTCCACTCGGGGTAGCTGCCGAAGTCGACGAGGATGCTCCAGACGCGGCTGCATGGCGCGCGGATTTGAATTTCAGTGTCGATGAATCGCATGAATTGCCCGTTGCGCATATATAGCAAAGCACTTGCCCAATGCGCTATTTTCCCCCTGCCCGTCAAATGCGCAGAATTACGATCGACAATGGAGCCGCGATGAACGCCTATCTGACTGTCTTCCTCGGGGCTGGGATCGGCGGCGCAATGCGTCATGGCGTAAACATCTGGACTGCAAAGCTCCTCGGTGTCGGCTTTCCGTTCGGCACGCTCACCGTCAACATCGTCGGCTCTTTCATCATGGGCGTTCTCGCGGAATGGTTCGCGCTCAGAGCTGATCCTGGCCAGGCATGGCGCCTGTTTCTGACGACAGGGATTCTCGGCGGTTTTACGACCATGTCGGCGTTCTCGCTCGATACCGCGCTCTTGATCGAGCGTAACGAGCATGTTCTGGCCGGCGTTTACGTTTTGGCATCCCTCGTCATGTCGGTAGCAGGCTTGTTTCTCGGGCTGATGCTGGTTCGCCAGCTCGCTTAAATTGCAAAATTGATTCAAATAGGAACGATTACAGCCAAGTCCGAGTTTAGTCAGCAGCTATGACGGCTAGTGAGGTGTGTGATGACCGCGTCCCTTAAATCTATGCGTGCAACCTTTGTGTTAATAAGTGCCGTGTCTTGCGTTGCCATGTTTGCCGACACAAGTTTGGCGGCAAGCAAGAATTTCGCTACGCAATGCGAGCAAATAATCGGAAACAATGTGAAGGCGCTGGCGATCGAACCAGCCTATTCCCACCAGCAGCTCTGTGCCTGCGCCCGGACCAATCAGGAGCTTCGTAGGCAGATCAGCGCGACAGGAATAAAGTGCAACGAAAGCACGATCACAAATTTCAATCAGACTGTCGCAACCCCTCCGGACACAGAACCTCCGACCGAACCGCCTGAACCAGCCCTCAAAGGTAACAATGGCTGGGGCAATGGCGGCGAAGGTATCAACAACGGCAGCGATAACGGCACCTTGGCCCAATCGGAGCCAAAATCGGACGACGTTAGCGGCGGTGGCGAACGCTAGCTGAAGACAAATTCGTCATGGCCGGGGCTCGCGACCCCGGCCATTTGATTCGGCCAGAGACGATGCAAGACCTATTGATTGCGACTCCGCCATCGAAGGCAGATAATACCTGCAAAGGAGACCTGGGGCGGACCAGTGCTCAGCTTCACGAAACCATCATCTTTCATCCAACGATTGGCGGCGGTGCTAACGGTGATCGCAATTGCCGTATGTGCTGGACATGCGGATGCGGCCACGAGCCAGAAGGCCCGGTATCGCGCGGCAACGCCTTTGAAAGTACCCTGCAGCAGGAGCGATGTGCGCTGTCCACGACAGGGCTCCAAACCGATTGCAGCGAAGCCAAAAGCCGAGGCAAACAAGAAACAGCCCGGTGCAAAGCGCTTTGTCAAACCGGCGGGGAAGCCGCGCGTGGTAAAGGCGAGGCGCAGCCAAAAGAATATCCGGCTGGCAGTGCGGCCGAAACGTAAACCGGCTGCGCCGAAGCCGCCGCTGCTGCCCGAGCCCGCACGCGACAGTTTCCTGCCTGAAATTGTGCTCCATGTTCCTCAGCCGCCGGCTCCGCCCATCGAAACCACGGCAAGCTTGCCGTCTTATGGCGATGATTGCCGCGACGAACTCGCTCAGCTCGGAGCGGATTTCTCGGTCAGCGAGGATATCAAGGGCACCGGCGTGTGCCATGTGGCAAAGCCCGTACAGCTCCGGTCGGTCCTGACCTCGGCCGGCCGGGTGGACCTACCAGGGACACCGCTTCTGAACTGCGCTTTCGCCCAGCAATTCGTCGTGTGGCTGTCCGACGTTGCCGTACCGCTGATCGCAGGCGCAGGGGGAACGAGGATCGCTTCCCTATCCACGGGCACAAGCTATCAATGCCGCACCAGGAATGGCGATCTCTCCGGCAAGATGAGCGAGCATGCTTTCGGGAACGCCATCGATATTGCCGGCATCACGCTGACCGATCAAAGGCATATCGAGATCACTGCCACATCCGCTCCGCAAGCTCCGGACCGCCGGCTGCTGGCAGCGCTGCGGGCCTCGGCCTGCGGTTATTTCTCGACTGTGCTCGGTCCAGGCGCCGATGGCGCGCATGACTCGCATCTCCATTTCGATCTGGGCGTCCACGGCGCGGACGGCACGTACCGTATCTGCAAATAGGTCGGGCTGCCGCGCTGGTCGAAGCCAGTAACCAGGCCGATGCCGCGGTCTATGCCACCGAACGGGTGCTCAAGGATTTGGGCTAATCTTCAGGCAGGTGGCAGCAGGAGAGCATCCTTGAAGCGGACAATCTGTTTGGCACCGTCCGAATCGATGACGGCGAGGCTCGACAGCTGCCCTCCATCCTCCTCGAAATAGAGCTCGCGGGGACGAGAGATCAAATGATCGAGGTTCTCCAGGGCAATTTCTATCTGGTCGCTCTTAGGATCATAGACAAGGCCAATGAGAGGCAGCCATTCGGCCTCGATCTGTTCCCCCAAGGCAAGCGAGCCAATTTCGATCTCGGCACGCTTTCCGATCAGCGCTTTTGAAAGCTGGTCTAGAAATGCCTGCCATTGCTGTTTTTCAAGTTTGCGAACCATGCTGGTGCTCTCCCTATGCACGAAATCACAGTATCTCCTCCTGCAATTTGGAAAGAAAGATCGGCGGAACAAGCCCGCGCATCATTTCAAGCTGGATTCCGGCTTTCGCTGAAATGACGATGTAGAATCAGCTCTTATCTTCCCTGGCCGGCAGAGCCAGCCTGATGTGCAGTTCGCGCAGCTGCCTGGGGCTCACCTCGGAGGGCGCGCTCATGAGCAGATCCTGCGCCTGCTGGTTCATCGGAAACAGCACGACTTCGCGGAGGTTGCTCTCGCCGCACAACAGCATGACAATCCGGTCGATGCCGGGGGCGATGCCGCCGTGCGGGGGTGCGCCATAGTGGAAAGCACGGTAGAGGCCGCCGAATTTCTGCTCCAGCACGTCCTCGCCATGGCCCGCGATGGCAAAGGCTTTCTTCATGATCTCAGGCTTGTGGTTACGGATGGCGCCCGAGGAAAGCTCGATGCCATTGCATACCACGTCATATTGATAGGCAAGAATGTCGAGAGGGTCCTTGGTGTCGAGCGCTTCGAGGCCGCCTTGCGGCATGGAGAACGGATTGTGGGAGAAGTCGATCTTCTTTTCTTCCTCGTTCCACTCATACATCGGGAAATCAACGATCCAGCAGAAGGCGAATTGCTCGCGGTCGACGAGCTTGAGTTCATCGGCGATGCGATTTCGCGCCTCGCCGGCAAATTTGTAGAATTTGGTGGGTTCGCCGCAGATAAAAAAAACCGCATCGCCCGAGCCGAGATCGAGCTGAGTGCGAATTGCCTCGGCACGCTCCGGCCCAATATTGCGGGCGATGGGCCCTGCCCCGCCCTCTTCGCCTTGGCGCCAAAAGATATAACCGAGGCCCGGCTGTCCCTGGGACTGCGCCCAGCCGTTCATCCGATCACAAAAGGCCCGGCTGCCGCCCTTGGGTCCCGGTATCGCCCAAACCTCGGCCTTGGAGTTCGCCCTGAGCTGCTCGGCGAAGATCCTGAAACCGGAATCACGGAAGTGCTCGCTAACCTCCGAAATGATGATCGGATTGCGAAGGTCTGGCTTGTCGGTGCCGTATTTGCGGATGGCATCGCGATAGGCGATGCGAGGAAATACTTTGGTCACGGGCTTTCCGGCGGAAAACTCCTCGAAAACGCCGCGCAGCACCGGCTCGACTGCGGCGAATACATCTTCCTGGGTCACGAAGCTCATCTCGACGTCGAGCTGATAGAACTCGCCCGGCGAGCGGTCGGCCCTGGCGTCCTCGTCGCGAAAACACGGCGCGATCTGAAAATAGCGGTCGTAGCCCGACATCATGATCAGCTGCTTGAACTGCTGGGGCGCCTGCGGCAGCGCGTAGAATTTGCCGGGATGAAGGCGGGCGGGAACCAAATAATCCCGCGCACCTTCGGGCGAAGAGGCGGTGAGAATCGGCGTCTGGAATTCGATGAACTCCTGCTCCTTCATCCTGCGCCTGATGGAATCGATGATCTCGCCGCGCCGGACGATATTGGCATGCGGGCGTTCGCGGCGAAGATCGAGGAAGCGATAGGCGAGCCGGATATCCTCGGGATATTCCTGATCGCCGAAGACAGGCAGCGGCAGCTCCTTCGCCTCGGAAAGAACCTCGATGCCGGAAGCAAAGACCTCGACCTCGCCCGTGGGTAGCTCGGGGTTCTCGGTTCCTGCAGGCCTCGCGCGCAGCTTGCCATCGACACGCACCACCCATTCGGAGCGAAGCCTTTCTGCGATGCGGAAAGCGGGCGAGTCGGGATCGGCCACGATCTGCGTTAGGCCATAGTGATCGCGCAAGTCGATGAACAGCAGGCCCCCATGGTCACGCACACGGTGCACCCAGCCGGAGAGGCGAACGGTTTCGCCGATGTGGCTCGCGCGCAGGGCGCCGCATGTGTGGCTTCGGTAAACATGCATGAAAGCAATTCCGCCCCGTTATTGACCGGGCCGGACAAGCGCATGCGGCCCTGGTTTTGTCAAGCATGCGGCGCCTTGCGAGGCCCGCGCCTGCATGGGAGATGCGCGCTCCTGCCATTGCGCGGTTGCTCGGCACGCTGCTATTCAAACTCATGCGCAAAATCCTGGTGCCGCTCATCCCGCTGCTGCTCGCGGCCGGCATGCTGCTTGGCGGCAATGGCCTGCAGGCGACGGTGCTGTCGCTTAGGGCGGCCCAGGAAGGATTTTCAACGGCTGCCATCGGCCTGCTCGGAACCGGCTATTTCGCAGGCTATATCGTCGGCTGCTTCGTCAACCCATGGCTCGTGCGGCAGGTGGGGCATATCAGAGTGTTCGCGGCGCTGGCAGCGCTTGTCGCGGCCGGAACGCTCGGCTTCGTGCTCTGGGTTCACCCCGCCTGGTGGGTCGGCATCAGGCTGACGAACGGATTTTGTTTCGCGGGCCTGTTCGCCGTCATGGAAAGCTGGCTCAACGCCGCCTCGCTCAATGAAAATCGGGCGAGAGTATTCAGCATCTACCGTGTGGTCGACCTGACCTGCGTGGCGGCCGGCCAGTTTCTTATGCCGCTGCTCGGGGTCGGAGGCTTCCTCGTCTTCACCGCCATGGCAATCCTGACATGTCTTTCGGTCATTCCGGTTGCCCTGTTCGACCGATCGAACCCGCTTGTTCCTGAGACTTTCTATGTGAACCCGCGCAAGATCTGGACGATCTCGCCCATAGCATCGATCGGCTGCATCGCCATCGGCCTCACCAATACCGGCTTCCGGCTGATCAGTCCGCTGCATGTGCAGTCGATCGGCCTCAACCTTGCCCAGATCGCCACCTTCCTGTCGGCCGCGATCTTCGGCGCCGCCCTTTTCCAATTTCCCCTCGGACATCTGTCCGACCGGCTCAACCGCCGGGTGGCGCTCATATTTGCCTCAGGCGGCGCGGCGCTGGCGGCGGCGTTTCTCGCCTTTGCGCCGCAAACCCCCGCCTTCGCCTATTCGGGAAGCTTTTTTTATGGAGCGCTGTCGCTGCCGCTCTACTCGCTGTTGGCGGCACATGCCTATGACCGGGCAAGCCCCGGACAATATATAATTGTCGCGGCCGGCCTCTCCTTTTTCTTTTCGCTCGGGGCCATGATCGGGCCGCTCGCAGCCTCAACCGCCTTTCAGCTTGGCGCGGGGGTAGGCCTTTTCTCGTTTCTGGCCTCGGTTCAGGCGGTTCTGACACTGATTGCCCTCTATCGGCTTGTCGTTCGGCCCGATCGCCAGTAGCCTTGACCGCGTGAATTTTCGTTTGAGCACAACCTGCGGTGTAGGATCCTCGTCACCTACTCAGAGCTTTCGGCCCAATTGCCGCCTCCCTCTCCTTCGACTATGGATCAGAGGACTCTCCGGGCAGCCCCTTTGGCACCGTTAGCCTCGAGTCAAGATTGACCAGGCTCTGAGACTCAGATGAGGTGGTCCAAGGAGTATCGATGGAAATAGTTACGACCACAGAGGGTCTGAAGCGACTCTGCCAGGAACTGTCGCGCGATTCCTTTGTGACCGTCGATACGGAATTCATGCGGGAACAGACCTTCTGGCCGGAGCTCTGCCTTATCCAGATCGCCGGCGCCGAGCGGGAGGCGATCATCGATCCGCTTGCCGAGGGCCTGAGCCTCAAGCCGTTCTTCGACCTCATGGCCAACAAGAAAGTGGTGAAGGTCTTTCACGCCGCGCGCCAAGATCTGGAAATCATCTGGCTGAAGGCGAAGCTGATCCCGGAGCCGATTTTCGACACCCAGGTTGCCGCCATGGTCTGCGGCTTCGGAGACCAGGTGAGCTATGAGGCGTTGGCGCGGCGCATCGCGAAGGTACAGATCGACAAATCGTCGCGGTTCACCGACTGGAGCCGCCGGCCATTGTCGCAGAAGCAGCTTGCCTATGCCTTGTCCGACGTCATCCATCTAAGGCCCATTTATGAAAAGCTCCGCGGGCTTCTCGACAAATCAGGGCGCGAACCATGGCTCGAAGAAGAGCTTGCCGTCCTGACTTCGCCTTCGACATATGAAACTCATCCCGAAGAAGCCTGGAAGCGGGTGAAATTCAGACCGCGAAACCGCAAGCAGCTCGCGATCCTAATATCGCTGGCGGCGTGGCGGGAACGGGAAGCGCAGGAACGCAACGTGCCGCGCAGCAGGATTCTCAAGGACGATGCGATTGCCGAAGCCGCCACCCAGGCGCCACAGGATATCCCGGCGTTGAAGTCGCTGCGGGCGCTGCCGAGGGGATATGCCACTTCACGGGTCGGTGAGGCGGTAATCAAGCAGGTCGCGGCCGGTCTTGCCATGGATGCCGAGCAGCTGCCGAAGCTCAAGGCGGACGACACACCTTTGACCGAAACGGCCTCCGTCATCTCAGATGTGCTGAAACTCTCCCTCAAGGTGATCTGCGAAAAAGAGGGCATAGCGCCCCGGATCGTGGCGAATAGCGGCGATCTCGACGCCATTGCCATGGATGACGCGGCGGATATTCCGCTGCTAAAAGGCTGGCGTCGGAAACTCTTCGGCGAAACCGCCCTCAGGATCAAAGCCGGCGAGATGGCCATCGTGCTGGAAAACGGCAAGCCGCGCGTGCTGCCCTATCCGAAGGCAATTCGCGAAGTCAAAGCGGCCGAATAGGCTCAGCCGATCGTAAGCTTCGGCGTGAGGCCCATGAGATCGGCAAGCTCGGCGAAACGCTTCGTCACCCGCTCGCCCGAAAGATCGGCGTGCTTTTTCGGTATCGCAAGGACCAGAGTTTTGCCAGTGCTCTGCTGCAGCTTGATCTTTGGCAGAAGCCCGGGCATTGCAGCGGAGAGCACATAGGCAAGGCGCATCGCCGCGCTGATGACCCTTGCACGGTACAGGCCGTCGTCCTCGATCAGTCTGATGAAATCGCGCGGCGCCGCATCACTGTCGGGGCCCTCGTAACGATAGAAGACGGCGAGGGCCAAAAAAATACGTCCCGGGTGATCGACGCCGACGAAAGCAGCCTGCGATATAATGGTTAGGGAGCGCGAGCCGCGATAATCGGGATGGGCGCGCCAACCGATATCGGCGAGCAGACAGGCAGCATGGCGAAGGCGGCGCTCTTCGGCGGTTTCCTGGGTTGGACCCGAGTTGAAGAGAACATCGGTCCAGTCGCTCAGCTCGAGTTCGTGCTCGGGAGACCGTGCATAACGCCGGGTGAGGTCCCAGCAGGCCGCGATAAGGGGATCGGCCTTCTGCTTGCTCTTCTTCAGCTTGGAAAACAAAAGGCCCTCGCGGACGCCGAAGACCGAGATGATCACGGCTTCCGCGCCCGAAAGGGCAAGAATGCGCTCAAGAACCATGGCGCCAAAGGGCAAGGTGTCGGACCTGCTGCGCGAAACGAGGCGAACGTCCTTGAGCGATGCAGGAGAGAGGCCGGAGACGAGATCGGCGACCGAGCGGGCAGCCTCGCGCGTCATGCGGTAATGATGAAGCACATTCAAAGGATAGTGATTTTGCGCCATATGAATCCGGCGAGATTGCGCCATGTGCCACCCACGGCATAGAACTGGCGGCCGCGCAGGTTCTCGATCAGCTTCGTGGCTTTGAGGGCATCATCGACGATCGAGCGCGCCTCTTTCATCATCCCGCCCGACAAGTCGATCAGGCGCAAAGGGCCGATGGGAAGGGTGACGCCGTCGCGTATTTCGCCATCGCGGATGTCGATCAGCTCCAAGCTGCCGCCGCCGAGGTCGCCAACGACGCCATCGGCGTGAGGAATGCCGGCCATGACGCCGCGGGCGGCAAATTCGGCCTCCTGCTTGCCGGACAAAAGATCGATCTCGCAGCCCAGCGCCTTTTGCGCCTTGGCAAGGAATTCGCGTCCGTTCTTGGCTTCCCGCGGGGCGGCCGTCGCCACGGCGAAGACTTCGCGGGCGCCCAGCTGGTTGCACAGAGCACGAAAGCGGCGCAAGGCACCGAGCGCGCGTGCAACCGCCTGTTCGGACATGACGCCGGTGATCGCAACTCCCTTGCCGAGCCCGCAGAGCAGCTTTTCGTTGAAGAGCGGCGTGGCGCTGCGGCGCAGCCCGTCATAGACGACAAGACGCACCGAATTCGATCCAATATCCACGACGGCCACCGGCTTGCTGCGCGGCGGGCGAACTTCCAGTCCCTGATCGACGCTCACTTCCTGCTTCCAGCCCTTTTGAGAGGCCTGCCGGCCAAGGCGGGCGGCAGACTATCCTTTAGCGAGCTGCCGCGTCCAGAGAGCGAGGGATTGTTCATGAAATACTCATGGGCATTGAAGGGCTCTTCGTCGGGACCGGGCTGGATGCGCTTCGAACTGCCGTCGGCCAAGAGCTCCCAGCTCTGCTGATTGTCCTTGAGATTGGCCACCATGATCTGATCGAGCACCTGCTCATGGACAGTCGGGACCTCGATTGGGACCAGCGTTTCGACGCGGCGATGAAGATTGCGCGGCATCCAGTCGGCCGAGGCGATATAGACCTTCGCCTTGGGATGTGGCAAAGCCCGGCCGCCGGCGAAACACACGATGCGGCTGTGTTCCAGATAACGGCCGATGATGCTCTTGACGCGAATGTTCTCCGAAAGTCCCTTCACCCCCGGACGCAGGCAGCAGACGCCGCGAACGATGAGGTCGATCTGCACGCCGTTCCGGCTGGCGCGATAAAGAGCATCAATCATTTCAGGATCGACGAGCGAGTTCAGCTTGGCCCAAATCTGTCCGGCCCGGCCGGCTTGGGCATGAGCGATCTCCTCGTCGATGTGCTCGAGCAGCCGCTGCTTCAAATCAATCGGGGAAATCGCAACCTTCTCCAAATCCTCGGGCGTCGCATAGCCCGACACGAAGTTGAATAGCCTGGCGGCATCGCGGCAGAGAGCGGGATCGGAGGTGAAGAACGACAGATCGGTGTAGATCTTCGCGGTGACAGGATGATAATTGCCGGTGCCGTAATGGACATAAGACCGCATCTCCTTTCCCTCGCGGCGCACCACCATCGAAACCTTGGCGTGTGTCTTGAGCTCGATGAAGCCAAACACCACCTGCGCGCCGGCGCGTTCAAGGTCGCGCGCCCATTGAATATTCGCCTCTTCGTCGAAACGCGCCTTGAGCTCGACGAGCGCCATCACCGACTTGCCTGCCTCGGCCGCCTTGGCGAGAGCGGCAACGATCGGACTATTGGGCGAGGTTCGGTAAAGCGTCTGCTTGATGGCAACGACATCAGGATCATTCGCTGCCTGGCGGATGAACTGCACCACCACGTCGAAAGACTCATAGGGATGATGAACGATGATGTCCTTCTGGCGGATCGCGGCCAGACAGTCGCCGGCGTGATCACGGATACGCTCGGGGAAACGGGCATTGAAGGGCTTGAATTTCAAGTCGGGCCGCTCGTCGAGAATGAGCTGCTGGGTGTCGGCATAGCCGATAAGGCCGCCGCATACGACAATCACATCGTCGGTTACCTCCAGCTCGTCGGCGATGAAACGGCGCAGATGGACGGGACAGGCAGCATCGACCTCCATGCGGATCACCGAGCCGCGGCGGCGGCGCTTGAGCGCGCTTTCGAAAACCCGGACCAGATCTTCGGCTTCTTCTTCGATCTCGATGTCGCTGTCGCGGATAATGCGGAAGATCCCCTGCCCCTCGACCGTGTAGCCGGGGAATAAGCGCGGAACGAACAGCTTGAGCATTTCTTCAAGCGCAATGAAGCGAACTTCGCCTCCCACTTCGCCCGGAAGCCTGATGAAGCGTTCGAGCTGCTGCGGAATGGGAAGCAGCGCGCGCATCGCAAGCCGGTCGGTTTTGCGCTTCAGCGAAATCACGAGGTTGAAGGAGCGATTGGGAATGAAGGGAAAGGGATGGGCGGGATCGATCGCAATGGGGGTGACGACGGGCAAAACGTGGTCGAGGAAGCGGTCGTTCAGCCATTCGCGCTCGGCTGCTTTCAAAGATGCGCCCTCTACGACCACAATGCCGGCTGCGCCGAGCTCCTCCTTGAGCATGTGCCAGCGGGTATCCTGCTCGGCCATGAGCACGAGGGCGAACTTGCGAACCTGATCGAGCTGCTCGGAGGGGGTGAGGCCATCCTGACTGATCTCGATGAGACCCGAGCGGATCTGGCCGACGAGGCCCGCCACCCTGACCATGAAGAATTCATCAAGGTTATCGCCGGAAATCGACAGAAAACGCAGGCGCTCGAGCAGCGGGTGGCTCGGGTTCCTGGCTTCCTCCAGCACCCGCATGTTGAAATGCAGCCAGGACAGCTCGCGGTTGATGAACCGGCTGGGGCTGGCGAGGTCGATCTGCGGCTTGGTACTGTCGTCTGGCATGGCAAGCTCGTTCGAGCTATTTCATATTAGGCGCAAATGACCAATCTATGAAGGTCAGAACCGATTAACCATCCTCGGGAAAAACGTCGCGCTCGGCGCTTTCGCGCAGGAGCCGCGCCACGAAGCTGCGGGTGACGTCGGCACGCTCGGCCAGCGCGGTGCGATCGATGGTTTCTACGATGCTGCGGGCGAATGCCGCGGAGCGTTCCATGTGGCTCAGCATATAAGCAATGATCGGCTCATCGACGGCAATCTGACGGTCGGCAAACAGCTTGACGAGCAGGCCGCGCAGAAGCTCGTCGTCGGGCTCGCCCAGCGATGCAATGGGCATGGCCTTCAGCCGCGAGGAGAGATCATTCAGGGAGAGGTTCCACGACGGCGGATGAGCCTCGGAAGTGAGCAGCAGATAACCCCCCGTCTCGCGCGCAAGGTTGATCATGTGGAAAAGAGCTGCCTCGTCGAGCGCAGGGCCCGGCAGATTTTCGACGACGACAGCGCCCTGCGCCAGCAGCGCAGGCACCTCAGGGACATTAAGGTCGGCGGCGCTGCACATCGTGGCGCCGGAGCGGCCGCGCCAGACCTCGGCGAGATGGGTTTTGCCCGAACCCGGCGGTCCAATCAGGATAAGACCGGGGTTGAGCCAGTCGGGCCAGCGGTCGATCATTGCAACGGCCTGAAGGTTGGCCGAAGTCACCAGAAAATCTTCGCGGCCGAGGGCGGCACCGTAGGGCAGATCCAAGGTAAGCTGCTGGCCGAACCGACCGGAGCGACGCGGGTTCATTTGGTCCGGCGCCCCGCCGTGGGCGCAGCGGCCGAAGTGCCGAGATAGATCGGGCTCGACAGATATTTGCGCAAGGCGAATCGCGTCAGCACGCCGGAGGCGGCAGCTAGAGGCACAGCCAGCAGCAGCCCGACGAAACCGAAGAGATAGCCGAAAGCGAAGAGCGCGAACATCAGCCAGACGGGATGCAGGCCGACACGGCCGCCGACAAGCTTGGGGGAGAGAAAGTTACCTTCGATGAACTGTCCCAAAGCGAAGATGATCGCCACGGCGGCAATGTGCACCCAGTTCGGCCAGAACTGGACGAGCGCAACGCCGATCGACAAGAACAAAGCCGATGACCGAGCCGACATAGGGTATGAAGCTCAAGAGCCCCGCCCCCAGTCCGATCAGCAGGCCGAAATTGAGCTGAGCGAGGGACAGCCCCGCTGCATAGAACAGCCCCAAGCAGCAGGCAGACTACCCTTGGCCGCGGATGAAGCCCGCCATCGCATCATCCATCTCGCGGGCCAGCCCGCGCAGCGTCTCGACATGATCGCGCGGCAGCCAGCTGTCGACCGCGCCACCATCGCGATCCCAGTCGTTCAGCAGGTAGAAAGCGACGATCGGCGTCACGACCAGAAGCGAGAGCAATTGACCAGAGCCAGGCCGCCGGACAGGATCGAGGCGAGAAGCGCCGCCATCCAGCCGGCAGCGCGCCCGCCGGCATTCGGAGAGCGATTGCCGGGCAGGTTGCTGCCGGACTGGGCCAGCAGTCCTTCAGCCAATGCGGGCGCGAGCTCGTTGAAGAGCTCGACGAGCGCCTGTTATGATGCTCGGCATGTTGGCGGCGAATTTGCGCGATCTGGTCGCCCAGCACCGGCAGCAGCAGGAACAGGAGCCAGAACGAGAAGCAACGATGCTGAGGCCGAGGATGAGCAGCGTCGGCGCGAGCCGCGGCAGGCCAAGCCGTTCCAGCGCATCGGCCACAGGATCGAGAAAATAGGCAAGCACCAGCCCGGCGATGAAAGGCAGCAAAATTCCCTGAGCAGCCACAGGCAGAGAATGAGCACGACCAGCGAAGCGATCCAAAAGATGATCTGGCGCTGCAGTGTCATGGGTCATCGCACTTCGGCGTTCGGGGCTGGGCCATATGGCGGACCCACTCGCAATAAGTAAAGCGCGCCGGAGGCGACGGTCAGGGCCGCGACGACGGCGCTGCCGAACAGCAGCAATCCGTCGTCATGCAAATCGAAGCCGAGCACGGCGAGACTGCCCGCCAAGACGATCTGGGTCGCAGTGTTGACCTTGCTCACAAACAGCGGCTGAACCTTACGGGCTTGTCCACACACGACAGGAGAACGGCGCCGACGATCAGCACATCGCGGCAGACGACAAGGATCACCAGCCAGGCCGGCATGACCTGCAGCAGGCCGAGCGAGACATAGATCGTGACAAGGAGAAGCTTGTCGGCCAAGGGATCGAGATAGGCGCCGAGTTCGGTCTTCAGCGCATAGCGCTGGGCGATAAAGCCATCGACGCCGTCGCTGATGCCGGCGAGCACGAATACCAGAAACGCCAAGCCAGATAGTCGCCGGAGACGATCAGCCAGATGGTCAGCGGCACGCGCAGGATCCTGGCGATGGTGATGATATTCGGCAGATTCATCAGAGACATCGTTCCCTGCGAGCAGCCTACAACGGCTGCAGCACCCAGTCCCCCTCTATATCTACAAGCTTCATGCCGACGACCGCCAGCGATCTGCTTGAGCTCGCCGAAGTCGCTGGCGAAGCAAGCCTGATCCTGGCCCCGCCGGCGGCGATGGTGGAGACATCGACGCCGACCACACCCGGAACCGAGAGCAGCTGCGCCCTGATGGCGTTCCACTGGCGAATGCGCGGAAACGGCACCGCCACCGCGATCGATCTGCGATGCCGGCCGCCGCCTGCTGCGCGGCTGCCGGCGCTCGCGGCTCTTCCATCTTTCGTTCAACAGGGAGACGGAGCGCCATTTTCCAGCACGCCGTCGAAACGCTGGCGGCGTGCCAGCCGCGCCTTCGCCGCCTCCGTCGAAGATCTTGTCGAAATTGACCGTTCCCAAGGGCGATGCGCCGCTCATCACGGCGCGGATGCCGTCTCTCCATCAGGCTCGGCGATGGCCACCAGAATGGCCTTGGCCTCGTAGCGGAGCATCAGGGATTCGAGCTTGATCGGCATCGCTGCCAACGCCTCTTCGGACGTGATCGGCTTCGTATCCTCGAGATCGCCCAGGGGCACGATGACTGGCACAGACGCTGTTCGGCCTTGAGATCGAGCCAGGCCTTGCGCCAGGGGTTGTCCTCCCATACCACCGGACCCTCGGGCCCCTTCCAGACCGGCAGGACGACCATCGGCGGCGCCTGGTCCTCGACGATAACTCGATGCCGAATTGCGGCGAACGATCGCGCGACCTTGTCGGGAGAAAGCCACGGTGAGCTTGCCGATATAGCGGCCGGGGCCGGATGTTTCCTCCTCGATCGAAAGGATCGCAGCATGCGGCCGATCTCCGGCGCGTCAGACATGCCACCGCCGTCACTGGCTGCTTCGGTCCGCCCAGCCGCTCGGCCAGAACGTGGAAGGCCTTGACCTGCGCTTCGATGATGGCCTTGGTGCGGCGGTCGAGGCATCCTTGTCGGTCACGTCGACCTCGACGCCGATACCGAAAACAGCGCCGTCTCGACCGGGCCAAACCGCCGAGGAAGCGGCGACAGGCAAATCCATGCGACGAGGAGGGATCGGGCCACCAGCCGAAGGGGCTGCAACAAGTCTTGCACTACGTCAGCATCTCCCGGCCAGTGACGCTGAACCTATAGTCGAAGAAACCTATTCCGCCGCAGCAAGCCGCATAGCTCGAGATCCCGTGGCATACGGGGTCTGTCGGCAGCAATCAAGCGGCCTCAGCTCGAGGGCCAAACTAGCGGCATGGGCGCAGCCAAACAAGACGGCCATAACGGCATGTCCTATGCCGACGCGGGGTCGATATTTCGGCCGGGAATGCCTGGTCGAGGCGATCAAGCCGCTGGCGCGAGCGACGGCGCGGACGGGCACCGACTGCGGCGCTTGGCGGCTTCGGCGGCCTGTTCGACCTCAAGGCCTGCGGCTATCAAGCGATCCGGTGCTGGTCGCCGCCAATGACGGGGTCGGCACCAAGCTCAAGATCGCCATCGATGCCGGGCATGCATCGACACGGTCGGCATCGATCTCGTCGCCATGTCGGTCAACGATCTCATCGTGCAGGGGGCCGAGCCGCTGTTCTTCCTCGACTATTTCGCGACCGGAAAGCTCGATGTCGAGGAGGCGCGCGACGTCATCGCCGGCATCGCCGAAGGCTGCCGGCAGGCGGGCTGCGCCCTGATCGGCGGCGAGACGGCGGAGATGCCGGGCATGTATCACGGCGGCGACTATGACCTCGCGGGCTTCGCGGTGGGCGCGGTCGAGCGCGAGAAATCCTGCCGCGGCGCGACATCGGCCAGGGCGACGTCATTCTCGGTCTCGCCTCCTCCGGCCCGCATTCCAACGGCTATTCGCTGATCCGCCGGCTCGTCGCGATGAGCCGGCGTCAGCTATCCGGCGCCGCGCCCTTCGCGACCGGCAAGACGCTGGGCGAGGCGCTGCTGACGCCGACGCGCATCTATGTGAAGCCGGTGCTGCCGCAAGGCTGCGCGACGGAGGCGATCAAGGCGCTCGCCCATATCACCGGCGGCGGCTTCCTCGAGAACATTCCGCGCGTGCTGCCCGCGAACACGGTCGCCGAGATCGATCTCGCGTGCCGTGCCCCGCCGCCGGTCTTCGGCTGGCTGCAGAAGATCGGCAGTGTCAGCGAGCGCGAGATGCTGCGCACCTTCAATTGCGGCATCGGCATGATCGCGGTCGTGCGCGCGGCGGAGAGCGGCCGATGTGGTCGCGCGACGCTTGAGGCGCAAGGCGAGACGGTCGTCGACGCTCGGCTGGATCGAGGCATGCCCGGCGGGCAGAGCCACAGGTGAGATCAGCGGCAGGGTCGGCCGCAAAGGATGAGACGCCGGCGAGTCGGCATTCTTATTTCGGGCCGCGGCTCGAACATGGAAGCGCTGATCCGCGCTGCCGCGGAAAAGGATTATCCGGCAGAGGTTGCCAGCGTCATCTCCGACCGGCCGGATGCGGCGGGGCTCAGGACGGCGCAGGCGCAGGGAGTCGAGGCCATGTGCATCGACCCCAAGGCATGTGCCGGACGGGAGGCATTCGAGGCCAGCGCTCCAAGAACAGCTCCAGTCCAAAGGCGTCGATCTCATCGCCTGCGCAGGATTCATGCGCATCTTCGAGTGACGGCTTTGCGATGCGCTGGCGGGGCCGGATGGTCAACATCCACCCCTCGCTCTTGCCGAGCTACCGCGGCCTCGACACGCACGCGCGGGCACTAGCGGATGGGGTGAAGCTTCATGGCTGCACGGTACATTTCGTGAGCGGCGCGGTCGATGCCGGGCCGATCATCGCCCAGTCGGCGCTGCCGGTGCTGCCCGAAGATACTGCCGATGAGCTTGCCCGGCGGGTGCTCAGGCTCGAACATGAGCTCTATCCCATGGTGCTCGGCTGGCTCGCCTCCGGCGGAGTTTCGCTGAAGGATGGCCGTGTGGTTTACCGGTTCGCGGTAAAGGATCAGACGCGGCTCTTGGCGCCCATGAGCTCAGCGGAGTGAGACGCTTCCAATTCCCGCCATAGTTTCAAAAGGCTGTCGCGATGCTTAGGCAGGCGATCGGCCATAATGCTGGCCTGCGTAATGCGGTCGGTGCGGAAATGGCGGTAGTCACTGCGCAGCTCGCACCAGGCGACGAGGATGCGACGATCTTCGAGATAACCCAGCATGAGGGGCCAGACGATACGTTCGGTCGTTTCACCTTTCTCGTCGACATAAGCGATGGCCAACTTGCGCTGCTCGCGAAGAGCGGTGCGGATGAGCGCAGCATCGATGTGATCCAGGAGCGGCTCGCGGTAACGCGTCGACATGAGGGGCGCTTCGAGCAGAACCGGGCGCAGCGACTTCGGCAGAACCGCGGCGATCTTGGTCACCGCATCGGCAGCCGCCAAGGAAAGCGCCCTATCCCCGCGCGCCGCCACCAGCCGCGCGCCGAGCATCAGGGCCTCGAGCTCGTCCGCGTTGAACATGAGAGGAGGCAGATCGAAGCCCTCGCCGAGCACATAGCCGACGCCGGCCTCGCCAATGATCGGCACGCCATTGCCGATGAGAGACGCTACGTCGCGGTAGACCGTGCGCACGGTGATCTCGAGCTCGGCGGCGATGTGGGCAGCGGTGACGGGCCCGCGGGCCCGCCGCAAGATCTGCACCAGTCGCAACAGGCGGTCGGCACGTCTCATGACGCAATGATAGTCCATTGCCGCTGACAGCATGATGTCAGGAGCTGTCAGTATCCCCTGCCCCTGTGCCTTCGGCAAGCGGCGGTCAGAACGTCGATGCGGTGACGAAGACCGGGATGGTCGATGCGAGAAGCAGGCTCAGCGCCAATAGGATCAGAACGCGTGCGGTAGGATTTATTTTGAGGAAACTCGACAATATTGGTGGATGATGCGGGCAGCATAGCCACTACCGCATGAGCCATCGCTGAGCGGGCCGTTCAAGCAATGATTCAGATTGAGAAAGCACACGATTGAAAACACCTCTCATCGTCATTCCAGCGAAAGCCTCTGATCCAGCTTCATGTCTCGGCCTTCCAATCTGGACCCCGACTTTCGTCGGGGTGAGGATGATAGAGAGGTTTCGCCCCTATCGTCATTCGGGCGAAAGCCGGAATCCAGCTTCACGTTCGCCCGACTACGTCGTGACCGCGCTTAACCGTGCTTGACACGGCCATCCTGCATCCGTGACCATGAGCTGCAAGGAACGGAGCGGTAGTGAAATGCCTGATTTTCCGATCGTCGACAGCCATGTGCATCTCTGCGAGCCGAAACGGTTCGGCTATGCGTGGACAAAAAATGCGCCCTCGCTCAATCGTCAGGTGCTGCCGAGCGATCTTACCAAGGCGGCGAGCCCCGGTGCAAGATCGAACAATTCGTATTCGTCGAAGTCGACGTCGATTTTCCGCAGCATCTTGACGAGGCCGAATGGGTCTCCGGGCTCGCGGGTTCAGACAAGCGCCTCACCGGCATGGTCGCGGCGCTGCCGCTCGAAAAGGGCAGAGGCGATCGAAGCCGAACTCGAGACGCTGCGCAGCACCGGATCCTGCGCGGCATCAGGCGGCTCATTCAGAACCAGGCCGATCCGGAATTCTGCATCTCGTCCCGACTTCATCGAAGGCCTCAAACTGCTGGCGCCGACACGACATTCCCTTCGACATCTGCATCCTCCATCACCAGATGCCGAATGTGATCAAGATGGTGCGCAGCTGCCCGGAAGTCCGCTTCGTTCTCGATCATATCGGCAAGCCGGGTATCAAGGCGGGTCTCACCGATCCGTGGCGGCAGCATCTCAAGGAGCTGGCTGCGATGCCAAATGTCCATTGCAAGATTTCGGGCGTCGTGACCGAAGCCGATCACAAGAACTGGACCCGCGAGCAGATCAAACCCTATATCGCCCATGCGATCGAAACGTTTCGGCTTCGACCGCATCATGTATGGCGGCGACTGGCACGTGCTGGAGCTTGCCGGCACCTATCCGGCAATGGGTCGAGATCGTCGACTGGATCGTCGGAGGGCGCAACAGCTGAAGAGAAGCGCAAGCTCTTTCGCGACAATGCCATCGGTTTCTACGGTCTCGACAAGGCGGCATGAGCGCATCCCGCTCCAGCCTGGCAGCGGCGCGGCCTATAGCATCGCTGCGATGCGCGTCGATGGCGCGCGCCGACACTGCCGCGCCCGGTCTTCGATTTCGCCGATGGGGGCGCCGAAGACGAGCATACGCTGAGACGGAACGAAGAGGCGTTCGCGACGATCGAGCTGCTGCCGCGGCCATTGAACGGTGCGAGCGACCGCGATCTGTCGATCACGCTGTTCGGAAGCGGCTGAGCATGCCGGTGATTATCGGCCCGACGGGTCTCGCCGGCCTGTTCTGGCCGGACGGGGAACGCTGCGCCGCGCGCGCCGCAAGTGCTTCCGGCACCGCCTATTGCCTGAGCCACGGCTCGGTGTGCACGATCGAGCAGCTTGCCGAATGCGGTGCGGCGCCGCGCTGGATGCAGGTGTTCATCTATAAGGATCGCGGCTTTACCCGCGAACTGGCCGAGCGGGCGGCAGGCGGCGGGATATGATGCGCTGGTGCTTACCATCGACAACCAGCTCTCGGCAATCGCGAGCGCGACATCCGCAACGGCTTCAGCATTCCGCCGCGTTCGGCCTCGCGGGGCTTGCCGGCATGGCGCTGAAGGCGCGAGTGGCTGTGGCGCATGCGGCGCGAGATCGGGCGCATCACCTTCGGCAATTATGTCGCGGCCGGGCGAGACCGCCGATTTCGAGATGCTCGCGGGGCGCATGGCGGCGATGCTCGATCCGGCGATGTCATGGGACGATGTCGACGATCTGCGCAAGATCTGGACGGGGCCGCTCATGCTTAAGGGTGTTCTTCATCCGCATGGAGGCCAAGACCGCGGTCGAGCAGCGGCATCGACGGGCTTATCGTATCGAACCATGGCGGCCGCCAGCTCGATGGGGCGCCCGCCAGCATCGCCGCGCTTGCCGGCCGTCGTCGAGGCCGTTGCGGCACGCATTCCGGTTTTGCTCGATGGCGGCGTCCGGCGCGGCAGCGACGTTGTCAAAGCCCTGGCGCTCGGCGCTACAGCCATGCCTCGTCGGCACGGCCGCAGCTATGGGGCCTGGCGATTGCGGGCGAAGCGGGGGTCGTGCATATGCTCGACATCTATCGTCGCGAGATCGATCGCGGGTCATGGGCCTGTGCGGCATCGCGCGATATCGCCGATATCGGACAAGACCTGGTGTTTTCTCACGATCAATGGACGCAGCCATGATCAAGGACCCTCCGCTTCTCACCATCCGGCGCAATTTCGCGCGGCCCGACGCCCGAGCATATTGCCGCTTTCGCCAATGTTCCGACCGGCCATGCCGTCGATGCGCATGGGCGGGCGGGGCGCACTCGACTATCGCATCAAGCCGCTGGCGCCGATGCGCTGCGGTGATGGTCGGCATGGCGATCACCTGCCATTGCGGGCCGGCCGACAATCTCGCGCTTTTCGCAGCACTCGCCGCTGCCCAGGCCGGGCGATATGCTCGTGTGCGGCGACCGACGGCTTCACCGCCACATCGATCACCGGCGACCTCTTGATGGGCATGGCGCGCAATCGCGGTGTTGCCGGGCTGGTGACCGACGGGCTGGTGCGCGACCTTGCGGGCATTCTCGCCGTCGGGCTGCCCGTCTATTGCGCCGGACTGAGCCCCAATTCGCCGGCGCGCAACGGGCCCGGCACGTGCGGGCCTGCCGGTGGTGATCGGCGGCGTGACGATCGCTTCAGGCGATTTGATCGTCGCGGACAATGACGGTGTGGTGGTTATCCCCGGCGTTGAGATCGAAAAGACGATCGAGCAGCTGGCCGAGGTGCGGAAAGCCGAGGCGGGCCTCGAGGCAAAGGTAAAGGCGGGATTGGAAGTGCCGGATTTCATCCAGAAGATTCTGGCTTCGGAGCGCGTGCGGGATGTATTTTGATGTTGGAGTCGTCATTTCCGGCGAACGCCGGAAAACCAGCTTCATCTTTGCGATCAAGCTCGACCCCGACTTCGTCGGGGTGACGATGGGGAGATACCGCTGCGATCCACACATGCACGTCGTGGAAGGGAGCGCCGCCGCAGGGAGCCGGCTGATCGGCGCCGGTGAGCGTGTTGATGCCGCAACCGTCCTCGAAGGACTCGATTGGGCCAGATCGATTCGGCGATGACAACGCCGCGCCGCAGCCCCGCGAACGCCTGGGCATGAATCATCACGGTGCCGCGCTGATTGCCGATCCTGACCTTGTCGCCGTCACTTAAGCCTAAATCAGCGAGATCGGCAGGATGAATGAACAGCGTCGGCCTGCCTTCGCGCTTCCGCGAGCCCGGCGTTTCATTGAAAGTCGAATTCAGGAAGGCGCGCGCGGGGCTGGTGGCGAGCTTGAAGGGATGCTTGTCGTCCGCTCCCTCGATGACAGCCCAGTGATCCGGCATCGGCGGAATGTCGCCGATGGGACCGAGCGCCGGCATGCGGGCATTGAAGCGCGTTGCGTGCCAATCGGGCCTGAATCGAAACTTTCCGTCGGGGTGGGCGAAACCGTTGAGAAAATGCGCGGTTTCGAAATCAGGCTGAATATCGATCCAGCTCTCCTCGTCCAGGCGCTCGAGCGGCGCTCTGCCGCTGTTGACCAGCGTCCAGTCGATGAGCTCACGCGCCGTCATGCCGAAGCCTGAATGCTCGGCGCCGACACGTTTGGCCAGTTCACAGATCACCTCGTGGTTCGAGCGGCATTCGGCCGGGGGCTCGATGAGCTTCCGGCCCAGCATGATGTGCTGGTGGCCGCCGCCTTGATAGAGATCGTCATGTTCGAGGAACATGGTGGCGGGCAGCACGATGTCGGCGAGATTTGCAGTCTCGGTCATGAAATGCTCATGCACGCAGAGAAACAAATCCTCACGTGCTAGGCCCCGCTTCACCTTGTTTTGATCGGGGGCGACGGAGGCAGGATTGGTGTTCTGGACGAGCATGGCAGTTACCGGGGGACCTCCTGCCAGATCATAGGCGTTGCCCGTCAGCGCCTCGCCGATGCGCGACATATCGATGATACGGATGGAAGGATCGGCAACATCGGTGCCTTCGATCATTCGCTTGTTCCAGCGATAGATGCCGCTGTTGGAATGGAGGGCACCACCGCCCTCATATTGCCAGGCCCCGGTGACGGCCGGAATGCAAAGCACCGCGTGCATGTTGACGGTGCCGTTGCGGTGGCGGGAAAATCCGTAACCGAGGCGAAAATAGACGCGTTTCGTCTCACCGATCAGCCGCGCCAGGGCCTCGATCTCGGCAGCAGGGCAGCCGGTGATGGCTTCGGCCCATTGCGGCGTCCGCGTCTGCAAGTGCTGGGCGAAATCGCGCGGCACATCGGTGAACTTCTCGAGATACCGCCAATCGGCAAGATTGTCGCGGAACAGCACATGCATGATGGCGCAGGCGAGCGCACCGTCGGTGCCGGGCCTGATAATCACGCCGACATCGGCGGTCTTCATCGTGGAGGTCTCATAAACATCGACGACGACGATCTTCGCGCCGCGCTCCTTGCGGGCGCGCATCGCGTGATGCATCACATTGACCTGGGTGTGAACAGGATTTGTGCCCCAGATCACCACGCAATCGGATTGGGCCATCTCGCGCGGGTCGGCTCCCGCCAGCCTGCCCGTGCCGGCGACATAGCCCGGCCAGGCGAGCGCGACGCAGAAGGTGTCGTACATGCCGGAATATTTCTTGGCATGGCGGAGACGGTTTATCCCGTCGCGCATGACGAGGCCCATGGTGCCGGCGTAGTAATAGGGCCAGACGGCTTCGGCGCCATGACGCTGTTCGGCTTTCAGGAAGGCGCCGGCAACCTCGTCCAGGGCATCTTCCCAGGAAATCCTCTGCCATTCGCCGCTGCCCTTGGCGCCTTTGCGGCGCAGGGGCATCAGAAGACGCTCGGGATGATGGACGCGCTCGGCATAGCGGCCGACCTTTTCGCAGATCACACCCGCGGTGTAGCTGTTCGATTTCGCGCCGCGAACACGCCCGATCGTGCGCGCATCGAGAACCTCGACCTCGAGCGCGCAGGTGGAGGGGCAATCATGCGGGCAGACCGAGAGACCGGTCTTGATATTCTGGACGTTCTGACGAATGTTCATCTCGCACCCTGGACAACCGCCTTGTCATAGCCGAAACGGGCCCGGCTGTTGAGAGGGCTTGTCCAGGGTGGATGATGAGCTTAGCGAGCGTCCTCGAGACCCTCGGCAATCCGCAGCCGCGTTATTTCGTCCATGGACTGGTAGTAGGCAGTCCATGCCATCTCGAAATAATAGCTGACGAGCGGATTTCCTTGTGCCCGAACGCGCCGCAAAAGTGATGCAGTAGCCAGGCCGATACTTATACGGTCATCGTTGCTCGCATCGCGCGAGCCTAGTTCCAATGGCTTTGGCATTATACTTCTCCCCCAATTCAGTGCCTGCCAGATGCGCCGACTCACCTATACAAGCGGTTGCATGGAATTGCAAAGCGAATAAGAGCGCCGGCAGGGGAAAACCGCGGTTTTCCCTGCCCCGCCGGCCTCGCGGAGCCACGGGCCGTTACCATCATCGATTGTGTTTTGCACGATTTGCGCCGGCCTTCACCCCGTCGATCATATTTCTCAAGGTCTTTACCGGAGCGGAGCGAAATGGCACCCCATGACGAGGTGGTGGAGGAATGGCTCAATGAAATCGCATGCGCGTGTGGTCATCGTGGGGGGCGGAGTGATGGGAGCGGGGCTTCTCTACCACCTCGCCCAGGAAGGCTGGACGGATATTGCGCTCATCGAGAAGGGCGAACTCACGTCGGGCTCGACATGGCATGCGGCAGGCCAGTGCCCGCATTTCAACGGCTCGCTGAACATGACGAAAGTCCATGTGTACGGGACGGAACTCTATCCGCGGCTCGAAGCGCTGACCGGACAGGCGGTGAGCTGGCATGGATGCGGTGGCTTGCGGCTCGCCCTTACCGAGGAAGAGGTCAATTGGTTCAAATATGTCCATGGCATCTCCAAGCTTGCCGGCTATGAAGCGCATATTCTGGGGCCAAACGAGATCCGGTCGTATCATCCCTTTCTCGAAACCTTCGGGGTGAAGGCAGCTTTCCTGACGGTGCGGGACGGCCATGTGGCGCCCGCCGACATCACCAACGCCATGGCGGCAGGAGCACGGCAGCTCGGCGCGGAGGTCTACCGGCGGACGCGCGTCACGGATATCAAGCAGCTGCAATCGGGCGAATGGCAGGTCATCACCGACAAGGGCAACATCATTTGCGAACATGTGGTCAATTCGGCCGGCTCCTATTGCGATGTGGTCGGTGCGTGGACGGGCCACAGAGTGCCGATCGCCAATATGCTGCATCATTATCTCATCACCGAGCCGGTTGAGGAACTTATCGCGCTCAAGCCGGAGCTGCCGGTGGTGCGCGACCCTTATTCCCATTCCTATCTGCGTGAAGAGACCAATGGCATTCTCGTGGGCCCGTATGAGACGGAAACCGCGCATGTGTGCTGGGACGGCAAGCCGCCGGCCTGGGATTTCGAGAGCGAGCTCATCGCGCCCGAGCTCGACCGGCTGACGCCATGGCTCGAACGTGCCGCGGAACGCTTTCCGCTGTTCGCCAAGGCCGGGCTGAAGAACGTCATATCAGGCGCCATCACCCATACGCCGGACGGCACCTATCTGTCGGGACCGGCACCGGGCCCGCGGAACTACTGGATGCATTGCGGCGCATCGATCGGCATCTGCCAGGGCGGGGGCGCTGGAAAATATCTCGCGCAGTGGATGGTTCACGGTCAGTCCGAGATCAACATGCGGGAGTTCGATCCCCGCCGCTTCGGCTCCTGGGCGGATGCTGACTACACGGCGCGGGTGGCGGTCAACGACTATCACCACATGTATCATTGCCTGAAGCCCGCCGAGCAGCATGAGGTCGGACGCGATCTCCGGAAATCGTCGCTGCACGAAAAGCTGAAGGCTGAGGGTGCGCAGTTCAGCCAAATCTTCGGTTGGGAACGGGCGCGCTGGTACGATCCTTCGGGCATGGGCGAGGTCTTCTCCTTCAAGCGTTCCAACTGGTGGGGCCCCGTGAGGGAAGAGGCGCTTGCGGTCAGAGAACGGGCGGGGCTCATGGATCTCTCCACCTTCTCCAAGTTCGATGTCAGAGGCCGCGATGCCCATGCGTTCCTGGAGCGAATCTGCGCAAACCGCATCGCATCGCGGGACGGCGGCATCATCCTTGGCCATTTGCTGACCCCCGCCGGCTTCATCGAGAGCGAAATAACGGTGACGCGCCTAGCGGGCGATCATTTCTACGTGCTCTCGGCCGCGGCAGCGCAGCTCCACGATCTCGACCAGCTGCGCTGGCGGCTCAGCGACCAAGAGCAGGTCGTGATCGAGGACATCACAGATCGTTTCGGCTGCCTGGTGCTCGCGGGACCGAAATCACGCGACGTGCTCGAGGCCTGCACCTTAGCGGATCTGAGCAATCGCGCGTTGCCATGGCTGACGGCCAGAACGACAGAGGTGGCCGGGGTTCAGGGGGTGAGGCTGCTTCGGGTCAATTATGTCGGCGAACTCGGATATGAACTGCATGTGCCCATGGTGCAGATGCCCGAAGTATTCGATGCGCTGATGGTGGCGGGCAGGACTTGCGGCATCAGGCTTTTCGGGACCTATGCGATGAATTCGCTGCGCATGGAAAAGGCCTATCGCGGCTGGGGATCGGAGCTGACGAGCGAGATCGACATGTTCGAGGGCTCGATGGAGAGGTTCATCCGTCTCGACAAAGCGGATTTCATCGGCCGCGCGGCGAGCCTTGCGCATAAACAGCGGGGCGAGCGGATCAAGCTCGTCTATATGAGCGTCGATGCCGACGATGCCGACGTCCTGGGCAATGAGCCCGTCTATCAGGGCGACCGGCTCGTCGGCCTCACGACCTCGGGCGCTTTCGGCCATGCGGTCGGACAGTCGCTGGCTTTCGCCTATGTCGAGCCGAAGCTCGCGCGTGCTGGGGAGAATTTCGAAATCCTTATCCTCGACCAGCGGCGGCCGGCGCGGATCATCCCGGAGCCTGCTTATGATCCGTCGAATTCCAGGCTCAAGGGGTAGCTAAGATGGCTGGAACTCATCAGCCAACGGTCAGCCGACGATCTCGCGCGATTTGAAGCAGAGCTTGATTTCCTTCTTGGCGTTTTCGGCGCTGTCGGAGCCGTGAACTGAATTAGCCTCGATGGATTCGGCGAAGTCCTTCCTGATCGTTCCCGCTTCGGCATTGGCAGGATTGGTAGCACCCATGATTTGGCGATATTTCGCTACCGCGTCGTCGCCCTCGAGCACCTGTATGACGATCGGACCCGAGGTCATGGATTTCACCAGGTCCTTGTAGAAGGGGCGATCTTTATGAACCTTATAGAAAGCCTGGGCGTCGCCCTTGCGCCACTTCACCCGTTTCTGCGCGATGATGCGCAGACCGGCCGCTTCGATCCTGCTGTTGATCGCGCCCGTCAAATTGCGCTTCGTCGCGTCGGGCTTGATGATGGAAAGTGTGCGTTCGACGGCCATGGTCCCCTCAGTGTTGTGAAAAATTCGCGCGGGGGCTTATAGCGGGTGGACCGCAAGGCGGCAAGAGCGCAACGGCGTCATGCGCGGACCTGATCCGCGCATGACGCCTGTGATGAGGAACTATTCCTCGTCCGGGTCGTATTCCGACAGCAGCGGGGTTCCGCGCCGCACCGTGACGCGGCGGTTTTCCTGCTCGGGATCGGGTGTCGGGATCTTGAGATAGCGCTCACCGAGGCCGACGGTGATCACGTTGTCCTCGCCGATATTATAGAATTCGAGCAGAATCTGGCGAACCGCCTCGGCACGCTGCTTCGACAGCTTCAGATTATACTCGTCGGTTCCGACTGCGTCGGTGTGACCTTCGATGACGAACAGCTCCTTGGGATGGGCGGTGACCACACGCTCGATAATGGCGCCTAGGCGATCGAGATTCTGCACTTCCTCTTCGCGCACGAAAGCCTCATTGAAGCCAAAACGGATCGTATCGATTTCAACGCCGGGAAGCAACTCGCGAACGTCCGGCCTGGTGAGAATCACCTCCGGCTCGTCGATAAGCTCATCGCGGTCGTAGGTTCGCTCCAATCTCCGGATCGGCCGCCTGACAAGCTGCTGCTCGATCTCCTCGTCATCTTCCTCGGCCGCCCAGATGACGGGCGGCGCCGCCGATCCAACGCCGAGATCGACGTTGATGTCGATGTCGAGGTCCTTGTTGCGACGGCGCCGGTCGAGATCACGGCCACGGACAAGCTTCTCTTCTCCGAAACGGCGGCGCAGCTCGCGGCGAGCCTTGCCCATCTCCGTGCGGATGTAGAGCAGCTGCGATTCCGAATAGCGCTCGTTGGAGGAAAGCTCGCGGAACACGATAATGCGGCGCTGCAATTCAAGATCGCTCAGGCTGCGAAGCGGCCGGCGGTCGTTGATGATGAATTGCATTTCCCGGCGCGCAGGGCGCTCGTCGTAGCGGCTGATCTTCACCTCGCCGCTGTCATAAGTATCGGGGGGTGTCTGCTGCTCTTGAGGCTCCCGCCGGCGCTGGGCAAATTCCCGCGATCCAACACGCGCGCGCAATGCCTGGCGCTCGTCCTGCAGCTTGCGGCGCAGCATACGCTCCGTTCGCCTCGACAGGGTGCCATCGTTCAGGAGATTGCGGTAGGCATCGAGCCGATCACGGATCTGCTCGTCCTTCAAGCGGTCCAGAGGCGTGTTATCGGCGAGAAGTTTCTGGGCCTGCTCCTCGGCGGCGTTGGACACCTTGGGCTGCTCGACGGCGCGGTTCTCCGCTGCGGAGGGCGGCGGCGCCGCCTGCTGAACATTGGCGATCTCGGTCTGCGCCGGCGTCGGCTGCTCGGATTTCGTCTCGCGGGAGACGATTTCCTGGCGCGAGGCCTCGACGATGCCTTTCAGCTGATCGCGAACATCGGAGGGCAGTTTTTCATTCGCCGAAAGCCGGCGGGCGAGCCTGATGCGCTCCCGGAGATCGTTGACCGACAATTCGCTCGAGGGCCGCGGATCGGAGAGCAGCTTGTTGGCTTGCGCGAGGGCCTTGTCGTCCACCGCAGCGGCGGGTGCTGCGGGCGCCGCTTCGGGCTCTATGACCTGCTGCTCGGGCTGCTCCACCTTCAGCTCGGGGGCGGGCGTGGCCTGCTGGTCCTGTGCGGGCGGCGGCTGTTCCACCTGCTGTTCAGGCTGCGGCGGGGGCGGTGGAGGCTGCTCCGTTTGTTGCTGCTGCTGGGATTCGCGGGCAGCGAGCTCCTGGCGCGATGCATCGACAATGGCCTTCAGCTGATCGCGAATATCGGCGGGCAAATTGTCATTGGCCGACAGCCGGCGGGCTTGCCGCATGCGCTGTTTGAGCTCATCGACGGATAATTCACTGGCCGGGCGTGTTTCAGACAGCAGGGCGTTGGCACTAGCGAGAGCCTCATCATCGACGGCAGGGGCCGCGGGCGCCGCTTCGGGCTCAGTGACCTGCTGCTCAGGCTGCGGCGGCGGCTGTTCGGTCTGCTGCTCGGGCTGCGGCTGTTCGGCAGGCGGCTGCTCGGTCTGCTGTTGCTGCTGTTGCGATTCGCGGGCAACGAGCTCCTGGCGCGCGGCGCTTACAAAGGATTTGAGGTTTTCCTTAACGTCGTCGGGCAGGCCTTCGCTGCGGGAGAGCTGGCGCGCCTTCTTGATCCGCTCTTTCAACTCATCTTCGGACAGGCTCTGTATATTGCCCGCCTCCGCGATGATCGCCTGGGCCTCGGCAAGGGCCTCGTCCTCCGCCTGGGCGATGACGTAGCTGCCGCCCGTCTGGGCAAAAGCCAAAGGCGCCGAGGCCGCCAATGCCAAAACGGCCGCGCTCATGCCCGCCGCCATCCAATTCAACTTCATAGGGTCGCCTCCCGTTTAACAAGCCCTTCTCTGGGCCAGGATATTCGTCATTCATTTGCGGCGGAATTGCGAGAATTGCGCGAAGACATTGCGAAAAATCCATGTGATGGTGGCGCCCGGCGGTCAAGGAGAATGCAATGAAACCCATAAGTTATGAGCAAGCAGGACCCGAGGTCAGGGCGGTATTCGACGACATCAAGGCCACGCGCAAAGTCAAGGATGTGAATGATTTCTGGAAGCATCTGGCGAATGAGCCGCGGATGCTTTCCCATGTCTGGGCGAGCGTAAAGGACATCATGGGTCCAGGCCACCTCGATCCCATGGTGAAGGAACTCATCTATATCGCGGTTTCCATTACCAATAATTGCGAATATTGCATGGCAAGCCACGGATATGCCGCCCGAACGAAAGGCGCGAGCGAAGAGCAGCTCAATGAGCTCTACGCCGTGGTCGGGCTGGCCAATATGACGAACCGCCTCGCCAATGCCTATGGCGTACCGGTCGACGATGCCTTCAAAAGGGAAGGCTGAGGCGCCGTTCGATGCGAACGGGTGAGGTGCAAGGCGCGTTATGGGGTGCCAAGGCCAATGACTGGGCCGAGGTGCAGGAGCCCGCATGGCGGCCGCTCTATGAGGCGATCCTGAGGCGTGCCGGGGTCGGGCGGGGCATGCGGCTACTCGACATCGGCTGCGGCGCAGGCGGTTTCCTCGTCGAGGCGAATAAAGCCGGTGCCCATGTCGCCGGCGTCGATGCATCTGAGGCGCTGATAGAGATCGCGCGACGGCGCCTGCCGCAGACGCCCATCCATATCGGCGAGATGGAGGAGCTTCCTTACGACGACCAAAGCTTCGATCTGGTGACCGGCATCAATTCCTTCCAATTCGCCGGGGATTTGATCGCCGCGCTGAAGGAGGCAGCACGCGTATGCGCGATGGACGGCAAAGTTCTCATGCTGGTATGGGGGCGCAAGCAGGACTGCGACTTGCTCAGAGCGATTATGCCCGCCGTAATCGCACTGCTGCCGCCCGCCGGCAGCATCGCCGCTCCCGTGGAGTTCTCCGAATCGGGCGTGATCGAAACGCTGATGAGCAAGGCCGGGCTCGTGCCGCTCGCAACGGAAGAGGTCAGCCACAGCCTCGCCTATGCCGATGCCGAAACAGCGTGGTGCGCGATTGCTGCAGCGGCGCCTTGCATTCGGGCAGTGCGCCATGCAGGCACAGAGAAAGTAAAAGCTGCCGTCATGGCCATGCTGGCGCCGTTCACGGAGGCTAATGGTTCGGTCGTCCTGAGGAACCGATCGCGTGTGGTCATGGCTTCGCGGAGGCTGTGAAGAAGAGGGGCTGGATTCCGGCTTTCGCCGGAATGACGATGAAGTCAGCGTAGCTGCTACAGCCTTCCCGCTTCGATGATGCGCTTGAGGAAGGCGCGGGTGCGCTCGCGCTCCGGACGGCCCAGAAGCTTTTCCGGCGGGCCCTCTTCATGCACCTTTCCGTCGAACAGAAAGCAAATCTTTGAAGCGACTTCCCGCGCGAACCCCATTTCGTGAGTGGCGAGCAGCATGGTCATGCCGCTCGCGGCGAGGTCGCGGATGATGTTGAGCACCTCGGCGACAAGCTCCGGGTCGAGCGCGGAGGTGACTTCATCGAGCAGCAGAAGCTTCGGTTTCATCGCAAGCGCACGGACGATGGCGACACGCTGCTGCTGGCCGCCGGACAGTCGGTCGGGATATTCCGCCGCCTTCTCAGGCATGCCGATGCGGTCGAGAAGCGCCATGGCTTCTGCGCGCGCTTCGAGGCGGGATTTGCGCAGAACCTTCAAGGGCGCCAGCGTGACGTTGTCCAAAACGGTCATGTGCGGAAAGAGATTGAAGCTCTGGAACACGATACCGGCGTCACGCCGCAGGCGATTGACATCGACACCCGGGCCCGACACGCGATCGCCGCTCAGGACGATTTCGCCGCCGCCGATCGCCTCGAGGCCATTGATGCAGCGAAGCAGGGTCGACTTGCCGCAGCCAGACGGTCCGATCAGGCAAACCACCTGATGCTCCTCGACCGACAAGTCAATGCCGCGCAGAACTTCGATCGGACCGAAATTCTTGCGGACGTTCTTGATTTCGAGGAAGGGCATGAAGCTGGGCCTAACTCGCAGCACGCATGCGGCGCTGATCGCGTTCCAGCAATTTGTCGACAAAGCGCGCCTGCGGTATCGTGATGAGCACGAAAATGATCGCGACGATGGAAACGGCGGAGAGATTGAAGGCATTGGAAGCAATGATGCGCGCCTGATTGAAGCCGTCGATCACGCCGATGACATTGACGAGCGCGGTATCCTTCTGCAGGCCAATGAAATCATTGAGGAGCGGGGCCATGATCCGGCGCACCGCCTGGGGCACGATGACGTAGCGCAGTGCCTGGAAATACGACAGGCCGAGCGATCGCGCGGCAGCGAACTGGCTCCAATGAATACTTTCTATGCCGGCGCGGTAGACCTCGGCCACATAGGCTCCATAGGTGAGGGTGAGCGCAATGATGGCGAACCAGGTGAGCGGCACCTTGCCGATAAACGGAATCTCGCTGGGCAGGATTCCGGACAGCGGCAGGCCGAATCCGATGAGATAGAGGGTTACGACCGCCGGCAATCCGCGAAACACATCGCAATAGAGCGCTGCGAGCATTCGGATTGGGCGCCCCGCCTCGCCCGGCAGAAGCCGGGCGATGGCAACGATCAGCCCCCATATCAGGACGAGGATCTCGGCGACGACAAATATAAAAACATTGTTGATGAAGGCGCGCACGACGAGGTGATATTTCTCGGCCATGAGCGGCAGGTAGAAGAACGTGCGGCCAACCGCCATGTCGTTGGCCAGGAGAAACATGACGAAGCCCAGAGCCAGCGCGCCAGCCGCGGCGTAGCCCAGCGTTATATACGCCCAGTCCCTGGCAGCGGCGGCGGCTATGCGGGCATCGATGATCCGGCGGGCGGCGAGAGCCCGGGTTGTGGCCTGCCAGTTCGCCACAGCCTTCGATGCCGGCCAAAGGAGGACCGCCGCAGCAGCCGCTGCGAGCCAGATCACCGCTTCCATCCACACGGAGGAGCTTCCTTCGGCGGCAGCGGCAGCGCGCACCACCTGGCCCGTAGCGAAGGCAAAGCCCAACAAGGCCGCGGCGGCCAAGCCTGCGATCAGCGCATAGCTTCCGGTTCGGCCGGGAACGGAGGATGCGCCGAGCGGAGCATCCCCGGTCTTGTGAACGGAAGACACGAGCGGCAGCCGCCGACGCGGCGGCTAGTGCTTGAAGTAAGGCACCTTGGCCGGGTCCTGGCCCCAGACGGCCGCGAGATATTTATCGGCGAGCTTCGACATTGTGCCGTCATCGATCATGGATTGAATGATCGCATCGAAGGCAGCCTTGTTGGGCGACTCCTTGGGATAAATGGCACCATAGGTTTCGCCGGTCTTGTACTGGCCGACGACCTTGAGCTTGCCCGGCGATTTCAGCTCCTCGGCCAGGACGATCGAGGTATCGGTCATGGCGACATCGATCTGGCCCGCCGCAAGGGCGGTGAACATGTCGGCCTGGCTCGGATAGACCTGCACCTTGGGAATCTTGAGCGTTTCCATGGCAAAGGAGCCACCGGTCGTCGCCTCCTGAACCCCCACCACCTTGTCCTTGATCGAAGCCTCATCGACCGGCGCATCGGCCTTGGCCAGCACACCGATGTCGGAGGAGAAATAGGGAACGGAGAAATCGACCACTTTCTTGCGCGCATCGGTGATGGAAATCTGCGAAAGCGCGAGATCGAAATCCTTCACCTGCCCCGTCACCAGCGGATCCCAGCCGACATTCACGACCTCGAGCTTATCATAGCCGGCGCGCCAGGCGATCTCGGCGGCCATGCAATATTCCATGCCGTCCTTGATGGTATCGGGCGTATCGCCGTTCCACCATGTCGGCGCCGGCAAGCTGACCGCGACGGTGATTTGTCCGGGCTTGGTCGGATTGGCAATCGCATGCGATCCCTTGGTGCCGGACAGCTCGCAATTTCCGATCATATCGGCGGCCGAGGCACCAGCCGAGGTCATCCACAGAGCCGCAGCGGCAGCCAACAAACTTGTCGACACTGGACGTGAGAACACGTGATCCCTCCTCATGCTGTGCGGCGGGCCCGTCCCGGAACCCTGTCCGACTACAGCACTTGAGGTCGCCCTGGGCAAGAGCGGGTGATCAGGAGAGCGCCGATTTCAGAAATTCGATGGTGCGGCTCCAGGCGAGGTCGGCGGCTTCCTTGTTATAGCGCGCTTCGGAGGTGTCGTTGTTGAAGGCGTGATTGGCGCCCTCATAGACATAAATCCGGTGTCCGACGCCCGCCGCCTCGAGCGCCTTTTGGTACGCCGGGATGCCGGCGTTGATCCGCTCATCGAGACCGGCGTAGTGCAGGAGCAGCTTTGCCTTGATCTTCGGCACGTCCGCCGGCTCGGGAACGCTGCCGTAATAGGCGACACCGGCGGCAAGATCAGGCGCGTTGACGGCGAGCCGGTTGACCACCCCGCCGCCCCAGCAGAAGCCGACGGCCCCAACCTTGCCGTTCGAGGAGGAATGCTGCTTCAAAAAAGCGACTGTCGCCACCGCATTGGCAATCGTCTGGGCAGGATCGAGCTTGCCGGTCATGTCGCGGGCCTGATCCTCATCGTCAGGCGTTCCACCCGCCGGTGAAAGAAAGTCCGGTGCGAGGGCCAAGAAGCCATCGAGCGCGAAACGGCGCGCGATATCGCGAATATGCGGACTGAGCCCGCGGTTTTCGTGAATGACGATGACGGCAGGGAGCTTGCCGGCAGCCTCGGCCGGCGACACCAGGTAACCCTTCATCTCGCCCGCCGCACCCGGATAGGTGATGTTTTCCGATTTGAGCCGCGCATCATCTTCCGGGACAATCGCAGCACGGGCCTTATTGGCTTCGAGCAAGGGCACGATCGCTGCTGCCGCGGCGGCGCTGCCGGCGAGCTTGGTGAGCTGGCCCATGAATCTGCGGCGATCGAGAGTGAGGTGGGTATATTCGTCGTACAGACGGATCATCTCGGGGGAAATGCGGACGGGTTCGCTCATGTTGCTCTCCAGGCGGCTTGTCGCGGGGGTGGGGACCGTCACATTGGAATATGACGGCAATTCGGCAGAGTCTCGCGAGATCACATGACTTTGAAGATGGAACCGGCTATGCAACGCGCCCTATGCTGCAGATCAACGGGCTCACATACCGTATCCAGGGCAGGCTGATTTTCGACGACGCGACCGCTGTGGTGCCGACGGGCCACAAGGCGGGACTCGTCGGCCGCAACGGCTCGGGCAAGACGACGCTGTTGAAGCTGATCACGGGGGAGATTTCGCCCGAGGCGGGAACGGTGTCGATCCCGCGGCGTGCGCGGATCGGCGGGGTGGCACAAGAGGCGCCGGGCGGCAGTGAAAGCCTGCTCGAGGTTGTGCTGGCCGCCGACAAGGAACGCAGCTCACTGCTCGCAGCCGCGGAAACGGCGGATGATCCGCACGACATCGCAGAAATACAGACGCGGCTTGCCGACATCTCGGCACATTCAGCACCGGCGCGGGCGGCGACCATTCTTTCCGGTCTCGGCTTTGCCTCGGACCAGCAGCATGCGCCCTGCTCCGGCCTTTCCGGCGGCTGGCGGATGCGGGTGGCGCTCGCTGCCGCCTTGTTCGCCGCGCCCGACATTCTGCTTCTCGACGAACCGACCAATTATCTCGATCTCGAAGGCACTATCTGGCTGAAGAGCTTCATTCGCGACTATCCCTATACGGTGGTGATCGTCAGCCATGACCGCGATCTTCTGAACGATGCCGTCAATTCCATTCTTCACGTCGACCGCTGCAGGCTCACGTTCTATCAGGGCAATTACGACAGTTTCGACAAACAGCGTCGCGAGAAGCAGGCGCTGCTGATGAAATTCAAGAAGAAGCAGGACGAAGCGCGGCGGCATATGCAGAGCTTTGTCGACCGATTCCGCTACAAGGCCTCAAAGGCGCGGCAGGCACAAAGCCGGCTGAAGGCGATAGCAAAGCTCGAGCCCGTCGCCGAAATGATCGAGGACAGGGTTGCGCCCTTCATCTTTCCCGAGCCGAAGAAGCCGCTCAATCCACCGCTCATCCGGCTGGAGCATGCGGCGGCGGGCTATATCGAAGGAAAGCCCGTGCTCAACGACCTGGAACTCAGGATCGACAGCGACGACCGGATCGCCCTTCTCGGGCAAAACGGCAATGGGAAATCCACCCTCGCCAAGGTGCTGTGCGGAAAGCTTGCGCTGGCCCGGGGCACGATGCATCACCACAAGCAGCTTGCCGTGGGGTACTTCGCGCAACACCAGATCGACGAATTGGACGAAGCGCTCAGCCCTTATGATTATTTTCGCCGGCTGATGCCGGACAACAGCGAAGCGCAGCGGCGGGCGAAGCTCGGGCATTACGGCTTCGGCAGTGCCATCGCCGATTCCAAATGTGCGGTGCTTTCGGGCGGAGAGAAGGCGCGGCTGCTCTTCGCACTCGCCTCTTTCCATGCGCCGCATCTCCTGGTGCTGGACGAGCCGACCAATCATCTCGACGTCGATTCGCGCGAGGCGTTGATTCACGCGATCAATGATTATGAGGGCTGCGTGGTACTGATCAGCCATGACAAGCATCTGATCGAAACGACGGTCGACCGGCTCTGGCTGGTGGCAGAGGGAACGGTGATACCCTTCGACGGCGATATCGACGATTATACGCGTCATGTCCTGGACCAGGCACGCGGCGGACGGCGGGCGCGGGCGGGCGTGAAAGCAAACGGGCGCGCATCCGGCGATGCCGGGCGGCACCAGGCGGCCAAGCTGGGGAAGGAGGTGCGGGAGATCGACAGCCGTCTCGCCGAGATCAACGAGAAGATCGGCATCCTAGACCGCGCCCTTGCAGATGAGCGGCTCTATGCGCAGGACCCGGACAAGGCGAGAAAGTTTTCAGACTTAAGAGCGGAACTGCAGGACGAACTGGACAGGCTCGAGCATCGTTGGCTCGAAGCGCAAAGCGCGCTCGAGGCCATGCAATCGTGAGAGGCCGTCAGGGTCGAGACCCGGCCGGCCGGCTCATCGACGAGGAGGCTGCCGGCCGACGTTCACGCTTCTCTTCCTTCTCCCCCTTGTGGGAGAAGGTCTGGCCGAGATGCGTTCCGCATCGAGCCGGATGAGGGGGTCACCCCCACCCTCTCGGAGATGCGCCCTCCCCACACGGGACGGAGGGGGAATAAAATACTACTTGACAACATTCCTAGTATAGAGTAGTCATTCTTCACCCTGCTCCGTGAAGGAGGCGCTGTCCGGATGTCGCCTTTTGAGTGTGGAGAAAGGGCCGGTGCCTGTAGGCAAGCCGTGGACTGGCTGCCGTTGACCAGGGGTTGAGTGCTAGGCCGGCGCGGCTTCGAAACATCCCGAAGCGAGTGACGTGAAAGTGACCTCCCAAAATCACCGGGGTGGAGCGCCCTCGCACCATCTCTACTAAACTAAACGTTGGCGCCACCGCGAGGTGCCGCTCCACCCCTCCTTCATCCCGGAAGCGAAAGCTGGCGGAAGGAATTTTCTGTTACGGGAGAATGGCGAAGGCACGAGCCGGGAATCCGAAGCCATTCTCGACCTTGGGCCAGGTGACCACGATAACCGCACCCTTCTCCGGCACCTTATCGAGATTGGCCATTACTTCGATCTGATAATGACCGCTCTTCAAAAGCCACGTCTCGGAGTCCATCGTCTGCGTGATATCGGTATCGAGCGCCTCATGACCGATGGCCGTCACGCCGCGGGTTTCGAACAGATATTTGACCGCGTCGAGCGACCAGGCGGGAAAAGGATAACGTTTGAATTTCTCCGGATCGGACTCCCAGTCCTTGTACATGTCGGTCCGCAACGCAGCAAAGGCGCCCTTCGGTACCTCGCCGTTCTTCTGTTCCCAGGCCTTGATATCATCGACGGTCAAAGCGTGATTTGGATCCTTGGCGAAGAACTGAGTGTCGTCGAAAACGACCAGCGGCATGATCATCTGCTGCAGCGGTATCTTGTCCATCGTCATTCCGTTCTCGTCGAAATGGGCCGGCGGATCGACATGGGTTCCGTATTGACCAACCATCGAATAATAGGTCGTGCGGAAACCATCCTTGTCGATCGTGTAGGGCCGATGGGTTTTGGGATCCGCAGCTGCCGACATGGTCATCTGGCCGAAGCCCGACCACACGGGAGTGCTGGTTCCGAAGGTATTTGTGAGGTCCACCATTTCCTTGCCCTGGATGGTCTTGAGCGCGTCGGCCAGACTCCCATCGGCGGCCCAGGTGCCGGACACCGGCAAAACGAGGAAAGACATCCACGCAAAAGCAATTGTCGAAGCAGAGGATGAGTTCATCACGCGATCTCCCGGGAGTACACCATGATAAGTTGCGCCCTGCCCTCTCCGCCTGGCAAGCCCGATGCGCAAGCTGCGCCTGCTAAGCCTGCTTCTGCCAGCGGCCCTGGGCGTCTTCGCGCCAATAAGTGACGGCGTGGCCGGCGCCGAGAAAATCCTTCCAGGCGGCGCGGGCATTCTCGACCGCCTCGGCGTCGCGGCCATCGAAAAGGAACACCACCCGCTCGAAGGAAGTCACGTCGCCCGCGCGAGCACCATCGACCAGGAAGCGGACATTGGCGGCGTTGGGATTGTCGTCCGACTCGGTGATCCACACCGGCTGGAGATCGGCGTTGCCATCGCGGACCGTGCCGTGCGGCAGAAAGGACTCCTCGCCCGTCACCCAAAGTGCCGCCGAGAGCGCCTCGACCCTTTCCTCGCTGCCGGCCTGGATCACGGCCCGCCAGCCACGCTCCAGAGTCTTGGCCACGAGCTGCGGCAGGACACGCTCGAGGGGCTGACGTTCAAGATGGTAGAACAAAACTTCGGTCACGCCGGATGCTTCATCGCTCGTAATGGTCGGCCACCAGCCTGTTCAACAAACGAACGCCCCAGCCCGATCCCCAACTCTGGTTGATCGCGGTTTTCGCGGAGTCCATGGCCGTGCCGGCAACATCGAGATGCGCCCATGGCACGCCATTGACGAAGCGCTGAAGAAATTGCGCGGCGGTGATCGAGCCGGCGTTGCGGCCGCCGATGTTCTTCACATCCGCAATGTCGGAATCGATCAGCCGGTCATATTCAGCGGCAAGCGGCATGCGCCAGACCTTCTCGCCGGTATCGATTCCCGCCTGCAGCAGCCGGGTCGCCAGTTCATCATTGTTGGAGAACAGGCCGGCATGCTCCTTGCCGAGAGCGATCATGATCGCCCCGGTCAGTGTCGCCAGATCGATCATGAATTTGGGCTTGAAGCGCTTCTGCACATACCAAAGCGCATCAGCAAGCACGAGACGGCCCTCGGCGTCGGTGTTGAGCACGGCGATCGTCTTGCCGGACATGGAGGTGATGACGTCGCCCGGCCGCTGCGCGTTGCCGCTCGGCATGTTCTCCACCAGTCCGATGACGCCGACGACATTGATCTTGGCCTTGCGGGCGGCAAGTGCATGCATCAGGCCGCTGACACAGGCGGCGCCGCCCATGTCGCCTTTCATATCTTCCATCCCGGAGGCCGGTTTCATCGAAATGCCCCCGGTATCGAACGTCACGCCCTTGCCGATGAAAGCCAGCGGGCGTTCTCCCTTTCTCCCGCCCAGCCATTGCATGACCACGAGGCGGGGTTCATTGACCGAGCCCTGGGCAACACCGAGCAAAGCGCCCATCGCGAGCTTCTTCAACTCGCGGGGGGTGAGAATTTCGACCTTGACGCCCAGCTCCTTCACCGCCGCGGCACGACGGGCGAATTCGGCGGGGGTAAGGATGTTCGCCGGTTCGTTCACCAGATCGCGCGCCAGGTGAACGCCTGCCGCCAGAGCATCGAAAGCCTGGTAGAGCCGCTGGGCGGCGGCCGGCTCAGGGGTGAGCAGGGTAAGAGATTTGAGTTTCGGCTTTTCTTCTGCGCCCACCGATTTGTAGCGGGTGAAGGAATATTGGCGAAGGCGGATGCCGGAGGCGAGAAGTGCTGAAGCCTCGGCCGGTGGCATCGATTCCGGGACGGGAAAGTCGCAGGCGAGAAAGGCCTCCGTCACCTTGGCCCCCTGCAGCGTGCCGCAGATCGCACCACCAATGAGCTCCAGGTCACGGGCCTGCAACTTGGCCGGGTCGCCTATGCCGGCAAGGATGATGCGGCGCAGCGACTGCCCGGAAGGGGCGAGAATGTCGAGGATTTGGTCGCGATTCGCCTCGAAACCGGCCGCCTTGATCGCCCGGGCAATGTAACCTCCGCTGTTTTCGTCCGCCTGTGCTGCAATCCCAGACAGCTTGGCGCCGGCAGGAACGAGCAATACAAGGACGCCTGATTGGGGCAGCGACACGGGGGCAAACTTGATCCTCATGGGAAGGTCCGCTTCTGGGAATGGCTGGAATCTGCGATTTGGCGCCGATTTAGCCCGATTGCCCCCAGACTGCAACGGAACTCGCGAATCAGACGAGGCCGGGGCACATTGTGCCGGACCGGTAAGCAGTTACAGCTACGAGTTTTTTGCTTCCGTACGCGTGACGCAGCAGGTAAAAAAGTGTAACGTAGCGTGATCGCGTGGCTCCGCACTTGTGGAGTGCGGTGTTCATGATTGAAGGAGGCGGGGAGCTTGCGGCTATTCGGCCGAGTACGCAAAGCTCAGCGGGGAAGGCTTTGCCTTCCCGCGCTCGGGATAGGTTTATCCCGAATCGCCGTGGGCATTGCCGCCGGGCTCGGCTTGGTTTCGCTCATCGCTGCCGTTTCACCTCCGGCCTGGGCTATCAGCCTGCCGACCCCCAGCCTCGACATCGACACGCCGGAATTCGACATACAAAAGCCGCCGCCGAGTACGCGCGTGAACGTGGAAGCGACGTATCTTACCTATAATGCGGCCACCAAGGTCGCGACCGCGGAGGGGCGCGTCGTCATCACCTATGGTCCCTATGTGCTCGTGGCGAGCGAAGTCACCTATGACCAGGACGACGATATTTTGCGGGCTACCGGCAGCATCCGGATGCGCGAGCCCGGCGGAAACATCCTGGAAGCCGACCTCCTGGAACTGCAGAACAAGTTCCGCGACGGGTTTGCCGAGCATCTGCGGCTACTCCTGATCAATAATGCCACCATTACGGCGGATTATGCGCGCCGCCAGGACGGCGTGATCACCATCTTCGAGCGGGCGACCTTCACCGCATGCGACACGTGCGTCACGCGAGACGGCACGCCGCTGTGGGAGATCAAGTCGCGCGTCGCCGTCCACGACAAGGTGAAGCAGGAAATTCGCCACGAAGACATGACATTCGAATTTCTCGGCGTACCGGTATTCTGGCTGCCGAAATTCTCTCACACCGATGGAACGGTCAAGCGGCGGTCGGGCTTTCTGACACCGAAGTTATCTGTTTCCAAAGACATCGGCGTCGGCGTCACCGTTCCCTATTATTGGGCGCTGGCCCCCAATTACGATCTGACCTTCCTGCCCCTGATCACCACCGATCAGGGCGTGATGCCGCGGGCGGTATGGCGCCAGCGCACGCGGACGGGGGAATATTACATCGACGGAGCCGGCATTTATCAGCTCAATCCCGATATACCGCCGCCGGGCGACGTGCGCTGGCGCGGTTCCGTCCATACCGCGGGAAAATTCGAACTGAACAGGCACTGGACCTGGGGATGGGACGCGACAGCGACATCGGACGATACATTCATGCGCCGATACAATGTCGACCCGCGCGACGAGCTGACCAGCGAAGCATTTATTACCGGCATCGACGATCGCAATTTCTTCAGGGCGCGGGCGATGCACTTCCGCAATCTCATCGTAGACAACAGCGACACGAGCCCCCTGGCCCTGCCCTATGTCGAGCATGATTATATTTTCGATACGCCGGTTCTTGGCGGCGAGCTTGGGATCAAGTCCTCGCTCTACAGCCTCCACCGCGAGGAAAGCGAGATTCCCTACCAAAATGTGAACCACGGCGAAGACCAGACGCGGATGACCACAACGCTGCATTGGCAGCGGCAGTTCATCACCGGCGGCGGCGCGCTGGTCACTCCGTTCAGCAAGCTCAGGGCCGACGCCTATGTCAATCACGACCTGCCGGATGACGATCTGCTGCCCGCTCTGGTGGAAAAGGATGAGAACGTGGCACGCCTCCTGCCGACAACGGGAATCGACCTGCGCTGGCCATTCGTGCGCGGCGGGTCATCCGGCCAGCATGTGATAACACCGGTCGCGCAGTTCATCACCGCCAGCGACGAAAAAAACGTCGACGAGATCGGCAATGAAGATGCGATCAATCTGAACTTCGACACGACCAATCTCTTCCTTCACCAGAAGTTCTCCGGCGAAGACCGCTTCGAAGGCGGGACGCGGATGAATACCGGTCTTCTCTACAGCTATCTGATGCCGAATGGCGGCTTCCTGCGGGCCAGCGTGGGCGAGTCCTTCCACATCGCCGGTGAAAACAGCTATGGGGCAGGATCGGGCCTCGAGGGGGTCGAGTTAGATCTCGTGGCGGCGATCGCCTATCAACCCTGGGATTACATCCGGTTCAGCTATCAGACACGGCTCGATGAGGAAGGGCTGGACGTTATCGTGCAAGAGGCCGGGGTGGACCTGGATTTCGCAAAATGGTCGCTGAGCGGCGGCTTGAGCGATGTAGACGCGGCGGAGGAATATGGCAGGCCGACCGACGAGTTGCAGGCATGGGCATCGGCCACGGTGCAGCTGATCGGCGGATGGAGCCTCTTCGGCGGAATGCGCTATGACTTCGAGTCGGACACATCGAAGCAGGAGACGATCGGACTGGCATTCGACTGCGACTGCATGAACTTCAAGATCGCCTATATCTCCGATGAAAACCTTGATGACGGCGACCTGGACAAGAGCCATTCGGTTATGTTCTCGTTGAAATTCAAATCCCTGACCGGAGCGAGCGACGGCAATTAGTCGCCACAATCCTGTGCGAAGGGCTTCCGTTCAATATCCTGTTCTGGCGCAAATTGATGAGCGAAGGTACTCAATTGGGCAATAAGCTCGCCGGTCACATCGCAGCAGCGCTGCTCGCCCTGATCGCTGCGTTGCCGATTAGCTGTGCGGCGGCGGGGGAAAATAAAGGCGTGGTGGCCGTTGTGAACGATCAGCCGATCACCAGCTTCGATATCGAGCAGCGGATCAAGATGACGAGCGTGCTGGGCAGCGGCAGAAAGCTGACACGGAAGGAGGCGCTGGAAATCGCGATCAACGACCGCCTGAAGCGCGCCGAGACGACGAGGCTGAAGGCTACGCTCACCGACGAGCAGGTCGATGCGGCGGTGGAGCGACTGGCCAAGGGGTCAGGAACGACAGTCGAGGGACTGGAGACCAAGCTCAAGGCCGCCGGCATCACCATGAAGGCACTGCGCGTGCAGCTGCTCACGAATCTTTCCTTCAACCGCGTGCTGATGGCCAAATACAAAATCAAGCCGCATGTCGATGAGGCCGAGGTCGACCGCAAGCTTGCACAGCTGAAGCAGGATCCCCGGCTGCAGCCGATGCAGATATTCGAAATACGGGAGATCACGCTTCCGATGCAAGCCACCGGCGAGCTGATCGTCAGCCAGATGCTGCAGGCACGTGCTATCGAAGCGCAGCAAATAGCGCAAAAATACACCGGCTGCGGCAAAGCAAACGAAGCGGTGGCGGGGATCTTCAACGTCAAGATCGGCAAGGTGATTCAGATACAGGCCGACAAGCTGCCGGAAAAAATGCGCGCTACACTTGAAAAGGCAGGAACCAAGACGCTGCTCGGTCCCATGCGGTCGAAGGAAGGGATACAGCTCATCGCCTTCTGCGGGAAGCGGCTGTTGGCCCCCGAGGGTCCCACACGGGAACAGGTTCAGCGCATGCTGACCGAAAAAGCGTATGACACTTACGAAGAGAAGTATATTCGTGACCTCCGTCGAACGGCCCTGATCGACTACAAAGATCCTTCGCTGGAACAGGATCAAACCCAGTAATGACCGCAGGGCGTCCGAAGCCCCTTGCGATAACCATGGGGGAACCTGGCGGCATCGCGCCGGACATTACCGTCAAAGCCTGGCTCAACCTGCGTTCCGGTTTCGAGCGAGGTTTTTTCATTATCGGCGATTTCGATCTGTTGAAGAGCCGGGCCAAGATGATCGGCGAGCCCATCGAATTTGCCGCTATCGACCGGCCGGAACAGGCGCCGGCACTATTCGCCGAAGCACTACCGGTGCTGCCCCATCCGGCGGCACAAATTTCGCGGCCAGGCCATACCGACGCTGCCAATGCGAAAGCGATTACCGGTTCCATCGAACGGGCGGTGACGTACGCGCTTGCCGGCGAGGTCGGGGCCATGGTCACCAACCCCATTCACAAGAAACTGCTTTACTCCGCCGGTTTTCCGCATACGGGACATACGGATTTCATCGCGGCGCTGGCGAGAGCACAGGGCCACCGGGCGCAGCCGGTGATGATGCTCGCGGCACTCGGCCTGCGTACGGTGCCGCTTACCGTTCACATCCCCTTGCGCGATGTCGCCGCGGCTTTGAGCAGCGCGATGATCCAGGAGCAGACACTGGTCGTGAACGCGGATCTGAAGCGTTATTTCGGTATAGCCGCGCCGCGGATCGCGGTAACCGGGCTCAATCCACACGCCGGAGAGGGCGGAGCGCTCGGTGAGGAAGAACGCTCGATCATCACTCCGGCGATCGACGAACTGCGACGGCAGGGCCTCGCGGTCGAAGGCCCCATACCTGCCGACAGCGCGTTCCACGCGGAGGCGCGAGCCCAGTTCGACGTCGTGATCTGCATGTTCCACGACCAAGCGCTTATTCCCGTCAAAACCATCGGCTTTCATGAAGGCGTGAACGCGACGCTTGGACTGCCATTCATCCGGACGTCCCCCGATCACGGCACTGCGCTGTCGCTTGCCGGCACCGGCAGAGCCAATCCGACAAGCCTGATCTCCGCGCTGCGGCTTGCAGCGGCCATGGCCGATCATGCACAACAGCCGCCATGATCGACGGACTGCCGCCGCTTAGAAACGTCATCGCCCAGCATGGGCTGACCGCACGCAAGAACCTCGGGCAGAATTTCCTGCTCGATCTCAACCTGACGCGCCGCATCGCCCGCGCCGCCCTGCCGCTCAAAGACCATACTGTCATCGAAGTCGGACCGGGCCCTGGAGGTCTGACGCGGGCGCTGCTCAGCGAAGGTGCGGAAAAGGTCATCGCCGTTGAAACCGATCGGCGGGCGATCCCGGCTCTTGAGGAGATCGAGGCGGTGTTTCCGGGCAGGCTCAGCATCGTCGCGGCAGACGCGCTCAAAGTGAATTGGCCCGCTGTCGCGGAAAGACAGACGAAGATCGTGGCAAATCTGCCGTATAATATTGCGACGCCGCTGCTGGCGGGCTGGCTTACAGCTGAGCCTTGGCCGCCATGGTATATGTCGATGACCCTGATGTTTCAAAAGGAAGTCGCGGAGCGCATCGTCGCCCCGCCAGGAAGCAAAGCGTTCGGAAGGCTGTCGGTGCTGGCACAGTGGCGGTCGCGCGCGGTGAAGCTGTTCGATGTCGACCGGCGTGCCTTCACACCGGCGCCGAAGGTGACGTCCAGCGTCATTCAGATCACGCCCCAGGCTCCGGCCATGCCGGACTGCAGGAGCCGGACCCTCGAAAGGGTCACGGCAGCGGCTTTCGGGCAGAGGCGGAAAATGCTGCGCTCGAGCCTCAAGGCCCTGGCCCCCGAGAGCGAGGCCTTGCTGGCGAAGGCCGGGATCGATCCCCGGCTCAGGGCCGAACAGCTTAGTGTCGCCGACTTTTGCCGGCTCGCTATTGCAGTGGAAACGGCCGAGACAGAATGACGACCGTCACACGCCAGTCGCTGGTCCGTTATGGCGCGCCGCTCGAGCGCAACGAGACGGAATTTCCCCCGCCAAAGGACGGAGAAGTGGTGCTGCGGGTCGAGCATTGCGGCCTCTGCCACAGCGACCTGCACCTCATCGAGGGACATTTCGACCTGGGCGAAGGCAAGGCACTCGACATCAGCGAGGGCAGACAGCTGCCGTTTACGCTCGGGCATGAAATCTGCGGCACTATCGAGGCGCATGGACCGGCGGTCGGCGGCATCGCCAATGGCAAGCGGCTCTACGCGGTTTACCCGTGGATCGGATGCGGCGACTGCGAGCGATGCGAGCGCGGCGAGGAACAGCTGTGCAGCGACATGCGCCATTTGGGTATTCAGCGCGACGGCGGGTTTGCCAGCCATGTCCTCGTTCCGCATCCGCGGTATCTGCTCGATGTCGATGGCATCGGGTCGAGCATCGCCGGCAGCTATATGTGCTCAGGGCTGACTGCCTATTCGGCCTTGAGAAAAATGACGAGCGCGGCCCAGGAGGGTCCGCTGTTGATCGTCGGGCTGGGCGGTGTCGGGTTCATGGCGCTGGAGCTCGCCCGGTCCATCACGCAACGCATCATCGTGGTCGCCGATATAGATCCGAAAAAGCGCGCAATGGCACTGCAGAAGGGCGCCGATCTGGCGATTGATCCAGCAGCAGCGGAGTCGCGCCAGCAGCTGCGAGCGGCGGCCGGGCGCATGGCGGCTGCAATCGATTTTGTAGGCTCGGAGGACTCGCTCGACTTCGCTCAGGCAATGCTGGGCAAGGCCGGCGTCGTGATCGTCGTTGGACTGATGGGAGGACGTATCGCGCTCCCGGTTCCGATGTTCCCGCTTCGGCAGCTGTCGATCATCGGTTCGTTTGCCGGGTCGCTGCCCGAGGCGCGGGAGCTGATCGGATTGGTCAGGCAAGGCCGCGTGAATGCAATACCGGTAGAGGTGCGTTCTCTCGATACCGTCAATGACGCCATCGCAGCGCTGCGGGCGGGCGATGTCATGGGCCGCCTCGTGCTTAGACCTTAGAGCTTATCCAGAAGCGAACGGACGAATGCGGTGAGACCGATACGGCGTTTGCGCTTCAGCCGTTCCGCCGCAAGGATCGCGCAAATCTCGCGATCGGCGGTTTCGAGATCGTCGTTGACGATGACATAGTCGTACTCGGCCCAATGGCTGATCTCGCGCGAAGCTTCGGCCATGCGCTTGGCCACGACAACCATGGGGTCCTGCGCGCGGCTGATGAGACGATCGCGCAGCGCCTCGACGGAGGGCGGAAGGATGAAGACCCGGACAAGGTCGTCCTGCATCGCCTGGGCCAATTGCTGGGTACCCTGCCAGTCGATATCGAACAGAACGTCGCGGCCCTTGGCGAGCGAGTGTTCCACGGGACCTTTCGGCGTGCCGTAACAATTGCCGAACACTTCGGCCAACTCCAGCAGCTCGCCGGCCTCACGCATGGCTTCGAACCGCTCCTTGGAAATGAAATAATAATCGCGGCCGTCAACCTCGCCCGGGCGCGGAGGCCTGGTGGTGACGGAAACAGACATGGTGATATTGGGATCGTGATCCAGAAGCCGTCGCGACAGGGTGGTCTTGCCGGCACCCGATGGCGATGAAATCACCAGGAGAAGACCGCGGCGAGCGATGGGCGCCATTTTGAGCTTCTTATTCAATGTTCTGCACCTGCTCACGCATCTGATCGATGACGCCCTTGAGCGCCAGCCCGATTGCGCTTAGCGCCTGGGCCTGAGATTTGGCGCAGAGCGTGTTCGCCTCCCGGTGAAACTCCTGGGCCAGGAAGTCGAGCTTTCGGCCGACCGGACCTGAGCTGTCCTCCAGCAATTGCCGCGATGCCGATAGATGGGCAGAGATGCGATCGAGCTCTTCCTGGATATCGCTGCGGGTCGCCAGCAGAAGAGCCTCCTGGTGAAGCCGGTCCGGATCGAGGCTTCGGCCCGAATCGAGGAGCCGGTCAAGCTGCAACTGAAGGCGCGCCTTGATCCGCTCAGGAGAGCGTTCGGGACTGTCGCGGGCTTCCCCGGCAAGAGCGGCAAGGGAATCGAACTGCGCGAGAAGGACGGCGCGAAGCTTCTTTCCCTCCTCGCGGCGGGTGGTGAGAAGATGATCATAGGCTTCCGCAAGGGTGTTGAGCAGCAGCCGGTTGCGCGCGGCCACACTATCGTCGCTCGCCAACTCCTCGCGTTGTTCGAGAACGCCTGGCAGGGCGAGGAGGCCCTCGACCGATAGCGGCCGAAGCTTGTGCTTCTTCTGCACAGACTTGGCAAGTTTCACGAGACGGTTCAGCGCCGCCTCGTTGATGCGGATATCGGTCAGGGATTCCCGTCTGACGTCGAGACTGACCTGCAGGCTGCCGCGATGAAACCGCGATTGTGCCAGCGCTCTCGCCTCGATCTCCAAAGCCTCCAGCCCCCCAGGCAGCCGGAAGCGAATGTCGAGGGATTTGCCGTTGACGCTCTTAATCTCCCAATGCCAGCTCAGGCCGGCAGCATGGCCGTCGGCCCTGGCAAAACCTGTCATGCTGGAAAGCGTCATCTAGCCCCGTCTAACCATCCCCGGCGCTAATCTAACGAGCGTGACCGGGCGCGCCAAGACTTATCAACCCTTCTTCGGGCGCTTGAGGGGAATCGGCACGCGCCTGCCTGCCACTTCGACGAGGCGGCGAGGCACATAGGGAGGCGGGGCCTCGGCGACAGGAGCGGAAGAGCCGGCAACGGTGTTTGCCTTTTCCTGTTCGCCCGGCGGCGTGTCATAGTCAGAACTTTCCGCCGGGGCCATTTCGTCCATCGCGGGCGGTTCCAGCGCATCCGGGCTTTCAATGGCGAGCGATGCGGGGTTCGCGGGGGACGTTGCCGAGGGCGCTTCGTCTTCCTCGGCGAGCGATTTTTCGACGACCCGCCATTTGCGGACGTTCTTGTGGTGCTCGTCGAGCGTTTCGGCAAAGACATGCCCGCCGCTGCCGTCGGCAACAAAATACAGGGCCTTCGAATCAATCGGATTGAGCACCGCGGCGATCAATTCTTTTCCGGGATTGTCGATCGGCGTCGGCGGAAGCCCGGCGATGCGGTAGGTGTTATACGGTGTCTTCTCCTCAATATCAGATTTCAGGATCGGCCGATCGAGCTTCGTCTTGCCTTTGGTGATGCCGTAGATGATCGTCGGATCGGACTGCAAGCGCATGCCGGCCCGCAGCCGATTGATGAAGACGGCGGCCACCTGTGGCCGTTCAGCGGCAATGGCTGTTTCCTTCTCGACGATGGAGGCCAGGGTCAGGGCTTCCTCCTTGGTGGTGAAGGGCAAGTCCGGAGCACGTTTGGCCCACATGTCGTCAAGTATCTTCGCTTGGGCTGCACGCATCTCAAGCAGAAGGGCATCACGGGTCATCCCGCGGCGGAAAACGTAAGTGTCGGGCAGAAGTGCCCCCTCGGGCGGTGTCTCCGTAATATCCCCGGTGAGGCTCTCATGTGCGGCAACGCGCTCGATGACCTGCGCCGTCGTCCAGCCTTCGGGAACGCTCAATTTGAAGACCAGCTCCTTGCCGGAGACGATGAGTCCCATTACCGAGGCCATGCTGGCGTTTTTCTCAAACTGATATTCGCCGGCCTTCATCTGGCGGTATTTCCCGGTCAAATAGGCAGCGGCGAGAAAAATTTTCTCATCAGAGATGATGCCGGCGCGTTTCAATTCGCGCGCGATATCGGGCGTGCGCATGCCGCGCTCGACAGCAAAGACGCGCGGTTCCGGCGACGGGCCCGGCGCCTCGAATGCGGTGCGGCCGTAGAGCGCCGCCCCGCCCGCAAGTACGAGCAGGAGCATCAGAAAGGTCGCGAGTGAAACCAGCACCCGGCCCAGGGATTTCCGTTTGGGTCTTTTCTTAGCAGCCACCCAACAGGCTCCTTCACCCTCAGCTATCGAGACGGCGGAATATCACCGTTGCGTTGGTGCCACCAAAACCAAAGGAATTGGACATAACTGTGTTGACCGGCATTTTCTTCGGCCGGTGGGGGACCAAATCTATCGCGGTTTCAACCGAAGGATTGTCGAGATTGATCGTGGGGGGCACGATTTCGTCGCGAATGGCGAGAATTGAGAACACTGCCTCCACGGCGCCCGCCGCTCCGAGAAGATGACCAATGGCCGATTTGGTCGATGACATGGCAAGCTGATCGGGACGATTGCCCATGACCCGCTCCACCGCGCCGAGCTCGATTTCATCGCCAAGCGGCGTCGATGTGCCGTGAGCATTCACATAGTCGATGTCATGGGGCGAAATTCCAGCCCGCTTCAACGCTGCGAGCATGCAGCGATAGGCACCGTCGCCGTCGGGCGAGGGTGCAGTGACGTGATAGGCATCGCCGGTAAGTCCATAGCCAACGACTTCGGCGTAAATTCTCGCACCGCGGAGCTTTGCATGTTCCAGTTCCTCGAGAACCAGAATACCGGCACCTTCGCCCATGACAAAGCCGTCGCGGTCGCGGTCGTAAGGTCTAGATCCTTTTTGCGGCGTGTCATTAAAGCCTGTCGACAGCGCCTTGCACGCCACGAAGCCTGCTATGCCAACGCGGCAGATGGAGGATTCGGCACCGCCGGCAATCATCACGTCGGCATCATCGAGAGCGATGAGGCGCGCTGCATCGCCGATGGCGTGCGATCCCGAAGCACAGGCGGTAACGACGGCATGGTTGGGACCCTTGCAGCCGTGGCGGATACCGATCACGCCGCCGGAAAGGTTGATCAGGCTGCCTGGAATGAAAAACGGGCTGACGCGGCGCGGGCCCTTGTCGCGAAGCACGAGCGAGGTTTCCTCTATTCCCGGTAGCCCGCCGATACCCGCACCGACCAGAACGCCGAGCCGGCATTGCTGCTCATAAGTGGCGGCCCTATAGCCCGCATCGTCCATGGCTTGCTTGGCAGCGGCGACACCATAGAGAATGAATTCATCATAGCGGCGCTGCTCCTTCGCATCGAGAAAGTCATCGGCGTTAAAGGTGCCGCTCGTTCCGTCACCGCGTTTCACCTCGCAGGCAATCCGGCAGGCCAGGTCGGACGCGTCGAATTTTTCAATGGTGGTTGCTGCCGATTTGCCGGCGAGCAGTCCTTGCCAGCTCTCCTCGACATTGGATGCCAAGGGGGTGATGAGGCCCATTCCGGTGACGACAACCCTACGCATTGCAGATGCAGCTCCTGCGCTGTTCAGCACCAGCATTCGTAACAAATCGACGGCAGGGTTGAGAAAATCCTGCCGCCTGGGATTTTGCGCCGCCGCTTTCGGCGAGCGATGAAGGCCAAGCCGTCAGCTTTGGCTCTTTTCGATAAACTTCACAGCGTCGCCTACGGTTTGGATCGTCTCGGCGGCATCGTCGGGAATCTCAACGCCGAATTCTTCCTCGAACGCCATGACAAGCTCGACGTTGTCAAGGCTGTCGGCGCCGAGATCATCTATGAAGCTTGCCTCGGGGGTGACCTTTTCGGCGTCCACACCCAGATGCTCGACAACGATCTTCTTCACCCGCTCTGCAACGTCACTCATGTTCGATAATCCTCGCTAATTGGTGCGGCAACGCGGTCTCGCGTTCCTCAAGCCCCTGGAAAGAAAAATTGCCATCCCTTAATCCTGAGCCTGCGCTTCCTATCATAGGTGGCGGGCGCAGAGAAAGAGCCAAAAGGTCGAACACCGGCAACCCCATTGAACAGCCGTCAAATCATGGCCATTCCGCCGTTCACATGCAAGGTCTGGCCGGTGGTGTAGGCGGCCTCGGCACTGGCAAGATAGACCACTGCAGCGGCAACTTCCGCGGGCGCGCCGAGCCTGCCGGCGGGAATGCTGCCAAGCAGGGATTCCTTCTGCTTATCGGCAAGTGCACTCGTCATGGCGGTTTCAATGAACCCCGGCGCAACGCAATTTACGGTGATGGAACGGCTCGCGACTTCACGCGCCAAGGCCTTAGTCAGGCCGATCATGCCTGCCTTGGAAGCCGCGTAGTTCGCCTGGCCGGGATTGCCGGTTACGCCCACAACCGAAGTTATCCCGATGATGCGGCCGGACCGGCGTTTCATCATGCCGCGCAGGGCCGCGCGGGCAAGGCGGAACACGGCGGTGAGATTTACGTCAAGCACTCCCGCCCAATCCTCGTCCTTCATGCGCAGCGCGAGCACGTCGCGCGTGATGCCCGCGTTGTTAACGAGAATGTCCAGCGATCCCATGGCCGCCTCGGCGAGGGGAACGAGCTTTTCCACCTCCTCGGACCTGGCAAGATCGCACTGGAAAATATGGCTGCGCTCGCCGAGCTTGCGCTGCAATACATCGAGCACCTCGCCGCGGGTGCCGGACAAGGCTACGGTCGCCCCCTGGGCATGAAGCGCCTGCGCGATGGCCGAACCGATGCCCCCGGTCGCACCGGTGATCAGCGCGGTCTTGCCAGCGAGATCAAACAGCATCGGCCTTCTCCTTCAATATGGCGGTGCCGGCGCGTATATCCTCAGGCGTCGCGAAGGCTAGCGCCAATGCATCGGGGGCATTGCGGCGCAACAGGCCGCTCAAGACCTTGCCGGCGCCGAGCTCACAGAAGACATTCACCCCGCGCGCGGCCATGGCCGCCACGCTTTCGCGCCATCTCACTGTGGCCGTCACCTGCGCAATGAGATTGCTCCTGATCTCATGAGGATCAGCAATGGGTGCGGCGGTCACATTGGCGATCAGCGGCGGCGCGGGAGCCTTCATCGTCACGCCGGCCAATGCTGATGCCATGACGGCGGCGGCGGGCTGCATCAATGCGCAATGAAAAGGAGCGCTCACGGGAAGCAGCACGGCGCGCCTGGCGCCTTTCGACTTGGCGATCTCGACTGCGCGCTCGACTGCGGCTTTATGGCCGGAAACGACGACCTGGCCGGGCGCATTGTCATTCGCAGGCTCGCATATCTGATCTCGTGCGGCTTCGGCCGCGACCTCTGTCGCCGCCTCAAGGTCCAGGCCCAGTAGCGCTGCCATGGCGCCGGTGCCGACGGGCGTTGCCTGCTGCATGGCGCGGCCGCGAAGTTTCAATAGGCGCGCGGCATCGGCGAGAGAAAAGGTGCCCGCTGCCGTGAGGGCGGAATATTCTCCGAGCGAATGGCCAGCCACATAGGCCGCACTGGCGGAGGCCGTCACGCCATATTCGGTTTCAAGCACGCGGACCACCGCCATGCTGACCGCCATCAACGCGGGCTGGGCATTCTCGGTGAGAGTGAGATCGGATTCGGGCCCTTCCCATATGAGACGGGAAAGCTTTTGGCCGAGCGCGGCATCGACTTCGAGAAAGACATCGCGCGCGCATGGAAATGATTCCGCCAACGCCTTGCCCATGCCCAAATGCTGGCTTCCCTGCCCTGGAAAGATGAATGCAACCGCCATTCCCGCCCGCCGCTCCCGCCTTGGCCCGCGGGCATCCATCATGGGATGCGGCGCCAAAGTCAAGCATCCGCACGGCCGCCGCTCTTGCAAAGGCCACCCGATCGGCTTATAAGCCGCCGTCCCGCGGCATCCGGTCGGGGGCTGAAAGGAGGCTTCGGCGTTGCCGAAGCATGGGCAAGATGCCCGCCTCCCCTGTCCCCGCTCCTTCGAGGAACCGTACTCTGGCCTGTTCTCAACGATGGGCTCGGGTGAGGCTCAGCGCCGGATGCGGCAGTGAAGCAGAGAGAAAGGCTTATCGGCAATGCCGCTTTACGAGCATGTATTTTTGGTGCGCCAGGATGCCTCGGCCCCGCAAGTCGAGGCGCTGACGCAGCAATTCAAATCCGTCATCGAGAACAATGGCGGCAAGGTGAACAAGGTCGAGCCCTGGGGCTTGAGATCGCTGACCTTCCGCATCAGGAAAAATCGCAAGGCCCATTATTCGCTGCTCAACATCGATGCGCCGCCAGCCGCGGTCGCCGAGATGGAACGGCAGATGTCGATCAATGAAGACGTCATTCGATTCATGACCGTGCGCGTCGAGGCGCTTGAGGAAGGACCATCGGCAGTGATGCGGCAGAGCCGCTCGCGCGACCGCGACGATGATCGCGGCGGATTCGGCGGGGACCGTGGCGGATTCGGCGGCGATCGCGGATTCGGCGGAGACCGTGGCGGCTTCGGCGGCGGACGCCGGTTCGACCGGAATGACCGCGGGCCGCCGCGGGACAGACCGCCGCGCGCGCCGCGCGATGAAGCCCCGCAGTCGACAAATCCAAACGTGGAGAGCAGGTAATGGCCCAGCAACAGGGACAGGCGCGCCGGCCATTTTTCCGGCGCCGGAAGAGCTGCCCGTTCTCGGGCGAAGGCGCACCGAAGATCGACTACAAGGACGTCAGGCTTCTGTCGCGGTTCATTTCCGAACGGGGCAAGATCGTTCCGAGCCGGATCACGGCGGTGAGCGCAAAGCGCCAGCGGGAGCTCGCGCGGGCAATCAAGCGCTCGCGCTTTCTCGGCCTACTGCCCTATGTCATGAAGTGAGTTGAAGGATGCCCGCGGGCGGCGGGCAGCTTTCAGGCTGGGATGAATTTTCATCTCTAACCCATCGATGGAGATCGGGGACAGCCAGGTGAAGAGAACCCACTGGATCATCATTGCCATCATGGCGGGCCTTGCCGCCGCGGCGCTGCATGCCAGCATCGTCATGCTGACGCCGCTTTCCGCCATGCTGTTCTATTTGGCGCCCCTGCCGCTGTTTATCGTCGGGCTTAGCTTCGGACCGGTTTCGGCTGCGGTCGGAGCCGCGGCTGGAGCAGCCGCCCTCGCCGGCTTTTGGGGGCCAAAGGCCGGGCTGTTTTTCGTGATCTCGAGTGCTCTTGGGCCGGTCATACTGTGCCGGCTCGCGCTCATCAGCCGAAAGTCGTCGGGCGGCCGTAATGAAGGGGAAGCCGTCGACCGCGGCACCGAATGGTACCCTGAAGGACGGCTGACACTGTGGACCGCGCTTTTAGCCGGCGCGGTGCTCACGCTCGTCATTGTCATGGTGGGACCGGATGCGGAAAGCTTCCGGGCGACCCTCAAGGAGCTGTCAACGCGCTTCGCAGAGCCGATCTTGAGGGATTTGCCCGAACAGCAGCGGCCGGGTTTCGCCCAGATGGTCGACTTGCTCATCATGGTGGCGCCCGCGGCTAGCGCCGCGGCATGGTTCGCGACGATGACGATCAACCTGCTTCTGGCCTCACTCCTGGTGGAGCGGCGGGGTATTTCGCTGAGGCCGTGGGCAAGCTTCTCATCGCTTGCTTTCCCGCGCAAATCGAGCCTTGCCATCGCTGGGTTCGGGGCCCTGAGCATGCTGCCCGGCACCGCAGGGCTCATCGGCTCGGTCTATGTAGCGCCGTTCTGCGCGGCATTCGCTCTCCTGGGGCTCGCGGTGATCCACCATCTGCTGATCAATCACCCGGCACGCATCTCTCTGTTGGCCGGTCTCTATGTCGCTCTCGTGCTGCTGAGCTGGCTCGTCGTGCTGCCACTCGTCGCATTGGGGATCGTCGAGACCGGCTTCAATCTCAGGGCGCGATCAAAGCCCCTGCCCCCCGTCAACCGGAACACGTGAAAATTCGCGAAGGAGACCAATATGGAAGTCATTTTGTTGCAACGTGTCGAGAAGCTCGGCGCCATGGGCCAGGTGGTGAAAGTGAAGGACGGATTCGCCCGCAATTACCTGCTCCCTCAGGGCAAGGCGCTGAGGGCCACGGAAGCCAACCGGCAAAAATTCGAACGCGACAGGTCCAAGCTCGAAGCGCGCAATGCCGAGATGCGGTCGGGTGCGGAGGGTGAATCCTCGAAGCTGAGCGGAAAGAGTTTCATCATTCTGAGGCAGGCAGGCGAGAGCGGCCAGCTCTACGGCTCGGTAACGACGCGCGATATCGCCGATGCGGCATCGACAGCGGAAGTCAAAGTGCTGCGCACGCATGTGCTGCTCGAGCAGCCGATCAAGAGCATCGGTGTTTACAAGGTGCGCGTCGCCCTTCATCCCGAAGTCGTGAGCGAAGTGCAGGTCAATGTGGCGCGCACGCGCGATGAAGCCGAGGCGCAGGCGCGCGGCGAGATCCTGACCGGCACGATCTCCGAGCGCGAGGAGGCGCGGCTGGCAGCGGAGCAAGTGTTCGAGGCTGAAACGCTGGCGAAGATCGAGCCGGCACCGGCTGAGGAACCCGAGGCATCCAGCGAAAAATCCGGCAAGGACAAGAAATAAGTTCCTGCAGGTGCGACCGCCGCGATGGCGAAGGCGCTCCATGCTTATGTCTGTCAGAACTGCGGCGCCCAGGCGGCGAAGTGGTCGGGGCGCTGTGAATCCTGCGGGGCCTGGAACACCCTTATCGAAGAGGCAAGTGCGGCTCCGGTGGCAGGCGCGCGCGGGCAGAGCCTGCCCAAGGGCCGCAAGGGCCAGCTTGTCGGGCTGAAAGGCGATCTGCCTCCGCCTCCGCGGCTCATGGTCGGCATCGGCGAACTCGACCGGGTTGCAGGGGGCGGTTTCGTCAGAGGATCGGCGGTGCTCGTCGGCGGTGATCCGGGCATCGGCAAATCGACCTTGCTTTTGCAGGCAATGGCGGAACTGGCGCGCAAGGGACAAAGGGTTATCTATGTTTCCGGCGAGGAAGCCATCGCCCAGGTGCAATTGCGCGCCGAACGGCTGGGACTTGCCGACGCGGCGGTCCTGCTCGCATCGCTCACCAATGTGTCGGACATCATCACCACGCTCAATGAAGAGCCGCAGCCTGCCGCAGTCGTCATCGATTCGATTCAGACGTTGTGGACCCCGGTGATCGAATCGGCGCCCGGCACCGTATCGCAGCTTCGGGCCGGCTCGGAAGCGCTCGTGCGCCTGGCCAAGACCAGGGGCATTACCGTGGTGCTGGTCGGCCATGTGACCAAGGAAGGTGAGATCGCCGGACCGAAGGCGATCGAACATCTCGTCGATACCGTGCTTTATTTCGAGGGCGACCGAGGTCATCAATTCCGCATTCTTCGGGCGGTGAAGAACCGATTCGGGCCGACGGACGAGATCGGCGTTTTCGAAATGTCGGACGGGGGGCTGAAGGAAGTCACCAATCCGTCGCGGCTGTTCATGGGAACGCGGGAAAACGCCACGCCCGGCTCGGCCGTCTTCGCCGGCATCGAGGGCACGCGGCCGCTGCTGATGGAGGTGCAAGCGCTGGTTTCGCCCTCGGTGCTCGGCAATCCCCGCCGGGCAGTCGTCGGATTGGACCAGAACCGGCTTGCCATGATACTGGCCGTGCTCGAGGCGCGCGGCGGCGTGGCGATCGGCGCGCATGATGTTTATCTCAATGTGGCCGGTGGCCTGAGGGTGCGGGAGCCCGCGGCCGATCTCGCGGTTGCTGCCGCGCTCATTTCCTCCATGACCGGGCGCATGCTGCCGCAGGAGGCGGTGTTTTTCGGCGAAATCGCGCTTTCCGGGGCCGTTCGGCCGGTCAGCCAGAATGAGGCGAGGCTGAAGGAGGCATCGAAGCTCGGCCTCACCCGTGCCGTCGTCGCTGCGTCCAGCGATACGACCCCGGCAAAGGGGCTTGAGACAAAGCTGTTGGAAAACGTGGCCGATCTGGTCGCCTTCGTTGCCAGCGGCTGATTGGCGTGGCACGAATCGCAAAGGAGGTTCGGGCCCAGTGCATTCGAAACCGCGACAGCCGATCCTTACGGTGGGGAATGTGGGGTGATATATATGGTTTGCCGGTATCCACGGACCCCGCGGATGCGGCAGACCGGCCGCGAGGCACTTTACTGAAGACAGCGGCGGCAATGCTCCCTATAAAGCGGCCTCGATCGGCTTTTCCGCAACTCAATACCGGAACGTTGCACTATGCCTTTCCAACTTCTCGATTTGATCTTGATCGGCATCATGGTGATCTCGGGCCTTTTGGCCCTGATGCGCGGCTTCACGCGCGAGGTCTTGTCGCTCGCGGCCTGGGGCATTGCCGGTGTTGCCGCGCTCGGCGCGGTTCTGTCACCGGATCTGAATCAATTCGCTGGGCAATATCTTCAGCCCGACATGGTGGCGAAAATCGCACTGGGCGGCGGCGTGTTTCTGATCGTGCTCATCGTCATGTCGCTGATCAGCGTGCGAGTCGCCGATTGGGTTCTCGACAGCGCTGCCGGGGCTTTCGACCGGTCGCTGGGCTTTGCTTATGGGCTGGCGCGCGGACTGCTGCTCGTTGCGATCGCCTATCTCTTTTACATCTGGCTGGTTCCCAAGGAGAAACACGAGGATTGGATCCGCAATGCGCGACTGCTGCCGGTGGTCGAAGAAGTGAGCGCCGTAGTGCTGTCGTTCCTTCCCGCGGATATCGCCGAAGTGCTTAGGGGCAAAACTTATATCACCAACCAGAATGCTCCCGCCCAGCCGGCGGCAGCGCCCGACCCCGAAGAGGAAGGATACCAAGCCGGCCAGCAGCGAAATCTGAATCAGCTGATCGAAAGCACGGGAGAGGGAGAAAACAGCCCTCCCGATTCGGCCGAGCCGGACCCGGCGGCAGGGGGCCAGAGCACTACGGGCCAAAGCACCACCGGCCAATAGTGTCCGCCGGCGGGGCATAGGGAACCGACTGAGATCATGGTCAAGTTCGATCACCACCTGACCTTCGACGACGACAGACTTAGGGAAGAGTGCGGAGTATTCGGCATCTTCGGCCATGACGATGCCGCCGCCTTGACAGCGCTCGGGCTGCACGCACTCCAGCACCGCGGCCAGGAAGCGGCAGGGATCGTGACCTATGACGGCGCGCGGTTTCATGCCGAGCGGGGGCTCGGCCTCGTCAGCGACCATTTCTCAACGGAGGAGACAATCGGCCGCCTCAAAGGCCGCGCCGGGATGGGCCATGTGCGCTACTCGACCACGGGCGAGACCATCCTGAGGAACGTGCAGCCTTTGTTCGCAGAGCTTGCAACGGGAGGGCTCGCCGTCGGCCACAACGGCAATATCACCAATGGGCTCACCCTCAGGCGCGATCTCATCGCCAATGGAGCGATCTGCCAATCCACCTCGGACACGGAAGTGATCCTGCATCTCGTGGCACGGTCGCAGAAACAGCGCATCATCGAGCGTTTCATCGACGCGCTCAGATCGCTCGAGGGCGCCTATTCGCTCGTCGCGCTCACCAACAAGAAACTCATCGGCGCTCGCGATCCTCTCGGCATCAGACCGCTCGTGCTGGGGCAGTTCAACGGCGCTTATGTGCTGGCGTCGGAAACCTGCGCGCTCGATATCATCGGCGCCAAATTCCTGCGCGAGATCGAAAACGGCGAGGTGGTGGTGATCACCGAGAAGGGAATCGAGTCACTGCGGCCGTTCCCGCGCATGACGCCGCGGCCGTGCATTTTCGAATATGTATATTTCTCGCGCCCGGACAGCGTGCTTGGCGGGCGGTCGGTCTATGAAATTCGCAAGCAGATGGGGCGGCAGCTCGCCATCGAGGCGCCGGCAGGCGTTGATGTGGTGATCCCGGTGCCGGATTCGGGAGTTCCGGCGGCGCTGGGATTTGCGCAGGCGTCCGGATTGCCGTTCGAGCTCGGCATAATCCGCAATCACTATGTCGGGCGCACCTTCATCGAGCCGACGCAGCAGATCCGCGCGCTCGGCGTAAAGCTCAAGCACAATGCGAACCGGCAGGTGATCCAGGGCAAACGAGTGCTGCTGGTGGACGATTCAATCGTTCGCGGCACGACGTCGGTGAAAATCGTGCACATGATGTATGAAGCCGGCGCGAGGGAAGTTCACATGCGCGTGGCTTCGCCGCCGATCACCCATCCGGATTTCTACGGCATCGACACGCCGGAACAGCGGCAGCTGCTCGCCGCCACGCATACGCTTGAGGAGATGCGCGAGTTCATTGGCGTTAAATCATTGGCATTCCTGTCGGTCGATGGAATATACCGGTCCATGGGTCTTCCGGGCCGCGATGACGTCCGGCCGCAGTTCACCGATCACTGCTTTACCGGCGACTACCCGACACCCCTCACCGACCGCGACGGCCCGCGCAATCCGCGGCAGCTGTCGCTGCTTGCCGAAGCACGCTGAGCGGCGCTTTCATGCGGGGACAGTTGAACGGCCGCATCGCACTGGTCACCGGGGCCTCGCGAGGCATCGGCCGCGCGATTGCGCTTGCCATGGCGCGCGAGGGTGCCCATGTCGTGGCCGTCGCGCGCACCGTCGGCGCGCTCGAGGAACTCGACGACGACATCAAGTCGGCCGGCGGCAGTGCATCGCTGGTGCCCATGGATTTGCGCAAGGCCGAAGGAATCGACCAGCTCGGCTCGATCGTGTTCGAGCGCTGGAAACAACTCGACATTCTCGTGGGTAACGCCGGCGTGCTCGGCAGGCTTTCACCGCTCGGCCATATCGAGCCAAAGACATGGGATGAGGTGATGGCAGTCAATGTCACCGCCAATTGGCGGCTCATCCGCTCGTTCGATCCCCTGCTCCGGCAATCGGAAGCGGGGCGCGCGGTGTTCGTCACCTCGGGCGCGGCGCGGACCATCCATGCCTATTGGGGCCCCTATGCCGTATCCAAGGCAGCGCTCGAGGCACTGGCAAAAACCTATGCGGCGGAAACGGTAACAACCGCGATCAAAGTCAGCCTGCTCAATCCCGGCCCGATCCGCACGCGCATGCGTGCCCAAGCCATGCCCGGTGAAGATCCAGACAGCCTGCCGCCGCCGGAAGCCGTGGCCGACGCCTTTTTACCCCTGGTGTTGCCCGGCCGGGTGGAAAGCGGTTTCATCTATGACTTCGACCAAGGGCAGCTCAAGCAGCGGGGATGACGATGAACAAAACCGTGGCGAAGTCGCTCGCGGAGGGGCGCCGGTCCGGACACAAGATGAAAGCCTATCCCGGCGATGCGCCGGAAACGAAGGGGCAAGCGCTCGACTTGCAGCAGGCGGTGTACATAGAGCTCGGCTGGCAGCCGATCGGTTGGAAAATCGCCTGCACCAGCCGGCGCGCACAGGAAGCACTCAAAACGGACGGACCGTTTCCGGGAAGGCTCTTCGCCGAACGGCAGTTCAGCTCGGGCCAGCAGGTCCCGACCGAGGCTGATAATTTTCGCGTGACCGAGCCGGAAATCATATTCCGCATGGGCCGCAGCCTGCCGCCGCGCGAGCGGCCCTATGATACGGACGAGGCTCTCGCCGCCGTCGATGCCGTTCATCCAGGACTCGAGATCGTCAACCCGCGGCTGCCGAAGGGCTTCGATGACGTGGTGGGCTGGTACATTGCCGATGGGGCGCTGAACGATGCGATCGTGATCGGGCCGCCGTCACGGCCGCTCCCACGCCAGGATTATGCCCGCATCCAGGCAATCGCCCAGCGCAACGGCATGGTCGTCGGCACGGGTGTTGGCGCCAATGCGCTCGCCGGTCCGGAAATCGTGCTCACTTGGCTCGCGAATGATCTTTCGGCACGCGGGCTCGCGCTCGAGGCAGGATCCATCGTGACCACGGGGGTGATCACCGAAATGTTTTCGGCCAATCCGGGCGACGAGATCACGGCGACCTTCGCCGGTATCGGTGAGGTCAGCGCGCGGTTTTAGAACCAGCGTAGGGATTTTTCGTCTGGCGCAAAACGATTCGGAGCGGGGTGCCACGAAAGCCGAAACTTTCCCGCAGGCCGTTCACCAGATAGCGAACATAGGCCTCCGGCAATTCCCTGGTGTTCGAGCAGAAGATGACGAAGGTCGGGGGCCGGGCATTCGACTGCGTCATGTAGCGCAGCTTGATGCGGCGGCCGCCGGGCGCAGGCGGGGGATGGCGCTCGATCATCTCCGGAAGCCAGCGGTTGAGCGCAGCCGTCGCGATGCGCTGGTTCCAGATCTCATAAGCGCCTAGCACGGCTTGCATCAGGCGATCGAGGTTCTGGCGACGCAGCGCCGACACGGCGATCATCGGAACACCGCGCAGCTGGGGGAGCGATTCTTCGAGATCGCGTCCGAGCTCATGCAGCCTGCTCTGCTTGTTCTCCACCAGGTCCCATTTGTTGACCGCGATCACCAGCGCCCTGCCCTCGCGCTCGACGAGATCGGCGATCTGCAGATCCTGTTTCTCGAAGGGCGCTTCGGCATCGATGACGAGAACGACGACTTCGGAGAAACGGATGGCGCGCAGGGCATCGGCAACCGAGAGCTTCTCGAGCCTGTCCTGAACCCTTGCCTTCTTGCGAAGGCCGGCGGTGTCCCAGAGCCTGATGGTGCGGCCCGCAAACGACCAATCGCTGGCGATGGCGTCGCGGGTGATGCCCGCCTCGGGCCCGGTCAGCATGCGCTCCTCGCCCAGCAGCGCGTTCACCAATGTCGATTTGCCGGCATTGGGGCGGCCGATGATCGCGAGACGCAAGGGGCGCTCGGGGTCGACCGGCTCCTCGGCTCCGGAGTCATCGCCGGCCTCGCCTTCAGGCTTCGGCGCGTGTGAAGCGATCACATCATAGAGCGCATCGAGGCCTTCGCCGTGCTCGGCGGAAATAGCAATAGGCTCGCCAAGACCGAGCTCGTAAGCCTCCTGCACGCGGTCGGCGCCGCGCTTCGCCTCGGCCTTGTTGGCGAGCAGGATGACGGGCTTGCCCTTGCGCCGGACGAGCTGCGCGAAATGGCGGTCGACTGAGGTTATGCCATCACGCGCATCGACCATGAAAATGCAAAGATCGGCCTCATCGATTGCGCTTTCCGTCTGGCGGCGCATGCGCCCCTCGAGACTTGCCGATGCGGCATCGTCGAGCCCGGCGGTATCGATCAGCGTAAAGGCGAGCCCGCCGAGGGAGCCTTCGCCCGTGCGGCGATCGCGTGTGACACCGGGCGTATCATCGACCAGCGCCAGACGACGGCCGACCAGCCGGTTGAACAGGGTCGATTTGCCGACATTGGGCCGGCCGACAATGGCAATTTTCAAGGTCATCGAAAAGTCTTGCTACCGCATCGCGATGAGATCACCGTCATCGGCGAGGAGATAGATCGTACCCGACGCGATGATCGGCGCGACATAGACCTTTGCCTTCAGCGCCATGGTGGTGAGAATGTCGCCGGTCTGGGCGGAGAGCATCACCAGGCTCCCCTCCGAGCTTGCCACGATGAGCTTGCCGCCGCCCATGACGGGGCCCGTCCATACGCCCTGGGGCAGGTCCTTGATCCATCTCACGCCGCCGGTCTTGCGCGATATGGCCGCGACCTTATTGCGGCTGGTAATGACGAAGAGATAGTCGCCCGAAAGCCATGGGGTCTGGGTGCCCGACAGCTCGCGCTGCCAGTTTCGCGTTCCGTCCTTTGCATTAAAGGCGACGAAGCTGCCCGAATGCGAGATGGCAAAAACCTGGCCGCCGTCGATCACAGGACGCGCGGCGATATCGTTGAGATTAGCCAGAGAGGAGGTCGGATCGGTGGAGGCCAGCGTGTCGGTCCACAATGGCGCGCCGTCCGACAAGCGGAATGCGATCACATCGCCCGACGTCGTTGGAACCACGGCGACGTCGCCCTCGATGCCGGCAGAAGTGCTGGTGATCACCGACGCGCTTTCGCCAACGCCTGTTGACTGCCAGAGCTCGCTGCCATCGGATGTCGAAAGGCAATAGACCTGATTGGCTACCGAGACGAAAACCATCTTGCCGTCGGCAACCGTCGGGGCGGCGCGCAAGGGGGACCCGACAGATTTGCGCCACAGCACGGCGCCCGTTGCGGCATCAAGGGCCAGCGCTTCACCGAAGGCCGTCGTGGCATAGACGCGGCTGCCGTCGCTTGCGAGGCCGCCGCCAAACGCACCGCGGCCATCCTTGCCCTCGGGCACGAGCGAGCGCGACCAGATGGAGCCGCCGTTGTCGGCAGAGAAGGCCCTGACGGTCGCCCGGGTATCGAGAACGAACACCCGCCCCCCTGCGATGATCGGGCTGGCGGTGAGCCTGCCATTCCGGCTCGAGCCCTCGCCGGCGTGTATGGAGAAGCTGCGCACGGGCTGAGGGCTCAGCGTGAGATTATGAAGCGCATTTGCCGTGTTGCCGCCGGGCTGGGTCCAGCCGGGATTTGTCTGGGCGGCCGGGATGACGATGGGATCAGAGGATATCGCCTGATCGGTGAGCTCCTGGCCGCTTTGCAACACCGCTTCGCGCTTGCCGGGCAGCACGGTATCCTTTTCCCCGAATTCGAGGAGATTCTTCACCGAGCCGCCGCAGGCGGACAGCACGCCTAAGAGAAGAGCAAGTGTCAGGAATTTCCGCATCATTCCAGTCCCCGTTTCCCGCAAGCTATTGTGCCTTTGGCTTTTTCGCATCGAGTTGCGGGGCAAGCAGCGAGATCATGATCTGCGCCCTCTGCCGCAGGTTCTGCGGCGCTTCCTGGTCGAGGACAATGTCGTTCATAAGCTTGTCGGCCTCGGTGAAGTCCTTGGCGCGATAGGCGGCAAGGGCGAGTATCTCGCGCGCTTCGTTGCGCCACACATTGTCGGGCGTGTTGAGATCGCCGACACGGCGGACGATATCCTCGCGCGGCGCGGTGTCGAGGAGAAGCAGGGCGGCGCGAAGCCTTGCGGCGGCGCGAAGACTGGGATCGGCAGATTGCGAGGCCGCAACCTCGTCATAGATTTTAACAGCATCATCGCGCCGGCCGGCAGCGGCATGCTGGGCGGCGAGATGCAGGCGGGCAAGGAGCGCGTAGCCGCGGTGGCCGCCCGCGGCGACCTCGGCGAAGCGCTTGGCCGCTTCATCGGGCTTGCCGGCCTCTGCCAGGGTGAGAGCGGCAAAATAGCTGCGCGCCGCTTCCTCGGCCTGCCTGGCCTGCCAATATTGCCAGCCCTTGAACCCGGCGACGCCGATAATGACCGCAACGCTGATGGCGATGAAGATATTGCCCCAGCGGCTCCACAGATCCTGCAGCTTCTGGCGGCGGACTTCCTCATCCACTTCACGGAAAAGGGATTCATCGGACAAGGACATAAAACTCCTGCGGCTTCCTGGCCCTTGGGCCCCGTGAGAGCGGGTAAGCCACAGGTTGGCTGAAATCAAGGCAAATCGCTGTAATCCGGACGGCCATGGCAAGGTGAGGCCGGATTCCGGCCTTCGCCGGAATAACGATAATTGCGGCCTCTCCCTTATTCCTCGTTCAGATCAGAAATCCGGCACTTCTTGCGGATTGGTGATGACGCGGCGGTTCTGCGACGTGCACTCGATGCCGGCGCAGTCGCCGACACCAGCCGGTCGCGCCCGTAGCCCTTGGCTTTCATGCGATCGGCGGTAATTCCCTTGCGACACGAGATAGTCGCGCACCGCATCGGCGCGCTTCTGCGACAGCGCCGTCTGCTGCGCCGCCGAGCCCGGATCGTCGGCGAACCCCTGCAGTTTCACCTTCCATTGCGGATACTGCTGCAGCCACTGCGCCTGCTTGTCGAGAGTGACGCGGGCGGTATCATCGAGATCGGCGGAGCTCTTGGGTGAAGAAGGTGCGGCGCCCGACATTGACCATGAAGTCTTCTTCGCTCCCGGGCTGGACGTTGATGCCGCCCTCGACCGTGCGCATCGGTGGCCTGCGGCGTCTTGACTGGCCCGCCGACTCCCGCCCGTGCTCGCGCATGCCGACAGCAAGCCGGCCAGCGATCGCCAGTGCCGCCGGGCCGAGCAGCCCCGATTGCAGCTCCTTCATTCAGCGTGCCTCGCGACCTCGCTATCCCGGCAGTTGTGTGTCGACGGGGGCTGCCTCGTCGATGGCCGGCGCGCCCAGATGCTTGAGCACCAGGACCCTCGTGCCCATGGGGCAGCGCTGGTAGAGGTCGATGATATCCTCCGAGAACATGCGAACGCAGCCGGAGGAGACGTCGGTGCCGATCGACCACGGCTCGAGCGTGCCGTGCAGGCGGTAGCCCAGGTCCCTGCCGTCCGCGATGCAGATACATCGCCCGGGGTCCCAGCGGATTGTCGGGGCCGCCATCGACATACTCCGGCAGCTCGGGCTGGCGCTGCGCGCATCTCCGGCGGCGGGACCCAGCGCGGCCACAGCGCCTTGCGGTCGATGCGGGCACGGCCGAACCAGCGGAAGCCGTCGCGGCCGACGCCTACGCCATAGCGCAGGGCCGTCTGGTTCTCGAAGATCACATAGAGAAAGTGGTTGGCGGTATCGACCACTACCGTGCCCTGCGGCTCGGAGCTCTGATACTTCACGAGCTGCCGTCGCCGACTGGGGCGATCTTCTTCCAGTTCGTGCGCCGGTAGACGTACGCCGTTGTCCTCGGCCGTGCCCGCGAAGTACTTCAGCGCCGCCTTGCTCGGCTTGCCGACAGCAGAATGAGCGGCATCCGACCAGCTGCCGGCCGTTACAGCAGCGGCAGCGGCCAGGAAATCCCGACGTGTGATCGACATGGTTATGCTCTCCCCGAAGACCGTCCGAGACTACCAAAGGATCGCAAAAGCCCCAAGGCATGAATCAGCGTCGATTCAAGGGGTAATCAAGATCAGACCACTTCGAACCAAGCCTGAAGGCCCGAATCGAAATGCTCGGCCACCGTGCTGGCAAAAAGCCAGCGGCCGGGATTGTCGGCGATGAACAGAATCTTCGCCGGTTCCAGAGGCCGAACAATAAAGGTATCCCGCCAGGGCGAGCCCACGACCTGCCGCCCGGCACGCTCGATAAGCCGCGCCGCATGGCCGTGAAGATGCAGGGCGTGGGGAAAGCGGGAAATATTGTCGATGGTGATTGCGACCGTCGATCCCCTGGGGACAGAGAGGAGCGGCTGCTCTGAAGGGCCGGCATTTCCGTTCACGGCCCAGAAAAAACCCTGGGCTGCAAGTGCAGCAGCGGGCCGCAGCCGACCCTCGAGCTTCGCTTCCGTGAGGCCGCCGCCCCTGCCCCCTTGGATGGTGAAGGATGCCTCCCGCAAGGCGGCATAATTGAAATAGCTCGGCAGCGGATTGGGAAAGAGGCGCGGCATGGAAGGGCGTTCACCCCGCGGGGGGTCTTTCAGGGTGATCCGAGCGATCTCGATGCTCCTGCCGTCGAGCACGGCCGCCATAGAGAAAAATGGTGCCGAGGGAGAGAGCAGGAGGTCCAGACGCTGGCCCGGAGCGAGTTCGACAGGCTCACCGCGCAGGAGCACGGGCTCGAAGGGCTGACCGTCCTGGGCAACAATATGCGCGTCACCACCTTGAAGACGAAGCTTGAGGAAACGCGCATTTGCCGCATTCAGCAGGCGGAGGCGAAGGAAGCGGCGGTTTGCGGGAAGCGAAAGCATTCTCTGCGGTTCACCATCGACGGTGATCACATGGCCGAGCCTGCCCTCGCCTGCCGCAATGAGAGCATTTCCGAAAGAGGCTTCGTCGAATGCGCCCGATACGTCGAGGGCCCAATCATCGATGAGGAGCGGAACATCGAGGATGCCTTCGAGCGGATCGGGCTCCTCGACAATGAACATGCCGGAGAGGCCGCGCTCTCGCTGGCGCGAGGTGTCGGTGGTGGTGCGATACCAGAAGGTTCCGGCATCGGGCGGGGTGAAGACGAAATCGAAACTGCGGCCGGGGGTCACCGGCAGTCCTGTCAGCCATGTGCCATCGATCGCGTTCGCAAGCCGAACCCCATGCCAGTGGAGCGCGAGCGGCTCGTCCAGTTCGTTGACAAGCCGCAGCTTGAATTCCACGCCCTGGCGGGCGCGAAGCACGGGACCCGGAACCTTCCCATCGAAAGTCCAGAGCTCGGCAGGTTGCGACAGGATGCCGGGCAAGGATGCCCGCAGCTTCCGCGCACGCAATTCGATGAAGCCATCCTGTGCACAGACGGCACCTGGCGCTGCGATGCTTGAGAAGGCCCCGGCGAGAATCGCGCGGCGGCTCAGCGGCATGGCTCAATCCATGACGTCGTAAGTATTGTCCTTGGAGGGAAAGGCGCGGGAGCGAACCTCATCGGCATAGGCGGCAATGGCCTTTTCGATCGCCTTGCCGACGGTGCCGAACTCCTTGACGAATTTCGGTACGCGCGGGGAAAGGCCGAGCATATCCTCCATCACGAGTATCTGGCCGTCGCATTTGGCGGAGGCGCCGATGCCGATCGTGGGTATCCTCACCGCGCTCGTGATTTTTGCCGCGAGCGGCTCGGCAATCGCCTCAAGCACGACGGCAAAGGCGCCGGCTTCGGCGACGGCCAAGGCGTCATCCTCGATCGGTTTCCACTGGTCGCGGCTGCGCCCTTGAGTCTTGAAGCCGCCGAACATGTTTATGTATTGGGGGGTCAGCCCGATATGGGCCATCACCGGAATGCCGCGGTCGGCGAGGAAGCGAATCGTTCCGGCCATGCGCGTGCCACCCTCGATCTTTACCGCCCCGCACTGAGTTTCCTTGATGACGCGCGCGGCATTGTGGAAGGCCTGGGACGGGCTTTCCTCATAGGAGCCGAAGGGCATGTCGACGACCACGAGCGCATGTTTGGCACCGCGCATCACGGCGCGGCCATGCATGATCATCAGATCGAGGGGCACCGGCAAGGTGGTCTCGAAGCCGTGCATGACCATGCCGAGGCAATCGCCAACCAGAATGAAATCCACATAGCGGTCGGCGATGGCAGCGGTATGGGCATGGTATGAGGTCAGGGCGACGATCGGCTCGCCGCCCTTGCGAGCCTGGATTTCGGGGGCTGTCAGACGCGGGGATGATTTATGTGCGGACATCGGATCACTCACAGTCAGCGGGAAAGCGTAAGCACCGGCACACCGGTGATCACGGGATGAAGCTGTGCCATGGCGGCAAACAGCGCAAGTCCGGAGAGCAGCGACAGAAGATCATGACCGGGCCGAAGCTCCGGCTCGGGCCTGCGAGCTGCATGGATATTAAGAGCAATGAGCGCAATGGCGAGGACGAGCATGGCGCCGAACAGCATGAGGCTCGCCAGACTGCCGTCGCCCAAAAGATGCCCTGCTGAGAACAAGCCAAGCGCGAGAATGAGCGGGAAGCGAAGCTTGAGCCGAAGGCTGCCGCGAAAGAACGAGGTCCCCGCCAGCAATGAAGCAGCGGCGATCGCCAGGAAGGCGGCAACGCGCCCGATCAGACCTGGCTCATAAAGGCCGACGGCAGGCGCGTATCTGAAGGCCGCGAGGATCGAAATTCCGAGGAAGATGGTGACGAGCACGTGCAGGGCCGTGAAGGCGCGCCCGAAGAGCCGCTCGAGACGCCGGCGCGATCCCCGCGCTGCCGCGAGGAGCTGCACCACCACGAAAAGCACAATGGTTGTCGCAAGCGTCAGCATCAGACAATCGGCAGGTTCAGCACATAGGGATGAAAGATCAGGAGGAAGAAGGCATAGAGCGCAACCCCGGCGATTATGGAGATCACGTCATGGCGCGGGTTGGGGGTAAAGGAGGGCACATAGCCTCGGGCGGTATTCACCGCAATGTCGAACAAGCCATAGAGCAGAAATGCACCGAAGAGGATCACGCTCGAGAGTTTGCCGTTCGACAGAAGATGGCCTGCGGCCCATAGAGCCACGCCGATGGACATGGGGTTGCGCAGCCACAGCTTGATCCAGCCGCGATGGAAGTAGACCGCAAAACAGATCATCGCCAGGAGCACGAGGAACATTGTGGCGTGCCGCGCCCATGAAGGCGGCCAGTAGAGGATATCCGCCGCTGCCGGGCCGGCGCGCGTCTGAGAATACCCCCATATAACGAGGCCCAATCCGACGGCCGAGATGAGCGCGTATATGCCCTTGTAGGGCCCCTCGCCCAACCGGGCGATGAGCGCTGCGCGCGCGCTCCTCAAATAGGAGAACAGATGCACGCCCAAAAAGAGAATCAGACCGATTACCAGCAACGTCATAGCGGCTCTCCGAGCCGGGCACTCTAAGCGCTTGCCGCTGCCGTCCGGCAAAAATCTTCCGCGCGGTTACCCTTGCCACATAGCTGTTGATAAATGAGGAATATTTGCCGGGACCGCCCCCGAATCAGATGCCCCGCGCACGCACAATGGTTAATATTTGCCTTAAATCGGCCCCTTTCGAAAAGGAGTTTGGCCGAGGCATGAAGAAAAAACGAGGGGAACAATCAATGAAACCGACGCTGATTTTGGTCGGCGCCGACAAGGGCGGCGTGGGCAAAACAACTATTTCGCGATGCATTCTGGATTATCTCGCGCGGAAGAACATCATGAGCCGCGCCTTCGACACGGAAAACCCTCGCGGAACATTGCATCGGTTTTATCCGAACATCACCGAAGTGATCGACCTGAACCAGGTCGGCGATCAGATGAAAATTCTCGATACGCTCGATACTGCCAATGTGCGGCTGACGCTCGTCGATCTGAAGGCCGGCAATCTCGGCAAGGCGCTCGACACGTTCGAAAAAATCGGCGTGCTGGAAGCGGCGCGCGCGGGACATTTCGATCTCGGGCTCGTCCACGTGATCGGCCCGGCGATCGCGTCGATGGACGAAATCGCCGAGATCGCGAAATACATCCACGGCATCAATTACGTCGTGGCGCGCAATTTCATCAATGAGACGAGTTTCTTCGAGTGGGATCCAAAAACCTACAAGCGGTATTTCGCGCGCGTGAAGGACCAGGACGAGATCGACATCCCAAAGCTCAATGAAATGGCCTATGAGCAGGTTGATCTGGCGGGCGTCACTTTCAAGGATTTCATCGACAACAAGGCGGCTGACGGTTCACAGAGCAATTTCTCCTTCGTTTTGCGCGGTTATGTACGGCGGTGGGGTTACGAAATCGACCAGGAGTTCGACAGGCTCAGCCTGCTGCAAAGCCTGCTCGCCCAAAGCCGTACGCCCGCCGCCGCAGCAGCGGAATAAGGATTACTTGACCTTTCATGCGGGGGCATCGGGCCATGCCCCTGCATCTCATGCGAACCGCTCATTTTCTGCAAACCGCTCATTGGCGCGCGGAGAACTTCCGTGACGCCGAAAATTCATATCATCTGCTCGGACCAGGCGCGCAACGGAAAGACGCTCCTGTCGCGCATCATTGCCGATGATCTGACGCTGATCGGCCGCGAGCCGATGGTTTTCGATGCGGAATATCCCTCAGGGGGAATACGAAGTTTCCTGCCGGAGCGGACACGGCTCGTCGATTTGACCAAGATCAACGGGCGAATGGCGATGATCGACACAATTCTCGGCACGACGCCGAGGGACTATGTGATCGACCTGCCCTGCCGGCTGCTGCTGGAAACATTCCATTTGTTCGACCAGATCGATCTCGTCACCGAATCACGGCGCTGCGGGTTTTCACTTATTGTCATGTTCATCATCGACCGGCCGTTCGCTTCCTTGAGAACAGCGCGGCAGATCTACAACAGCGGGCAGATGGACCGGTTCGTGCCGGTGCGCAATCTAGCGGTCGGGCATGTCAGCGATTTCTCGCAGGTGGCCAATCTCTACGGCGAGCTTGCCGAGGATGGCGAGATCGTCATGCAATCGCTCGACCGCCCGGTGGTGGATCAGGCGGAGCGGCGCGGCTTTTCCTTCAGCGCGTTCATGATGAACCGCTACGCCTCGCTGCCGGGCGCGGTGCGCCAGGATCTGCGCTATTTCCTCAATGACGTGTTCAGCCAGATCCGCGGGATCCACGGCAAGATCGAAGTCCACGGACTGCGCCGCATGGGGCTGGTGTAACGGGTCGAAAACCAGTAAAGCCCGTTCCCCTAAAGCACTAGCAGGAGCGGCAAGCAGTGGCAGGTTCGACAGAGCAACTTCGCAGGCGGGAAGGACTGATTTTTCTCGCGGGATTTGCGCTGTGCATTCCCGCCGCCAACTGGCTCATCGGGCATGTGGGCGTGAGTTGCGACACGGGAGCGTGTCTCATTCCCGTGGCGCCGGGACTAATGGCCCCGAGCGGCGTGCTGACCGTGGGGCTCGCCTTGGTTTTCCGCGACCTCGTGCAGAGGCGGCTGGGCTGGAAGGCGGCAGTCGCCGGCATCGTCGCGGGCACGCTCTTGTCGGCCCTGTTCGCGCCGCCCAAGCTTGTCACGGCTTCGGCGACGGCGTTTCTGCTTTCGGAAATCGCCGACATGCTCGTCTATACGCCGCTCCAGCAGCGCAGGCTGGTGCTTGCGGTATTTGCGAGCAGCGTCGTCGGGCTCGTTCTCGACAGCCTGATTTTTCTGCAGCTCGCCTTCGGCAGCCTCGATTTTCTCCTCGGACAGATCGTCGGTAAATCCTGGATGGTGCTGGCGGTGCTGCCCGCCATCGCTTGGCTGCGGCGGCGCGATGAAAAGCTCGGATTGAGCCCGGCGTAGTGGCCGTTCAGCCGCGGCCGCGATAGGGCGCGACGCCCTGGTCGGGAAGCCACATGCCCTCTGGCGGGGCGCCCGTCTGCCAAAAGACGTCGATCGGTATACCGCCGCGCGGGTACCAATAGCCGCCGATCCGCAGCCATTGCGGCTCAAGCTCGGAAGCAAGGCGCTTGCCGATCGCTATGGTGCACGCCTCGTGGAACGCACCATGGTTGCGAAAAGCGCCGAGATAAAGCTTCAGGGACTTCGATTCGACGAGCCAGGGCCCCGGCACATAGTCGATCACCAGATGGGCGAAGTCGGGCTGACCGGTCATGGGACAGAGAGAGGTGAACTCGGGCGCGGTGAACCGCACCAGATAGGCCGTATCGGCGTGCGGGTTGCGGACACGTTCGAGAACGGCTGCATCGGGGCTCGCCGGCAAGGAAGCGGCCGCGCCGAGCTGGGTCAGGCCGGAAAGGTCAGTCTTGCTCATGGCGTGGCACTAGAACGCTTCAGCGCCCGATGCAAGCCGCGGGCGAAAGCGGTTCATGAATAGGAGGAAGGGGCCAGTGCTCATGGCCCCCTCCCAATTAAGGTGAATATCGAGCTTTATGCGGTGCGGCGGACGGCCGACACTATGGCAAGCACGATGACCGCCCCGATAACCGCGGCGACGATGGACCCAACAATACCGCCGCCGAGGTTGATCCCGATTGCCGGAAACAGGAGACTGGCGACAAGCGCGCCGATGATCCCGACGATGATATTGCCCCAGAGCCCGAAACCCGACCCTTTGACGATCTGACCGGCCAACCAGCCGGCTATGGCGCCGATGATCAGCGCGACGATAAGACCCGCTAACGTGATTTCCATTGTTACCTCCTCAGCTTTCCCCAAGAGGAACAACTTAGCCGATTCGCAGGGGTTATGTCTCATGCTGTCCCCGCTGAAGTGCGAGGTGTGGGGTAAGCCCCTCATTTCCCTGGTATTTCGGCGCTATTGCCAGGCTCCCGCTTGGCCTTTCACTCCCACTCGATGGTACCTGGGGGCTTGGAGGTGACATCATAGACGACCCGGTTGATACCCTTGATCTCGTTGATGATCCGGGTTGCAGTGGAGGCCAGGAAGGCATGATCGAAGGCAAAACTGTCGGCGGTCATGCCGTCGGTCGAGGTGACGGCCCGAAGTGCCAGAACGGATTCATAGGTGCGGTCGTCGCCCATGACGCCCACCGTGCGAACGGGGAGCAGCACGGCAAAGGCCTGCCAGATCGCGTCATAGAGGCCGGCTTTCCTGATCTCATCCAGAAAAATGGCATCGGCCTTGCGCAGGAGGGACAGTTTCTCGCGCGTCACGTCGCCCGGCACACGTATGGCGAGGCCGGGGCCTGGAAAGGGATGACGGGTGACGAAGTGCTCCGGCAGCCCGAGCGTGCGGCCGAGTGCCCTGACCTCGTCCTTGAACAGCTCGCGCAAGGGCTCGATGAGCTTCATCCTCATGCGCTCCGGCAGGCCGCCGACATTATGGTGAGACTTGATGGTGACCGACGGCCCGCCGCGGTGGGAAATGCTCTCGATCACATCCGGGTAGAGCGTGCCCTGGGCCAGAAAGGCGGCACCGCCTGCCTTGCTCGCCTCCTCCTCGAAGACCTCGACGAACAGCCGGCCGATGGTCTTGCGCTTTTCCTCAGGATCGACGACGCCTGCCAGCCCACCCAGAAACATCTCGCTGGCGTCCACATGCACGAGCGGAATGTTGTAGGATTCCCGGAAGAGCCGGACGACCTCCTCCGCCTCGCCCTGCCGCATCAGGCCGTGATCGACGAAGATGCAAGTGAGCTGCTCGCCGATCGCCTCATGGATCAGCACGGCGGCGACCGCACTGTCGACCCCGCCCGATAATCCGCAGATCACCTGTTCGAAGCCGACCTGCTTCTTGATGCGGTGGATGGCTTCCTCCTTGAAGGAGGCCATGGACCAGTTGCCGCGGCAGCCGCAGATTTCGATGACGAAGTTCTTCAAAAGCGCCGCGCCGTCAGGCGTGTGAACCACTTCGAGGTGAAATTGCGTGGCATAGAACTGGCGCTTCTCATCGGCGATGGCTGCAAAGGGTGCCCCCTCCGACACCGCAATCGTGCGGAAGCCCGGGGGCAAGGCCACGACACGGTCGCCGTGGCTCATCCAAACCTGGTGACGCTCGCCGGTTTTCCAGACACCGTCGAAAAGGGCGCAGGCGCCGGAGACCTCCACATAGGCACGGCCGAATTCACGGTGATCGGAAGGCTCCACCTTGCCGCCAAGCTCGGCGCACATGGTCTGCTCGCCGTAGCAGATGCCGAGCACGGGAAGGCCGAGGGTGAAGACGCGCGGCGGTACCGCCGGGCTTTCGCTGTGGTGGACGGACGCAGGGCCACCCGACAGGATGATGCCTTTCAGGCCCTCGCGGCCGAAGCTCTTGTCTGCCAGATGATAGGGGACAATTTCGGAATAAACGCCGGCCTCGCGAACCCGGCGGGCAATCAGCTGGGTCACCTGAGAGCCGAAGTCGATGATCAGAATCCGCTCATTCGTCATGGCGAGGAAATAAAGCAAAGATCCGCGATGGGCAAGCTGAGCGAAGGTGCGCCGGAATGACGATGGAAGCACGGCTGTTGTATTGTGACGTGACGTTGACCATCTAGTCAGAACCGACAGGGTGAACAGATGGACCGTGATCGCGTGCGCAATTGGATGTGGTCGGAGGCCTGCGAGATGCTCGCCCGAGCCGAGCGTCTGCATCATGAATTTTTCAGACTGGGCGCGCAGAGCGCGCAACGCCCCGCGTGGGAGCCGCCGGTCGACGTGTTCGAAACGGAGGGCGAGGTCATCGTGCTCGTCGCCCTGCCCGGCGTCGAGCCCGACAAAATCCATATGGCGATCGACGGCAATCACCTTGTGGTTGCCGGCACGCGATTGATCCCGGCTGTGCTTCGGCAGGCGCTGATTCACCGGCTGGAATTGCCGCAGGGCCGATTCGAGCGGCGGATTCCCTTGCCGTCGGGGCGGTACAGCTCCATGCGGCCGGCGAAGGAGAACGGCGTGCTGATGGTTCTCCTCAACAAGCAGAGTGACTATCGTGGCTGAGACAGAATTCCTGAATGAATCCGATCAGACGGCGGGCAGGCCGGCACCGGTCACGGCGCCGCTGCCTCCCGATGCGCTGATCATCATCCCGGTGCGCGGCACGGTGATGTTTCCCGGCCATGTGCTGCCGATCACGGTTGGACGCCCGCGCTCGGTCACCGGTGCGCAGCAGGCGGTGCGCGAGCAGAGGCAGGTGGGCATCCTCATGCAGAGGAACGCGGAAACACCCGAGCCGGCGCCGATCGACATGCACCGCATCGGGACCATGGCGAGCATCGTTCGCTACCTCACGGCGCCCGACGGCACGCATCATCTCGTGGCCCAGGGTGACCAGCGCTTCGAAGTGAAGGAATTCCTGAACGGCTGGCCCTTCATGGTGGCGCGGGTTGCTTCGATCAACGAGCCGGAGGTGAAATCACCGGAGATCGAGGCGCGCTTCCTGCATCTGAAGAACCAGGCGATCGAGGCGGTGCAGCTTTTGCCGCAGGCGCCGCCCGAGCTGCTGACGGCGGTTCAAAACGTCAGCGCGCCCGGCGCGCTCGCCGATCTGACGGCGAGCTACATGGATATCGCGCCCGAGCACAAGCAGGAAATCCTGGAGACGATCGACATCGGGGCGCGGATGGAGAAAGTGTCGCGGCTCCTGGCGGAGCGCATCGAAATCCTGAGGCTGTCGCAGGAGATCGGGCGGCAGACCAAGGCCGCGCTCGACGAGCGCCAGCGCGAGGTGCTGCTGCGCGAACAGATGGCGGCGATCCAGCGGCAGCTCGGCGAAGGCGACGACGCCAAGGCGGGCGAGATGGCCGAGCTCGACAAGGCCATCACCAATGCAAAGATGCCGAAAGAGGTCGAGGAGCACGCGCGCAAGGAATTGCGCCGGCTGCAGCGCATGCCGGAAGCGGCCGGCGAATATGCCATGGTCAGGACCTATCTCGACTGGCTGATCGAGCTGCCATGGTCGCTGCCCGAAGAGACGCCGATCGACATCAAGGAAGCGCAGCGCATTCTCGATGAAGATCATTATGGGCTGGAGAAGATCAAGCGGCGGATCGTGGAATATCTCGCGGTGCGCAAGCTGGCACCACAGGGAAAGGCGCCCATCTTGTGCTTCGTCGGGCCGCCGGGCGTCGGCAAGACCTCGCTTGGACAATCGATCGCGCGGGCGATGAACCGCAAATTCGTGCGCGTCAGCCTCGGCGGCGTGCATGACGAAGCGGAGATCAGGGGCCACAGGCGCACCTATATCGGCGCGCTTCCCGGCAATATCATTCAGGCGATCCGCAAGGCGGGGGCGCGCAATTGCGTGATGATGCTCGATGAGATCGACAAGCTCGGGCGCGGCATCCAGGGCGATCCGTCCGCCGCGCTGCTCGAGGTGCTGGACCCGGAGCAGAACAACAGTTTCCGCGACAATTACATCGGCGTGCCGTTCGATTTGAGCCGGGTGGTGTTCATCACCACGGCCAATATGCTCGACTATATTCCAGGACCCCTGCTCGACCGTATGGAGATCATCACGCTGTCGGGCTATACGGCGGAGGAGAAATTCCAGATCGCGAGGCGCTATCTCCTGGCGCGGCAGATGGAGGCCAATGGCCTCAAAGCCGGCCAGGCGGAGATTGACGATGAGGCGCTGCGCGCGATCATCCAGTTCTACACGCGCGAGGCAGGCGTGAGAAACCTCGAACGCGAGATCGGCAAGGTGCTGCGGCATGCCGCGGTGCGCATCGCCGAGGGTGAGAGCGGCGCCGTCCGCTTCGGGCCCGACGATCTCCACGCCATATTGGGGCCGCCGCGCTTCGAGAACGAGGTTGCGATGCGCACAAGCGTTCCCGGCGTGGCGACAGGACTGGCATGGACGCCGGTCGGCGGGGACATCCTGTTCGTGGAGGCGACCCGCGTGCCGGGTTCCGGCAAGCTCATCCTTACCGGCCAGCTCGGCGATGTGATGCGCGAGAGTGCCCAGGCCGCGCTGAGCGTGGTGAAGAACCGCGCCACCTCCTTCGGCATCGATACCGCCAAGTTCGAGAAGGCCGACATCCATGTGCATGTGCCGGCTGGCGCCATTCCGAAAGACGGGCCGAGTGCCGGGGTCGCCATGTTCATGGCGCTGGCGTCACTGATGACCGAGCGCACCGTGCGCAGCGACACGGCGATGACGGGCGAGATCAGCCTGCGCGGGCTCGTGCTGCCGGTGGGCGGCATCAAGGAGAAGGTGGTGGCGGCGCATCGCGGCGGCATCCGCCGGATCATGCTGCCGGCCCGGAACCGAAAGGATTTCGAGGATATCCCGGAAGAGGTGCGGAGACAGGTGGAATTCACCTGGCTGGACCGGGTGGACGACGCGATGGAGGCCGCCCTCGAGCCTGTTCCGACCTCTCCGGAGCTGGAGAGGATCGAGAAAACCGAAGCACAGCCGCGGGATGCCGCTGCCTGATCTCTGCGCTTGAAAGTTGCATGATTTTGATGCTTTAGTCCCCTGGTTGCGGCGTTACCGCTGTACATACAGCGTCAGACCAGGGGGAATTCATCATGGCCACCGGCACGAGCCGGCAGGCTTTGCCTTGCCGACAGCCGCACATGGAAAGGGTGGGCCTGCGCCGGAGATGGCTGCTCGCCTCGACCGCGATTGGTGTCGCGGGGTGCCTCGCCCTGTCGCAGCTGGTCTACGCCAATGATGAATGCGGCGCGATCGTCGGAAATGCGGTCACCTGCACATCGGCGGGCAACAATTACACCGGCGGCATTTCCTACGACCCGACAGACGACCTCACCATGGTGGTGCAGGACGGCGTCACCGATTACACGCCTTCGAGCGGCAATCGATGGGATCAATATCACTTTCCCTGCCGGCAATCTGTTCGACCTCGATCTCAGGCTCTACGACAGCGACACGGCGACGGACATCACGACCTGGGGAGCGGGTGCCGAAGGAATCTTTATCGGCCGCGCCAACGACGTCAACGCTCGTCAATCAAGCCGATATCACATCTGGAAATGACGACGGCATCGAGGTTCGTGGTGCCGGCGCAGTAACAATCAATAATTCTGGCACGATCACCAGCTCCGGCAGCGGGATTTATACAGTGGGGTCCGGCTCGCTCAACTTGACGAATTCGGGCGCAATTACAACGACGGGCAGCAATTCGCACGGCATATTTGTTAGATATGCGGAGGGCGATACTACGATCACGTTGTCCGAGACCGGAAGTATCGATACGCTGGCATCGAGCGCAGATGGAATCAGGATCCGGGGATACGCTAGGCGACGGTGCCCGCGCCGTTCTCGGCGGTTTTGCCGGAGCGGGGAGAGCCGAGCAGAATTTCGACGAGTTCGACCAGCGAAGCGGAGAGCGAGATGGCGCTTGCCGGGGTCTATGGCGGCTATCGCAGCGGTGCGCTCTATGGCAATGCCATTGTCAAATATGAGCATCACTGGGCCGAGCTGACGAGCGTGGCCACCGATGCGGATGGCGCGCCGTTCGCCGTCGATCTTCTCGGCGGGTCGATCGAGACCGGCTATCGCTTCATGGCCGCGGGCAGCTATATGCAGCCGCGCCTGCGGGTGAACTACGTCCATGGCTGGGTGTCGAGCTTGGCGGATGGTTCGAGCGTCATCATCGATCTGAAAAACGCCGAAAGCCTGTCGGGTGAAGCGGCGGCACGGCTGGGGTTTCGACCGAACGGTGAGGCCGGCGCTTCGGATGTCTATGCCGAGGCCGGCGTGCGGCACGAGTTTCTGGGCACTATGGAAGCCGAGGTGTCGGGCCTCATCTATACCGACGCGCTGCCGGGAACCGCGGCATTCGTTTCGGCCGGGCTGTCGGCGAGCCTCCTTAAGGACAGGCTGTCACTCTCGCTGGAGGCCGGTTATGCCAGGGGCGAAGAGGCCGACGAGATCACAGCCACGAGCGCGCTGAGGCTGAAATACTAGCCGGCCTTCACTTCAGGCGGTTTAGAAACCGATCAGGATTCCGATCTGTGCAACATGCTCGTGGATGTCGAACTCATTGTCAGCCTTGATGTGCTCGACCGGCGGATAGCAGTACTCGCCGCCGCAGAACTCCGCGTCATCCAGGTCGACATCGTGAATCGCCTTGAACCGATATCCGAGATCGATGGCGAAATGATCCGACAGGCCGATCAACAGGCCTGCGCCGAGCTGAAAGGCCAGCGCCCAATCGTCGGCGTTGACCTTGACGGAGAGATTGTTTTCAATCTGCATGTTCGTCGCAAAGGGGCCAACACCAAAGTCGGCATCGACTTTCGCCACGCCTACACCGCCGCCGAAATAGGGAGAAAAGGTCGACGACAGGGGAAAGCCAAACCATAAATTGGCGAGAATGAACAATTCATCGAGTTCCCCCTCGTCGTCGCTTTTGTAGATGGGACCGCCGTTGATGGCGGCAATCGCATAATCGGGATAGTGGAGCTCCTCGCTGGCGTGGCTCTTGGTATCGAGGCTGGCATGGGAGACTTCGATTTCGGCGCGGAAATTCTCATTCAGCTGGGCGCCTATGGTTCCACCGAAAATGAACCCATTGTCCACTTCGCCGTTCAGATGGCCGAGATGTTCAATGACCGGAGCGATTATACTGACTTCGCAGATTATGACTGCGTGTCTGACACAGGTACTTCATCGCGCTCCCATTTCAGATCGAAGTCGCCATGGCCCCATTTCGGGCCGCCAAACAGGCTGACATACCAGCCGAACGCGGATTGCTCCTCGACGACGGGCGCAATATCTGCTGCTTGGGCTGGCTGGAAATTCAGGAGACCTGTCACGACAAGGCCGCCGAGCAAGGCAAATGTCTTCGTTACGCTACGCATACCCGCACTCCCCTTACGCAATACTCACGCAGGTGATGCTGTCGCAGTTACGGCAGGTGTTCAATCGAGAAGGGCGAAATCAGGAGTCATTCCGAATCGCCTGTGCTGAAAAAACCACAGTTTTCCGCCAAATTGTAGCAGGTCGGCAGCGCGCTAAACTGGAAGTTTCACGCCGTCGGCGCCGATCGCATCGGCTAGCTTGTCGACAGCTTCGGAGAGCCGCTCGTCGACGACATGAAGATATTCGTGCCAGTCGCCATAGTGGCGCAGCTCGTGCCTGCCGTCCGATATTCCGCGGAGGCCAATGAACGGCACGGCGAAACGCATGGCGGCGCGCAGCACGGCATAGGTTTCCATGTCCACCATGTCGGCGGCAATGGCGTCATAAGCGGCGCCGCTGATGATGGCGGCTCCGGTCGAGAGGCTCGCGGAATTAAGTCCGGGGATGCGCAGCGGAATATCGATTTCGGCCGGCAAATCGAGGAAGGGCGTCAGGCCCTTGGGGAAGCCCAGGGGCGAGGCGTCCATATCGCGATAGGAAACGCGGGTGACCTGATAGACCTCGGCTTGTTCGAGGGTGCGAGAACCGGCGGAGCCCAAGCAGACGATCAGATGCGGCAGGCTTGCACGAGCGTCGAGACCGGCGAGTGCGGCCGAGGCCGCCGATGCCGCCTCGACCGGCCCGACGCCGGTGAAGAACGGCGTGAAGCGCTGCCGCAGCTTCTCGCCATATTCCGGCGATGCCGCCATGACGAACAGCACGCGACGACTCGCGATGATCTCGAGGGGGGCGAGGGAAGCGGTCATGTGTTTCGCACCATGATGGAGATGAAGAAGCCATCGGTTGCGTGATCGAGAGGTGTCAGCAGCAGCGTCCGAGCGGACGCATCGGCCGATGCCGGGGGCGGGGATGATGGAAAATTCTTCTGCCAGACATCGGCATAGGGCGCGGCGGTGAAGGCTGGATGAACGTGCAGAAAGGTCTCGACCTGATCGCCGTTTTCCTCCGGCAGAACGGAGCAGGTCACATAAACCAGCCTGCCGCCCGGCCTGACGAGCCCTGCTCCCTGCTCGAGCAATCGGCGCTGGTCGGCAAGCCTCGTCTCCAGGGCCTGAGGCTTCAGACGCCATTTTGCATCGGGCTTGCGGCGCCAGGCGCCGGAACCCGAACAGGGTGCGTCGATGAGCACCATGTCCATTTTTCCCTCAAGCTCCGCGAGGCGCTGCGGCTCGTCGGAGGGGATCACCTGGATATTGCGGGCCCCTGCCCTTTGCATGCGTTCGAATATCGGCCGCAGGCGGTGGCGGTCGGCGTCATAGGCATGAATCTGGCCCTTGTTCTCCATGAGCGCGGCAAGAGCGAGCGTCTTGCCCCCGGCACCGGCGCAGATATCGGCGCATTGCTCGCCCGGTCCGGCGCCGGTAAGCGATGCGGCGATCTGCGAGCCTTCATCCTGCACTTCGAACCAGCCCCTGCCGTGGGCTGGCTCCGCCTCGACATTGGGATTGCGGCCGGAGGCCGGCGGCGGCGGCAAGCGGATGCAGGCGGCCGCGAAACGGCCCTTCACCGCGTGGAATTTTTCAAAGAGCTGCAGCACTTTCTCAGGCGAAGTTTTCAGCGTGTTGACACGAAGATCGACCGGTGCGCGAAGCGCCAAGGCGGCGCCTTGTCGGCTGCGTCCTTCCCCAAATGCGCGAGCGAGAGAGCCATCGAGCCATTCGGGGTAGTCGCCCTTCACCCAGGCCGGTGCATCGCCGTTGCGCGGATTTTCGAGGCTTGCGCGCTCCTCATCAGTGAGGACACCCGGCCCATGCGGCTCGTTGCAAATTTCGGCAATGCCGTCGACCGACATGCCCCAGCGCCAGCGCAGCACGGCAAGAACCAGCGTGCGCGATGCAGCGTTACCCATGGCGTGGCCAAGAGAGGCGCGCTGGCGGAGCGCGTCGTAAACGAGATTTCCGATCGCAGAACGATCGGAGGTGCCGGCGAAGCGATGTGACTTACCCCAGTCCTTCAAGGCTTCGGCGGCCGGCCGATGACGATCCATGATGTCGTTTAGAATTTCAATGGCCGCGGAAGCGCGGCCGCCCGGGCGCATGGGATTTATGGCTGCAAAAAGAGGCGGACGGCAAACCAGATCCACATGATCATCAGCGTGAGGACCGAGGCCAGAAAGGCGTAGAAGCGGTCGAGGAGGATATTTTTGCCGGTGTGGATATAGCTGTGGACGAGGCGGGAGAGGAGAAACAGCCAGGCAAAAATGATCTGCACCGGATCGACGAGGCGGGTGGCGATCAGCAAGGCGATGAGGACGTAAAACAGCACCGGCAGCTCGAACTGATTCTGATAATTATTGGCACGCTTGCGCAGCTGATCGGGCCAGCGCGAGCCGTCGAGAGCGATTTCAGACAACCGCACCTCGCCCTTGCGAACGGCCAGCACGCGGCCGCGGCCGGTGGTGAAAACGAGGAAAAATATCAGCGCCACGTGGATCAGCGCGGGAAGAAGGATCAGCTTATCGTTGGTCATGGTCAATCCTGCCGCTGGTAATTCGGCGCTTCCCGCGTGATCATCACATCATGCACGTGGCCTTCGCGCAGTCCCGCACCGGAGACGCGAATGAATTGCGCGCGCTCCGGCAGCTCTTTGATCGCGCCGGCGCCGGTATAGCCCATGGCAGCGCGCAGACCGCCGACGAGCTGGTGCACGACGGTCGACACCGCCCCCTTATAGGGAACCTGGCCCTCGATGCCTTCCGGCACGAGCTTGAGGGCATCCTTCACTTCCTGCTGGAAGTAACGGTCGGCCGAACCGCGGGCCATCGCGCCGACGGAGCCCATGCCGCGATAGGATTTGTAGCTGCGGCCCTGGTAGAGATAGATCTCGCCCGGGCTTTCATCGGTGCCCGCCAGCAGCGAGCCGATCATGGCGCATGAGGCCCCGGCGGCGAGCGCCTTGGCAAGGTCGCCCGAGTATTTGATGCCACCATCGGCGATGACCGGCACGTCGGACGCGGCCGCTTCGCGCGCGCAGTCGAGCAGAGCGGAAAACTGCGGCACGCCGACGCCGGCAACGATGCGGGTCGTGCAGATGGAGCCGGGTCCGATCCCCACCTTCACCGCGTCGGCGCCGGCGTCGATGAGGGCGCGCGTCGCTTCGGCGGTCGCCACATTGCCGGCGATTACCTGAACCTCGTTGGACAGGCGCTTGATGCGCTTCACCTGCTCGATGACGTGGATCGAATGGCCGTGGGCGGTGTCGACGACCACGGCATCGACGCCCGCTGCGATCAGCTGCCTGGCGCGTTCATAGCCCTTGTCGCCGGTACCGGTGGCCGCGGCAACCCTGAGCCTGCCCTGCCCGTCCTTGGCGGCATCGGGATGATGGGCGGCCTTCTCCATATCGGTCACGGTGATGAGGCCGGTGCACTTAAACTGGTCGTCGACGACGATCAGTTTCTCGATTCGGTGCTTGTGCAGAAGGCGGCGCGCCTGATCGCGGTCGACGCCCTCCTGCACGGTGATGAGCTTCGTGGTCATCAGCTCGCCCACCTTCTGATCGAGATCGGTGGCGAAGCGGACATCGCGGTTGGTGATGATGCCGACGAGCTTGCCGGTGCCGTCGACCACGGGAATACCGGAGATGCTGAACTTCTCCTTGAGCGCACGAACATCGGCAAGGGTAGCCTCGGGGCCGATGGTGATTGGGTTGACCACCATGCCGCTTTCAAACTTCTTCACCTGCCGAACATGCTCCGCCTGGCTTTCGGGGTCCATATTGCGATGAATGACCCCGAGCCCGCCGAGCTGCGCCATCGCAATGGCGAGCCGCGATTCGGTGACCGTGTCCATAGCGGCGGAGATGATCGGAATCGACAGCTCGATCGTGCGGGTGAGACGCGTGGCTGTGGCAACCTCCGCCGGCAGCACCGAAGAGGCCCCGGGCTTCAAGAGGACGTCGTCGAAGGTCAGATATTCGGGAAAGTCAACCAGGTTCGGCTTGGCCATTGCCCCCTCGCTTGCACCGGCTGCTAAGAGACGCTGCCGGCCAACATCATGAGTTGGCGGCTGTCTTTAACACCGCCCGAGCCGCGGCGCCATGGTGAAGTGTTAAGAAGGCGAATGCCAATTTATCCAATCCGTTAGCTTGATTTTGAACATGCTGGTTAACGTGGCTGCATGGTTTGCTCCCTAGGATCGCGCCTATCTTGAGTTGAATGGTTCAATGAGCAACATGCAGTCACCGCGAATACTGATTCTGGACGACGATGACCATTATGCGCTGCTGTTTTCGACGTATCTGAAGCTCGGCGGCGTTGAAGGCGGCGAAGTGGAACATGCGACCTCGGCCAAGAGCGGCGTCGAGCGATTGCGCGCACTTTGCGCCGGATCTGGTGTTTCTCGACAACGCGCATTCCTCCCTATTCGGACTTTGCGGCCGGGCCTGAAAGCGCTAAGAGATGCGGGCTATGAGGGGCCGGTGGTGGTTCAGTCGGCCTGCGCCGCCGATGAAGTCTTCGACGAAGCGCCGCGACTCGGTGTCGCCTGAACGTCATCGACAAGTACGGCATGAACGACGTTCGGCTGATCGAGCTCCTGCAGAAGCACACGGGCTTTCGCGGGGCGGTGTAGAGGCTTTGCGGGTTCACCCACTCAGCATGCGGGGGGCCATCATCCGCCGCGGAAGCCTGTGCCGAGCACGAAGAGTTCGGCCGAATCCTCGCGGCTCGCCTTGGGTTTCACATGGCGGACGGTCGCGAAATCGCGCTTCATCCGATTTCGAGCATCTCGCCTTCGGTGCCGCCGCGCAGGACCTTGGCCAGAAAGGTGCCGCCGGGCTTGAGAACATCGCTGCGCAAAATCGAAGGCGGCTTCGCGCAAGCGCCATGATCTTGAGGTGATCGGTCTGGCGGTGGCCGGTCGCATGCGCCGCCATGTCGGAAAGCACGACATCGGCCTTCTCGCCGCCCAGGGCCTCGATGAGCGCGTGCCGGCGCATCGTCGTCGAGAAAATCCTCTGTGAGGATGGTGACGCCCGGAAGCGGGTCCATGCCATGCATGTCGATGGCGATGACGCGGCCCTCGCCCTCGGTCGCCTTGACCCGCTCGGCGGCCACCTGCGACCAGCCGCCGGGCGCGGCGCCCAGATCGACGACGCGCCTGCCCGGCTTGAGAAGATGATATTTGTCGTCGATCTCGATGAGCTTGAAGGCGGCGCGCGAGCCGATAGCCCGGCGTTTGCGCCTCGCGCACATAGGGATCGTTGAGCTGGCGCTCGAGCCAGGTCTTCTGGGAGACGCGTGCGGCCCTTGCCGGTCTTCACCCTGACCTTGAGACGCGGCGATCCGATCGCTGCGCCGCCGGGCGGGTCATGGCGACTTCCGTAGGTGCCGTCTTCCCTCATCAGTCAGGGTCAGAATGCCTTCGCGCAGGCCGCGGTCGGCAACGCGGATGCGCGGCGCCGGGAAGGCGATGCAGATCTCCTCGAGAATGGCGCAGCCCGCCAGCACCAGATCGGCGCGATCGCGGCCGATGCAGGGATTTGTCCGCGCGCTCCTCATAGCTCATGGCCAGGAGCCTGCCGCCGACCTCGGCGATGTCGCCGGCGCTTCGAGCCAGCAGCCGTCGACGCGCGAGCGGTCATAGCGCCGCAGGCCGAGCTGGACGCCGGCGATGGTCGTCACCGTTCCCGACGTGCCGAGGAGATGACGGGGGCCGACCGTTGCCGCCGTATCGCGCCGCGTACTCGCGCGACGAAATCGGCGAGCATCGGCCGCAGCATGTGGCGCGCATGGCGGCATAGGTTCGCGGGGTCGACATCGATGCCGCCGAAGCGCTCCGACAACGGTCACCACGCCTGCGGCGAGCGAGATCCAGGTCGCCGATGTCATGCGTGCCGCCATTGCGCTCCAGCCACATCAGTTCGGTCGAGCCGCCGCCAATGTCGAAGACGAGAACGTTGTCGGCGGCCTGCCTCGATCAGGGGCTCGGCTCCGGCGGCGGCAAGCCGGGCTTCCGTTTCGCGATCGATGATCTCGAGCTCGAGGCCCGTCTCGGCATGCACCCGGCGCGATGAAGTCCGCGCCGTTCTCGGCCATGCGGCAGGCTTCCGTCGCGACGAGCCGGCGCCTGGCTGACCTTGCGCCAGGTGAGCTTGTTGGCGCAGACGCGCAGGGCATCGATGGTGCGCGCCATGGCCTGCTCGTTGAGCCGGCCCGGTCCGGCTCAGGCCCTCGCCGAGGCGCACGATGCGGGAAAAGGCATCGACGACGGTGAAGCCGGCAGGGCGCGGCGTGGCGATCAGCAGGCGGCAATTGTTGGTGCCGAGATCGAGCGCGCCATAAGACGGCGTCGCCCCGCTCGGGCCTGGCTGCTTGCGGGGCACGGCGGCCGATCGCCTGCGGGGCCGTCGCCTGCCGCCGGCGCCCGCGCCGCCGGGCGCGAAGCCGCCCGCACCGTTGCTCGCGTCCACTTTCATAACCTTCCGGCGGCCCAGGCGCTCGCGCGGCCTTGAATGCCCGGAGCGCGCGTAGCCGCTGCAAATCATTATCGTTGGCGCCAGTTTAACAGCTTGCGCAGGCCGGTAAAGCATCGGTCCGATCAAAGCGACAAAGCGGAACTAGTTTGTTAACGCCAATTATCCGTTTCCCTAGTAACTTTGATGTTTAGAGGCAACGGCGCATGCGTACTTTCGGCCCGCGGTGGTTCAAGGATGGCTCGCTGATGGCCGAGTATTCCGACCATTTCGGCATGCCGTCACGCGCCAGAAGCAGACGATCGCTCTCAACGCCGCCAAGGTGGAGGCCGAGCTCGCCTCCAAGGCCAAGTCCGAATTCATCGCCAATATGAGCCATGAGCTGCGGACGCCGCTCAACGCCATCATCGGCTTTTCCGACATGCTGGGCACGCTGAAGATCTCCGATCCGGAGCGAGTCAACCAGTATTCCGGCTATATCAAGCAGGCGGCCGACCACCTGCTGGCCCTGATCAACGGCATTCTCGACGTCTCCAAGATCCAGGCCGGCAGCCTGACCGTCGACCGCGAGCCGGTCGAGATCGCGCCGATCGTCGAATCCTGCCTCCTCATCATCGAGGCGCAAGGCCAAGGAAAAGGACATCATCGTCATCAGCGAGACTCTGCCCGGCGATCTGCCGACCGTCTATGCCGATCCGCTGCGGCTGAAGCAGATCCTGATCAACATTCTCGGCAATGCCGTCAAATTCACGCCTGCCAGGCGGCCGCGTGCGCATCGACGGCGGCGCGGGCCAGCGAAGGCTTCGTCACGCTCATGATCACCGACACCGGCGTCGGCATGACGTCGCAGCGACATCGAGACCGCCATGCGGCCCTTCGGCCAAGTCGATGCCGGCTTCAACAAGCGCCATGAGGGCACGGGCCTGGGCCTGCCGATCTCGGCGGCGCTGGCGCAGCTGCATGGCGGCGACCTCACGCATCGATTCCGAGAAGGGCAAGGGCACGCGGGTCACTCGTGCTGCCGACGCCGCAGTCGATCCGCAGCGGCTCGCAGAGCGCTTCGCAGATTCGGTCAACCAGTGCGACCGAGCGAGAGACGGACAGCGATGCAATGCCAGCACAGACTTCGCAAGCGATCCGACAAGCATGCCGCCGATCTCGACGGCTCGAACGGATCGGGCGCATCGTCGCGGTGACCGGCGGCCATGCCATCATCCTGCTCGATGCCGAGGACAGGAATCCGCAGCGCGACCAGCCGAAAGCCCGGAGATCGGCACGCTGCTCAAGGTCGATACGCAGCCGTCGGTGGCGCTCGCACTGGTCTCGGCGCTGAGCTCGCCCATGCCCTCGCATGCCCAGAGCGAACAGGAGCTGCAGGATCGTCGAAGTCGAATTCATCGGCGAACTGCCGAAGGACGAGACGGGCCGGCCGAAAGCATTCCGGCGCGGCATTTCGAGCTATCCCTCGCTCGGCGACGTCGTCTACCGGGCCAGCCAGGAGGAACTCGCCAAGGCCTATGCCTGCGATACCGAAACCGCCATCCGCATCGGCCATATCCAGCAGGACGCCTCCATCCCGGCGATGGTCAAGATCGACGAGCTGCTCGGCAAGCATTTCGCCGTGCTCGGCACGACCGGCACCGGCAAATCGTGCGCGGTGGCGCTGATCCTGCGGCGCATCCTCGAGAAGAATCCGCAGGCGCATATCCTGCTGCTCGACGTCCATCGCGAATATGCGCCAGTCGTTCCAGGAATGGTGCCGAGGTCATCACGCCGGAGAACATGAACCTGCCGTTCTGGCTGCTCAATTTCGACGAGATCGTCGAGATCCTGATCGGCAGCCAGGCCAACCGCGAGACCGACGTCGAGATCCTGCGCGAGCTCATCCCGCTCGCCAAGCTGCGCTACATGAACAATCAGCGCAGGGACCGGAGCAACGTGCTGCGCAAGCGCGACCATCGAGACCAGCAATATCGGCGTCGACACGCCGATCCCCTATCGCGCCTCCGATCTCATCGGCCTGCTCGAGGAGCATATCGGCAAGCTCGACCTCAGCGGCGAGCTGGCGCCCTACAAGCGGCTCAAGGCGCGCATCGAGACGATCATCGCGCGATCCGCGCTACACCTTCATGTTCGGCAGCCTCACCGTCCAGGACACGATGGCGCAGGTGCTGTCGCGCGATCTTCCGCGTGCCGGTCAACGGCAAGCCGATCGCCATCCTCGAACTCGGCGGCCTGCCGTCCGAGATCATCAATGTCGTCGTCTCGGTGCTGGCGCGGCTCGCCTTCGATTTCGGCGTGTGGAGCGGCGGGCGCATCCCGATCACCTTCGTGTGCGAGGAAGCGCATCGCTATGTGCCGATCGACAAGATCGCTCGGCTTCGAGCCGACCAAGCGGGCGATTTCGCGCATCGCCAAGGAAGGCCGCAAATACGGCGTGTCGCTGTGCATCGTCACGCAGCGCCCGGCCGAGCTCGATCCCGACCATCCTGTCGCCAGTGCAACACGATCTTCTCGTTGCGCCTCACCAATGAGCGCGACCAGGAGATCCTGCAGGGCCGGCATCTCGGATGCGGCGGCGAGCCTGCTCGAATTCATGCCGACCATGGGAGCCGGCGATGCCATCACCTTCGGCGAAGGCGTGGCGCTGCCGACGCGCATCAAGTTCGACATGCTGCCGGCGAATGCCTGCCGAAGAGCAACACCGCCTCCTTCACCGCAGAACTGGGCGAAGGAAACTGCCGGACGAGAAATTCCTGCAGGAGGTCGTCGTCGCGCTGGCGCCAGCAGACCTACAATCCACTTGCCGATGCCGCGCCGCAGGAAGTCACCGAGGAGCCTGTGCCACAGCCGGCCGGCTTCAACCAGCAAAGCGATCCGCGGCTGGAACATCGCAACCGGAGCATGGCCGTGCGCACGCCGGGCCGGCGGATCACGATCCCATCCCGGAGCCGCCGACAACAGCGGATGGCCGCAGGATGCCCGCGGCGCACTCATGCAAACTACTCCCCGGCCAGCGAACGGCAGCGACGGAACGGGCCGGGTGGGGGACGGATGCCGCCACCCGGCGCCACCGGCCGCGCCAGGCGAGACCAAGGACCAGCCGAAGGGCGGCATTGCATCGCTTCTGAAGCAGTACCGCGGACAGCAGTAATTCATCAGCCCCCTCATCGTCGTTCATGGCGAACGCCGCTGATCCAGCTTTTCTTCCTTCTCCCCCTTGTGGGAGAAGGTGGCGAGATGCGTTTCAGCATCGAGCCGGATGAGGGGTACCCCTTAGCCTAGCCTCTCCCACGAGGGGAGAGGGGAAAACTTTCCTCTCTCACAGAATTCCTATTAGCGGGTAGGAATTCGCCATCTGCTCCAAGAAGGAGGCGGTCATCGCGAAGCCTCACCTCTTCATTTTGTCCTACTCTTTGAAGTAGGCACCCTAGGAGGGCCAGCCTCCCACCTCTCCTTCACCCCGAGGCGATGAGCCGGCGGAAGAGCCATCCTATTCGTGAAGTCTCAACCATGAAAACCTTATGCGCGGCGCACGGCCTCGACGTGAGCGGCGAAGGCTGGGTCGGCCATCAGAATCCCTGCAGCGCCGGAAGCGGTTGAGCCGTAGGCCCAGAAATCGTCGGCCGGATTCCCGTCGGCGTGCTGGATCAGGCCCCAGAGTGTCCACAGCAGGTCGCACATGGCCTTGTAGATGACGATCCTGCCCTCTTTCCGCGGGCGAGGCCGGCGCCCCGAAATAGGCCTCGATCATCTCCTCCGCTCCTGAGCGGGTCGAAACCGCCTTCTACCGAGAGGTCGCCCAGGTCCCACAGGGGGTCGTTCATGCCGGAATATTCCCAGTCGACGATCCACATGCGCTCGCCAGTATCGAGAAAGTTCTCGCCTAACGGGTCGCAGTGACAGGCGAGGACAGGGGGAAGGGAATTGGCGGCGAGGGCCTGTCCTCACCGTCCTCCGCCTCTTTCAGCACGTCATGATAACCGGC
>CAVYOS010000032.1:0-110708 GCA_963770205.1 uncultured Alphaproteobacteria bacterium
GCAGACAACCCGGCCTGCGCGCCCAAGAGGACGGCACGACGAACGTTCGTAAGGGCGGCGCTGGAGTTGACGCCGTTGGTGATGCGCGTGGACTCGTGCAACAGCACGCCGTTGTACATGCCCAGAGCCCCGGTGAAGATGTCGTTGTCCATCTCACCGCCCTGCACCCGCGACGACTGCGCATTGAACCAGGTGATGCGACCCGATGTAGCATCAGTGCGCAGCTGAAAGACCTGGTTGGGGTGGAGGAACATCACGTAATCCGCGCCCTTGTAGTTCAGGGGTCGGATCAGAGGCGTCGTCGTCTTCGCAATCGTCGCCAGCCGGTCGATGTAGGAGAGCTGGAACGACTGGGTTGTCGAGAGCGAGACTTCGTTGGTGTGCGAGGTCGTGGCCGCGTCCGGGATCACGATGGGAGTGCTTGCCGTGGGTGCCACCGTGGCCTGCATCCCGGTGTAGCGGGTATCCGTCTGCACGGTGTAACCGCACAGCTGGTTGAACCCGCCCGTGTCGATGCGGTCGGCCCACCAATCAGTCGAGACCGGCCCGCGCTTCCTCGCGGATGGAGAAGGGCACGCGCTGCTCGGTCATCTTACCGGCCGACCGGACCGCGTGACGCAGTTGGTCGATGAAGATGTTGTCCGAGTAGGTCGTGAGCGCTTCTTCGTTGCCTTCGAGCGTGCCGTCGCCGGCCACGCCAGCACCGGAGAGCTGCATGCGCAGCCCGCAGGTGATGCGGTCGCCCGCTGATTTGGAAGTCCTAACAATTTCCGTTTCATGCAATTGGTAGATGGTGTAGATATGCAGGCGGCAACCTTGGGTGTTCCCTTGGGAAATGCGATCGGCCCGACAGAATTGGATATTGCAAGTGTAGAGATCACTCCCGGTGCTGCTTCCGCATTATATGGCATGAATGCAATCAATGGAATGGCAAACCTGATCACTAAAAGTCCATTTCTTTACCAGGGACTGAGCGTTTATCAAAAAACAGGGGTTAATCATGTTGATGGTATAGACAGGGATCCAAGCTTCTTAACCGAAACGGCTATCAGGTATGCAAAGGCATTTAATAATAAATGGGCATTTAAGATCAATGGAAGTTATATGAGAGGAACAGATTGGCTTTCAAATACTGCAACCGATCAAAATCCCAATGACCTTAGTACTGCCAATCCTTCGTTTCCTCAACTTATCGGAGTAACAATCCTGCTTATGATGCATGGAATAAATATGGTGATGAAAATAATAATGCGGTTACCATAAGCGGCGTGCATATCAAAATGGAAGTCAAACTTTTCTCTTCGCAGAACAGGTTACTGGGAAAATGATATTGTAAATCCGATAGTTGATAACTTAAAACTTGATGCTTGCTTTCCATTACCGGGTGAGTGAAAATGCAGAGCTTTCGTACGGTTATCGTGTTGGAAAAATGGATGGCGTATTTCAGCGTGGAAACAAAATCCAATTTGATAATGTAGTAGTTCAGAATCACAGGCTGGAATTAAAGGGCTCAAATTATTTTATTCGAGGTTATGTTTCGATTGAAAATACAGGTGATTCTTACAATGCAAAACCTTTATCCGATAATCTCGAGCTAACCCATCTATCAAACAACTGCCTGGAGGGATACATTTCAAATGCATTCCCTGCAAACCCGACTGAATAGCGGTGTTGATCTTGCCACTGCAATGCAAGTTGCAAGGCAGGCTGCAGACCAGGGAAGGGTAGAGCCGGGAACACCGGAATTTGAGAATTTAAAGAATACGATCATCAAAATCAATAACTGGGATCACATGAATGCAGGTATTACAAATGCTCCGGCAACAGGTGGTGCATGGCTGAAACAAAACAGCCGGATGTACCATACTGAAGCCCAATTGGATCTTTCAAAGAAAGTAAAATTTGTAAATTTGCTTGTTGGTGCCGATGTAAGGGTGTATGAAGTGATTCCGGATGGAAACAATTTTGTTGATTTTTCAAAACCATCTCGACAAACGTACAGAACCTGGAAGTTTGGAAAAAATGTTTATTATAAAAAATATGGTGGATTTGCCCAGGTCACTAAAACTTTTTTGATGAAAGATTAAAACTGTTTGGCTCTCTCCGGCTATGATCACAACCCTGAATTCAAACCTAAATTCAATCCAAGATTTGCAGTAGTTTATACAGTGGCAGAAAAGCATAATTTCCGCGCCTCGGTTCAAAATGGTTTCAGGTTCCCTGCTTTGTTTGAAGCCTTATCATTTGTGAACAACGGTAATGTGAGAAGAGTTGGCGGACTTATCCTATATAAATGAAGGATTGGGTTATCTTGAAAATTCATACACACTTGCATCTGTAAATATTATTTAATGCAGCAGTGAATAAAGATGTAACCAACGGAATGACGGCTAATGATGCAGCCTTGAAAAACAGGGCATTATTGGAAGTAACAAATCTTTCACCAACACGTCCTGAGCGAATTGTTTCATTTGAAGTGGGATACAAAAGTGTATTGTTGAATAATAAACTGGTATTGGATATCGATGCATATACCAATAAATATGATGGTTTTCTTGGACAGGTTGAAGTGGCTGTTCCTTCTTCAGACAAAATTGGAACGGATGCTTCAGTGACCGATATGCTGGCGGCAAACAGGTCCAAACAAACAAGGTACAGGGTGTTTACAAATGCAAAGAATACATACAACAATTATGGTTCTTCCTTGGGAGTTACTTATAACTTTTATAAGAAATTTACTGTATCCGGCAATATCAATTATAACAATATTGTTACCAAGAAAACAAAGCGATGTTTTTGTGACCGGTTTTAATACGCCAAAATGGGCGACCAATCTTTCTTTTGGAAACCGGGAGGTAGTTAAAAATGTAGGATTTAATATCGTCTGGAGATGGCAGGATGCATTCTTATGGGAAAGCCCGCTGGCAAATGGAGCAGTTCCGGCCTACAATACCTGGGATGCACAGGTTACATACCGGTTGCCAAAGATTAAAACAAATATCAAAATGGGCGGCTGCAAACATCTTTAACCAGAGATATATTCAATATGCTGCAGGTCCTACCATTGGAGGACTGTACTACGTAGCGATTACAGTGGATGGTCTGCTTAAACAAATAGTATCATCGACCATTTTCATCTTATCCTTATTTTCATGCCGCTTTACGGCATTTTTATCACGGATACATGCAAAAACCGACGGATCTTAAAGACTTCAAAGGTTTAATTTGGCAGACTATCCGTGCTAATCCGTGTAATCCGTGGCAATAATTCGCACTTCATGCTTTACATTTGCCAAAATCTTTTCAATGATCAATATAGAAGTCAATCGCGTGCATGGTGATTTTGGATTTGAAGCCACGGATGCCTATGGTCATTCAGTTCAGATCGATACCAGCCCGGAAACAGGAGGAACAAATTTTGGCGTGCGTCCAATGCAATTATTGCTCATGGGACTCGGCGGATGCAGTGGGATCGACATTATTTCTATATTGAAAAAACAACGACAGGAAGTGACATCTTTTCAAACCAAAATAGAAGGCGAGCGTGAACAGGGAGTTGAGCCTTCTCTGTGGACAACGGTCAATCTGATATTCGAATTAAAAGGAAATATTGATCCGGAAAAAGCAAAAAGGGCCTGCCAGTTATCTCTTGAAAAATATTGCTCCGTAGCTGAAACACTTCGTCGCGCCGGATGTAAGTTCAATTGGGAAGTAAGGGTGAATTCCGAGACAGGAGTTTACTAGTTCACGAGTTCACGTCAAATGTTTACATTTCAATGTTTACATACTGTCAACCCGTGAACTCGTAAACTGTGAACAACTTATGAACTCGTAAGGTGCAAGTAAAACACTAACTAGAAAACGATAACAGAACATGCATAAGCAAACACAGGCGATCCGTACAAGAGCAGATGTGACAAATGAAATGGAGCATTCAACTCCATTGTTTCTGACCAGCAGTTTCACTTTTGATAATGCAGCCGAAATGCAGGCGGCATTTGCCGACCAGAGCGATGATAATATTTACAGCCGTTTCAGTAATCCGACTGTACAGGAATTCATTAATAAAATGTGTTTACTCGAAGGAGCCGAAGATGGTGTTGCCACTGCAACGGGAATGAGTGCGGTATTTTCGTCATTCATGGGGCTGTTGAAACAAGGAGATCATATACTTTCATGCAATGCGGTATTTGGAAGCACGCATACATTACTTACAAAATTTCTTCCCCGATTTGGCATTGAATCATCTTATGTCGATGCCAATAAACCGGAAGAATGGGAAGCAGCCATTCGTCCAAATACCAAAATGATCTACCTGGAAACTCCTACCAATCCCGGACTTGAATTGATAGATCTCGAATGGGTTGGGCAGCTGGCCAAAAAGCATAATCTCATTTTGAACGTAGATAATTGTTTTGCCACGCCATTTAACCAAACACCGATGCAATATCGGTGCTCATCTCGTCGATGCATTCGGCCACTAAATGGATTGATGGACAGGGAAGGGTATTGGGTGGAGTGATCGTCGGGAATGCAGATCTTATTTATGATATCTATTTGTTCTGCAGGAACACTGGTCCATCATTATCTCCTTTCAATGCATGGGTGCTGAGCAAGAGTCTTGAAACACTCGATGTCCGAATGGAGCGGCATGCATCTAATGCTTTGTATATCGCTGAGAAGCTGGAATCGCATCCAAAAATTCAGTGGCTGAAATATCCTTTCCTCCCCAGTCATCCTCATTACGAGATCGCAAAAAAACAAATGAAAAACGGGGGTGGTGTTGTTTGCTTTGAATTAAAAGGTGGAATCGAAAGCGGAAGAAATTTCCTGAATAGTCTGGAGATGTTATCACTGACTGCAAATTTGGGAGATACCCGAAGTATCGCTTCACATCCTGCCAGTACAACTCATGGAAAACTTTCCGAACAGGAGCGTTTATCGGTAAATATTACGCCCGGGCTTATACGGATTTCGGTTGGATCTGGAAAATCGGGAGGATATTCTGACAGGATATTTTGCAGGCACTAGAAAAATGCTGAATAGCGGATTGAGACGTGAGACGTGAAACGTGAAACGTGAAAGGTGAGGCGTGAGACTTGAGATCTGACAAATGAAGCAAAAACTTAATCAGCACCAACTCAATCATTCTTACATCTAAACTGCCGTGCTATTTTATACCGCCCATTGCGACTTCGCGGCTTTGCGAGATCTTTCTGTCCCATCATCGGATGTGTCTAGCGAAAAGCAGCAGTCAACCAAGCCTTGCCTTATAACCTGGTGACAAAAATTCAATAATTCACTCATGGGAATTTCACTTAGTCAATTGGTACATGTTTACCAATACCGCTATTCGGAACCCTCAGCCCAGACTACTTACTCCTGAGGAATATATCCTGGGACCGGAGTCGTTGAAGAATCATTAAAAGGAAAGAATTACACCTTATAAAGAGTTGATTCAATAAAGTCATTTCACTTCGCGTTTGTAACTGACAACAAGGAAAAAAGATATCTTTTCTTTACCCTATAGCGCAGAAAGCTGCCGGCAGGCGTGGAACAGTGAAGCTTTGTTTTATTAAACTGTAACCTTATGATTAATCGATTGATGATCCTTGTACTATTATTATCCTGTTTGCAGGCAGGTGCACAATCAACTTACAGAGAAGGGATTGTTGTAACATCAGACGGTGATACATTAAAAGGATTTATTGACTACCGTGCGTGGTTTCGTAATCCCGGAAAGCTTTCTTTTTAAAAGTTCGATAGACAGTAAAGATTCTAAACTCTTTAACGTAGCTAATACCTCGTGGTTTTCCGTTTCCGGTTATGATTCTTATAAGTCATTTGTTGTATCCGTTAGTATGAATGACGTTCAATTGGGAGGGCTAACAGCAACGTTAGACACAAGTAAGCTTATCAAAGCAGTTTTTCTCAAGGAAGTCTTACATGGCGACCGAGTCAGCTTATTCAGTTATGAGGATAAACTAAAGGAAAGATTCTATATATTAAGCGATCGGCAAAAAACCCCAAGTGAACTGATGTACGGTAAAACAGTACAATCACTTCAGGAGGTTGAGCATGAAACATACAAGCAACAACTCCGGACTTTAGCCTTGGATTACCAGCTATTAACTGAACAATTAGATGGTAGAATTATTCATTCTGATTATACGGAGAGACAGATGAAAAAAATCATAGATAGCTTTAACACCCAAAAGGAAGAAAAAATCAACAAGCCCACCGAAAAGAATCCTCGGTTAGGTTATATCGTAAGTGTTGGTATGAATAAAAGTAAGATGAAATATACCGGCAAAAGCCTTGTTACAATCGATAGATTAAACGCATGCCGGGACAGAGCGTTTCAAAGATGAGGTAACAACAGAAAGTATAATGCCGATGCTATTGGTCGGAATGGATTTTTACACCAACCCAGTGGTTCGGCGTGTTGTCCTTAGGGGTGAGCTTTCTGTCAATAAAATTGAGTCTTCTACAAAGTCCTACTCGCAAGATAATTATGTAACACCTGCAGGGACTGAGAATACGTATACACTGTCTGGCTGGAACGTCTCCTTTACTCCCCAGGTTCTCTATAACTTTTATAATAGCCGCAGTATAAATTGTTTCCTGGGTGCAGGTGCTTCCTTCAATTCTCGGATTATTAAGGATAATAGGGTAAAGCAGGAACGGATTAATCCGTCAACACCAGGAGTATATGTTCAAGAAAATTATTTTCCCATGGGCCCATCTGATTTAAGCGTTGTACTTCGTGGTGGTTTACAGCTCTATAATCGTTTTGAAGGTTCAGTCATATGGGGAAGCCCGACTGAATATACGATAGGAAATACCGGTGGACGATCAGTCAAAGCTGGACAACTCATTTTCTCCGTTGGCTATCTTATGAATCGTTCTAAACGGAAACGTTTTTCAATTCGAAGTGAAACGTGAAATGGTGAAACGTGAAGTCAAGGATACGTCTTCGGATAAAAATACTCACCTTTTCGCCCAGGAAGAACACCGATCGTTGAAAATCGAATGGATTCATGTAAACCTCCGGAACCGTTGAGGTTTCGTGCCGTTCTATTAACAACTCACGACTCATCACACCGACCACTCACCATCGACCACTCACCACTGCCAGCTAAGCTAATAAAATAAAACGATTGAATTTAAATTCCATTCAGTAATTTCATTTCAACACTTTCCTTTTTAAATCAATTGCTATGACAATTGAATCTATTGTTTGCCAAACGAAGAGTATCAATTGCTATAAATCCCTGGGAGATACTTTTCAAAATTCCTATATCTTTTAAACGTAAAACATAAATTTCCAATTATTTTGCCGGGTAGCTTATTGATCAATTGAAAGTGTTATTTTAATGATGCTGTATCCAAAGATCCCCTTCGCGAATCTCTGCGCCCTTCTTTGCGGTCTTTGCGTTTATAATAGCTGACTGCGAGGAAAACAAAAAGGCAGGGCTTGGCAAAGAATCTAGTTGACTTGCGCACGGCTGTTATTTTTTTTATAAACGTTCTCAATCTCGGCTATGCCTTCAACGAAATCTATCTATCGGTTCTTTTATTTCCTGTCAGCTGGCTTATTCATCATATACTTATTTATCACTATCCGGCAAATGCATAACTGGGGTAGGGTGGGTGCTCATGCTTTCACTCGTTTCCTTGGCGATTGCTTTCCGCGATTCAAAAGTATTGAGAGGACTTGTCATATACCGTCGTGATACTTGCGGCGGTAAGCCTCGCGATGTATTATCCGGAATATTTTAAGACCATTGGCAATTTTAAACTGTCGGTTCTCATCGTTCCACTGCTCCAGATCATCATGTTTGGAATGGGAACTGAATTAAGCCTGAAAGATTTTGCACGGGTTCTGCGGATGCCAAAGGGAATTATAGTGGGTATAGTTTGTCACTATACGATTATGCCATTGATAGGTTTTGCAGTGGCGAATCTATTTAATTTTCCCGGTGAGATTGCTGCAGGAATAATCTTGGTTGGTTGTTGCCGAGTGGGCTTGCGTCCAATGTAATGTCTTATCTCGCAAGGGCGAATCTGGCATTGTCGGTTTCAGTAACTACAGTTTCCACATTACTTGCGCCTATTTTTAACGCCATTACTAATGCGATTTACTTGGGTGGAAGCTTTGTTGAAATAGATTTCTGGGCCATGGTGTGGGATATTACAAAAATTGTGATCCTATCCCGGTAGTTGCCGGGTTGCATTTCATTATCTGGTGCGGGGAAAATTTAAATGGTTGGATAAAGCAATGCCGATTATTTCCATGGCAGGAATTGCATTAATCTTACTTGTGATGATTGCAGCAGGAAGAGACAATCTGTTAAAGGTCGGTGGACTGTTGATCGTCGCCACATTTATACACAATATGGCGGGTTATTTTCTTGGGTATTGGTCTGGCCGGCTGTTGAAATTTCCCGGAAAGGGATTGCCGCACCATTGCTATAGAAGTAGGAATGCAAAATGCGGGACTTGCTTCCGGCCTTGCCAAAGGAATGGGTAAAATAGCTACGGTCGGCTTGGCACCTGCGATATTTGGACCGATGATGAATATAACAGGCTCATCACTGGCAAGCTGGTGGCACAACCGTCCACCAAAAGATGATAACCGGAAAAGGAAATGAACTGAAAAGACTAGAAATTTATTTAAATCAATTTTATTACATGATAAACCTATAATTATGCACGTTAAAATTTTTCATTTATCTTATTTCTATTGGTTGCATTTCTATCAGTCAGCATAGTCACAGATAAATTTCAAAAGAAGAACTTAATTGCATTAACACCTGAATGGAAAGGAGAACGTTTTCCCGATGGCCGTCCAAAAGTCCAGATGATATTATTGAACGAATGAAACTCTGTTAGAATGGAAGAAGCCTGGGCCATATTGAAAAATGCAGGCTACAGGTACCAGATAGCAGATGGCTGGCAGCAATAATCAATCCTGATAGTGTACTAGTAGGCCGTGCTGTAACCGCCACGTTTATGCCTGGCCGTCCCGATGTATGGAAGGCCATTGATTCGATGGGAAAAAAAGAAGGAAGACTAGCTCAAAATGTTTGGGCAGTAGACATGTTGGCAGAAAGGGATGTATATGTTGCCGATCAGTTTGGAGCGCAAAAGAAATGGACCTACCATTGGAGATAAGGTTGGTAATGCCATTTTTACAAAAACAGGCAATGGAATTGTGTACGATGGTGCGCTAAGAGATGTGGAAGGCTTAAAAGAATTTGGTGGCTTTACTTCTTTTTTTAGCAGTTATGATCCTTCTTATCATAATCCCGCAGGGGCAAAACAGGGATCTGAATACAATGATTGTAGGAATTAACCAACCTACCCGCATCCGCACGGTAACAGTAATGCCAGGTGATGTTGTGTTAGGAAAATGGGAGTTGTTATTTTTATTCCTCCGCATTTAGCAGAAAGAGTGGTAAAGATTTCAGAGCTTGTTCGTTTGAGAGATATGTTCGGACATCAGCGTTTACGGGAAGGAAAATATACTGCCGGGCAAATTGATGCAAGATGGGCTGATGAAATTGAAAAAGATTTTACCAAATGGCTCAAAGACATATCGATAAATTGCCGGTTCCCAAAGCAACAGATACAGAGAATTATCTTGAAAGACACGCACACTGGTAAGCCAATTAAATATACAACAATTGTCAAAATAATAAAATCTACAATGTCTCTCAAGAAGATCATTTTTATCAGTAAAGCTGCTATAGCTGCTGCAATGGCACCATTTGCTCCCTTATCGCTTTTGGACAGGGCTTGGAAGATGCAATTGAGAAAACACCAAAATCTTCACCGCCATCCGATTTAAAAATTACAGATATCAAATGTGGCTATATAAGAGGAAGTATATTTGTAAAAATTTATACCAACCAGGATATTGGGGTTGTGGTGAAGGAGTTGATGCTATACCGGGAACTTATCACCTCGTAAAAAATTTTGGGGCAACAGACTAAAAGGAAAAAACCATTAAATGTCCACGGCTATTTGAAGACATCCGAATGCGGATTTTTCCAGGGAGCACAATCCGGAATGTATATTGCGGTATTATCTGCTATTGAAACTGCCTTTGGGATATTGCCGGTAAAGCTTGGATTTACCCGTGTATCAATTGCTGGGTGGAAAATTTCGGGATAAGATAAGAGTGTATTGTGATACGGCCTTGTATCAGACGTAATTTACCCACACCAAAAGATTTTGCAGACGCCGCATAGAAGATCAAAAAAAATGGGTTTCAATGCTATCAAGTTTGATCTGGACCAGGCGAATGATCCAAATAAATATGATCGTTATAACTGGACAGGAGTCCTGGTGAATTACAACGGATGGTATGACCAGATACTGCAGCACGGGAAGCAGTTGGACCGAAAATTGATATCTGTGTAGATATGCATGGACGATATGATGCTGTAACGGCACAGACAGGTTGCCAAAACGATTGGAGCATTTCAACCTGATGTGGCTGGAAGAACCAATACCCGCAGAAAATGTTGAAGCATATAAAATAATAGCTGAATCAACCAGCACACCGATTTGTGCAGGTGAAAACCATTACCTGGCTCATGGATTCAGAAGATTGCTCGAAATCGGAGCGGTTGATATTGTAATGCCCGATCTGCAAAAAGCCGGTGGGTTAGGGGAAGGCCAGCGTATTGCCAACCTTGCTAATTTATATTATATGCCATTTGCGCCGCATATGGTGGCTTCTTTCCTTGGCGCAATGGCTTCTGCTCACGTTTGTGCTTCGGTTCCAAATTTTATAATACTGGAATGGCAATCTTATTTCCATACAGACCCAATGTTCAAAGAGATTATCAAATATGATGGCGAATGGGTAAAAGAGTTTTATTACACTTTCGGAAAAACCAGGAATTGGTGTTGAAATAAACGAAGAGGGAATGAAAAAATATGCATTACCGGACTCCAAAACTGTTACTTTGGCGTTGGCCGAACAGTTCGACCGCTGGGCTTCGCCGGCCCCCGGTGCCTATCCCTTGGCCCCGCTTCATCGAGGACGGGGCTTCTCTTTACATGATTTGAGGCGGAACGTTCGGTACCGCACATTCGTTGGGCAGATGCGTTGGAAGCGCAGGAAGGTCCCGTCATCCCCAATCCAATTAGTCCCCCGGACCGGGGCCTTCCTCCCTGCCTGATGAACGGAGACCATCCGGGTGGTTACTGCTCCCACGCGTTATCCCTGGCTTCTATTGCAACTTTGCCGTTGCGACCTACGCTTGCCAGCGCCGAATATAGGGAAGGCGCAAAATGGTTTGGTAGGGCTAGGCGTTGGTCGCGTATGGATACGGATCGATGCTGGCCCTCATATGGTGGACAGGGATTGCGAGGAGCGGCGGTCCTTATATCCGGTAATTTTCTGCAGATGAATCGGTAACTCCTGCTGCCTCAGCGGAGTCCGTACAGACTCGTTTCTGCTCGGGAGGCGAGCGGACCAGGACTGATGTGCAAAAACTCTGGCGGTGGTGGTTGTGCTTTGGAGTCTTCGCGACGAGATCACAGATGGTAGTACCGGAGCACGATCCGCCTGCTTGCTGACAGCTATAGTTTGAGGAGCTGCATGAGGCTTAGACGGAAGCGCCAAACCGATGAGGACTGGCAGGCCAATACCGATAATCACAACAGTGATGGAAGAGATTTCAAATACAACAGACTACGCATCTGGGGGTCGTGGGTTCGAATCCTGCTCGGCGCGCCAACTTTTTCAGTGACTTAGCAAAAAAAATGCCAAGCCAAAAAGATTTGGCGTTCCAACAGGGTCCAACGATGCAGAAAACTCCTGAGTTTAGGGACTGCAGAGTTCAAAACATCGGGGGGTAGTACGCATGGTAATTGAAGTCTGGCGTGTTGGCGCCTGCAGGGCTCAAAAGCTTCTCAAGCTTCTCTAAGGCCTTGGTGATGGCCGGTCGCTTGGCGGATTCCAATTCTCGTTTGATCTCAACAATGACTTCATTTGCGGTGTCGAGACGCCGCGCAAGTATCGCAGAAACGTAAAGCAATGCCGCCACGTCCTCGGTAAGCAGTGAGGACGCCTTGGCTACATGGAATTCGGACCTCTCGACGGCGCGCACATCAGCGGTATGAGGCTTATCCAGGATGACGGAAAGTTCGCCGAATGCCGCGCCAGGCTCAGAGACCGTAGCGATCCGCAAGCCGTCTCTGACAACCTCGACTACACCCTTCCGGAGAATAAACAATTGCCCGGTTGTCGACCCGGCTGCCAGCACAGTTTTTCCGGGTTCAAAGGTCGATATTGGAAGAGTATCAAAACTTTTCTTAAACGCGGCAAGGTCCGGAATTAACTCCATATCGATGGTCCTTCCTCTTCATTAAGCGTGGCGTGCCATGGGGCACGCTTGCGCGGTCGCACAGCCAGATCACCTTCAGGCTTGCGGCGGATGCTGTACCATTACAATGCGGAAAACTATTCCGACTCAACAAGTGTTTTAAGTCGTTCTTGGCGGCGTCTCGTGAGAAAATCGGTATATCGCCCCAAAGCCTTCTAATCAGCCTTGGAAATCGTTTTGCATCCGATTTCAGATTGATTTTCGCGAGGACCTGCCGCGCTGGGTTGGCAGCTGGTTCGCCGCTCTGTCCTCGCAAGGGTTCCAAACACAGTTCAAGCCGTCCGCGGGCTGAACAGGTGCTCATATTGCGCTTCAGCCAATCCATAGGAGCCATTGGTGAGCTTTATGAGAGTCTTGCGATCGAGAATGTGCACCATTCCTCGATCTGCCCTGATAAGCCCACTGTGTTCCAATTCCCCCATGGCGATGGTCACGCCTGACCTTTGCACGCCGAGCATGATCGACAGGAACTCATGGGTGAGGGGAATGTGCTTGGAGGTCAGCCGGTCTTCGCACATGAGAAGCCAGCGGGCGAGCCTTTGCGGCAGCACCGCAGCAGCAGCGACAATGCGTCGAGCGATATCGTTGAAGTCATTCCAATCGATGCGGGACTCTTGATAAACCAGGATAATGTTTGCTGGTGTAAAACGGCGCATCGTTAAGGCAACAGGGGTTGACCATCCTGGCACATCCAAGCCTTGCGGCCAATCGGGCCGAAATCAAGGCGACGATATCCTTCGCCTCTGCGGGAAAGCTCTGCAGGCATGGGGACGGTGGTTACCGGTTGCTGTATTTGCCCGCAATAGAGCTGACCTCATGGCATTCTCCAAAGTGGGAATTCTCACAGAATTACGTCTGACGATGTGTTCGAACTCCACCCGTTTCGAGCCGAACTGCAGCACGCCTCAGAAAGGTAGTGTGGTTATGTCCAGCCTAATTCGGACGAGCGTCGTTGTACTGATCGTATTGGTATGCTTTGCCCTATCGATAGCCGTAGCTTAAGAGCGTTCCTTTGTGGCATGTGAACCAGGGCAAACCAGGCACCGCACGCGCGCGTGATTGATTGGTTTTCGAAGACCACAGCCTAAAAAGCCGAGGCCCGTTAGGGCCTCAGCCGAAAATCAACATCACCGCTAAGCGCGTCGGAAAGACGTTTCAGAGCGAGTCGCGCGTCGACCGTGTCGTCGTCGATCCGGTCGTTCCCGCCGTTCCAGTCCCGGTCCGGTAATCGGCATTGCGGCGACCCATCAGCCCCGCAAGGCCAATCAAGCCCAGCAGGCCGATCCAGCCATAATCCGTATCATCGTCGCCTGTGGCCGGAGCAGCGGTGTCAGGGGTGGTCGTTGTCGTGGGGGCTTGCTCCTGGGCCGGCTGCGTTGTCTGCGCCATGAGCGGTCCGGCGAGAAATGCCAGAGCCGAGAGTGCCCCGATCATGCACTTTGCTTTCATGCCATATTCCTTCGAATTGCGGCTTGGCCGCACCAGTTAGGTGCGCCAAGCTTCTGCAGGAAATCTAACGGGAGCGGTTATCCTGGCCGCCTTGCTTCTGCCCGCCTTGGCCGCCGCCTTTGCCGCCGCCCTGGCCGCCGCGTGATCCACCGCCGCCCCGGCTTTGGCCACTACGCTGGCCACCTTGGTTCTGGTTTTGATTTGGCATTTGATCCTCCTATGTCGGTACTAGAAGGCAAACACCATATGTAATGCATTGTTCCGAATGACCCGGCTGAGCCGAAACGGGGCTCGTTAATGCTTCGCCACGGCGCCGGGTGTTTCCTCGAGCCGGAGATACTGGCGCGTGAGCATTGGCAGGTTTTTCTCCAGCCAGGCGGCCATAGCCTTCTCTTCCTTGAGGATCTGTTCGCACACACGCGCCGTTTCCTTGTCACCAACGTGCTTGGCGGCGTTTATCAGGATTGTGTAGGAGGCGATTTCCATCGCTTCGAATGCATAAGAGGCGAGCGAGCCTTTCATCACCTCATCCCCCACGAACATGCCGCTCAGCGCCTGCCCGGTGGCGAGGAGCTTCCCGCCGGTATCTTTGATGATAGACGTTCTGCCCTCACGCCTTTTGATGCAGCTGCGCACAAGCCGCGCCTGACGCTTTGTCTCGGTAATATGCTTTTTTATGCGTGCCCTTAACTTTGGATAGCTTTGCAGCCGGGCTGCCATGCCCGTGAGCATTGTTTCCGCCTGTTCCTCGGCCGCATGGGCATCCCGCAGCCATTGCATCAAACGTTCCTCTGCCGTTGCCATTCGCTAATTCCTTTGCCGTTGGCTGTTCAAAGTTGTGAAATTACAGATATGTCACGGGGATCTCGCTGTTGATGTCGCTCATCTCGTTCACCGACAATGCCGGCTCTTCTCCGCTACGCACCTGGAGGTCCTGCTTGTAGGCCGCAACCGCTGCTTCGGCCTGCCGAAAGGAAGCCAACAAGCCCGCGGCACGCTCTGTTGGGCGGCCCTCCGCTCCCAAGACGACGACCAGACGTTCTTGCTGGTTGATAAGCTCCGCTAACCGACCAAGGACTTCATCGGTTCGATGCAATTGCTCATGCAGCTTATGAGATGTCATACTTGGCAAAAGCCGCAGGCCGGGGTTAGTTCCAAGAAAGCAATTCAATGACAGGGGCCGCCATGACCGCCACCGATGATCGTTCCAATCCTGCAACCTGCGGCCAGGGCCTTGCCGAGCATGCACCCCTTCACGGCAGGCTTGCCGAGTTCATGGCCGCCATGGCCGACAATCTCGAGGTCCATATGACGGCCCTCGATTTAACCGATTCGAGCTCGCAGCGTGAACACGAGGCCTACGCCCGGCTCCTCTCGCAGCACCGTGACATCGCTGACCGCCTAGCCAGGCTATCGCGCGAAATGGCTGGGTATCGTGACCTTCCCATGGGCCGCCACGATGACAAGGCCATGTCTGCAGAACGGGTTGCCCCAGATTTTGGCCGCCTGGCCGAGCGCGAAAGCCGCCTGCTGGAAGCACTCCGGTCTCAGCTCGAGAACTCATCGGAGGATGCTCGCCAAGCTGCACCCTTGATGCCCCTTCCGGAACTGAACCGATGATTTGATTGTTGACCGTCTTAGGTCATCCACGGAGGGTCAAATGCCGTATCGCAGCCAGGCTGAACCCTTGAGCGAGCAGCCTCCTTATCCGGACTGGTCGCAGGAATCCGACCGCGATTTCGCCGATCATATAGCGCCATTCGACAGGGCCAATTCGCCGCCGCGGCAACCCGCCGGCACGCCGCGCTCGGTGCGGGCCATTGGCGAGACCATCCTTGATCGGGTCAGCGCGACGAGCGTTGCTGCTGCCGATTGTGCTTCGGCGATGATGGGCAGCGCTGCCGCTAGCGCCCGCTCCATGGCCCAGGATCTGGAAGGCTTTGCCCGTCGCCAGCCTCTGACTGCCCTGGCCGGCGCATTGTTGATCGGCGTCGCGTGCGGCATGTTCAGTCGAAGGAGGGCCTGATGCTTCGAAGAAACCGGCAAGGCTCGGTCGATCTGTCCTCGCGCGAGGCGTTCAGCGACATTCCGCGCGATCCCGGTAGCAGCGCCGCCGGGAGCGCAGTTTCGGCCGAAGCCTCGGGCCATCGGTTTTCCGCCATCGATCTTCGCTCCTCGCTGTCTTCAGCGGTTCGCTCGCTTATGGCGCACGCCCCGCACACCGAAGGACCCTCGGACGATGTGGTGAAAACGGTAACGTCCCAGATCGCCGCGGCGAGCGATGATGTCGTGGATGCGACGGCAGACCTGCTGAGGAATGGTTCGCGAAGCACGATTTTCGGTATTCTCGCAGGCACGCTGGTGCTGGGCTGGATCATCGGCCGCAGCGGCCAGGCGCCGAAATTCAACTGAGCGATTGAGGCGGGCGGAAACAGCCCCAGCGCTTAGGGGTTTAGAACAGTCTCCATCGCCGCCAGCAGCGAGGCTTCGTCATAGGGCTTTCTCAGCAGGCTATGCTCAAGGGAGCGCGGATCGGGCAAATCATAATAGCCCGTTGTCAGAAGTATGGGGATTTCCGGCAGCTCGGTGCGGATTCTGTCGGCGAACTCGATCCCGTTCATTCCGCCAGGCATCACGATGTCGGAAAAAACCGCATCGACCTTCGTACTGCGGAGGATTTCCAATCCTCTTCTTGCTTCATGCGCCAGTTCGACGTTGTACCCGGCATGCGAAAGGATCGATCGGGCCATTTCCGCCACCAGCAATTCATCCTCCACAACGAGGACTGTGAAACCTCTGGAATGGCTCGCGACCACGCTCGCTGAATGTGCGATATGCGCAGCCTGCAGCTGCAAGGTGACAGTCGTACCTCTTCCCAGAACGCTTTCGATATGCAGGTTGCCGCCTGATTGTTTGGCAAAGCCATAGACCTGGCTCAAGCCCAATCCCGTTCCTGTTCCTCTCGGCTTCGTGGTGAAGAATGGCTCTGTGGCCTTCCCCATGGTTTCGGGCGTCATACCCACACCTGAATCGATCATGCTGATCGCTACATATTGACCGGGCTGCGCCCCGTTCGGCCCCAAAACCTCATTGCGTGCCCGAATACGCAGCTGCCCCCCCTTCGGCATCGCATCACGCGCGTTGAGGGCGATATTGATCAGGGCGAGGTCGAGTTCATTTGGATCGACTTCCACCGGCCAAAGATCGTCGGCTATGTCGGGCTTGATTTCAATGTTTCCTGCCACCGTCTTCAGCATTCCTTCAATGAAGACGCTCAGCGCTTCAGCCACGTTCAACAGCTCCGGTTTCAGAGCCTGTCGGCGTGAATAGCTCAAGAGCTGCCGTGTCAGCTTCTCGCCGCGTTCAACCGCATGTCTGATATGTCCGATGAGCCGCAGGAGATTTTCGTTGCCCTGGGCAAGCCGCTCCATCATTTGCGAGCCGGACAGGATTACCGTGAGCAAATTGTTGAAATCATGAGCGATGCCGCCCGTAAGCTGGCCGATGGAATCCATCTTTTGCGACTGCAAGAGCTGTTCTCTTGCATTCAGCAGCCTCTCTTCGTTCTGTTTGCGCTCGGTGATATCTCGGGTCACCTTTGCAAAACCCAGAAGCTCGCCGGATTCGGATCGGATGGCGTCGATCACCACGCTGGCCCAGAATTTCGTGCCGTCCTTCCTGTAGCGCCAGCCTTCGGACTCAAATCTGCCCGCCTGGGTGGCAGCCGCCAGCGAGGCTTGCGGCGTTCCCTTTTCGCGATCTTCCGCTGAATAGAACAGCGAGAAATGCTGGCCCACTATTTCCTTGGAGGAATAGCCTTTGATCCGCTGCGCCCCGGCGTTCCAGCTGGCGACGATCCCCTCGGGATTGAGCAGAAAGATGGCATAATCGACCACCGCCTCGACCAGCAGCTGGAATCGGCGTTCGATCGGAAGGTCGTTAATGCTCGGCATTGGGCAACTGTAGTCTAACTGTGAATTGCAACCTAGTCTCACCGGCACGGGGTTAACAACTGGCGGCAAGCTCGGGCGTTTACTCCCATTTGGTGGGAACACGGCGGCACCCTGCCGGTAACTGGCGGCAACGTCTCGGCTCCCTTTACGGTTCCAGGGCCGCCAGGCCACAGCTTGACGGACATCCAGAAAGAAAGCTGCTCGTGCCACGCGAGTGCGCCCGCCGGCTCTAGCTTGACGTCCCTGCCGGTGCCGCCTCTCTTATGCTGCTGTGAGGAGTCGCTAGCGATGAAGGATACGAGAGTCCTTATGGCAGAACAGGCCGCTCCTTCATGCAAGCCCTGCTTCTGCGGATCTTCCCTGCGCGCAAATGCTGATCGTTTTGTCGAATGCACTGCTTGGCCGGCCGCCGCTCGTCGCCGGCCTGACGGTGTACTGAGCGCGGCAGCATTCTGATCGGCGGGCGCATCTGGCTGTGATGGTTGCCGTGTGGCGGGGGAACCTGATAGGACGCTTCGGATTTGACCTTTATGCGCGGCAAATACCTTTCATGCCAGATTTTGGATTTCTCGACGGCCGGACCATTCTCGCGATCTGGATTTTTGCCATCGGCCTTTTTCTCATTGGCCTCTGGCTCGCGACCTATGTGCTATGGCGCGCCGGCCAGGCGCAGCATCGCGCGATTGCTGATGCCGCCCAATCAAGCGCCAGGGCCGCTATCCTTGCCGCCCAGAACATCGCCATTGTCGAACGTGCCTACATGCACCCCGTCGTTCTCAAGGAAAACATCCGCGCTGCAATCAAGGCGGTGATCGAAGGAAGCGATACGAACCGCCAGTGGCCATTTGTCCAGTTCCGCTTCAAGAATTACGGGAAAACTGCAGCTTTCATAACCGACATCAAGGCAAGTGTCGTCTGCTGGACGGGTACACCGATACCCGCCGACGATTTCGAGGAGTTTTTCCCAAGCGAGGCCGTGGTGCAGCCAGGCCAGGAGACCGAGGAATTCTCCGCTTGGGTCAGAACGCCGCTGGCCGCGATCGAAGCGGAGCAAATCAAGAACGGTGCAGGCCAGGTTTATTTCTTCGGCCACATTAATTTTGAAGATGTCTGGGGCGAAAGCCGCTCAGCGCCCTTCTACCGCATGTGGGATGCGGCCCGAGGCAAGTTCGTGCCCTACACGCCCGATCCCGGAAAGCACGGCAAGGCGAAGTCGGTCATCTGACCACGAACACCGGTGTTCCAACCTTAACCCGGCCGAACAGGTCGAGAATATCGGAATTGCGCATTCTGATGCAGCCATAAGAAACGGCCGTGCCGATCAACTCAGGTCTGTTGGTGCCGTGGATGCCATAGGTCCCATCGCCGAGCACGAGAACGGCGGCCCCAAGCGGATTGTTGCGGCCAGGCGGGATCGATCGTGCAAGCGAGGGTTCGCGCTTTCTCACGAAGGCCGGCGGCACGAAGGTCGGATTTCTGAGCTTTCGCGCGATCCGCGTTTCACCCTGCCATTGCCTTTGTGGCCGGCCGACCGCCACGCGGTAGTGCAGGACGATCCCCGAACCCGCCACGTAGTAAAGGCGCCGTTCGTGTGTTCTCACCACGATGGAACCCCTAGGGTAGCCCTGAACGGCCGCCAATTCCGCGGCCACCGCCGCTTTCGGCAATCCTAAAGCCGCCAGCATGAGAAAAAACCCGCCGCAGAAGCTTTTCAAATAGATCGGCCGCATGCGCTATATTCGCTCCTCTGTTTTAACAATTTGCCTAAACGCCGGTCCTTGCAATCCCGGCTCCGTCGAGCGCAATTGGGCAATGCGTCAGATGACTTCGGCTATCGGCGATCTGTGGCGGGGCGAAATGCCTTTGAGCCAGGTGTTCTGGTCCTTCACCATCGTCTTCGGCACGCTCTTTAATTTCTTGGCAACCGGCGTAGGCCTGGTGGCCATGGCGGGCGGCATGCCGGCGCCGGCTGCTGTCGCGCTGCATTTCCTGCCGCTTCCCTATAATTTCCTGGTCCTGGTCGGCGTCTGGCGCAGTGCCAAGTCTTTTCGGGCCACCCGTTCTTTGCCACCTTCGCCCGGGTTGCCGCGGCGGCCTGGTTTGCCCTCATGATCATTATTTGAGGCGCTCACAGCGGCTGCGCCACAACCCGCGCCACCGCAACCCAAAACCGCCAGTTGATCGCTTCGCCCTGATTGGAAAAGCTCACCGGCTCGGAGAATTTCTTCTCTGCCTGCGGCGGCAGGTCGAGACCATAAAGGCCGACGCTGCGCTCTCCGATCCGGCTGCAGATCAATGACAGGTCTTCGAATTTTACGGCCGCGACCGGCGTGGTGAAATATGTTGGACAGGAATAAAGCTGCACTTTCAACGCCACGTCCTTCACCCGGTGATCCCTGGATATGTTTCTTACCTTCCCGGAGAGTGTCCAGGTCTCCAGATCTGGTCGCTGATATTGCTTGCCGTCGATTCCCCAATAGGTTTCTACACCGCTTACAAGATTGATTCCGGCAAGCGCGATGTCTGAAGGTGAAAGCTCCGTAAGCGTCTGTCCTGGAACGCGCGTCTGCGCCGGCACCGTCGGGCGGGCTTGCCGGGACACACTCGTCGCAGTGTCCCGCCAGTAGAGATATCCGCCAACCAGCACCGCAATTGCTGCAACGATCGAGATCCCGATGACCCTTGTTGAGTTGGATTCCGCAAACAACCCGATCAGCACGGCAGCGAGAAGCAGAACAAAAAATGTGATCATGTGCGGTATCTTATCATTCCGCCCGCACCGCTTGCCATGGCCCTAGCCCAGCAATGCTCGTGCGCCGTCGATGGCGATCTTCGCCGAAACAAGGAAGAGACCTATTGTGATGAGGCGGTAGAACAATTCCTCCGGCAACGCCTTCACCAGGCGCACCCCCACGAGCGTGGCGACAATTCCGATCGGAAACAGCCAAGCCGCGGTTTTCAGATTATCCATGCTGAGTTGCCCCAGCGCCCAATAGGGGAAAAGCTTCACCAAATTGACGATGGCAAACAGGATCGTCGATGTGCCGGCGAAGACCAGCTTCGGCAGCCGCTGCGGCATGACATACATCTGATAGGGCGGCGCGCCGGAATGCGATACGAAGCTGGTAAAGCCGGTTAGCGCGCCCCAGAACAAACCGCGAGGAATGTCGGCTTCGCGCGGCGCAGCCGAGCGCTTCCGTTTGAGCCACAGATCGAGGCAATAACCCACCCCGATCACTCCGACGATGAGCGCCACAAGAGCCTCAGGCACAATCCTTGCCGTCATCCAGCCGATCGTTATCCCTAAGATGGCGGCAGGCACGAGAATGTTGAGATTGCGCCGGCTGAACTGCCGCCGGTAAGCCCACAGGCCGAACATGTCGGTCACTACATAGATCGGTAGCAGCAGCGCTGCCGCCCGCAAGGGCGAAATGACGAGAGCCAACACCGGCACGCCGAGCATGCCGATCACCGGCACGCCACCTTTCGATAGGCCGATGAAGATTGCCGCTGCAACGGCGCAAATCGCAAAAATCGGGTCGTCTGGGGAATTCATCATGGATCTTGGCGTACGCGCGTGGGGCATTGTTTAGCCTGCGCGCCTCGTCCAGCGCACGTCGAATCTCCGTTGCGTTTGGTTGAACCGTCATTCAGAATACCCGTATGAGCAGAGCGAAAGAATTCCACTGATGTGCGCTGCGGTCTTCGCCGATCCTTCGCCGCCGTCGCGCAAGGCCCCGAAGGAAGTCCGCCGCCACCAGCTGATAGAAGCCACCATCGATACCCTTGCCCGCAAGGGCTATGCCGAACTCACCCTCGCAGACGTCGCCAAAACCGCGGGCCTCTCCGTCGGCATCGTCAACTTTCATTTCGAGTCCAAGGAAAAGCTGCTGGTCGAGACGCTGAAAGCGCTGGCCGAAGACTATCGCGGCAATTGGCAGGAGGCTTTGCGCCGGTCCGGGCCGCGGCCCGCCGACAAGCTGGTGGCTCTGCTCTCTGCCGACTTTAATGAACGGATTTGCTCGCAGCGCACGCTCGCCGCCTGGTGTGCATTCTGGGCCGAGGCGCAGAGCCGCCCGACATATCAGGAGCACTGCTCGTCCAACGATGCGGAATATTCTGCCCTCACGCTCGATCTGTGCGAGCGTATCATCCGCGATGGCGGTTATCCTTATGATGCCCGGCTCATTGCCCGCGCGCTCGACGCGCTTCTCGAAGGCCTGTGGCTCGACCTCATGACGATGGAGCAGCCGTACTCCATTGGCGAGGCGCTCGCGACTGTCTACGCCTCATTGAGCGCGATATTTCCGCGCCACTTCGATGCCTCGGGAAACGTGAAAGCATGAATTTCAACTTGAGCTCCGAAGCGAGGCAATGGCAGGAAAAGTTGCGGGCATTCGTCGACCGCGAGCTCATTCCCTATGAGCTCGAAGCGGAGATGAACGAGGGGCGTATCGCGCCCGCAATTGCCGCCCGTCACGAGCGGCTCGCCGTCGAAATGGGCCTGCCGCGCGTGGACGTGCCTAAGTCCCACGGCGGACTGGAGCTTTCGATGCTGGCGCAGGTCGCCGTCGCCGAACAGCTCGGCCGCGTCACCAACGCGCTCGGCTGGTGCTATCCCGAGGTGCAGGGCTGGATGTTCGAAGCTTTCAATGCCGAGCAGATCGATCGGCTGATCCGGCCGATGATGCGGGGCGAAAGGCATGTCTGCTATGCCATTACCGAGGAGGACGCGGGATCCGATCCCGCCAACATTCAAACCACTGCCGAGTCGCGCGGCGATCATTACCTGCTCAATGGCGAGAAATGGCATGTCACCAGCGCCAATCTGGCCGATACCATCATTGTTCAGGCCAGGATCGGGCCGGGGGCCGGCACCGGCGCCCATTGTCTCTTCTTCACGCCGCGCGACACACCTGGCATCCGCGTGGTTAGAACCCCACGCTACGCCCACACCTTCAATCATCATCACCCCATCTTGCGCTTTGAAAATGTCAGGCTGCCTGCTGCCAACCGCATTGGCGCCGAGGGCGGCGGCATGACCTTTACCCATGCCTGGTTTCGCCGCGAGCGGCTGATGATTGCCGCCCGCTGCTGTGGTGCGGCCGGCCGGCTGATCGAGGAGGCCGCTGGCTTCGCCAAGGTCCGTTTCGTCTCCAACCGGCCGATTGCCGATTTTCAGCTCATCCAGGCGATGCTGGCCGACAGTGCGACCGAGCTCCACGCTGCCCGTCTTACGACCTATGAGGCCGCCAGCGCTCATGACCGCGGCGATGACGTCAAGACGCTCCATGCCCGCTGCGCCATCGCCAAGCTTTATGCCTCCGAAATGGCCTGGCGGGTTGCCGACCGGGCCGTGCAGATATTCGGCGGCCGCGGCTATATGCGTGAAAACGCCGCCGAGCGTTTTCTGCGCGAACTGCGTGTCGACCGGATTTGGGAGGGGACGAGTGAGATACAGCGCCTCATCATCGCCAATGGCGTGCTCAAGCGCGGCCTCGCTGCAACTATCGCCAGTTGATGTTTGAACCGAGTGCCAACTCTATTCATCAAAGAACCGGACGCGAAGAAGCCGGCAAACCCTCAAGGAGAGACTGATGATGAAACTATCCAGGCGCAATCTTCTCAAGGCCGGTGCGGCAACCCTCGCCATGCCTTATATCGCCGGTCGAGCCCATGCGGCCGGCGAGGTGAAGATTTACAATTGGGTCGATTATATCGGCGAGACGACGATCGCGGATTTCGAGAAGGCGACGGGCCTCAAGGTCATCTACGACACCTATGATGCCGCGGAAACGGTCGAGGCCAAGGTGATGGCCGGCTCGACCGGCTATGACGTGATCGATATTGCGAGCACCAACCTGCCGCGGTTCATACCAGTCGGCGCCTTCATGAAGCTCGACAAGTCGAAACTGCCCAACTGGAAAAATCTCGACGAGACGATCCTCAAGGTCCTGGCGGACCGCGATCCGGGCAATGAGCACACGATCCCCTATATGTGGGGCACCACCGGCATCACGGTGAACCTCGACATGGTCAAGGAAGCGCTTGGCGAGGCCGCTCCAATCGACAGCATGGAGCTGCTGCTGGATCCGAAATACATGGAGAAGCTCGGTGCCTGCGGCGTGAACATCCTCGAATCCCCAGGCGATGTCATCCCCATGGTGCTCGCCTATCTCGGTAAAAATCCCAACAGCGAAGACCAGGCGGATTACGACGCCGTCGTCGAAGCGTTCAAGCCCGTGCGCCAATATGTGAAGACCTTCGATGCCGCCAATTACCTGAACGCGCTGCCCAACAAGGAGCTCTGCGTTTCCATGACCTGGTCGGGCGACTATGCAACAGCCACGGCGCGCGCCCAGGAAGCCGGAGTGAAGCTCAACCTGGCATATAACGTGCCGAAATCCGGCAGCCCGGCCTGGTTCGACGTTTTTGCCGTCCCTGCCGATGCACCCAACCCCGAGGGCGCCCATCTCTTCCTGAACTATATGATGGAGCCCGAGGTCATCGCCAAATGCACCAATTTCACCAATTATGCCCATGCCAACAAGGCCGGCCTTGCCTTTACCAATAAGGCGGTTCTGGAGGACCCGGCCGTCTTCCCGAGCGATGATATCAAGAAGCTGCTGTTCGTCGCTGAAACCCTGTCGCAGAAGGGCGAGCGCATACGCACGCGCGCTTGGAACAAGATCAAGACCGGCGCGTGAATGCCGGCAGAACCGGCCCGGGCCGCTGCCGGGCCGGTTTCGACCGGGAGTCTGATCATGCAAAACCACGGCGAGCCGCCAATCATCGCGGTCGAGGGAATTACCAGGAAATTTGGCGACTTCATCGCCGTCGACGATGTGTCGTTCAATGTCGAGCGCGGTGAACTCTTCGCGCTGCTCGGCGGTTCTGGTTGCGGCAAGACCACGCTGCTGCGCATGCTTGCCGGTTTCGAAACGCCGAGCCAGGGGCGGATCTTCATCGACGGCCAGGACATGACCGGATTGCCGCCCTACGAGCGCCCCGTCAACATGATGTTTCAGTCCTATGCCCTCTTTCCGCACATGACGGTTGAAAAAAACATTGGCTATGGTCTGAAGCACGAAGACATGACGCCCGAAGGGCGCAAGGAGCGGGTGCGTGCGATGCTTGATCTCGTCCAGCTCACCCCCTTCGCCGGCCGTAAGCCGCACCAGCTCTCCGGCGGCCAGCGCCAGCGTGTCGCTTTGGCCCGCGCGCTGGCCAAACAGCCCAAGGTGCTGCTGCTCGACGAACCACTCGGCGCACTCGACAGGAAGCTGCGCGAACATACGCAATTCGAGATCATGAACATCCAGGCCAAGACCGGGATCACCTTCATCGTGGTGACCCATGATCAGGAGGAGGCCATGACGCTCGCCAGCCGCATCGCGGTGATGGACAGGGGCGTCATCCGCCAGATCGGCACGCCGACCGAGGTTTATGAATATCCCAATTCCCGCTTCGTTGCGGATTTCATTGGTTCGATCAATCAATTCGAAGGCTCGGTGACAACTTGTTCCGGTGACGATGTTTCCATCGCCTGCGATAGCCTCGGCATCACCATCGAGGCTGCCCATGGCGGCGGGCTCAAGAGCGGCGATGCGGTTGCCGTGGCGCTGCGGCCGGAGAAGATCACCCTGAGCCGCGACCGGCCCGACGCGAGCCATAATGTCGTAAGCGGCAAGGTTCTCGACCTCGGTTATTTCGGCAAGGATTCGCTCTACCGCGTGGAGCTTCCGACCGGCACCATCCTCCGCGTCAACCACGTCAATGGCCGCCGCGGCCATGAGGCTGACCGGATCGCCCAGTGGGAAGACGACGTTTGGCTGGCCTTCGACCGTTCATCGGCCATCGTTCTCAAGGATTAGAAATGGCTTCCCTGACCGCGTCCGGCAAGGCAACGGCTGCAGCGGCAGGCCGAAGCCTTGGCCCGGCGCCGTCGAACCGCTCCCGCCTGCGGCGCTGGCTCGACCGCAAGGCCTGGCGCGATTTCATCATCGCCATTCCCTATTTCTGGCTTCTGTTGTTCTTCCTCGTCCCATTTTTTATCGTGCTCGTCATAAGCGGCGGCACCGCGGTGGTCGGCATACCTCCAATCGCCTGGACCGATGCCTTTCCCTATCTGACCTTGGATAATTACCGTTTCCTCATCGAGGACGATCTCTATTGGAAAGGCTATCTGAACTCTATTCGCATCGCCGCTGTCTCGACCATTCTCTGTCTCCTGCTCGGCTATCCGATGGCGCTTGCCATCGCCCGCACCAGCGGTGTCTGGCGGCATGTCATGCTGCTGATGATTATCTTGCCCTTTTGGACGTCTTTCCTGCTGCGTATCTATGCCTGGATGGGAATGCTCGGCAACCGCGGCGTCCTCAACAATTTCTTGTTGCTGCTCGGCATCATCGATGAGCCGATCCGCATGATGAACACCGAATTCGCTGTCTTTGTCGGCATCATCTATTCCTACCTGCCCTTCATGGTCTTGCCGCTCTATGCCAATCTTGAAAAGCTTGATTTCACCTTGAACGAAGCCGCGATGGATCTGGGTTCGCGGCCATGGCGGGTGTTCCTGGATGTGACCTTGCCGCTTTCGCTGCCGGGCATCGTCGCCGGCGCCATGCTCGTTTTCATCCCGGCCACCGGAGAATATGTGATTCCGACTCTCCTTGGTTCAGCCGACAGTCCCATGATGGGCCGCGTTCTCGCCGATGAGTTTTTTCTCAACCGCGACTGGCCAGTCGCCGCTGCAGTTGCCGTGGCCCTTCTGCTATTGCTCGTCGTGCCGATCATGATTTATGCGCATCTCGAATCGCGCAACGCCGCAAGGCGCTGACCATGCGCAAGCGCTCCACCTTTCTCTTGGCGTGGCTCTGTTTCGGCTTCGCCTTTCTCTATGTTCCGCTCCTTTCACTCATTGTCTATTCATTCAATAAGTCCAGGCTCGTCACTTTGTGGGGCGGGTTCTCAACCGAGTGGTATTCCAAGCTCTTTGCCAACACCCAGATAATCGACGCGGCATTGTTGAGCATCCGCATCGCCGCCCTCAGCGCCACCTTCGCCACTCTGCTTGGAACCATGGCGGGCCTGGCGCTGGCGCGATTCCTCCGGTTTCCCGGCCGCACTCTCTTCTCGGGGCTCGTCTCGGCTCCATTGGTCATGCCGGAAGTGATCACCGGCCTGTCCATGCTGTTCCTTTTCATCTGGATGGAGCAGCTGATCGGCTGGCCGCATGGCCGAGGCGCTACGACCGTTACGATGGCCCATATCACCTTCTCCATGTCCTATGTGGCCGTCATCGTGCAGTCGCGGCTCTCCTCAATGGATGCCTCCCTCGAGGAAGCGGCGATGGACCTCGGCTCGAAGCCCCTGCGCGTGTTGTTCGACGTCACCCTGCCGATCATCTTTCCGGCCATGCTGTCCGGTTGGCTGCTCGCCTTCACCCTTTCCCTCGACGATCTGGTTATCACCGCTTTCACCACCGGCCCGGGCGCAAATACTTTGCCGCTCGTGGTGTGGTCCAAGGTCAAGCTTGGCGTAACCCCCGACATCAATGCGCTGGCAACGATCATCATTGCCATTGTGACGCTCTGTGTCGTTTTGGCCGGCGTGATCATGTACCGGGCCGATCAGCGCCGCGAGCGCGATATCCAGGCCGCCATCGCGGCAAATCGCTAGGTCAAATTTCTCTCGAACCCGGGCTTCCATCGGGCCTGTCATCGTCTATAAGAGCGTGTTCGCGGGGAGCGAGAAGTCTCCGCCGGCTGCATGGAGGTGGAAATGGCTGTTCGCGTGGCAATCAATGGTTTCGGCCGCATCGGCAGAAACATTTTGCGCTCGGTCATCGAATCCGGCCGCAAGGACATCGAGGTTGTCGCAATCAACGATCTCGGCCCCGTCGAGACCAACGCGCATCTGCTGCGCTTCGATTCCGTCCATGGCCGCTTTCCATATGAGGTGAAGGTCGAAGGCGACAGCATCATCGTCAAGGACGCCCGCATCAAGGTTACCGCCATAAAGGATCCGGCAACCCTTCCATGGAAGGAATTGGGTATCGACGTCGCGCTTGAATGCACCGGAATTTTCACCGCCAAGGACAAAGCTTCCGCCCATCTGTCCGCCGGCGCCAAACGTGTCCTGGTGTCGGCCCCTGCCGAAGGTGCCGACCTGACCGTCGTCTTCGGCGTCAATCACGACAAGCTCAGCCCCGAACATAAGGTGGTTTCGAACGCCTCCTGCACCACCAATTGCCTCGCTCCCGTCGCCAAGGTCATCAATGACTCCATCGGCATCGATAAGGGATTCATGACCACCGTGCATTCCTATACCGGCGATCAGCCGACCCTCGATACCCTGCACAAGGATCTCTACCGCGCCAGGGCCGCGGCACTGTCCATGATCCCGACCTCGACCGGCGCCGCCAAGGCCGTCGGTCTCGTTCTGCCTGAACTCGAGGGCAGGCTCGATGGTGTCGCCATTCGCGTGCCGACCCCCAATGTCTCGGTCATCGATTTCAAAATCGTGGTCAAGCGCACCACCACGCCCGAGGAGGTCAATGGCGCCATTGAACGGGCGGCTCGTCAGGAGCTGAAGGGTATCCTTGATTATACCCGTCAGCCCAATGTCTCCGCGGATTTCAACCACGACCCGCACTCATCGAATTTCGCCATGGATCAGACCAAGGTCTTGGATGGCAATTTCGTCCGCGTTCTGTCCTGGTACGATAATGAGTGGGGATTTTCCAACCGCATGTGCGATACTGCGGTTGCCATGGGCAAGCTCGTCTAGAGCGGCGACATGACCGCAGTCCTCGTCGCGCCTTCCATTCTGTCGGCCGACATATCCAGGCTTGGCGATGAAGTGCGCGCGCTTGATCGTGAGGGCGCCGACTGGATTCACATCGATGTCATGGACGGCCATTTTGTGCCGAACATCACCTGGGGCCCAATGGTCGTTTCCGCGGTGCGGCCTCTGACTCGCAAACCGCTTGATGTGCATCTGATGATTTCGCCTGCCGAACCTTATCTTGAGGCCTTTGCCAGGGCAGGGGCGGACGGTATCACCATCCATGCCGAGGCCGGGCCCCACGCCGACCGTTCCCTCGAAGCGATCAGATCGCTGGGCAGAAAGGCGGGTATTGCCCTCAATCCCGCCACCCATGAAAGCGCCATTGCCCATTTGCTCCACCGGCTCGATCTCATCCTGGTGATGACGGTAAATCCGGGTTTTGGCGGGCAGGCCTTCATCCCTGCCATGGCGGCAAAAATTGCGCGTATCCGCGACATGATCGGCACGCGTCCGATCCGCCTGGAAGTGGACGGCGGCATAACGCCTTCGACCGCCGCCCTGGCAGTCAAAGCCGGTGCCGATGTTCTGGTGGCCGGTTCTGCGATTTTTTCCGACATCTCTCAGGGCTCCTATGGCGCAAGGATCCGCGCCCTGCGGGCGGCCGCCGTTCCTGCTGAATTGGCTTGAGACTCAATAGAATTCCCTTCCGCCAGCTTGCGCTTCCGGGATGAAGGAGGGGTGGAGCGGCACCTCGCGGTGGCGCCAACGTTGGTGTTAGTAGAGATGGTGCGAGGGCGCTCCACCCCGGTGATTTTGGGAGGTCACTTTCACGTCACTCGCTTCGGGATGTTTCGAAGCCGCGCCGGCCTAGCACTCAACCCCTGGTCAACGGCAGCCAGTCCACGGCTTGCCTACAGGCACCGGCCCTTTCTCCACACTCAAAAGGCGACATCCGGACAGCGCCTCCTTCACGGAGCAGGGTGAAGAATGACTACTCTATACTAGGAATGTTGTCAAGTAGTATTTTATTCCCTCTCCCCTCGTGGGAGAGGGTAGGGTGAGGGGGTACCCCTCATCCGGCTCGATGCCCAAAACGCATCTCGCCACCTTCTCCCACAAAGGGGAGAAGGAAAACGGACGCCATTTAGCGGTTTCAGCTCAGCCTCCTGACCCAGGCCTCATAGGCTGTCAGCCATTTGCCGATCGTCTCCATCGTCTTCTGGTCGGTAAGCTTGCCGGTCTCGTCGAATTTTTGCGCAGAGCTGGCGACGAAAATCTCAGGGCGCGGCATGGTGATGGCTTCGAGAGCCTGCAGGTTCTGCCGCAGCTGATATTGTGAGCGCGCCGTTCCTATGACGCCGCCCGAGGCCCCCATCACGCCGACTGCCTTGTTTTTGAATGGTTGCTGCTTCACCCGCGAAACCCAGTCGGTGAGATTTTTCAAGCCTCCGGGAATGGAGAAATTATATTCCGGCGTGGCGATCATCACCCCCTGTGCGGCGCGAATTTTCTCTACGATCGTGTTCACGATGGTGGGAATGCCGCTCGTCTTCTCGTCATCCCCGTCATAGAGCGGGATGCCTTTGGGCGTGATGATGTCGATGGCGAGACTTGCCGGCGCCCGTTCCTTCACTGCCCGCAGCAAAGCCGTGTTGTATGAGCCCGATCTCAGGCTGCCGCTGATCGCCAGTATAGTGAGTGTCGCCAATGTAGATCTGCCGTTACCGCCCTGCGCTCTGGCCGCTGGGTGCGGCGGCGGCTCTCTTGGCCAGAAGATTGGAGAGCCAGTCCGGATCCATTTCCGGCACCGACGACAGGAGGAGCTCGGTATAGGCGGGATATGGCGGGCTCAGGACCTCGCTCTTGGCGCCCTGTTGCACGACGCGGCCCTGGTGCATGACCACGATCTCATCGGCGATTGCCCGCACCGTGGCGATGTCATGAGTGATGAAGAGATAGGTTACCCCGAGCTCGCGCTGCAGCCTGAGCAAGAGCTTCAGGATTTCCTCCTGAACGATCTGGTCGAGCGCCGAGGTCACCTCGTCGCAAATGATGAGGTCCGGTTCCGCCGCCAGCGCCCGGGCAATGCAGATGCGCTGTTTCTGCCCGCCCGACAGCTCGCCCGGCAGCCGGTCGATGTAGCGGTCATCCATTTCGATGAGCCGCAAAAGCTCGCCCACGCGGGCGTCGCGCTGCCTTCCCTTCAGTCCGAGGTAGAATTCGAGCGGCCGGCCGATGACGTCGCGCACCCGCTGCCGCGGATTGAGCGCAGTATCGGGACTCTGGTAGATCATCTGGATGCGCCGCAAGAGATCCTTGTCGCGCGCGGAAAGCGAGGCGGCAGCGGCTTGCCGTTGAAATAGATTTCTCCCTTCTGCGGCGGCAGCAGCCCGGTGATCGCCCGGGCGAGTGTCGATTTTCCCGATCCCGATTCACCCACAACCGCGACGGTGCGCCCTCGCGGCACGCTTACCGTCACATTGTCCAGTACCTTGATAACGCCCTTGCCATAAGTTGCATCGACATTGTGGATGCGCAGGATCCGTTCGCCGCCCCGGTCTTCCGGCTTGACCAGCTTTCTCACCGCCCACAGCGATTTCGTATAATCCTCCTTCGGCGCCTTGAGCATGCTGCGTGTCGGCGCTTCCTCGACAAGCTTGCCGTACCGCAGAACCATGATCCGGTGCGCCATCTGGGCCACCACGGCCAAATCATGGGTGATGTAGATCGCCGCGGTGTTGAACTGCTCGACGATGTCGCGGATGGCTGCCAGCACCTCGACCTGCGTCGTGACGTCGAGCGCCGTTGTCGGTTCATCGAAGATGATGAGGTCGGGCCGGCACGCCATCGCCATTGCCGTCATCGCCCGCTGCAGCTGGCCGCCCGACACCTGATGTGGATAGCGGTGTCCGATGTGTTCGGGATCGGGCAGCCGCAGCCGGGCGTAGAGCGTGCGCGCATCGCTCTCGGCCTCTGCCTGTTGCCTTATCCCGTGGCCAACTGCCGTTTCGACCGTCTGATCGATGATGCGATGCGCCGGGTTGAACGCCGCGGCAGCGCTTTGCGCCACATAGGAAATTCGCGAGCCCCAGAGCTTCCGCTTCTCGGCGTCGCTGACCTTGGTCAGGTCGATATTATCGAAACGGATGCTGCCCGCCCGGATGCGGCAGCCGGGCCGCGCGAAGCCCATGGCCGCGAGCCCGAGCGTCGACTTGCCGGCGCCCGATTCCCCGATGATGCCCAGAACCTCGCCGCGGTTGAGGGTCAGGTCGACGCCCTTGACGATCTCGTGCCACTTGTCGTCGCTGTAGCCTTCGATGCGCAGCCCCTTGATTTCGACCAGCGCCTTGCCTTTTTCGCGGACGGTAGCCTGGCGGTCACTTTTCATCGCGTAGCCCGCTGGTCTTGTGCAGGAACCAGTCCACCACGAAATTCACCGCCACCGTAAGAAGCGCGATGGCACCCGCCGGAAGCAGCGGCGTGAACCTTCCGTAATTGATCAGTGTCGCATTCTCCCGCACCATCGACCCCCAATCGGCGGTCGGCGGCTGAATGCCCAGGCCGAGGAACGACAGCGAGCTGATGGTCAGGAACACGAAGCAGAACCGCAAGCCGAATTCGGCGACGAGAGTCGGCAGGATATTGGGCAATATCTCCTTGAACATGATCCAGGAGGTGCTCTCGCCTCTCAGCCGCGCCGCCTCGACGTAATCCATCACCGCGACATTCATCGCGACCGCCCGCGAGATACGGTAGAAACGCGTCGAATCGAGCACTGCGATGATCAGAACGATGTTGGTCGCCGACGGCCCGACGATAGACAGCAGCATGAGCGCGAAAATCAGCTGCGGTATCGACATGAACACGTCGACGATGCGGCCGAGGACCTGGTCGAGCCAGCCGCGGAAGATCGCCGATAGAATGCCCATCGACCCGCCGAGCGCAAACGACAGGAGAACCGTGAGCAGCGCGATGCCGACCGTGTTGCGTGCTCCGTAGATGAGCCGGGTCAGCAGGTCGCGCCCGAGCTGGTCCGTCCCGAGCCAATGCTGGGCGGAGGAGGGAAGATAGGCATCGCCCAGAACCTGCGATTCTCCATAAGGAGCAATCAGCGGGGCAAACACCGCCAGCACGCCGTAGATCACGATGACGATCATTCCGAACCATGCGGTTCCGGGTGCCGACTTGAGTAGCCGCAGCGTGTTTTGCGCCACCGTCCGGCGTGCTGCAATCTGTCCGGTCTTGATTGATGCTTCGCTCATCGCGGATGCAGGATCCTCGGATTGGTGACAATTGCGATGATGTCGGCAGTGAGGTTGAGCAGTATATAGGTCGCAGCGAAGATCAAGGCGCAGGCCTGCACCACCGGAATGTCGCGCGCGCGCACCGCATCCACCATGGCCTGGCCGATGCCGGGATAGACGAACACCACCTCCACTATAACCACCCCGACCACCAGATAAGCGAGATTGAAGGCGATGACGTTGACGATCGGCGCCCAGGCATTTGGCAATGCATGTTTCAGGATGATTTTGCTCTTGGGCACGCCTTTAAGCTCGGCCATTTCGATATAGGGGCTCGCCAGCAGGCCGATGATCGAGGCGCGCGTCATTCGCATCATATAGGCCAATATCACCATCGTGAGCGTCAGCACCGGCAGGGCCGCGCGGTGCAGCCTCTCGGCGAACGTCATGTCCGGGCTGATTTTAGCAGCGACGGCAGCCAGCCGAGCTTGACGGCGAAGTATGAGCATCAGGATATAGGCGATGAAAAATTCCGGGAACGATATCACCGTAAGCGTAGTCGCATTGATCAGCCGGTCATAAAGGCTGTTGCGGTAGAGCGCGGCGAGAAGGCCGAGAGCCAGCGCCAGCGGCACCGAAATCAGCGCCGTGATCGAGGCAAGAAACAGCGTGTTCTTGAGGCGCGGTCCGATGATATCGATCACTTGCCGGCGATAGTCGCCCCGTGCCGAAAAGGAAGAGCCGAAGTCGCCCTGAAGAATTCCGCCGATCCAGTTCAGATAACGCAGATGCGGCGGCTTATCGAGTCCGATCTCTTTCTGGAAAGCCGCCACTGTTTCCGGCGTGGCGGCCTGTCCGAGAATCGCCTTGGCGAAATCCCCGGGCAGCATTTCGATTGCCGCGAAAATCACGATCGAGACGACGAATAAAGTGACGAGACCCAATCCCAACCGCTGCAGCACGGTTTTGAGCACCGGATGCATGTCTAGCCCTCACCCTGTGGCTATATTCTTCTTTTCCATGATACTGACAAATTCGGCACCCACTTGCCAGCACGAAATAAGCTCGGCTCCCGGGTTGTCCTGCGCGAGCTTGACCCGCTGGCGCAACGCTAGCCGAGCTTGCGTTCGATTTTTTCCTCAAAGCGCCGGGCAAATATTTTGCGCTTTCCCTCATAGGCCTCGAGCCTGGCACGGATGATCCAGTGGCTGCGCGTGGCGGTTAGTTCCGAATAAGTTTCCGTCCTTATTTTCCATCGTCCCCGCGCCAGCTCCTCGCTCCAGTGGATCGACTGCTTGGCCGAAAGAGGGTCGTCCGGCAGGATCGAATAACTTTCCCGCGCGCATTCCCACATTTGCAGCCGATGCTCCGGCAATTCATGGCGGCCGAAGTCGTCCAGGATCGTCAGCCGCCTTTCCCCGCTTGCCTGGTCGATCGTCACCTCGCGCTTCTGAACGGGCGGCGAGAGCTCCTTGCGTTTCAAGGGTGGCGCAGCTTCGGGCTCCTGGAATTCCGGCGCCGGGTCATCGGGCCGCGTCCCGCGCACTGGAAGCTCAACGAAGCTTCCCCCGTATGGACGGTGAGCGTCGCCGCTTCGGGTGCCGGCCAGATGATCGGCCAGTAGCTTGTGGACAAGGCGATGCGCAGCCGATGTCCTTTCGGAAGGCGCACCGCGATGTCGTCGAGCTTGATCCTTGCCGTATATATGCGCCCGGGTTCGAGCGCCTGCGGCGTTTCATGGCCCTCGCGGTGACACAGATTGAGCACCCCGTAAGTGATCCGGGAGACCGCGCCGTCCGGCCAGATGCCGTTCAGCCTCACCGCGGCGAAGGCGACCGGCTTATCGCTGCTGAAGGTCAAGGTCACGACAGGCGCGCCGACGATATCGATGGCTTCCGCCAAAGCGTCGCTGTCGAAGGTCAGCGAACCCGAATCATCATGTCGCTGATCGCCCGGAAACTCGGGCCCCAGCCAGATGATGCAAAACTCGCCGGCATCGAGTCCGGTATGCTGCGGCGAGGAGATGGCCAAGGCCTCATCCTTTCCGCTCTCGCGGGCGAGGCTGCGGCCGTTGAAATGAAGGCGCTGGCGCTGAACGCTGTCCGATGGCCAGATATGGTCTTTCACCCACCGTCCCGGAATGAAGCTGACCAAGGCGCCGGGGCGAACGGCATCCATCACATAGGTGCGGAAGCTCGGCTCACCCAGCACGCGCGTCGGCTCGCCCTTCAACCAGAAATCCCACCAGCGCAATGCTTCTTGCAGGAAGCCGATCCGCGGCCCGGGCACGGCGAAATGTGGGTATTTATGCGCCCAGGGACCGATGATCCCCTTGGCCGGCGATTTCAAGCCCTGCACCAGCCGCGGCACCGCGTTCGAATAGGCATCGTTCCAGCCTCCCACACAGAGCGCCGCGGCTTCGATGGCATTCCAGTTCTCGCACACCGAACCGTGCTTCCAGTAATCATCGCGGTGCGGATGCTTGAGCCATGTCGCGATCAGCAGGGGCTCGTTTTTTAGTCTTTTGAGCCATGTTTTTCGCCAGCTCCTGCCGACGATCAGCGGGTCGGGAGGTCTGGAGGAGTAAGCAAACATTGTCGCTGCCCATCCGAGGTTTTCGCTGAGCAGGCAGCCGCCCTTGTAATGTATGTCATCCCCATAACGGTCGTCCGTCGAACACAGGCTGATGATCGCTTTGAGCGGCGGCGGGCGGCGCGCGGCGACCTGCAGCGCGTTGAACCCGCCCCAGGATATGCCCATCATGCCGACCCGGCCCGAGCACCATTTCTGCTCGGCGATCCATTCGATCACGGCAACCGCATCATCCTGCTCCTGTTTCGTATACTCATCGAGCAGAAGCCCTTCGGAATCGCCGCTGCCCCGCATGTCCACGCGCACGGCCGCATAGCCATGTGCGGCAAGATAGGGATGGGTCAGCGCGTCGCGCAGGCTGGTCCCGTCGCGTTTTCGGTAGGGGATATATTCCAGGATCGCCGGAACGGCGCGCCTTTCGGCGTCGGCCGGCAGCCAGATGCGCGCGGCAAGCCTCACGCCGTCGGGCATCGCAATCCATTCATTGACGATTTCCCGGATTTTACGCGGGATGCCTTTTACGATCTTCATCGCGCGCTACATATGTCCCGCATGCGCGAGCGATCGGATGGCTCCGACGATTGCGTCGAATCCGGCCTTGCACACGGGCGAGACATGACGTGCCCGCATGTAGCTGTGTGTCAGGGCCGGTTCGCTTCTGACTTTTGCCGGAACGCCCGCGGCATTCAGCCGATCCCCGTAGATAATGGCCTCATCGTGAAGCGGATCGTGCGCAGCCGCGGTGATGAAGGCGGGCGGGAGATCCGAATAGTCGGTCTCGAGCAGGGGGATGATGTATTTGTCGCTCCAATTGGCTCCGCCCCGCGGCCCAAGCACCGACTCCCAGTAAAAGATCATTTCCTCGCGGGTGAGACATGGTGCTTCCGCATTGCGCACATAGGAGGGTGTGTCGAGATCGGTGCCGAGCACCGGATAGATCAGTACCTGCCCCTGCAGCTGCTTGAGTTTTCTGTCCCTGAGATAGAGGCAGAGCGATGCGCTCATCTGCCCCCCGGCGCTGTCGCCTGCCGCAATGATGGTGCGGGCGTCGATGCCATGGGCAGCACCTTTCTCCCGCATCCACCGCAGCACCGCCAGATTGTCTTCGAGCTGTGCCGGATGTCGATGCTCCGGTGCCAGCCGGTAATCCACCGCGACGACGGTCACATCTGCGCCCTGCGCGATTTCCGCGCACATGTCGTCATGCGTCTCGATGCTTCCCAGCACCCATCCGCCGCCATGCAGATAGATGACGCCCGGCCTTTCCTCCCCGCCGGCGGGCCGATAGACCCGTACCGGTACGCTGCCGTCCCGGCGCTCGACTGTGATTTCCTCGATGAGGAGGCCCTCGGGCCTTGCAGCCGCAAAGGAACGGCACACCTCGTCCCAGCTTTTGCGCTGCTCCGGCAGTGGCCAGTCCACCGCTTCCGGCGGGCTGGCCGCGTTCAGCTTCTTGTAGAATTTCAGCATTCCTTCATCGATCGGCGGCAATTGTCCACCCACAGTCATCTTTTCGCTCCCGGTAGATTTCGGCAGAAACCAGCTATATGAGAAGGATATGTTGATAGCACGCAAGCCTTTGGCCCCGCCAACTGGATGATTAGGTTGTTTACCCGCGACGCTGCCCGGCCACCGCCGAGAGAGGAAAATTCTCATTCGAGCGAACCTCTCGCTTTGCTTGCGGCCGTGGCCGACGCGCTGCCCGATCCGTTCCTGCTTTTGAACCGCGATGGTTATGTGGCGATAGCCAACCGCGCCGCTGAAGACGTGTTTGAGACGCAGCTGACCGGCAAGCATATCTCCCATGCGGTTCGCTCGCCGGTTATCCTCGATGCGGTACAGGAAGTGATCGCTCACCGCGATCCTCTGCGCGTTGACTTCGAGCAGCGCATCCCGCTCCAGCGGCGTTTCGAAGCCTCCATTGCGCCTGTAGCCAAATCGGAGAGCGCGCTGCCGGAGCGACCGGAGATCATCATCCTGCTTCGCGACCTCACGCGCGAACAGCAGCTTGAGCGCATGCGTGCCGATTTCGTCGCCAATGCCTCCCATGAACTGCGAACGCCGCTTGCCTCGCTTCTCGGCTTCATCGAGACGCTGCAGGGAGCCGCAAAAAACGATGCCTCCGCGCGTGAGCGATTTCTAGTGCTTATGCGGACCCAGGCGGAGCGCATGGCGCGGCTTATTGACGATCTCCTGTCCTTGAGCCGCATCGAGCTCAACGCCCATCGCCGCCCGACCGGCGTCGTCGACCTCGAACAGCTGATCCGCCAGGCTGTGGAAATGCTGCAGGCCTCCGCCGCCGAGGCTGGAGTGGAGATAAACCTTGCCGTCGCCGGCGACCTGCATGTGCCCGGTGACCGCGACGAGTTGATCCAGGTGCTCCAGAATCTTCTCGAAAATGCCATAAAATATGCTGCGGCAGGCAAACGCGTCGATATAACAGCGTGTCGCGACAGCGCAGGCCGGGTCGAGGTCGCCGTAGCCGACCATGGTCCGGGCATCGCCGCCGATTACATACCGCGCCTCACCGAACGCTTCTATCGCGTCAGCGTACAGGAAAGCCGTGCCCGCGGCGGCACCGGCCTCGGCTTGGCGATCGTCAAGCATATCCTCAACCGCCATCGCGCCAAGCTGATCATCACTTCGGAACTGGGCAAAGGGTCGACCTTCACCGTCCGGCTCCCGGGCGAGCCTGAAAAACGCGCCGAATAACAGCAGCTTGGGCCGTCATAAAACTGTTACTGCAGCGTTACATAAATCGGGGTCCGATCTGGCGAAATCCTGCCACGGCACATGCTCTTCGAAGGATTTGCAACCCATGAGACGTTCTCCGATCCTCGCTGCCGTTGCCTTGGCAGCAGCACTTCTCTCTTCCGCCGCGGCTGAGGCGCGCGACCAGATCCGCATCGTCGGCTCCTCTACCGTTTATCCCTTCACCACCGCCGTTGCCGAGAACTTCGGCAAGACATCCGGCATGAAAACGCCTGTCGTCGAATCGACCGGAACCGGCGGCGGCATGAAGCTGTTCTGCGCCGGCGTCGGCGTCGATTATCCCGATATCACCAACGCCTCCCGCCGCATCAAGAAAAGCGAATTGGACGATTGCAGCAGCCACCAGGTGACCGCCGTCGTTGAGCTCAACATCGGTTTCGACGGCCTTACAATCGCCCATGCCAAGGCTGGTCCCGATATGCAGCTCACATTGGCGCAGATCTTTCTTGGGCTGGCTAAAAATGTGCCGGGTCCTGACGGCAAGCTCATCCCCAACCCCTACCGGCTATGGTCCGATATCGATCCCGCTCTGCCATCGACACAGATCGAAGTCCTTGGACCCCCGCCCACATCTGGAACCCGCGACTCGCTGCACGAGCTGTTCATGGAAAAAGGCGCCGCGCAGATCGAAGCCCTTGCCGCCGTCAAGGCTGCCGATGCCAAGGCCTTTGAGAATGTCTGGAAGACCATGCGCAATGACGGTGCTTTTATCGAGAGCGGCGAAAACGACAACGTCATCGTTCAGAAGCTTGCTGCCAACCCGAATGCGCTTGGCATTTTCGGCTATTCCTTCCTCGAGGAAAATGTGTCGACCCTGAAAGGCGTGCCCCTCGATGGCGTCGAGCCAACCTTCGAGAACATTGCCTCGGGCACCTACGAGGGCGGCCGTCGCCTCTATGTCTACTTCAAGAAGGACCACTTGGATCTTGTCCCCGGAATCAAGGAGTTTGCCGCGGAATATGTCTCCCCCGCCGCACTCGGCGAGGACGGCTATCTCGCAGCCAAGGGGCTGGTGCCTCTCCCCGCAGAAGAGTTTGCGCATGAGGCAGCCAAGATCGGCGCTATGACCCCGATCTCTGCAGCCGATCTGAAATGATGGCAGCGATCTACGGCCTGGTGTTCTTTTGCCTCGCCCTTTCGGCTTTTTTTCTACTGGCGGGACGCGCGCAAAGCTTTGCCGAGGCGCAATGCCACGCTTCATTCCCGTCCCGTCTATCACGGCTTGTACATGGCAAGCCTGGTGCTCATCTCGGGCCTTGCCGTCTTCATTCTCGGCTGGCCGTTGACCGCATGGATCGCCGAAACCCGTGCCCTTGCCGCACTCCCCGCCGATGCTGCCCGCACTTATGCTTCGAGCTTGATCCTCGGCCGCTGGCTCGTTCTTCTCCTGGGCGCAATGGTTGCCTGTGCCCTCAGCCTCCTGCTGCTGCGGCGTGTCGAACCGGAGTTTCGCGCTCGCGCATATTTCGAGCGCGTCGTCGGCTATGTGCTGTTCGCCAGCGCCGCCATTGCCGTCTTCACGACCGTCGGCATCGTCTTCTCCGTCGTCTTCGAAACCTGGCGGTTTTTCCAGCTTGTCTCGCCCATCGATTTTCTCTTTGGTCTCGAATGGAACCCGCAAGCCGCGCTTCGCGCCGATCAGGGCGATTTCGGGGGCGCCTTCGGAATCGTGCCCCTGGTGACCGGCACCTTGCTCATCACCCTCATCGCCCTGTGTGTTGCTGGTCCGATTGGCCTCACCTCGGCCATTTACATGGCCGAATACGCCACGCCGCGCACCCGCGCCATCGTGAAGCCGATGCTGGAGATACTGGCAGGCATCCCGACCGTGGTCCTTGGCTTCTTTGCTGCTCTAACCGTTGCACCTTTCATCCGCAATCTCGGCGCTTCCGTCGGCCTGTCGGTCGCCTCGGAATCTGCGCTGGCGGCGGGACTGGTGATGGGAATGATGATCATACCTTTCGTGTCCTCCCTCTCCGACGACGTGATGAATGCCGTGCCGCAATCCCTGCGCGACGGTTCCTATGCCCTCGGCTCGACCAAATCCGAGACCATCAAGAATGTCGTTTTGCCCGCCGCCCTTCCGGGCATCGTTTCCGCCTTCATGCTGGCAATCTCGCGTGCGATCGGCGAAACCATGATCGTCTTGATGGCTGCCGGTCTCGCCGCCAATCTCACCTTCAATCCGCTCGCCGCGGTCACGACCTTCACCGTTCAAATCAAGACCATCCTCGTCGGCGACCAGGAATTCGACAGTGCCAAGACGCTCTCCGCCTTTGCCTTGGGCTTCGTGCTGTTCTTCCTCACCCTGATGCTCAACATCATCGCCCTCAAGGTCGTGAAGCGCTATCGGGAACGTTATGACTGATTTGGCAAATGCGCGAGGTCGCGGCATCGATTTCACCTCGGACGCAGCGCGCCGGCACCTCGCCCGCCGCCACCGCGCCGAGGCGCGCTTCCGGTTCAGCGGCATCATCGGCCTTGCTGTTACGGCGGTATTCCTTCTCGTCCTTATCTCCGATGTGGCCGTAAGGGGACTGCCTGCTTTCTGGCAGCATTCGCTGCTGCTGGACGTCACGGTTGATCCCGCTTCAATCGATCCAGGCGGCACCCGCGATCCGGCGGCAATCGCCCGCGCCGATTTCGGCGGTCTGATCAAGGACCGGCTTGCCGGGCTTTTCCCCGAGGTCACTACGCGCGCCGAGCGCAAGCTTCTGAATAGACTTCTGTCGTCCGGCGCGGCCGATGATCTTCGCCGCCGCATCCTTGCCGATCCTGCGCTGATCGGCAAAACCATCGCTATGCCAGCCCTTCTTTCCGATGACGCCGACCTTTATTTGAAGGGCACCGGCACCGGCATTGCGGCGCGTTCGGGCGAGGGCGTGGTCACGGTCTCCCTTCTTGCCGACGGTCGCCTCGCGCTGCGCTCGACAGCGCCGGATTTTGCCTCAGCCCTCGCTGCCATTAAGAGCGAGCTTGCAGCCAGGGCTCAGGTCCTGGAGGATGAAGTGAAGCGCCTGCGCGGCCAGGGGGCCGCCGCCGCGCGCCTGAAGGCGGCCGAACTCGAAAGCCAGGCGCGCACTCTGCGCACCCGGGCATCGGCGCCCGTCCAGCCCGAGAGGTCTCGATGGCTCGCTTCAGAGCATCCTCGCCGAGGTGAACGGCGGCCTTATAAAGGCGACCGAAGTCACCGCCGCTGGCATAATCGGCACGCCGCTTTTGAAAGTCCAATCGCTTGAACCCTCGCCCGCAGGTGCCTGGCGGGTGCTCGTCTATGAAACGCCTAAATCCGCTCGCCGCATCACCGATCAGGAAATCGCCTGGCTCGAACACCTGCGCGCCAAGGGTATTGTCGAGGGCCATTTCAACACCCGTTTCTTTACCTCCGGCGACAGCCGCGAGCCCGAGCTTGCCGGAATCCGTGGCGCCCTCATGGGCTCGCTGTTCACGCTCTTCGTCACCATCGCTCTCTGCCTGCCGATCGGTGTCGCCGCGGCGATTTACCTCGAGGAATTCGCCGCCGAAGAACCGCGTGACGGAGATCATCGAGGTCAACATCAACAATCTTGCCGCCGTCCCCTCGATTGTCTTCGGCCTTCTCGGTCTTGCGCTCTTTCTCAATGCCTTCGGCCTGCCGCGTTCGGCCGCTCTCGTTGGCGGCATGGTCCTGGCGCTGCTGGTGCTGCCGACCATCATCATCGCCAGCCGCGCTGCACTCAAGGCCGTGCCGCCCTCGATCCGCGATGCCGCCCTTGCGGTCGGCGCCTCGCATCAGCAGTCGGTATTTCACCATGTCCTGCCGCTTGCCATGCCCGGCATCATGACCGGCACCATCATCGGAATGGCCCATGCTTTGGGCGAGACCGCCCCGCTGTTGATGATCGGCATGGTCGCCTTCATCGTCGATATCCCTTCGGGTATCACCGATTCTGCGACCGTTCTGCCGGTGCAGATCTATCTGTGGTCGGACTTGCCGGAACTCGCTTTTCAGGCCAAGACGGCGGCTGCGATCCTCGTTCTTTTGGTTTTTCTGTTTGTCATGAACGGTGCGGCGATCGTGCTTCGCCGGCGCTTCGAACGCCGCTGGTAGCCATTGCCCCGGAGTTGAATATGGATGCCTCGAATTCAATCGTAGGAACCTCAGGCCCGCCCTCGATGGCAACGCGGGCGATCAAGGTGCGTGCCCGAAATGTCAATGTGTTCTACGGCGATAAGCAGGCCATCACCGACTTGTCGATCGATATTCCCGATCGTGCGGTGTCTGCCTTCATCGGCCCCTCGGGCTGCGGCAAGTCCACCTTTCTTCGCACCATCAACCGCATGAACGATACGATACCGGGTACTCGCATCGAGGGAACAGTCGAGATCGACGGCGAGAATATCTACGACCGCAATCTCGATCCCGTGCTCTTGCGCGCGCGTGTCGGCATGGTCTTTCAGAAGCCCAATCCTTTTCCCAAATCGATCTTCGAGAATGTCGCCTATGGACCGCGTATTCACGGCATTGCCGGGTCGCGCAGCGAGCTCAACGACGTCGTCGTTTCCAGTCTCAAGCGTGCCGGCCTGTTCGACGAGGTGAAGGACCGCCTCGCCGCGCCGGGCACCAGCCTTTCAGGCGGCCAGCAGCAGCGCCTGTGCATCGCCCGCGCCATTGCCGTCAACCCCGAGGTCATTCTGATGGACGAGCCTTGCTCCGCGCTCGACCCCATCGCCACCGCCCGCATCGAAGAGCTCATCGACGAGCTCAAGCAGAATTTCTGCATCGTCATCGTCACCCATTCGATGCAGCAGGCGGCTCGGGTTTCGCAGTTCACCGCTTTCTTTCACCTCGGCCATCTGGTCGAGGTTGGTGCAACCGATGAAATATTCACCGCCCCGCAGGATAAACGCACCCAGGATTATATCACCGGGCGGTTCGGCTGATGGTGTCGGGCGAGAGCGAGGAACGGGCAATGAACGAGCATACATACAAAAAATTCGATGAAGAGCTGGCCGCCCTCAAGACCAGGCTTGCGCACATGGGCGGCCTCGCCGAGGAGCAGCTTGCCCGCGCCGTCGAAGCATTGGTGAAACACGACCTGGAAGCTGCCGACGATATCATCCAGACCGACGACAAGATCGACGCGCTTGAGCTCGAGATTGAGGAAAGCGCCATACTGACCATCGCCAAGCGCCAGCCCATGGCGCTCGACCTGCGCGAGATCATGGTTTCGATAAGGATCGCTTCCGATTTGGAACGCATCGGCGATCTCGCCAAGAACATCGCCAAGCGGACCCACGCGATTCCCGAAGACTATCCGCCCCGCATCATGAACGGTCTTGATCGCATGGGCCGTCTGGCGCTCGGCCAGCTCAAGGATGTCCTCGATGCTTTTGCCCAAAAGAACGAGGCCAAGGCGCTGGATGTGTGGCGCGGCGACGAAGAGATCGATGCCCTCTACAATTCCATCTTCCGTGAGCTGCTTACCTACATGATGGAGGATCCCCGCACCATCGGTCTCTGCACCCATCTTCTCTTCGGCGCGAAAAATATTGAGCGGATCGGCGATCATGCGACCAACATCGCCGAGAACATCTACTACCTCGTCCATGGCAAGGCGCTGAAGGACGAACGTCCCAAGAAGGACAAGACCAGCACAACCCCTTTCACCGATCTCGGGACTTAAGTCGCCATCATGTCTGCATCGATCCTGATCGTCGAGGACGAAGAGCCGATCAAGGTCCTGCTCACCTATAATTTCGAGGCGGAAGGCTATCGTGTGCGCGCCACCTCCTTGGGCGAGGAGGTCGGCCCGATGATTGCTGATGAGCGGCCCAATCTCATTATTCTCGATTGGATGCTGCCGGGCATTTCTGGGATAGAGGTGTGCCGCCTGCTGCGTGCTAAACCTGAGACCCGCGACATTCCGATCCTCATGCTTACCGCGCGCGGCGAGGAGGCCGAGCGGGTGCGCGGCCTGGCAACCGGGGCTGATGATTATGTGGTGAAGCCCTTTTCGGTTCCGGAATTATTGGCCCGCACCAAAAGCATTCTGCGCCGCGTCGATCCTGATGCCGTGGCCGAGGTCCTGGCCGCTGGCGATCTGACGCTCGACCGAAAGATGCGGCGCGTCACCCGCGGCGGGCGCGACATCGATCTGTCGCCGACCGAATTCCGCCTCTTGGAGCATCTTTTGCAGTCTCCCGGCCGGGTCTATAGCCGCGCGCAGCTCCTCGATGCCGTCTGGGGCCGTGAGATCTACGTCGATGAGCGTACCGTCGATGTCCATGTCGGCCGGCTTCGCAAGGCAATCACCCGTGGTCGGGAAAGCGATCCGATACGCACCGTCCGCGGTCTTGGCTATTCTTTTGATGAGCGCTTTTCAGCGCCCTGAGCCTGCTTGGGCGAAAGTGCCGGGGAGCGGCCAAACACGCCAGTGAGAGGGGCGGATCGTTGACGCGCTCTGCCACTCCCCGGTTCGAACCCCAATGCCGGACGGCCGTTGGGGGAAATTGCTATCTGTCAGACATCCTGGCAAAGCGACCGGCTGCAAAGCGCGGCCGTCATTCCAGCCGACAGCCAGAACTGATTTTTTTCAACGACGGTGATATTGGCCGGATAGGTCGGCGCGATCTGCGCATGCGGCCCATAGGCGCCGGCGGCGAGCAGCGCCAGGGTAAGAGCGGCTATGGCGAGCGATTTCGGCATTCCTGTCCAGCCCATCCGGTCAATCCCGGTGTTGCCGGACCTTGCCTCACACTCGCCTAACCCATCCTGAACACACTGTTCATCTGCCGTTTAACTTTGCGGCTTTTCTGTGAAATGAAAAAGGGCCGCAGACGAGCGGCCCCTTTCTCGCGTGAATGCCGAAATCAGCTGGCAACTCGGTGACGCCGGCGATCCTGCAGCGGCTGGTAGGCGATGCGGGCATGGTAATCGCAATAAGGCCCCCCGCTCGCCTTGGGCGCATGGCCGCAGAAGCAGAAATCTTCAGCGCTGGGATCGCCCACCGGCCATTTGCAGGTGCGGTCCGACAGCATGAGTATGTTGACCCGCTCGCCTTGAGGAATGTCGACGAGGCGAATGGGTTCGGGCTCCGGCTGCGGCCGGACCACGGGCTGCGGACGGTGCATCGGCTTGAGCGCTGTGGCGCCGTCGATCTGGAGAAGCGGACGTCCAGGATGAGATGGTTCCCGCGTTCTGCGCGGTCGCGGGCAAGCGGCCCTCTGTGGTGTAACCCGGCCGGAAAGACCAAGCCGGTGAACCTTTCCGATGACCGCATTGCGGGTCACGCCATAGCCGAGCCTCCCGGCGATCTGGCTCGCGCTCAATCCTTCATTCCAATATTTTTTGAGCAGTTCGACCCGATCTTCCGTCCAGGATGGTTTGTCGTTGATCGTGGGGTGAGTTGCGTCCTGAAGTGTTATCACTCTGAATCCCTCTTGCTTCGGCGGACAGGCCGTCCGCGCGCCTCTAAGCAACGACTGACTGGTAAGCGCTATATCTTGTGTATAGCCGCACTAAAAATTACTATAGGCCTCGAGTCAGCGGCAAGTTTCAGAGAGCCTTTTCCCCAGCTCATTCCCCCCGCGCTGATTAACGAAGGTTAACAAATTTGCAAATCGACAGGCATGCGACCTTCTGACTCAGTTGCACTGAAACCACACCCGCAAAGACCTTTCGTTGACCGTGTGCACCAACAGTTTATATAGCGCGCTCCATATGCGCCGCACTCAAGCGGCGCATTTGATTTTTGCTGGTGAACAAATGATCACGCCTGTTTTGCCGACTTATAACCGCGCCGATCTTGCTTTTGAGCGCGGCGAGGGTGCTTGGCTGCACGCGACGGACGGCACCCGCTATCTCGATTTTGGAGCCGGGATCGCGGTGAACAGCCTTGGCCACGCGCATCCCCATCTCGTGGAGGCCCTTACCGACCAGGCGCGCAAGCTTTGGCACACGTCGAACCTCTATCGTATTCCGGCTCAGGAGCGTCTCGCCCGCCGTCTCGTCGAGGCGACTTTCGCAGACACGGTATTCTTCACCAACTCGGGCGCCGAGGCGCTTGAATGTTCGATCAAGATGGCGCGCCGCCATCACTGGGCGAACGGTTCTCCCGAACGTTTTCGCATCATCACCTTCGAGGGAGCATTTCACGGCCGTACGCTGGCGACCATCGCGGCCGGCGGTCAGCCGAAATATCTCGAAGGCTTTGGTCCCCCGATGGAAGGCTTCGATCAGGTGCCATTCGATGATGACGCAGCGCTCGCGGCCGCAATCACCGACGCAACCGCAGCAATTCTGATCGAGCCGATACAGGGCGAGGGCGGCATCAGGCCCGTTCCGCCCGAGCGCCTTCGAGCGCTGCGCGATCTTTGCGACCGGCTTGGTTTGCTTCTGATATTCGATGAGGTGCAATGCGGCATCGGCCGAACCGGCAGGCTGTTCGTCCATGAATGGGCCGGCATGACGCCCGACATCATGGCCATTGCCAAAGGCATCGGCGGCGGCTTTCCGCTGGGCGCCTGCCTCGCGACCGAGAGGGCCGCTGCCGCCATGACGGTCGGCACCCACGGTTCGACTTTCGGCGGCAACCCTCTCGCCATGGCTGTCGGCAATGCCGTTCTCGACATCGTGCTTGCCGATGGTTTTCTCGACAAGGTTCGCTCGGCGGGCCTGATCTTCGCCCAGAAGCTCGCCCGTCTCAAGGACGAGCACCCCGCGATCATAGCCGAAATCCGCGGCCGCGGCCTGATGTACGGGTTGCGAACCGTCGTGAAAAATACCGAATTCATTGCTGCCGTTCAGCGTCAGAAGCTTCTGACGATTGCCGCAGGCGAAAATACCGTCCGGCTTTTGCCGCCGCTGATCGTCACCCCTGCCGAGATAGAAGAGGCGAGCGAACGCCTTCACCGTGCCTGTCTCGAGTTGGAGAAGGCTGCGCCGGCTGGTGCATTGGCATAGACTATCGCCATGTCCCAGCCGCGGCATTTCATCGACCTTGGCGATTTCGATAGCGCCGTCCTCGAATCCATTCTCTCGAACGGCCGGCAAATGAAGGACGGCCGTCGCGGCCGGCCGCAGGGCGCCCCTGAAGCCGGCGAACCCCTCAAGGGCAAGCTGCTGGCGATGATCTTCGAACGCCCCTCCACGCGCACAAGGGTGTCCTTCGATGTCGCCATGCGGCAGATGGGCGGCGCAACCATCATACTTTCAGCCGGTGACATGCAGCTCGGCCGCGGTGAGACTGTTGCCGACACCGCGCGCGTTCTCTCCCGTTATGTCGATGCCATCATGATCCGCGCAACGAGCCACGAAGTGATACTGGAGCTCGCCCGTCATGCGACCGTGCCGGTGATCAATGGCCTCACCGACCAGTCGCACCCCTGTCAAATCATGGCGGATCTTCTGACCCTCGAAGAGAAGAAGGGTGATTTGCGCGCCCTCACCGTCGCCTGGTGCGGCGACAGTTGCAATGTCACGAATTCATGGATCCATGCTGCTGGAAAATTCGGCTTCGCATTGCGCATAGCCAGTCCGGAATTGCTGCAACCGAGCGCGGCACTTGGTCGTTGGGCTCATGCCAACAAGGCTGATTTGATGATAACGACCGACCCTGCCGCGGCAGTAAAAAACGCCGACTGTGTAATCGCCGATACGTGGGTGTCGATGAATGTCACCAATTCCGCCAACCGTCACAACTTGCTGAAGCCTTACCAGGTTCACGCCGGCCTGATGAAGCTGGCGAAACCCGACGCCATATTCATGCATTGCTTGCCTGCCCATCGCGGCGAGGAAGTGACTGCCGAGGTGATCGACGGTCCTCAGTCCGTGGTTTTCGATGAAGCCGAAAATCGATTGCATGTCCAAAAAAGTATTCTTGCCTATTGCTTGGATGGTGGACATTGAACCCGATGATCGAAGCACCGGACGATCTTGTCCAGGCTTTCGAGGTAAGGCCGCTGGGCGTCCGCGGCAGAGTTGTTCGCCTCGGCGCGACGGTCGACGATATCCTTCACCGCCACGACTACCCCGCCGCGGTGTCCACGCTGCTTGGCGAGGCGATAGCGCTCACCGCCATGCTGGGCTCGGCCCTTAAATTCGAAGGCAAGTTCATTCTGCAGGCAAAGGGCGACGGGCCCGTAGATATGCTCGTGAGCGACTATTCGACACCGGGAAGCATGCGCGGCTACGCTCGTTTCGATGCCGCCGTGAATAACCTCGGCCCCGGCGAAATGTCGGCGGGCAGCCTGCTCGGCACTGGCCATCTGGCCATGACCATCGATCAAGGCGCCGATATGGAGCGCTATCAGGGGATTGTTCCCTTGCATGGCGGTTCACTCGGCGATGCGGCTCACGAATATTTTCTCCGTTCAGAGCAGATACCGACCCGCCTTATGCTTGCTGCCGGCCCTCTGCTAGGCCGGGGCAAGGAAGCGCGTGAGGTCTGGCGCGCCGGCGGCATTCTCGTGCAGCACTTGCCGTCCAGCGGACCGCCAAGCCCGTTAAGTCTCTCATCGGGCGATGCGCCCCAAGGCATGATCGAGACCCATCCTGAAGACGACCGCTGGGTCGAAGCCCGCCTTCTGGTCGACACGGTGGAAGATCACGAGCTTCTGGATCCGACCATCACCCCCGAACGGCTTCTCTACCGCCTCTTTCATCAGCGCGGCGTGCGGGTGTTTCCCGCTCAGCCCGTGAGCAGCCGTTGCACCTGTTCGCGCGAGCGCATCGCCGCCGTCTTGCGCGGCTTCTCAGCCGCTGAGCGCGAGGAGATGCGCGAAGGCGATCTCATTAAAGTGACCTGCGAATTCTGCTCGACCTCTTACAGCTTTAAACCGGACGACATCGAAGCCACGGGCTAGGCGGGGCGGCCTACCCTCTGGCGCAATACTGCGCGAGCCGGCGCATGAACTCTTCGCACCGTTCGAGCTCGCTTCGAGCGATGAACTCGTCGGGCTTGTGGGCCTGGTCGATGGAACCTGGTCCGCAGATGATCGCCGCCATTCCGGCTTCCTGAAAAAGCCCCGCCTCGGTAGCATAGGAAACTGCCCGTGTGTCGTTTCCTCCCGTCAGCTGCAGCGCCAGACTGAGCGCCGGCGAGGCGGCATCGGGCTTGAGTCCCGGCACGCTGTTGAAAATGCGCGTGAGGATGTTTCCTTCCTCTGCAACGGCTTTCATCGCCGGCAACAGCCCTTCGGCAAACTTCCGCAAGCTCTCGGGCACCTCGCCGGGGTCGTCTCCCGGCAGGAGGCGCGTCTCCCAAACGAAGCTGCACCGCCGCGGCACGATGTTTTTCGCCGTGCCGCCTGTGATGGTTCCAATGCTCACCGTGGTATAGGGCGGCTCGAACCCGAGGCCGGGGTCGGCGCGAGCGATCAGGTCCTTCTGGATGCGATTGAGCTCCTGAATTAATTCGCCCGCCACCATGATTGCATTCACGCCCTGATGCGCTGAACTCGAATGGGCTTCACGGCCGGTGACTTCCGTTTCGAATGAAAGCGCGGTCTTATGCATGTTGACCACCTGCATCATCGTCGGCTCGCCCACGATGACCGCGGCGGGTTTCGGCAGATGCGCTGCGATATGCTGGATGAGCGGCCTTACGCCTCGGCACCCGACCTCTTCATCGCAGGAAAAGGCCAGATGGATGGGCCGCTTGAGGGTCGCCGTCTTGAACATGGGAACCGCTGCCAGCACGACGGCGAGAAATCCTTTCATGTCGGCGGTGCCGCGCCCGTAGAACGATCCGTTGCGTTCTGTCAGCCTGAAGGGATCGCTGCTCCAGTCCTGTCCGTCCACCGGCACCACATCTGTATGTCCTGAGAGCACGATGCCGCCCGGCCCCTCGGGGCCGATCGTTGCGTAGAGATTGGTTTTGGATCCGGCTCGGTAATCGACGCGGATGCTCGTCACGCCGTGGCCGTCGAGATAATCTTCGATGAAGCCTATGATGTCGAGATTGCTGTTGCGGCTCGTCGTGTCGAAGCTCACCAGCCGCCTGATGAGGTCGCTCGTCGATAGGTCGGGGGATGTCATGGGCAAGGACATAGCAGCACCATTGCCTCAGTGCACCTGCTTCGCCGCATAGGGGCTGTCGAGCGAGAACAGCGGAATATGGACGTTGATCGGCTGGCCCCGCTCGGTTTCCATCTGGTAGGAGCCCGCCATGAAGCCGGACGGCGTCGGCAGCGGCGCGCCCGACGTATATTCGAAGCTTTCCCCGGGCTTCAGCGTCGGCTGCTCGCCCACCACGCCTTCTCCGCGCACTTCCTGCACCTTGCCCTTGGCATCCGTGATCTGCCAGTGGCGCGTCTTGAGGGTTACCGTTTCGTTGGAATGATTCTCGATGGTGATGGTATAGGCCCACACGAAATAACCTTGATCGGGCTGCGACTGGTCTTCCAAGAAGCTCGGCTTGACGACGATCCGGATATCATGAGTGGTTCGTTCATACATATGTCGACTTTATACGATTGCCGCTGCTTTTCCACACCCCTTGCGCCCAGTGGCCGATCCGCCGAAGCTGGCGCGCACAAGAAGGAAACATGATGCCGAGTTCAGAAGCCGGGCAGCCCGGCACGCCCTGCGGAATCCTTCCCGCCCACGCGATCGAGCGCCTCATTGCCGAAGGCGCGATCAAGCCCGAGCGCCCCCTTGATGAGGACCAAATTCAGCCGGCAAGCCTCGATCTGCGTTTGGGCACCCGCGCCTATCGTGTCCGCGCCTCTTTCCTGCCGGGCCCGATCAGCACCTTGGCCGAGCGGCTGCGCGAAATGAGCCTTCATGAGATCGACCTCGAAGGCGGCGCCGTTCTGGAGACGGGCTGTGTCTATGTCGTGCGCCTGCTGGAATCGCTGAAGCTTCCTCTCGGCATATCCGCGGCTGCGAACCCGAAGAGTTCGACGGGGCGGCTTGATATTTTCACCCGCGTGATTGCCGACCGCGCGCGCGAGTTCGATACTCTTGCCGAGGCTTACGAAGGCGCCCTTTATGCTGAGATCAGTCCCAGGACCTTCTCGACGCTTGTCCGCACGGGCTCGCGGCTAAGCCAAATCCGTTTTCGCCAGGGCCCGGTGCCGCGTTCCGACGACACCATAGCGAGGCTGCATGCGCATGAAGCGCTCAGTTCCTCCCCTAGGCCCGATATCGCCAATGGTCTTGCTCTTTCGGTCGATCTTGAGGGCGGTTCCGCGGGCGAGCCGATCGGCTATCGGGCCAAGCGTCATGCCGGCCTCATCGATATCGACCGCAAGGGTTCGCTCAACGTGCTCGATTATTGGGAGCCGATCTTCGAGCGCGGCAGTTTGATCCTCGATCCCAGCCAGTTTTACATATTGGCCTCGCGTGAGGCCGTGCGCGTGCCCCCCGATCATGCAGCCGAAATGGTGCCGTTCAACCCATTGGTCGGCGAGTTTCGCGTGCATTACGCTGGTTTCTTCGATCCGGGTTTCGGTCACCATTCCGGTGGCGGTGAAGGTGCCCGCGCCGTGCTTGAGGTCCGTTCTCATGAAGTGCCATTTGTTCTCGAACACGGTCAGATGATCGGTCGGCTCATCTATGAGCCCCTGACCGAGCCCCCGCAGCAGGTCTATGGCCAGGGCATCGGTTCGAACTATCAGCGCCAAGGACTGAAGCTGTCGAAACATTTCAAGCCCTACCAACCGCTCTCCCGCTGAGGGCTTGACAAACCGCGCCGAAAATCAATTCTGTCGTCTCGGCGCGCGGGCGTAGTTCAGTGGTAGAACGCAAGCTTCCCAAGCTTGATGTCGTGGGTTCGATCCCCATCGCCCGCTCCACCGCTCAATCGCGCTGCTATCGCATCGTCAGCCCGTGCTGCGTCTTGTTCCAGTGATAGGGCCTTCGGATGAATTCCCATACCGCCATCCACGACGCGGCTGAGATCAACAGCCAGTAGAAGGGCAGGGTGGCGACGAGCGGCAGGAGCGCATCGAGCCGGCGCAGCCTGATGCCTTTGATCTGCGTGGCCATCGCGGCGCCATAGCCCGCGATGAAAACAACAGCGCCGAAGCCCAGTGCGAGCGAGGCGAGCGCATCGGGCGTACCCGGCGCGCGCGCAATCGGCAGAAGCTTCCAGCCGATGAGAACCAGGAAAAGCGGATGCACGAGCGGCGATGCCACCATGCTGACGAGCTGCAGGTGGAGAACGGCGAAGCGCGTAAATCCAAGCTCGCGATAAAGCCGGCGCGGATGCCGTGTATGCACGATCGCGGTCTGCATCCAGCCCTTGATCCATCGCGATCGCTGCCGCATCCAATTGCCAAGCGATGTGTTTGCCTCCTCGACGGTGGTTGCGCTGAACACATCGACGGCGAAACCGCAGCGGGCGAGCCTGATGCCCAGGTCGGCATCTTCTGTCACATTGAACGGATCCCATCCGCCGATCTTGCGCAGGATGTCGACCCGGAAATGATTTGATGTTCCGCCGAGCGGAATCGGCCAGCCTTGTTGCCCGAGCACCGGCAGCAGCACGTCGAAGAGCGCTGCATATTCGATCAGCATGTGCCGCGACAGCCAGTTGCTCGCATGGGCGAAGGTGAGCCGCGCCTGCAAACAGGCAAGGCGCGGCGACCCCGCGGCGAAGATCCCCGCTGCCTGGCGAAGCTGCTGCGGATTCGGCACGTCCTCCGCGTCATACACGGTCGCCAGTTCGCCGCGCGCGAAGTGAAGCGCATAGCTCAAGGCCCGCGGCTTGGTCTGCGGCCCGCCTGCCGGAACGATGATCACCTCGAACTGCTTCATCAATTGGTATTGGCTCAGCGCGTCGCGGGTTGCATGATCGCTTTCTTCGAGGATGATTTTGATGTCGAGCCGGTCGGCTGGATAATCCAGCCTGCCGAGCGCCCGCAGCAGGCCGGGCAGCATTTCGGCTTCGCGGAAAAGCGGCACGAAGATAGTGTAGATGGGCAATGCCCGATCGGGAAGCCTGACGCAGCGGCGTTGCTCGACCGAATTGATTGATGTGAGAGCCAGAAGCCGCACGGCGATCGCTGCAAGAAACACGAGGGAAAACATCATGGCCGCCGCGACGAAAAGCCCCTCCGGCCGGCCGAGCGCCATAAACCCTGCCTGGACCATGAACACCGCGAGCGCGAACTTCTGCCATGGCCGGGCAGGCTGCCCGGCTGAAAAATCCGGATGATGCTTCGCCAGCCGGCTCTCGGCGCGCCTGATCAAAATCCTGCCGAATACGTGCTGCAGAGCCAAGGTCAGATCTTGCTTCCGCATGCGGGCGAGGACCGCGTGCCCGGCATCCCATCCGGACTTGATGGCGCTTATGTCGGCGGCGGCGGCAAAGGGCTCTGGACTGAGATGGCGGATCGGGAGATATCTTCGCCGCAGGACCTCTTGGATCTCATGAACCCGCAGGGAGCGGCAGGCACGGATAAGGTCGATCAAGGGAATGACAGAGGAATCAAACGTTCCGGCAGCGATCGGTGGACGCTGCTGTTCACGGGGAAAATACTCTCCCCTTCTCGGGACGAGGTCAATTCGTCGCCGAGACCGCTCTTGTCCCGTTCTGTAAATCGCCGCCCCCCAGCGCAACTAACGCGATCATAGAATTGTGCATTACAATTAATAGGTAACAAAGGAAATGCAACAGAAAATTGCAGGAGATTGCAGGGAGAAGGCGAAGCTGGCCGTACTGGCCCTCGTATTATCGTGGCTGATCGCACTTTGCCCCGCTGCTGCCCAGGAGGCTGCCGGCACATCCACTCCGCAGCCCCCCGCAGCCGCCACCAATTATCCCGTCCCGCTCTTTCGCCATATCGACCAGTCGCGCCCGCTGCCCGATCTCAAGGCTGTGGAATCGCTCAGGATCGCTGTCGATGATGATTTCCCGCCCTTCAGCTACAAGGAACGCACCGGCGCCCTCAACGGCTTCAATGTCGCTGTCGCCAGCGCCATCTGCGAAGATCTGCGTCTTACCTGCGAATTCTCTGCAAGGTCATGGGACGACCTAATGCCCGCGCTCGAACGTGGCGAAGTCGATGCCGTCATTGCCGGCGTGAAGGTCACCGAACAGGCCGTGGAAACTGCCGATTTCACAGGCGCCTATTATCGCTCGCTCGGCCGGTTTGCTGTGCGCAAGCAAAATCCCATCGTCAAGGCCGACATGCGCAGCCTTGCCGGCAGGCGGCTTGGCGTCATCAAGGGTACGGCTCATGAGGCCTGGCTCACCACATATTTTCCCCGGTCGAACATCCGCCCCTTCGCCTCCATGCAGGAGGGCCTCGAGGCCTTGCGTCAGGGCGTCGTGGATGCGTTTTTCGGCGATGGCCTGCAGCTCATGTTTTGGCTGTCCGGCAACGCGTCGCAAGACTGCTGCCGTTTCGTCGCCGGCGCTTACAACGATCCCGATTACTTCAGCCACGGCATGGCAATCGCAGTGAAGCGCGGCAACACCGAGCTGCGCGACGTGCTCGATTATGGTCTCGACCGCCTGCAGTCTTCGGGCAATTTCGGCGCCATCTTCCGGCGCTACTTTCCTATGAGCCCCTATTAGCGTTGCTGCGGCGGATAGCTCCGGTGTCGCGCGATCACGCCGCGCTCGATGGCAGCGGTGATGAGCTTGTCGAGATCGAGGGCGTCCCTGAGCATGGAGAGAAACCGCATTTCCTCGCGCCACACCATCAGGTCGGCCGCGGCGACTTCGCAGGCAAGCGCATAGCCCGTGTCATGGAGCAGGGGCGGCAGGGCATCCTTGACGAGCCCCAGCACTGCTTCGAGCCCGCCTTTCTCCTGCTGCAAAATCTCACCGCATTCCTGCGCGACGCGTGTCAGCGTCTCGCTGTCGAAAGACTTGAACACCGGCAGGCCCTCGACGATGCCTCCGATGCGTTTCAATTCCTTTTCGCCGATGAGGCCGTCGACCCCGCTCATTGTGACCATGATGTAAATGAGCGCCTGGTGATGGTTGATGATCTTCGCCATAAGACTTCCTTGCTTGCTACAGGCCCTGACTAAACGCGCTCCGTTCTCGGTGCAAGGCCGGGAAAGCTCGCGATGGTTTCGATCGCCTCGACCAGCCCGATGCGTTGGATCGCCATTCCCGGCGGGAAGGCGCTGGTGAAACGTGTGGCGAGCCGCGGGTCGAGTATGACGAACACGCCCTTGTCGCTCGCCTTGCGAATGAGCCTGCCGAAGGCCTGCCGCAATCTGAGCCTCACGATCATGTCCTGATAGGCATTGCCGCCGAATTCCCGCCGGCGCGCCCTTTCCAGAATGGTCGGCTGCCCCCATGGCACACGGTCGAGCACAATAAGCCGCAGCGACCGGCCAGGAACGTCCACGCCGTCGCGCACCGCATCCGTTCCCAAAAGACAGGCATCGTCGTCGGCGCGGAACATGTCGACGAGCGTGCCGGTATCGATCGGATCGACATGCTGGGCGAAGAGCGTCAACCCGTGCTGGGCGAGGGGTTGCAGCAGCCGCCGGTGAACGGCTCTGAGCCGCGAAATCGCGGTGAACAGCCCAAGCGCTCCGCCGCCGGATGCCAGAAACAGCTCGCGATAGGCGGCACCGAGCTGGTCCATGTCTTCGCGATTAACGTCGTTGACCACGATAATCTTCGAATTGCCCGGGTAATCGAAAGGGCTGTCATGCGATATGCGCGCCACCGGATAGGGCAAATGCACCACGCCGGTGCGCATTTCCGCATTCTGCCAATCCTCAGGCAACTCGAACGGCCGGTCCTTCAGCGTCGCCGATGTGATGAGCACGCCGTCGGCCTGTTTGAGCACGGCTTCGGCCAAAGGCTCGGTCGGGTCCACCCAATGACTGTGCAGGCCTACGTCTGTTTCCCGGCCGAAAATCTGCTCCACCGAGAACCAGTCGACGAACGTCGGCTCCTGCCGCTCGAGGATACGGCTCAGCATGTCGATCCAGCTTCCGATCATCAGCTGGCCCCGGCGGCGGAGCGATCGGGCCACTGCCTCGATGCGCGCCCGCTCAGCGCTGCCGAGTTCGGATGCTTCGTCCTCGAGCTTCTTCATGAGCACCCTTGCAAGCTGCAGCATGGGCCGTTTGAGGTCGATCAAAGCAGCCGCGAGCATGCCGGCCTCATCCCGCAACCCTTCGACCAGCGGCTGGCAATCGGTCTCCAGCGTTTGCCCGCTGTCGTTTCCCGATCGTGCCAGAACTTGTTGGCGCACCAGCGACAGGAACAGCTCCGCCGGTCCCTCAGGCACGCCCGCCTGGATGCGTCTTGCCCAACCGGGGCCGGGAAGTTCGCGGGCGAGGAGCACGGTCGTCTGCAGGAGCTTGTCTGCCTCGTCCTCCTCGCCGATCAGGTCCCCCAGCCTGGCGGCAAGGCTGCGGCCGCGCCGGCCCTGCACCTCGGGGCCGCGGATCCACCGCCTGAGTTCGGCAGTTTCCTGCGCAGTGAGATGGCCGGAAAAGGCGCTGTCGGCCGCGTCGAACAGGTGATGGCCCTCATCGAAGATGAGCCGTCGAAGTGTTCCGGAAGTTTCCTGCTCTCCGCCGTCGGCCACTCCGAGTGCATGGTCGACCGCGACCTGATGCAGCACCAGGGCATGATTGGCGATGACGATCTCCGCTTTGTGGCCCGCCCTGACAGCCTTCTCGATGAAGCATCGCCGGTAATGCGGACAGGCTGAGTAGATGCATTCGCCCCTCCTGTCGGTAAGCCCGAGTGACAAAGGCGTTGCCGAGCGGCCTTCCTCGAGGCCGGTTTCCGCGACGAGGCCCATGAGCCACGCAGGAAAATCTCCCCCCGCCATGTCTCCATCTCGGCTGTGGCGCGCCCACCGGGCGATGAGAGCTGCAATGAGTGCGCTGCGCGGACTTTGCGCCGTGAGCCGCCCGAACGCTTCCTGCATGTTCAGGAGGCAGAGATAGTTTTCCCGCCCTTTTCGGATAACGATCCTTTCGCGCCGCTCGCCGGGATCTGGATAAAGCCGGGCAGTTTCCTGCTCCAGCTGACGCTGGAGATTCTTGGTGAAGGTGGAGATCCAAACCGGTGCCGCGTTCTTCCGCGACCACAGATGTGCCGGCGCGAGATAGGCAAGTGTTTTTCCCAGCCCCGTCCCGGCTTCGGCGAGCAAGATGGTATTCTCGTGCCTCGATTGGCGTGGCGCGAAAGCGCGTGTCGCCGCCGCGCAATATGATTTCTGCTGCGGTCGTGCTTCTGCCTCCGCCCCGAGGAGCGTATTCAGTACTCCCAGCGCTTCTTCGGGCTCGACCGCATGCTGCGATGGCTTCACCGGCGGCCCGTCCTCTTGCCATTCCGCCAGCCGGTCCCAGACGTTGAGACCGGTGGCGAACACTTCGGTCCCCCCTCGCGCGTCGCTGGGACCAAGCGCTGCGGCAACAGCTCCAGCCCATGGCCAATTGCTGCGCGCGAGGAAACCGGCAAGCCGCATGACTTCCCTTCGGTACGGATAATCGGCACGGCTGAGATCCTTCAGAAGCACCTCCGCGCAACGCTGCAGCGCTTTCCCGTCGTCGCTCTCTCTTATCCCGAGCGCGCGTGCGATACCCCTGGGCGTCGGCACCGCGAATTGCGCGGGGCGCACGAACAGAAACAGTTCGGCGATATCGAAATGCCGTACCTGCGACGCGGCCCGGCGCGTATCCCGCTGTTCATTCGCGATGAGTGCCAGCCGCTCGATGGTATAGGGAGAATGGCAAACCAGATGCGGCTCGCCCGCGAGGCGTTTTAGGCCCTCCGCCGCACCGAATTCGGCGCTCTCCCCATCGCTGGTAATGATCACCCCGAGCGCCGTCGCCGCCAGCGCAGCGCGCGGCAGGTCGATCAGCGGATTTTCTATATTGGCAAGATCGTGGCTCATCGGGCGTCGCCCTGAGCCTATCCGATTGACGCGGCATTGCGAGCCCTTTACGAGTGGCGCGGCATTCCGCACTGATGTCATTCACTTCCATGGCTCTTCCATCCGATTTCCGCGCCGAAGCGCTCGAGAGTAAGGCTTGGCCTTTCGAGGAAGCGCGCAAGATTCTCGCGCGAATCTCCCGTCGCGCCGCCCCGCCCTCGGAGGTGCTGTTCGAAACCGGCTATGGTCCTTCCGGGCTTCCTCACATCGGAACATTCGGCGAGGTCGCGCGCACGGCCATGGTCCGCCGCGCCTTCGAAGCCATGTCGGATATTCCCACAAGGCTCATCTGTTTTTCCGACGACATGGACGGTTTGCGCAAGGTTCCCGACAATGTGCCGAACCAGGATCTCATGCGCGGCTATATCGGCCACCAGCTTACCAGGATTCCCGACCCCTTCGGCACGCATGAGAGCTTCGGCCAGCATAACAACGCCATGCTGCGGCGGTTCCTTGATCACTTCGGCTTCGACTATGAGTTCGCAAGCTCGACCGATTATTACACCTCCGGCCGCTTCGACCGCGCTTTGCTGCGCGTGCTCGAGCTCTATGATGAAGTGATGGCCGTCATGCTTCCTTCGCTGCGCCAGGAGCGTTCGCAGACCTATTCCCCCTTTCTTCCCATTCATCCCGAAACCGGCATCGTCATGCAGGTGCCGATCGAATCGCGCGATCTGAAGGCGGGCACGATCGTCTGGCGCGACCCGCAGTCCGATCGTCGCTACGAGACACCGGTCACCGGGGGACGCAGCAAGCTGCAATGGAAGCCCGATTGGGGCATGCGCTGGTACGCTCTGGGCATCGATTATGAGATGGCCGGCAAGGATTTGATCAATTCGGTCAAGCTGTCGGGCCAGATTGCCCGGCTCCTCGGCGGCGAGCCGCCCGAAGGCTTCAATTATGAATTGTTCCTCGACGAGCGGGGCCAGAAGATCTCGAAGTCCAGGGGCAATGGCCTGACCATCGACGAATGGCTGCGTTATGCGAGCCCCGAGAGCCTGCAGCTGTTTATGTACCATAAGCCGCGCGAAGCGAAGCGGCTGTACTTCGACGTGATCCCGCGCAATGCCGATGAGTATTTCCAGCATCTTGCGGCTTATCCCCGCCAGGACGCCAAGGCGCGGCTTGCCAATCCGGTATGGCACATCCATGCAGCCTATCCGCCGGTCATCGACCTGCCGGTGAGTTTTTCCCTTCTTCTCAAGCTGGTGAGCGCCTGCAACGCTTCCGACCGCGACGTGCTGTGGGGCTTCATCCGCAAGCATGTCGCCGGTGTTTCGCCGGAGACTCACCCCGTGCTCGACCAGCTGGTCGGCTATGCCATTAACTATTTCAATGACGTGGTAAAGCCGGCCAAAAATTACCGGGCACCCGACGAGGTGGAGCGCCAGGCGCTCCAGGAACTCTCCGATGCCCTTGCCGGGATTCCGCCCAATGCAACGGCGGAGACCATACAGGGCGTCCTATATGATGTGGCGCGTGCAATTCCCCGCTACCAGGATATGAAGGCGAAGGGCGCCACGCCCGAGCGACCCGGTGTGTCGCTGGCCTGGTTCAATGCACTTTACCAAATCCTTATCGGCGAAGAGCACGGGCCGAGGTTCGGTTCGTTTGTGGCGCTGTTCGGTATGGACGAGACGCGGGCGCTGATCGCCGATGCACTTGCGGGAAAGTTCATCGAAAAATAGCGGTGCAACCACTTGCCGGGTTCCAACGTTCAAGAGCGGACAATCTGGAGCAGGGCAATGTGGCAGGCGACTGATACCCCCGACGTTTCATTTCTTAGACTTGCTGGGATCGCCCTCGTGGTTCTGGCTCTGGCCGCCGGTTGCATAAGCTTGATCGGGCTCACCTTCGCGAAACCCGAGCCGCAATTGCTTGCCCAGCAGGCGGCGCAATTGGAACGGGGAGCCGAGGCTCTGTTCCGCCAGGTGGATGCCGCGAACGCAGCACGCCACGCACCCCCTGATGAGTTCATCAGCTTCGAAGGAGTGCAGCAATGAATATGAGACGTCTGCTCCTGGGAACGGCTGCCGCCGCCGGGCTGCTGGTTGTGACCGCGGCCGGCGATCCTGTGTTCATTTCGCCGGTGAGCCAAGCTCAGGCCGCAGTTTCTGCCAGCATTAGCATCGGCGTATTCTATGACCGCCTTTCTGGCCATGGCGATTGGGTAACCTTCCGTGACGATTATGTGTGGGTTCCCCGTGTCGATGTGGGCTGGCGCCCCTATGCTCACGGCCACTGGATTTACGTAAACACCTATGGCTGGTACTGGGTATCCGACGAGCCCTTCGCCTGGGCCGTCTATCATTACGGCCGCTGGGGATTCGATCGTGAGATCGGCTGGTATTGGGTCCCAGGTCGGCGCTGGGCGTCCGCATGGGTTGTCTGGAGCCACACCGATGATGAGATCGGTTGGGCCCCGTTGCCGCCCGATTACGATGATGACGACATTGACGTCGCCATATCGATAAGCAGCGTTCCGGTGCACTACTGGAACGTCGTTCCGATCAATGTGTTCGTTTCGGTCGATATCGATCGCCACATCATCCGTGACCGCGACCGCGTGCGCCATATCGTCGAAGCCGGTGACACCAAGACCGTGGTCGTTCAGAACAATGTCGTCGTGAACAATTTCATCGACATCGATGTGATCGAGCAGAAGACCAAGCAGGATGTGGTGGTCTATCAGCCGAAGCCAGCCGAAACTCCCGAAGCAGCCGGTAAGGCGGAAGGTCAGGCCATCGCCGTCTTCGACGCCGAAGTGAAGGAGGAGCCCGGTGCCAAGCCGGCCAAGGCGAGGAAGGCGGAAGAAATAGCCAAGGAGAAGAAGGCATCGGGCACGATGCCCGAAGAGCCCGCATCCGGCACCGCTTCGCAGGAGCCTGCTGCCGAAGCTGAAGGCGAGGCGGTTCAAGGCGAGCAGCCAGTGAAAAAGAAAAAGACGCAGGAGGCGACTGAGGAGCAGCCCGCTGTCGAAACTAAAGGCCAGGCGGTTGAAGGCGAGCAGCCAGTGAAAAAGAAAAAGACGCAGGAGGCGACTAAGGAGCAGCCGGCCAGCACCGAAAAGGCGCTTGAGACGGCTCCGGAAACAGCCCCTGAGGGAAAGGCCGCCGAGCAGCCGCAGAAGAAGGAACAGAAAAAGGCATGCGACCCTGCCAAGGAGCAGTGCGCGACGGAGTAATCCGTACTTTATGAAAGAGAAGGCGCCGCCGGTCCCAAGCCGGTGGCGTCTTATTTTGCCCCGGCATCAAGCGGGCGATAGGCAACCGCGATCAGGGCTGCGATGCGTGCATTGTGGCTGATGAGCGCCTTATTGGCCGCCATGCTGCGGCCGCCCGTGAACTCCGAGACCCGCGCCAGGAGATACGGCGTGACATCCTTCTGGGCGATTCCCTGCGCCTGAGCCGCCGATAATGCTTTCTCGATGGCGGTATCGATCGCCCGCCCGTCGAGTCCGTCGGCGTCGGGAATGGGATTGGCGATCAGCACCCCCCCGCCGCCCATTGCCCAGTGGCAGGCGATTGCCTCGGCGACACTCTCTGCATTGTCAAATCGCTGATCGAGCCTTACCCCGCTGCTGCGCGAGAAAAACGCCGGGAACTCCGACGTGCGATAGCCAAGGACCGGCACCGAGAGTGTTTCTAGAATTTCGGCCGTTTTGCCGATGTCGAGGATCGATTTCACGCCTGCCGACACCACAGCCACCTGGGTCCGCGCCAGTTCGGCAAGATCGGCCGATATGTCGAAGCTTGTTTCCGCGCCGCGGTGAACCCCGCCGATGCCGCCCGTGGCGAACACCCTGATGCCTGCGCCGGCCGCAATGCACATCGTAGCGGCAACCGTGGTTCCCGCCGTTGCGCCCTTTGCCATCAGCGGGCCGATATCGCGACGTGATGCTTTACTGGCGTCCTCGGCCTTTGCCAGCATGGCGATTTCCGATTTGCTCAAGCCCGCACGCAATCTGCCCGCGACGATCGCTATGGTCGCTGGAAAGGCGCCGTTCTCTTGAACGATTCGTTCCGCTGTGAGAGCGGTCTCGAGATTTTCAGGATAAGGCAGCCCATGGGTTATAATTGTCGATTCGAGGGCCACGAGCGGCCGTCCGTCATTCCTCGCTTGCCGAACGTCCTTCGACATTTCAATGAGATCGCTCCTCATCCCCTGTTGGCCTCGGCCACGATCCGCTGCCGCCGCTCAGCTTCGTTCCTGTCGAATTCTTGCGGAATGGATCTCGGCGAGTTGAGGGCGGCCTGAGCGCAGGCCATGCCGAATTCGACCGCCTGGCGCAGGCTCGCTCCTTCGAGACAGCCGAGAAACGCTCCCGCGGCCAGGGCATCGCCGGCACCACTCACATTCGCGACCTCGGTCTGCGGCATTGTCAGCGCGAAGATGCCGGTTTCATCGCCGGCTCTGACGCCATGCCGGCCCTCGCCGAGAATGACGGCCTGGGCGCCACGCCCGCGCAAGGCCGCGACGGCCTGATCAAGCCGGTCCGTTCCGGCAAGCGCCATTGCTTCGTCACGGTTGAGGCACAAAAGGCGGATCCCTCTAAGATCGTTTCCAAGCCGCTGCGATTTCGCCAGTGAAACTGCATCGATGGCAAGGGGTAGATGAGCTATCCGGCAGTGCGTGCGCAGCGTGGTGAGCGCGTCGGCGGCCAGATTGCAGTCGGCGAACACACCGGCAATGTTGCCGGCCGCTTCCAGAGGAGTCTCGCAGAACCGCTCGTCCATGTCGTCGAAAATATCCATGTCGGCAACAGCCGCAAAGAGCTCGCCGCGATGGAACACGCCGATATATTCAGCTGTCCGTCTTTGCCTGTTCACCGCAACGAGTGCGCCGTCGATGCGGCAGGCTTCAATCCGCCTCTTGAGCCCTGCGCCTGCCTCATCCGCGCCCACCATGCTGGCCAGCACCGCTTCTGCACCGAGCCGAACCAGCACCTCCGCGGCATTTCGGGCCACGCCGCCGTCGCTTGTCCAACCCCTTGCCGGGTTCGAGGTGCCGATTCTCGGCGCTCCTGCCGTTTCATAGAAACGATCGATGGTGGCGCCGCCGATGCACAGGACGCGCCTTGGCGCTGCTACTGGCTTGCCCAGATGATCCGCGCGATCCACACCACGTCCTCGGTGGAGACCGACTTCGTCTCATGGTCGGGATTGAACGAAGCGAGTTCGACTGATTTCGCCGACTGCCGCTGCAGGATCTTCGCCATCACCTCGCCGCGCTTCGTGCGCACCACCACGCGGTCTCCCCGCCTGATATTGCCGTTCGGCGAGACGATGATGATATCGCCCTGCCGGTAGACGGGCTGCATGCTGTCGCCGGTGATCTCCAGCGCATAGGCATTGAGATCCTTCACGCCGGGCACGGTGATCTCGTCCCATCCGCTGCCGACCGGAAATCCGGCGTCGTCGAAATAGCCGCCCTTGCCGGCCTTGGCGAAGCCGATGAGAGGAATGGTCGTCCTCATCTTCTCCATGCCCTTGCGTCCGGTGAGCAGGATCATGAACTCATCGACACTGCTCCCGACCGCGCCGATTACCTTCGAAATGCTCTCTGTCGTCGGCCAGCGTTCGCGCCCCTCCGGGCCTTTCCGCTTGGAGGGATTGAATGCGGTGGGATCCAGCCCGGCTTTTTTGGCCAGCGCCGAGGCCGAAAGCCCATGTTTTTCAGCGAGCGCGTCGATAGCGCCCCAGACTTGCTTATGTGTCAGCATTGCCGCTTTCCTCTCTGCAACTTGCATCAATTCCTAGGAAGTAATGCCGTGTTCTGCGGCGTTTGTCTAGGGGGTTGAAGCGGTTTTCGGCAAACTTTAGGTTCCGAGGGCTATGGACCCAGGGCACCCCTCGCTTCTCTTTAAAATCTGTGCTTTGGCCGATTGGAGCGCTTCCGTTGCGACAGGCACCTACCAGGGGTCGGCCGACGACCGGCGCGATGGCTTCATCCATCTCTCGGCCGCTAACCAGCTTCCGCGCACTCTGGAAACCCATTTTGGCTCTCAGACCGGTCTGGTCCTCGTCGCCCTTAAGGCAGCAGCCCTCGGCCCTGGCTTGAAATGGGAACCCTCGCGCTCCGGCGAGCTGTTTCCGCATGTTTACGGACCCTTGCCGGCCTCGGCCGCTTTGTGGGTTCGCGAGATCCCGGATTCCGGACGTGATGAATTTCTGAGTGAGCTGGCCCGGCCATGAGGGCCTATAGCCTGCTCCGTCCGCTTCTGTTCATGCTTCCACCGGAACGCGCGCACCTTTTGGCCCTTGCGGCACTTGAATGGCGCCTCCTGCCGGAAAGGCTTCAGCCCGATACGTTGAAAGTCGAGCTTTGGGACCTGACCTTTCCCAATCCGGTCGGTGTCGCCGCCGGTTTCGACAAGAATGCCGAGGCGGCCTGCGGTCTCTTTTCCCTCGGCTTCGGCTTTGTTGAACTCGGAACATTGACGCCATTGCCCCAGCCCGGCAATCCCCAGCCCCGCCTGTTCCGCCTCCTCGAAGACGGGGCGCTGATCAACCGTCTGGGCTTCAACAATTCCGGCCACGCCGCCGCTCTTGCCCGGCTGAGGGCGCGCGCCGCATCGGGAATCATGGGCGTCAACATCGGGGCCAATAGGGATTCTGCCGATCGTATCGGCGATTATGTGAAGGCCCTCGGCACGTTCAACGACACCGCAAGCTATATCGCTGTCAATATCTCCTCGCCCAATACGCCCGGGCCTTCGCGCCCTTCAGTCGCAGAAGGAACTGAGTCTGCTCCTGAGCCGCCTGACCGAAACGCGCCGTGCCTTGTCCAATCCCAAGCCCCTGCTTCTAAAAATCGCGCCGGACCTGTCAAACGAGGAGCTTGCCGACATTGCCGAACTGTCGCTTGCCAACGGCATCGACGGTCTGATCATATCCAACACAACTCTCAGCCGGCCATCGCTGAGGTCGTCTTATGCCTCCGAGCAGGGCGGCCTCTCCGGCCGGCCCTTATTTGAGCTGTCGACGCGCAAGCTCGCGCAGCTCTATCATCTCACCAGAGGCAGATTGCCGCTGATTGGCGTTGGCGGTGTTTCCTCTGCTGAAACCGCTTGGCAGAAAATCCGGGCCGGCGCTTCCCTCGTTCAGCTCTACACCGCTTTGATCTATGAGGGGCCCTCGCTCATCGCCGACGTGGTGCAGGGCCTCGCTCAAAAGCTCAAGGCGTCCGGGAAAAATTCGCTACGCGAAATCACCGGCACCGGCGTTTCCGATTGGCTCTAGGCGGCCTGGAAGCTCGCCCGTTCGAGCGCCGGCAGGCGCACGCCGAGCGTGATGGCGCGTATCACGAAAAATATATTGAGCGCCACCCACAGGCCGTGGTTGCCCCATGCCCGCGCCGCGAACCACCACACCACCAGATAAACGAGAATGCTGATGATCATCATGTTGCGCATGTCGGCAGTGCGTGTCGCGCCGGTGAAGATTCCATCGAGCTGGAAGCAAATTACGCCGAGGATCGACGACAGCGCCACCCACGGCAGATAGATCCGTGCCGTCTGTCTCACATCCTCATTCACCGCCAGCATGTCGATGATGGCCGGCCCCGCCACGTAAATGATGGCAGAGAGGACGCAGCCGATCACCAGCGCCCAGGCAGTTGATATGACGATGGCGTCCCGGTAGCGCGGCCGGTTCCGGGCCCCGACGGCTTGGCCCACCAGCGCCTCCGCCGCATAGGCGAACCCGTCGATGAGAAAGGCCGAGACTTCGAAACAATGCATCAGCACCGCATTGGCCGAAACGACAACGTCGCCTGCCTTTGCGCCCTGCGTGGCATGCCACCAGAAGGCAAAAACCAGGCACCAGGTCCTGACCATGATGTCGCCGTTGATCGAAATTGTGCGCTTGAATTTCGCGGCATCGAAAATCTGCTTGGGCTCGAAGCGCCAGTGCCGCCGTTTCATTTCCCGCCGGATGAGAAAGAACCCCAGGCTCGCCGCCCCGATCTCGGCGATGAGCGTGCCGAGGGCAACGCCGTCGGCGGTCATGCCGAGGCCAAGAACGAAAAAGCAATCGAGCGCGATATTGCTGAGATTGAGAAAAAGCTGCAGGAGCAGCGCCAGCTTTGCGCGGCCCTGGCCGATAAACCAGCCGAGCATCACGAAACTTGCCAAGGCGAAGGGCGCCGACCAAATTCGAATGCGGAAATAAATCGCCGCCTGTTCCTCGACCGCAGCCGAGCCTTGGATGAGGGTGAGGATCAAGTCCTCGAGGAGTGGGCTTGCTGCGATCAGCGCTGCGCCGCAGACCAGCGCCACGACGAACGCACGGCCGAGCACCGCAACCAGTTCTGCATCGTTCTTTGCACCGAAGGCCTGGGCCGAAAGCCCGCTCGTGCCGAGTCGCAAGAACCCGAATCCCCAATAGAGGAAGCTGAAGATCAGAGCCGCAATGGCAATCGCGCCGATGTAATGCGATTCAGGCAGTCGTCCGATCACGGCGGTATTGACGACACCGATCAGCGGCTCCGATACGTTCGACAGCATGATCGGTATGGCGATCGCCAGCACATGCCGGTTTGTGATCTTCGCTTGAACGGTCGCCATGTCGGGGAACCTCGGCCGGAGCCGCGGGCTTGTGACAGTGGTTGTCAGCCCTGTCAAGGCGCGGCACCCTGGGCCGTCATGGATGAAATGCAATTGGAATCAATGCTGCCCGCAGCCTTTGCCGCCTGGTTCCGCGCAAAAGGTTGGGCGCCGCGCCGCCATCAGCTTGCGGTCATTGCTTCGATCCGGCAGGGCAGGGATACGCTTCTCATCGCCCCAACCGGAGGAGGCAAGACCCTCGCCGGCTTTCTGCCGAGCCTCATCGAACTCGCATCGGGACGCGGACAGGGAATTCATACTCTTTACGTATCCCCGCTGAAGGCGCTTGCCGTCGACATTGCCCGCAATCTCCAGGCACCGGTGCGGGATATGGGCCTTGATGTGGCAATCGAGACCCGAACCGGCGACACCCCGGCTCACAAGCGCCGCCGCCAGCGCTCGGCACCGCCCGATATTCTCATCATCACGCCCGAGCAGCTGGCGCTGATGATTGCCGATGCCCACGCGCCACGTCTCTTCCGTTCCCTGCGCATTCTGATTCTCGACGAGCTGCACGCGCTCGTTGCCTCCAAGCGCGGCGCGCTTCTGTCGCTCGCACTTGCGCGGCTGGCAAGCCTCGCGCCCGAGGCGCGCCGCATCGGTCTCTCGGCCACTATCGCCAGGCCCGACCTTCTCCAGGCGTGGCTGGTGCCGCAGCCTGAAATCGGCGGGCCCCATCGGGCCGAACTCGTTCAAGGCGAGCCCGGCGCGCTGCCGGAGCTTACCATATTGAAATCCGTCGAGCGCGTGCCCTGGTCGGGCCATTCCGCCCGCTATTCCATCGGTGAGATTTACGAGGCGATCAGCGCCTCGCGCCTCGCGCTGATTTTCGTCAACACCCGTTCCCAGGCCGAAGTCATTTTCCAGGAGTTGTGGCACGCAAACGAAGAGACGCTGGCCATAGCGCTGCACCACGGCTCCCTCGATGTCGCTCAGCGCCGCAAGGTCGAAGCCGCCATGGCGCAGGGAAAGCTCAGGGCGGTTGTTTGCACCTCCACCCTCGATCTCGGCATCGATTGGGGTGATGTCGATCTCGTCATCCATATCGGCGCGCCCAAGGGGTCGAGCCGTCTCATCCAGCGTATCGGCCGTTCCAACCATCGCCTTGATGAACCTTCCCGCGCCTTGCTGGTGCCGTCGAATCGTTTCGAGGTTCTGGAATGCGAGGCCGCCCGCGTCGCGGTCCGCGAGGGCTTCCAGGATTCCGAGGCGATGACCCTGAAGAAGCTCGACGTTCTTGCCCAGCATATCTGGGGGACAGCCGTATCGGCGCCGTTCCACCCCGACCAACTTTACGCAGAGGTGCGCAGCGCTTTCGCCTATCGCACCCTCACGCGCCGGGAATTCGATCAGGCCGTCGATTTCGTCGCTACCGGCGGCTATGCGCTGAAGTCCTACGAGCGCTATGCCAAGCTCAAGCCGCTTCCCGATGGCAGGCTCCGCCTCGCCCATCCGCGTTTTGCCCAGAGCTACCGCCTCAACGTCGGCACTATTGTCGAGGCGGAGATGCTGAAAGTCCGCCTCGTCAAACCCAGGCGCACCGGCGGCAAGGTCATGTCGTCTTTCGGCCGCCTTCTTGGCGAGGTTGAGGAGTGGTTCATCAACGCTTTGAAGATCGGCGATACCTTCATGTTCGCGGGCGAGATCGTGAGGCTGGAATCGGTAGAAGAATTGACGGCATTCGTCTCCCGCGCCAAATCATCGGAGCCCGCGATCCCGTCTTATCTCGGGGGGAAATTTCCCCTCTCGACCTTTCTTGCCGCTCGCGTCCGCGAGATGCTGGCGGATCCCGCCAAACAGGCAATGCTGCCACGCCAAGTGCGCGACTGGCTGGCCCTCCAGCGCCATGCCTCGGTGCTCCCTCATGCCCAAGAGATGCTGGTGGAGACATTTCCCCGTGGCAATCGCCATTATCTCGTCTGCTATCCTTTCGAAGGCCGCCTCGCGCATCAAACCCTAGGCATGCTGCTGACGCGGAGGCTAGACCGCATCGGCGCCCACCCCCTGGGCTTCGTCGCCAGCGAATACGCGCTTGCCGTCTGGGCGCTGCGCGATTTCAACTTGCTGATCTCTTCCGGCCGCCTGAGCCTTGCCGAGCTTTTCGACGAGGATATGCTGGGCGACGATCTCGATGCCTGGCTTGCCGAATCCATGCTGATGAAGCGCACGTTTCGTGCCTGTGCCACCATCGCCGGATTGATCGAGCGGCGTTCCATCGCGCGCGAGAAAACCGGTCGTCAGATGACGGTGTCCTCCGATCTGATCTTCGATGTTTTGAGAAGCCACCAACCCGACCACATCCTTCTCCGCGCCGCCTGGGAGGACGCTGCGGAAGGCCTTATCGACGCGCAGGAGACTTGCCGACCTGCTTGCACGAATCAAAGGAAACATCCTTCATCGGGCCCTGGACAGAATTTCTCCGCTTTCCGTGCCTGTAATGTTGGATATCGGCCGGGAACCGGTTTATGGCGAGGCCAATGATGCACTTCTCGAGGAAGCTGCAAGAGCTCTCATGGACGAGGCGCGCGGCGCAGGGTAGCCGGCACTGCGCCTTGCTTGCCTTGGGAGGACTAGAGCTTCTGCCCGATCTTTCCGGCGCGCTCTACGTTCCCGACTATCGCTCGCTCCTCGTGGCCGATCTGCACTTCGAGAAGGGCTCGAGCTTCCTGCGCCGCGGGCTCTATATTCCGCCCTTCGACACACGCTCCACTCTCGCTGTGCTCGAGGCTGCCATTGCTCGGCTGAGGCCCGAAAGGCTGATCGCTTTGGGCGACAGCTTTCATGATTGCAGCGCCGGTGACCGGATCGATGCGGTTGATTTGGCGCGCATTCGCAGCCTTTCCGATTGTCTCGACGTCATCTGGATAAACGGCAACCACGACCAGAAACTGCCCGACGGCCTTGGCGGCAGGACGGCGGCCGAGGTTTCATTGGGTCCCCTCACTCTGCGCCATCTGCCCGAGCCGATGCTTTCCGGCACCTTTGAGATCGCCGGACATTATCACCCCATCGCCTCTATCGTGCGGCGTGGCCGCCGCCTGACCTCCCGCAGTTTCGTCGCCGATCGCTCGAGGCTGATCATGCCTGCCTTCGGTGCTTACACCGGCGGGCTGGATGTGCGCGCACCTGAAATTTCCTCGCTCTTTTCGGAGCAGGCGTTCACGGCCTGGATGATCGGCCGCTCGGCAATTTACAGCTTTTCTTCTGCCGTGCTGAAGTGAATACGACTACATCAAGCCCGGTGACTGCTCTCCCGCCGTCCATTGGTCGCTCAGCGGCACAACATTGGCGGACTTCTCAGGCGATTTCGGCTTGAACATCTTCAGTCTCTGCCGGACGGTGCTCTTGAGCGCCAGAGGCAGCGACTCTTCGAGGATCTGCGCTCTGCTCTTTGCGTCTTTGTCGCCTGTCTCGGCGGCGACGGAAAACCAGAAATAGGCTTCGCTTGCATCCTGGCTTAAGCCGAGGCCGCGCTCCTCGAGAAGGGCCAGGTTATACTGGCTGTCCTGAACGCCATGTTCGGCTGCTTGCCTGAACCAGTGCGCGGCATGGGCATAGTCCGGCGGGGTTAGTCCGGCAAGCAGCACGGCGAGATTATGCATCGCCTTGATATTGCCTTTCAGCGCCGCCCGTTGATACCACGTGCGTGCTTCCTCCTTGTTTTGCTGCACGCCGCTCCCGCGCTCGAAAAGTGTAGCCAGCCGGTATTGCGCAGGAGCCAGGCCCTGCAGCGCCGCCCGGTGGTACCATTTCGCCGCTTGTGCGAAGTCCTGAGCGACACCGGTGCCCTCGAGAAAACGCCCGCCTATGACGAACTGTGCTTCGGCATCGCCACTCATCGCGGCTAGGCGGATTGATTCAGGCGCGATGGCGGCGGCCAGTGGCGCCGCGTCTGCCAGCAACACGTCGATATCCGGTTTGCGGTGCTCGGTGATTGCCCTTTGCACGTCCTTTCCCAGCGATCCCGTCGCCAAGGGGTCGATGAGTGACGAAAGCGGGTCCCCCTGAAGCGCTGCGCCCTTGCCCGCCCCCGCACGCGGCGATGATTTTGCGGGTTCGCTCTGATGCGGGGTCGATGCTGGCTCGTTGAAGCTGTTACGCAGCGCCACGCCGGAGACGGCGGCGAGAAGCAGGAGCGCGGCGAGAAGCAGGCGCTTGCGTCCGCGGTCCTGAGGCATTGCCGCGGTATCCGCTGCAACCGCAATGGACTCCGAAACGCCTGGCCGATGCCTGGGTTTCAGGGCGGGTGCGCGTCGCAGCAGCGAGAAGGAAAATCCTTTCCGCGCCTTTGCCGCGAGCTTCGTCCCGTTTTGCTCGCCATAGGGCAGCTTGCCCATACCGAGCCGCGCCCCCTGAGCAGCCGCCTGTGCGGCCCGCCGTGCCGCCGCAATATAGTCGTCATCGCTTGCCGGCGCATGGCTGTGCAGCGGCGCATCGGGATTCTGGAACTCGACGATGCCCGCCTGCGGCTCGACGTAAAAATCCATCCCAGCACCGCTCTGCCCTGCCTCGGGCTCTGCCTGGGCTGCTTGCGGCCCCCCATCGGCGGAGGCTCGCTGTTGGTCTGCCAGATGCTGGACGGCACTCTGCCAAGCCGGCGCCTCTGACGCGGTCCCGGCCCTGCCGGTCTCGCCGCCGGGCGCCGGTGCGTGGCTTGCCGCGGCGACCGATGCTGCTTCATGTCGGTCTTCCAGGACTGCCTGCTGCCCCGCCTCGAGATCGGCGAGCTTGTTGACGATTTCCTCCAGCGTCTCATGGACAGCTTGGAGCGTCTCCTGCGTCTGCTGGTCCGATCGTGCCGCATGATCCCTTACCGCCGCCAGCGCCTCCTCCAGCGCCACGAGTTCCGGCGATGGTCCGGCCGGCTGGGCTTCGCGCTGGATAAATTCCTGCGCCACGCGCCGTGCTGCGTCCTCGGCAATGCCATGCGCATCGTCGCGATGATCCTCGAGCGCCCTGAATAGCTGGCTGATGGACCGCTCGATCGCGGCGATGGCGGACATGCGGTCTTCGGTTGCGCCGAGCCGCGCATTCATCTGGTCGATCTGCTGTTGCACCACATCGAGCCCGGCCGGACCGCTGCCGATCGCCTCTGCGAGCCGGCCCTCGAGTTCATACACCCGCTGCTCGATATCGGTGATGTGCGGCAGCACCTCGTCCGGCGGGCGGAGTTCAGCCAGGCGCTCGCTGAGTTCGCTCACGCGGCGATCGAGATCGCCGAACGACCGCTGCTCCGGCAGCTGCGCCACGCGGGTTGACAATTGCTCGATCGTTAGCCTTACCGAGTGCAGATCCCTCTCCGCGGCGGCCTCGGTGCGAATATCATCGATGCGCTGGTTGAGGCTTTCGATGTCAGCCCTGAGGCGGGCGATCTCGGCCTGTGAGGCGCTGGAGTTTTTTGCCGAGGATTGCGCGATCGCTGCCAGTGATCGTATTTGCTCCTCGAGCTTGCCAAGCTCGCTTTGCGTTGAGGCGATGGCTCCATCGCGGGCGCGCTGCGCCGTCGTGTCTGCGGTTCGATGGACCCATTCGATACGATCGGCCAGCTTGGCCAGGGACTGCTGAAGCGCATCCTGATTTGCCCGGCTGCGATCCGTTGCAAGCGCATCGAGCCGGCCGGCAAGCTCCGCAATCTGGCTTTCAGCCTGCTGGAAACGTCCTTCGACCTCGTTCCGGTGAAAACCTGGCTCCTCGGGCTCGGCGCGTGACAGCACCGCCACCTGGTCTTCCACCGATCTCAACGCTTCATGCGTGCGGCGTTCTGATATCTCAAGATGGCCCACGATGTTCCGCAGGGCGGCCTCGAGCGCTATATAGCCTTCATCGTCGCTGACCCTTGTCGTTGCTCCGGCCAGCTCTGCGATCTGCTGCTTCAGACTTTGCAGCCTGTCGTTCACCGATGCCAGCGCCTCGCTGACATAGCGCTCGCTGTTTTCGATCCGGTCGATGACCGCGTTATAGTCGATCCGGAATTCATTCTGCGGCGCCAGGGTCTCGACATGGCGGGCGTGCGTGCCTAGCGGCCGCTCCGCCGTCATCATCGCCAACTCGTCGGTGATTGAATCCAAACGTTCCCGCACGCGCGGATGAATGAACCGCGACGGCTGAACAGGCCTTGTTTCCGCCCTCTCGATAATGGCTGCATTCAGCCATTCTCCAAGCGTCAACCCCGAGCGCCGCGCTGCGTCCTTGGCTGCTTCCCGCACATCCGGCTCGATACCTTTGACGCTCCAGGGAATGCCGGACTTCATATTGATCCTCTATGGGCCCCGCCCGGCTCAGGCGGCCGGTCCGATCGAAGGAGCGAATACTCTGAAGGTTAATGTTTCTGGTTAAAACTCAGTTAAGCACCGGGGACCCTTGCGGAATTTTCCGAATGTATCCCCTTTCGCGGGTGGCATTTTTCGTGCTCTGAGGCAGCCTGACGCAGCCACTGGAAATCGGCTTACCTAGACGTCATATTGCTGTCCAAACGGCAGCCATCAAGGGCGCCAAAGCCATCAAAGAGAGCCATGATGACAGCAGCGAAAGATGAGCGGCCAAGCCGCGAACGTACTTATTCCATCACCGAACTGTGCCGGGAGTTCAACGTAACGCCCCGTACCTTGCGCTTCTATGAGCAGAAGGGACTCCTTTCCCCGGCCCGGCGCGGCTGGACCAGATTGTTTTCCTATCGTGACCGCGCCCGCCTCCAGTTGATCCTGCGTGGCAAGCGGGTTGGCTTCGCCCTGGAGGAGATCAAGGAGATGCTGGATCTCTATAATCTCCGCGACGGCCAGGTCACCCAGCTGAAAGTTGCCTCAGTGAAGATGCGCGAACGGCTGGAGGCGCTGCGCAAGCAGCGTATCGAACTTGAGGAGGCCATTGGCGACCTGGAGCGGACTTGCGAGATCGTGGACGGCATGTTACGTGAACGTCAAATAGAGCGCCCGCGAGCGGCCAACGATCAGTGAGCCTGAAGGCAGGGAGCCCCGATGTTGCCGACCCCTGCATGGATGAACGAGGAACTCCAACTGCTGGCTGCCAGCTGCCGTCAGTTCTTCCTTAAGGAATGCCTCCCGCATTACGAGCGCTGGGAAAAACAAGGCTGTGTTGACCGCGAGATCTGGCAGAAGGCAGGTACTGCCGGCCTGCTGTGCGCATCGATGCCTGAACAATACGGTGGCGCCGGCGGGACTTTCGCCCATGAGGCCGTCATTGCCATCGAGGCCAACCGCGCCGGAGTCTCCGGGTTGGGAATTCCCCTGCACAACGCCATCGTCGCCCCCTACATCCTGAATTACGGCTCGGAAGAGCAGAAGCGCCGATGGCTGCCCGGAATGGCGACGAGTGAACTGATCGGTGCCATCGCGATGAGCGAGCCTGCTGCGGGCTCTGATCTTCAGGGCATCCGCACCACCGCCACGCGCAAGGGCAACGGTTATGTCCTGAACGGCCAGAAAACCTTCATCACCAATGGCCAGCTCGCCAATCTTGTCATTGTCGTCGCCAAGACCGACCCCGCCCTGGGTGCCAAGGGCATTTCGCTGTTCGTCGTCGAAACCGAAGCCGTGGAAGGATTTCGCCGCGGGCGCAATCTCGACAAGATCGGGCTCAAAGCCAACGACACATCGGAATTGTTCTTCGATCAGGTCGAGGTTCCGGCATCGAGCCTCCTCGGCACGGAGGAGGGACAGGGCTTCTTCATGCTCATGGACCAGCTTCCCCAGGAGCGGCTGCTCATCGCCCTCCATGCCGTTGGCCGGATCGAGAGCGCTCTCGATGTCACCATCGATTACGTGAAGTCGCGCAAGGCCTTCGGCAAGCCGATCATGGAATTTCAGAACACCCAGTTCGAGCTCGCCGAATGCAAGACCGAAGCGACCATCGGCAGGGTATTCGTCGATCACTGCATAGGCGCGCCATCTCGACAAGGCTCTTGATACCGCCACCGCTTCCATGGCGAAATATTGGATGACCGATCTCCAATGCCGGATCATCGACCGTTGTCTGCAACTTCATGGCGGCTATGGCTATATGAATGAATATCCCATCGCCCGCATGTTCCGCGACGCGCGCGTGGAGCGGATTTACGGCGGAACCAATGAGATCATGAAGATGCTCATAGCCAGAAGCCTTTAGGGAGTAGTCCGATGCCGGACAGTTTTGTTTACGATCACCTGCGCACCCCGCGCGGCCGCGGCAAGCCCGACGGGGCGCTCCACGAGGTCACCGCGCTGGAACTTGCCACCCAGACGCTGCGTGCCATCCGCGACCGCAACGAGCTGGATACCCGCCTGGTCGATGATGTGGTCTTGGGCTGCGTCGATCCCGTCGGCGAAGCTGGTGCCAATATCGCCCGCACCGCCGTCCTCAATGCCGATTATGCTCAGACCGTGGCCGGCATTCAGGTCCATCGTTTCTGCGCATCGGGCCTCGACGCCATAAATTTTGCCGCCGCCGAGATCAAGTCCGGCATGCACGACATGGCGATCGGAGGCGGGGTCGAATCAATGAGCCGCATCGGTATTGGCGCCTCGGGCGGCGCCTGGCCGGTCGATCCCTCGATTGCCCTGAAGAGCTATTATCTGCCCCAGGGCATCTCTGCCGATCTCATTGCCACGAAATACGGTTTTTCGCGCGACGATGTCGATGCCTATGCCGTCGAAAGCCAGGCGCGCGCCGCTCGCTCCTGGCAGAGTGGCGCTTTTATCCGTTCCGTCGTTCCGGTGAAGGACGTCAATGGCTTGCCCATCCTGGATCGCGACGAGCACATGCGGCCGGAAACCACAATGCAGACCCTGGCCAGCCTCAAGCCGGCCTTCACCGAATGGGGGGAGAGCTACGGTTTTGATGCCGTTGCCGTACAGCGCTATCCCGAGCTGGAGGCTGTCAAGCACGTGCATCACGCCGGCAACTCTTCCGGCATTGTCGATGGTGCGGCCGCAGTGCTCCTCGGCAGCAAGGCCGCCGGCAAAAAAGCGGGATTGAAGCCGCGTGCCCGTATCAGGAGCTTTGCCAATATCGGCTCGGAGCCCTCGATCATGCTGACGGGTCCTGCCGACGTGACGCGCAAGGTTCTTAAGCGGGCCCGCATGACTCTCGCGGACATCGATCTGTTCGAGGTGAACGAAGCCTTCGCGTCCATGGTTCTGCTCTATCGCCAGCTGCTCGACATCGACCCCGCCAAACTCAATGTCGCCGGCGGTGCCATCGCCATGGGTCATCCGCTCGGCGCGACCGGGGCCATGATTTTCGGCACCGTGCTCGATGAGCTCGAGCGCCGCGACCTGAATACGGCCCTCATCACCCTTTGCATCGGCGCCGGCATGGGAACGGCAACGATCATCGAACGCGTCTGACCAATGAAGAACTTCGATTTCGCGATCGATGCAGACGGCATCGCGCTCGCCACCTGGAATATGCCCGGCCGGTCGATGAACGTCATCGATTTTGCCGTATTGGAAGAAATCGCCGAGATTGCCGCCCGTCTCAAGGACGATAAGGCGATCCGCGGCGCGGTGCTGGCATCGGGCAAGGCTTCATTCTGCGCCGGTGCCGATCTAAAATGGCTGCAATCCTTCGCTGGACATTTTGCCGAAGCAGCCAAGGCGGAGTTCGACGAGGCGCGCATCCGCTCTCTGATGGCCGAGGCCGGCCGGTTCTCTCACGTATTTCGCACGCTTGAAACCTGCGGCAAGCCGATTGTCGCCGCCATCGTTGGAACGGCGCTCGGAGGCGGCCTCGAACTCTGCCTTTCATGCCATCGCCGCATCGCCGCCGACGATCCCTCGGCAAAGATCGGGCAGCCTGAAGTAAAGGTCGGGCTTCTGCCCGGGGCAGGCGGCACGCAGCGCCTTCCACGCCTGGCCGGTGCCGAGGCGGCACTGGAGCTGATGCTGACCGGCCGCCATATCGACCCGGCCCAGGCCTTGAAGCTCGGCGTCATAGACGAGATCGCACCCGCCGGTGAACTGGTCGATAAGGCGAAGCGCTGGATCTTGTCTGGCGGCAAAGCCGTGCAGCCTTGGGACGAGAAAGGGTTCAAGATTCCCGGTGGTCCGCCCTATGGCGCGCAGGGAATGCAGATGTGGCCGGCGGCCAATGCTCTTTATCGCAAGGAAACTTTCGACAATTACGATGCTCAGCGCGCGATCTTGAAATGCGTCTATGAGGGACTCTCGGTGAAGTCCTTCGATGCCGCGCTGCGCATCGAGGCGCGCCATTTCACCAAGCTGCTCATGGGTCCCCAGGCCCGCAATATGATCCGCTCGCTCTTTGTTTCCATGCAGGAGATCGGCAAGGGTGCCCGCCGTCCCGCGGGCGTTGCGCAAATGAGGGCACGGAAGCTCGGAATAGTGGGTTCGGGCTTCATGGGCGCCGGCATCGCCTATGTGGCCGCACGTGCAGGCATCGAAGTTACGCTCATCGACCGCGATCTCGCGAATGCCGAAAAAGGCAAAGCCCACGCCGAATCGGTTCTTGCCCGCGAATTGGCGAAGGGCCGCGTAACCGAGGCGGACAGAACATCGACGCTTTCTCTGATTAAGCCCGCCGCCGACTACGCAGCACTCGCCGGCGCGGATCTGCTGATCGAGGCAGTATTCGAAAATCGTGAACTGAAATCGGATGTTTTGCCCAAGATGGAAGGCGCGCTTCCGGCGAACGGCATTCTCGCCTCCAACACCTCCACTCTGCCGATCTCCGGGCTCGCCGCTAATCTGCAGCGTCCCGGGAATTTCCTCGGCATTCATTTTTTCTCCCCCGTCGACCGGATGCAGCTCGTCGAGATCATTCGGGGAGACAGAACCTCGGACGAAACTCTGGCGCACGCCTTCGACTTCGTTCGCCAGATCGGCAAGACCCCCATTGTCGTCAACGACTCGCGCGGTTTCTTCACCTCGCGCGTCGTCATGACTCACAAGAAGGAGGGCATCTATATGCTCGAGGAGGGCGTGCCCGCCGCGCTTCTTGAAAATGCCGGCAAGGCTGCCGGCATGCCGGTTGGGCCGCTGGCCCTCGCTGATGAAGTGGCGCTCGACCTCTCGCTAAAAATTCTCCAGGCAACCAGGGCGGACCTGGGTGATGCATATCAACCTGGCCCCATCGACCGGGTGATGGAGGAAATGGTCGAAAAGCGCGGGCGTTTCGGCCGCAAGAACGGAAAAGGCTTTTATGATTATCCGGCGGGTCAGAAAAAACGCCTTTGGCCGGGTTTGTCGGAAATATCGCCGCCCAAGGATGCTTCTGCCTTCTCTTTTGATGAGCTCAAGGAGCGCCTGCTGCTGATTCAGGCACTTGAGACCGTCCGCTGTTTCGACGAAGGCGTGCTGACCGACGTCCGCGAAGCCGATATCGGCGCCATTCTGGGTTTCGGCTTTGCCCCTTTCACCGGAGGTCCGCTGTCCTATATTGATACCATGGGAAGCAAGGCCTTCCTGGCCAAGTGCCGGACTTACCAGCGGAAATACGGCGATCGCTACCGCCCTCCGGCGCTGCTGGTCGAGATGGCGAAGACCGGAGATACGTTTTATGGCAAATTTCCTCCGAAAAGTGTCTGAACGCGCTGCACTGCTGTTGCCACTCAGCTTGCTTGCCGCGCCATCCTTCGCGTTCGCGGAGGAAGCTGGACGTTTTGTTCTCAAGGAAGCCGATCGGCAAAGCTTCATCCGTCTCGATACCGTGACCGGCGCCGTCTCGCATTGCGCGTCGAAGACGGGAGAGTGGAGCTGCAAGACTCTCAGTGACGATCGCAAGCAACTGCACGACGAGATTGCCGCACTGGAGAAAGAGAACGCCGAGTTGAAATCACGGCTGTCGCAAGCCGATGGGAAGCAGGAACCGCAGCTGGTTCTGCCGAGCGACAAGGATATCGACCGCGTGATGGATCTCTTCGAAAAATATTTTGAGCGATTTCTGGCCTTTATTCGCCAGCTGGATGAAAAGCGCGGCGGCAGCGCAATCTGACCGATCGAGGCGGTCTGCCCGTTCCTTGCGAAACGGGCAGACCAGGTACACGCGGGCTCGGGACGGCGACAGGAGCCAGCGCGACCAATAGCCGGGCCATCAAAGACGTTTCTATGTCGATGAAGTTCCCCGCCGCATCGATGAAGCGAAGACTGCGCTGTGACATCGGCGCCAACGCGACCGAACCGTGACAAATTTTGGGCGCACGATCGTTTCTGCAACCGCCGCCAACATGAAAAACCGATGCTCGTCCGGTGGTTGGCGCAATCGCTGCTTCCTTTGCGAATTGCGACCGCTGCCATACTGATTGCGATGCATGTCGGTTCGGCCGAATCACCAATCGCATGCAGCGGTGCGCAAAACCCTGCGGTGATTCTCCCCTTAACGGAATCCGTCGGTCGCCTGAACGAGTTCATGTACGATCCCGGGTTCCGTCGTCGCATGTCCGGCATCGGAAACGATTCGAAGCTGTGCCTGCGGCCAGGCGCGATGAAGATCGAAGGCATTCTTTACCGGGGTCACCACATCATAGCGCCCGTGAACGATAACGCCCGGTAGCGTTGCAAGCTGCGCTGCATTCTCCAGAAGCTGCCCGTCTCTCTTGAAGAATCCTTTGTTAACGAAATAGTGGCACTCGATTCGCGCGAACGCCACCGCATAGGATTCCTCGCCGAATTGCGCAACGCGCGCCTCATCCGGAAACAGCGACAATGTCCCGCCTTCCCATTGGCTCCAGGCGCGCGCGCAATTCACCTGGTCGATGCGGTTTTCTCCGGTTAGCCGCCGGTAATAGGCCGCCATCATGTCGCCGCGCTCATCGGGCGGGATCGGTGCAAGGTAATTCTCCCACAAATCCGGATAGATCCAGCTGCAGCCCTCTTGATAGAACCAAAGGAGTTCCGACCGACGCAGGAGAAAAATTCCCCTAAACACGAGTTCGCTCACCCGCCGGGAATGGGCCTGCGCATAGGCCAGTCCCAGTGTCGAGCCCCATGAGCCGCCCGCCACCTGCCATCGTTCGATGCCCAGATGCGCCCTGAGCTTTTCAATGTCTTCAACAAGATGCCAGGTGGTATTGTCGCGAAGCTCCGCATGAGGGGTGGACCGGCCGCAGCCCCGCTGGTCGAAAATGATGATGCGATAAGCCTTTGGATCGTGCAGCCGCCGCATGATCGGACTGCATCCCGCACCCGGTCCGCCGTGAATCAGCACGGCCGGTTTTCCTCGCGGGTTTCCGCACTCCTCGAAATAGATCTCATGCAGATCGGAAACCTTGAGTCTTCCGGTCCTGTAGGGCTCATTCTCCGGGTACAAAGATCTGCGCTCGGCCATGATTTTAGGTTATCTCCTGCGTCCTGGGGCCGGGGATATCGAAGTGCAGCGCGCAATCTGTCAAGATCGGGCGCCAGTGGAATTCATCGAACAGGAGAATTGCAGTGATCGTGAGAACGCTCGACCAGATAATCGGCACCCCCCGTCATGTATCGGGCGAAGGTTGGGAAAGTCGAAGAATTTTGCTGCGTTCAGATCGCATGGGCTTTTCCCTTCACGATACCGTCGTAAAGGAGGGCACCGAACAGCGGCTGCATTACAAGCATCACCTGGAAGCGAATTATTGCATTTCCGGCCGGGGCGAGGTGGTCGATGTGAAAACCGGCAAAACCCATCCAATTGTTCCGGGCACGCTCTACGCGCTCGACGAGCACGATGAACACATCCTTCGGGCGATATCGGGAGATTTGCGGCTGGTGTGCATATTCAATCCGCCCCTGACCGGCCAGGAGAAGCATCAGCCGGACGGCAGCTACGCAGCGCCCGCGGATTAAGGCCAAATCCGCCGGGCTTGGCGAAACTGTTCCCTCGCGATAGGCTGGATTCTCCAGGAAGACCGGAGGGACGTGCAATGCCGGGTTACCGCATCCTGGTCGCGGATGACCATCCGCTGTTCCGGGACGCCATGAAACAGGCGCTCGCCGGCGTCGTCGGCCAACACCTGATCGACGAGGCCGGCAGCCTCGACACCGCAATTGCCGCAATCGAAAAGAATGGCGAACCCGACCTGATTCTGCTCGATCTGAAAATGCCGGGCGCCCAGGGGCTGTCGGGACTGATCTACCTCAGATCCCAATATCCGGGCGTTCCGGTGGTGATTGTTTCAGCAAGCGACGAGCCGCAGATGATCAGGCGGGCCATTGGCCTTGGCGCCTCGGGCTATATTCCCAAATCGACGCCGGTTACCACAATATGCCGAGCGATCACGGGCATATTGCGCGGCGATGTGTGGGTACCGGACGACCTTTGCTTCCCGGCCGATCCCGACTCCGTAGCCGATGATCTTGCCCGCCGTCTTGCCGCGCTGACCCCGCAGCAGGTGCGGGTGCTCATGATGCTGCGTGAGGGTCTTCTGAACAAGCAGATCGCCTTCCACCTCGGCATCTCCGAGGCCACGATCAAGCAGCATGTCTCGGCGATCCTGCAGAAGCTCAATGTCGACAGCCGGACCCAAGCCGTGATTGCTGCCAGCCGCATCGACGGCGTGGCGGCGAATGGCGCTCCTTAAGGTTACTCGGCCGCTTCCATCCGTGCCAGCGCATGGCTCATCGCGGCACGCAGCGAGGCGGGCTTGATCGGTTTTTTCATATGCACGACCTGTTTGCGCCGCGCTGCCTGAACAACACCTGCCGACCTGTCGGCGGTGATCAGCAGGGCCGGCACCTCTCGCTCCATGAGCTTCCTCAAATGTTCTATCAGGGAGAGTCCGTCGTCTTCGCCGAGATGATAATCGGCAATGACGATGTCGAAACGGTTCTCTGCCCTTGCACTGATTGCGAGTGCTTCCGCTGCGGAACAGGCCGTGTGAACCACGCAGCCCCAGCCCTCGAGCAGTGTTCTCATGCCGCTGAGGATGGCGGGCTCGTTGTCCACCACAAGCGCGCGGCAGTGTCCGAGCGTCGGCACGCGCGCAGTGAGGCGGGCGCGAACGCGGGCCCCCTCGGCCGATGCCGGGGCCGAAGGAACCACGATCGAGATCGTTGTGCCGCGGCCGGGCGTCGATCGGACGGTTAGATCATGCTGCAGCATCTGGGCAATGCGTTCGACGATCGACAATCCCAGGCCGAGCCCCGGAATGTTCGATTTATGAGCATCCAGCCGTTCGAACTCGCGAAAGATCACTGCGAGTTTTTCCTCAGGGATGCCGCGGCCGCTGTCATGCACCTCGATGGCCACTTCCTTGCCCCGTCTGCGGCACCCGATCACAATTCCTCCTGCCGCGGTATATTTGATCGCATTGGACAAGAGGTTTTGCAGCACCCGGCGAAGGAGCCGCCGGTCGGTGGCGACATTCAAGCCGCAGTGGACCTTCCTCAATCTCAGGCCTTTTTCACGGGCCGCAGGCTCATGTTCGAGAGCCAGTGTCTCGATCAGCTCGCCGATCGCAAAACTGGATACCTCGGGTTTGAGCGCGCCGGCATCGAGCCGTGAGATATCCAGGAGTGTTGTGAGAATCTCTTCGACCGCCTCCAGCGATGAATCGAGATTGCGCACCAGCTGGCTGTCGTTGCCGGTCCTTTGCCGTGCCACGAGGCTCGATGCGAACAGCCGCGCGGCATTGAGGGGCTGCAGAATGTCGTGGCTCGCAGCAGCGATGAAGCGGGTTTTGCCGAGATTGGCTTCATCGGCCTGCGCCTTTGCCCGCGACAGCTCGTCATTGACGCGCGTGAGCTCCGCCGTACGTTCTGCTACCCGCGCTTCCAAAGCCTCTGCGGCAAGGGCGCGTTCCGTTACATCCGCGAATGTCACCGCCACCCCCGCATCGGGCATTCGCGCCGAATGCACTTCCACGATTCGCAAAGGCTCGTTGAAGCGCTCCTGGTAAGGCTGCTGGTGGATGGCAATTCGCCGAACCTTTTCCTCGATGGCCGAGAGCGCCGCGCCGGGCGATTGGCAGCGCGATTCGATTGCCTCGATGACTTCATGCAGCGGCGCGCCCACCCGTTCCAGCTCGGCAGGCAGCTCGAGTATCGCCGCGAACTGCTGGTTCCAGCAAATGAGCTTCAAATTCTTGTCGAACACCGCGATCCCCTGCTTCACATGGTCGATGGCGGATTGCAGAAGGTCGCGATTGTACTGAATGGCCGCCGAGGCATCGTCGAGCAGCCTCACCGCGCCGCGCATCTTCGGCGCACCTCGTTCGATGAGCAGCCACATGATCAGCCGCGATGAGGCCGCGCCCACCGCACTCGCCAAGAGATGCTCGGCGAAGCGCAGGCTCCGCACGTCGGCTCCGGCCGATGCCTCGATCGCTTGTCCCCGCGCCTCGCTATGCTCCTTGAACGACTTGCGGGCCCGCTCTGCGCCGAGATAGCGGGCGACCGTCGCTTCGAGTTCGCCCATGGTCACGGTCGAGCGCCACATCCGGTAGCTTGGATGTGCCGGACTGCTGTCATGGGAGATGAACATGCTTGCCTGCACCTGTTCGGCGGTCGTCGGTTGCCGCCACAGCGAGACCCCCGCCATGGCCAGGCAATTGATGCCGAGGCTCCATAAGGCGCCATGCGTCAGGGGATCGAGATCGAAGCCGAACAGCCGCCTCGGCCTCAGGAGGTCGAGGCCCCAGAGCCCCTCTGTGAAGGTCGCGCCGAGCCAGCCTGCATCCGCGAAAGAGGGCAGGAACAGCGTATAGGCCCACAGCGCGAAGCCCGCTGTGATCCCGGCCATGGCTCCTGCTGCCGTGGCCCGCCGCCAGAACAAGCCGCCGAAGAACGCCGGGGCGAATTGCGCAATGGCGGCAAAGGAAATAAGGCCGATCTGCGCCAGCGCCGCGCTGTTGCCGATGGCTTCGTAATAAATGAAGGCGAGCGCCAGGATGCCGCCGATCGCCGCTCGCCGAATGGTGATCAGCGTGCGCCCCATGTCGCCCGCCGGTCCCGAACCCGCCTGCCGGTGCAGGATGATCGGCAGTACGACATTGTTGCACAGCATGATCGACAGTGCGACGGCTTCGACGATCACCATCGCGGTTGCCGCCGAGAGGCCCCCGATGAACGCCAGGAGCGCGAACAGCTTCGAGCCCGCCGCCACCGGAAGGGCAAGCACGAAACTGTCGGCATCGACGCCCGAGGCTCCGAATGTCAGAAGGCCTGCGGCTGCGATCGGCACGACGAAGATGTTGATGGCCACGAGATAGGCGGGAAACAGCCAGGCTGCCCGTTTCACATCGGCGATTTGATGGTTTTCGACGACGGTCACGTGGAATTGCCGGGGCAGGAGCACGATGGCGGTCATCGACAGAACGATCATGACGCTCCATCGCGCCCAATCGACGTTTCCGGAAAACACCTGCGCAACATCGGGCCGCTCCGCAATCCGGTCGAGCATGGCGCCGGCACCTCCCATGAGCGAGAAGGTGACGAATGTCCCGACGAACAGAAAAGCGAACAGTTTCACGACCGATTCGACCGCGATCGCCAGGATCATTCCATGCTGGTGTTCCGTCGTGTCGATATGCCGTGTGCCGAAAAGCGAGGCGAATACGGCAAGCGCGGCCGCTACCAGCAGCGCCAGATAGTCGGCGGGCCCGATCGTCTGCATCAGGTCGAGCCGCGGCACCGGCAGCATCGTCTGCAAGGCAAGCGCGATCGCCTTGAGCTGCAGGGAAATATAGGGAATGACGCCGACAACCGCGATGACCGCGACCAAAGCCCCGAGCGACTGGTTCTTGCCATACCGGGCCGAAATGAAATCGGCGATCGAGGTGATGTTGTGCCTTTTCGATATGGCGACGATCCGCTGCAGCAGCGGCCAGCCCAGCGTAAACACCAGGATGGGGCCGATATAGATGGGCAGGAAGGCGAACCCCGATTGCGCCGACAGGCCCACGCTGCCGAAGAATGTCCAGGACGTGCAATACACGCCGAGGGAAAGTGCATAGATCAGGGCCGCATGCCTTCGCTGCACGCGTCTCAGTGCCAGCCGGTCGCCATAGCTCGCGATGGCGAACAACAAGCCGAGATAGCCCAATGCGATAAGGACGATGGAGCCCTGGAACATGTCGTAGCCCGTCCGAATGAATAAGCTTAGCAGACCTCGCGGCGTTCATGCCAAGGGCCTGCGGCCGCTTGACAGGGCTTGAAAACTGCCGATTTTGCTGCTCAAGGCCGCCGGGCAATATCATGGCGGCGGGCCAGAGGAGTTACGACATGCGCATCTGGAAGGATTTCCGGGAATTTGCCTTGAAGGCCAATGCCTTCGACCTTGCCATTGCCGTGATCATCGGTCTTGCCTTCAGCAAGATCGTCGATTCCCTCGTCAACGACATTTTCATGCCGGTGATCGGCGCCATTACCGGTGGCCTCGACTTCTCCAATTACTTCCTGCCGCTTTCCTTCAACGTCACCGCCGACACACTGCCCGCCGCGCGCCAGCAGGGGGCCGTGCTGGCCTATGGCAATTTTCTCACCGTCCTGGTGAATTTCCTCATTGTCGCCTTCGTCCTGTTTCTCCTGGTCCGCGCTGTGACGAAGTTCAAGCGCAGGGAACCGGTGGCGGTCGCTACGCCGCCGCGCATCGAAGTGCTGCTGCAAGAAATTCGCGATCTCCTCGCCGGGCAGAAACGGTTGCAATGACCTCAACGATGCTGCAGTCCTCTCCAACCTCTGCCCCCGACATTCTGGGCAGCCTCAGGCCCTCCGTAGCCGCCGAGCCGCCGTCCGGCATCGTCGAGGTTTTTAACTATGCACAGTCGCGGCCCGAACTGGATGTCATCCCCCTGTGGGTGGGCCAGGGCCATCTCCCCACGCCCGGCTTTATCGCCGATGCGGCAATCGCCAGTTTGAGAGCCGGCGAGACCTTCTACACCTGGCAGCGCGGCATCCCCGAGCTTCGCGCCGCCTTGGCGCGTTATCATCAGCGCCTCTATCACCGCGATTTCGATGTTGAGAATTTCTTCGTCTGCCAGGCCGGCATGCAAGCGGTCCAGCTTGCGATCCAGGCGCTGCTGGCGCCCGGCGATGAGATTGTGCTGCCCGCCCCGGCTTGGCCCAACTACGCCGCGCCTCTGCGCATGGCAGGCGTCCGACCTGTCGAAGTGGCCATGCATTTCGATGGCAAGCGCTGGCACCTCGATCTCGATCGCCTGTTCGAATCGGTGACGGCGGGCACCAGGGCATTGCTCATGAACACGCCGAGCAATCCGCTGGGCCGCGTGATGACGCGCGAGGAAATCACCGCGGTGCGCGATTTTGCCCGCAGCCGCGGGCTGTGGATCATCGCCGATGAGGTCTATGCACGATTTTATTTTCCTTCGGACGGCAGCAACACCGCTCTTCCGCCATCTTTTCTCGAGGTCTGCGATCCTGACGAACGGATCATCTTCTGCAACACCTTTTCCAAGAATTGGGCCATGACCGGCTGGCGCGTCGGATGGATGATTGCACCCAAGGCAATGGGCCAGGTCATTGAGAATCTCGTTCAATACAACACCTCCGGTACCACCACCTTTCTCCAGAAAGGCTGCCTCGCCGCGCTCGACCACGGTGAGCCGTTCGTCCATGCCCAGGTGGAGCAGGCCCGGCTTGGCCGCGACATCGTGTGTGATACGCTCCGCCGCCTTCCAGGTGTCGATTTCGCTCTCCCCGAAGGCGCTTTTTATCTCTTCTTCCGCATAGCCGGCGAAGCCGATTCGGCTGCACTCGCGCATCGGCTCATCGATGAGGCCCGCGTTGGTCTGGCGCCGGGTTCGGCCTTCGGCACGGATGGCGAAGGCTTCCTGCGCCTGTGTTTTGCCCGCAAGCCCGAGCATTTGCAGGAGGCGATGCGCCGTCTCACCCGCTGGTTCGAAACGCGTTAGGCGCGCGTCCGCCGTGCCAGGATTCGCGCCCCCCCGAGGACGCCGCGTTCGAAAAGCCCGGCAACGGTCGCATAGAAATCATCAAGGCCGTCGGTGATGGCCTCCCCGTGGATCTTCAGATTGCGGTTGCGGTTCTCACGAAACGCCTGAAGCCGGTCGGCGGTGAAATCTCTCCAGCTCTCCGTCATGTCATCGAAACCTTCGATTTCGAATCCCGCCTCGCGCAGGTGCTTTTGATAGGTCTCGGCATCGGGAAGATAGGGGCACAGCACTTTGACTTCTAGAGAATGCCGTTCCTCTGCGCTCGGCACCTGCCGCAGAACGAAATCCTCGATGTACATCGACCCATCGGGTTTGAGCGATTGGCGGCAGACATCGAACAGCCTGTCGCGGTCCTCAATGTGCAGAAACACCAGAAACGACAAGATCGCATCAAAGGGCGAGCCTTGGGGTGCGCCATCGAGGATGTTTCCGCACCTCTGGCTGATGCGGCCCGCCAGGCCGCAGCGCCTCGTCAGGCTTTCCGCTGTCCGGTGAAGATCCGGCTGCAGCTCCAGAGCAAGCACATGCGCTCCCGTTCGCTGTGCCACATAGCGGGCAGGGCCGCCTATCCCCGATCCGATCTCCAGCACGCGCGAGCTGGCGCCGATGCCAAGTGCCTCGATCGCGTGATCGACAGCGGACGTGCCGAGATAGTGATACTGGTCGAACGCGGTTAGATCTTCGACTTTCAGCGGGGCATCTGCTCCAAGCCCGAGCGCATTGAGCTCGTTGTCGATGCGCTCCACCTGGTCGTAGAGCTTCATCGTTTTCATGAATGCGGCTGAAGTGTCTTTTTTGCCTCTCTCCATGCCAGTTCAGCTGACCGTTGCCGGAATCTCTCTCTCCCGCCGGGCGATGAAATCCTCGAGCGCTTCGAGTTTTCCCTGATCCAGCCGCGGCTCTTCATACGCGTCCAGCATGACGCGAGCCTTGTTCAGCGCGCGGGCCGCGGCATCGAGCGAGCCTTCCGCCGCCCATTGTTCCCAAGAGCTGAAATCCATCATCGGGGGCATGAAAAACGCCGATTTCGAATTTGCTGAGAGTATGCGCGGTGCCGAGGAAATGCCCAGCCGGCCCTACCTCGCGCACAGCGTCCATTGCCGGCTTCGAGATCCTCGATGTCCACCCCTTGCGCATATTTGTACCACCCGCCCAGCTGCTCGCAGTCGAGCAGGAATTTAGCATAGGAAGCGCACAATCCTGCTTCGAGCCAGCCTGCCACATGCCAAATATAATTGGCTCCCGAGAGGATCGCCGCATGCATGAGCATGTTGGCTTCATAGCCCGCCTGCGCATCGGGCAGTTTCGAGCCGACGTGAAAGCCCGATGTTCGCCATGGCAATCGGTATTTCCTGGCAAGCTGTCCCATCAGCATCATCATATGGGCAGCTTCGGGTGTCCCGCCCATGGGCGCGCCTGATTTCATGTCGACCGCCACCATGAATTGCCCGTAAACCTGGGGGCTTCCCGGCCTCACCAGCTGCGTGAACGCGAGCCCGGCGAGTGCTTCCGCATTGACCTGTGCCACCGCCCCTATCGTCGAAGCCGCCGTCGAGGCGCCGCACAGGGCGAATGGCGACAGCAAGCACGGCTGATTATGGGCGGCATACACCTTCAGCGCGTCGAGCATGGTCGCATCCCACACCAGCGGCGAGTTGCAGTTGACGACCGCCGTGAGCACCGTATTGTTCCTGACGAATTCCTCGCCGAACACGATGCCGGCCATTTTCATCGTGTCTTCTGCACGCGATCGTGCCGTTACGATTCCCATGAACGGCTTGTCCGACCATCTGAGGCAGCCGTAGATGATGTGCAAATGCCGATGCGGCACCGGCACGTCCATCGGTTCGCAGATGATGGAACTGGTCGAATGCAGTTGCGGCGACATATAGGCCAGCTTGTGGAAGTTATAGAGATCTTCCTTTGCCCCGTAACGGCGCTTGCCCTCGAAGTCGAGCACATAGGGCGCTCCATACATCGGCACGAAAATCGACTTGCGCCCGCCGATCGTGACCGTACGCTCGGGATTGCGCGCATGCATTGTGTATTCCGGCGGCACTTTTCCGACGAGTTCCATCAATAGCGCACGGTCGATCCGCACGCGGTAGCCGCGCACGTCCGCTCCCGCCGATTTCCACATTTCCGCCGCTTCGTCGTCGCGGAACTCGATACCGGTTTCCTCGAGGATTTTGCAGGATTCGAGATGAATGAGTTCGATCGCCTCGGCCGGCACGATTTCGTAGACCGGAATCTTGCTTTCCAGCACCGGGAAGCACGCAACCGGCGCGGCACGCATCTGCCGGCGCCCTTCGCGCCCGCCCGACCGCTTGGCACTGCCCGACGCGATCGGTCCTTTGTCGACCAACTCCTTGATGCTCGGCATGGGCGAGGGGCTTTCAACCACTATCGGCTCTCCCTTTTGTCCTCAGCATAGCGCGCCTCCATGGCTTGATAGTCGTCGAATCCGACTATCCTTTTGATGTCCGCGAATGCCGGCCCTTCCCCTGGCCCGTCATTGCCGCGGAGCGCGCTTAGAGCCGCTTGGATCGCCTCGATCGCCGCGCCCAGCACGGTAAGCGGATAGGCGGCTATTCGGTAGCCCATGGATTCGAGCTGCCGTGGCGGAACCACCGGCGTCACCCCGCCCGCAATCATATTCGCCATGTGCAGACCTCTGACCCTCTCCGGGATCGCCGCCAGCTCCTTCTCTGTTTGCGGAGCCTCCACGAACAATATATCCGCACCGAGATCGGCAAAGGCCTGGGCGCGCCACAGGGCTTCCTCGAGCCCCAAAGGACCGCGCGCATCCGTGCGCGCCACGATCAATATGTCGCTGCCTGCCCCCCGCTGGTCAACGGCGGCGCGGACCCGCGTGAGCGCCTCTTTCCGCTCAACGACCTGCTTGCCCTTCACATGCCCGCAGCGCTTCGGGCTGATCTGGTCCTCGATCATCACGCCCGCGAAGCCGGCCTTCGCATATTGTGCAACCGTGCGTCTTACGTTCAGCGCATTGCCATATCCGGTATCTCCATCGCCGATGACCGGAATGGCAACGGCCGAGCAGATGTTTCGGCCTTGGTCGATCATTTCGCCGAAGGAGATCAACCCGGTGTCCGGCTCTGCCGTTCGGGCGGCTGAGACTGCAAATCCCGACATGAAGGTGAAATCATATCCTGCCTGTTCGATGAGCCGGGCCGAAAGCGCATCCCAGCAGCACGGCATGATATGGCATCTGGTGCTCGCAAGGAGCCTTGAAAGCTGCTTCGCCGGTGTTGTCATGTCATTCTCGCGCCCGCGAAAGACTATTTGCCTCGGGCCGCATTTGCAATCATCCTGCGTTCCGCCGGCCACTTGAGAGGCGTCCCATGACCACTGCCCGCATCCTCGAGGATGGAACCGCTTTGGAGCTGTTCTGGACGAATGGCGGCCGCTCGCGGTTTCACGCCAATTGGCTTCGCGACAATTCGCCCGATCCCGACACCCGAAGTCCCGGCAACGGGCAGCGCCTCATCACCATTCTCGATCAGCCGGCGGATATCCGCCTCGCCTCCGCCACGATCGATGGCGGCCGCCTCGAGATCAAATTCCAGCCGGAAGAAAAAGCGGTAAGCTTCTCGCTGCCTTGGCTGAAGGCGCACTGCTACGATAACGCTCATCGGCATCCTCCCGCCTGGACCGATCCTGCCATCGACCGCTGGGACGGTTCGCTCCAGGCGAAGATCCCAACCGCCAGCTGGCGCATCGTCGCGCGCGACCGCGCCGCGCTCGGCGCCTGGCTATCGGCGGTGCGCAAGTTTGGTTTTGCGCTTTTGACCGACGTCCCGTCGGAAAGCGGTTTCCTGTGCAAAATCGCCGAAACCTTCGGCTATGTACGCGAAACCAATTACGGCCGCTGGTTCGAGGTCCGAGCCGAGGTCAATCCCAGCAATCTTGCCTATACCAATCTCGGTCTTCAGGCCCATACTGATAATCCTTACCGCGATCCGGTTCCGACCTTGCAGCTTCTCGCCTGTCTCGAAAATTCCGTGGACGGCGGAGAGTCGCTCGTGGTCGATGGTTTCAAGGTCGTTGAAATTCTGGCTTCTGAGGAACCGGCATATCTCCGGCTCCTTTCGTCCTATCCGGCGCGCTTCGAATATGCCGGCATCCCCGGCGTGCGGCTGCGGGCCAAGCGACCGCTCATCGAGTTGGGCCCGGATGGCGAACTCATTGCCGTGCGATTCAACAACCGATCGCTCGCCGCCGTGACCGATGTTCCTTTCGACGACATGCCCGGCTACTACAAAGCCTGCCGGCGTTTCGCCGAATGCATAGAGGATCCGGCAATGGCGGTCACATTCAAGCTCGCGCCGGGTGAATTGTTCATCGTCGACAATACGCGGGTGCTGCATGCGAGAAAGGCATTCTCGGGCACCGGCAAGCGCTGGCTTCAGGGCTGTTACGCCGATAAGGACGGGCTGCTGTCCACTTTGGCTGCGATCGAGGAGGAAGAATTGACGGAAGCTGCCAATGACGTCCCCAAATCTCAGCGCCCGCACCATTGTTCCCTTCATCGCCGATATTTTCGAGAGGCGCGGGTCGGAATCCTATCTCGGCGAAGCCGTGACCATGTCGGAGCACATGCTGCAGAGCGCCGTCCTGGCCGAAGGAGCCGGTGCCGATGAGAACTTGGTTGCCGCAGCGCTCCTCCACGACATAGGCCACTACACCAATGAATTTGGCGACGACTATATCGATCGCGGCATCGACAATCTGCACGACGAAGCAGGTGCCCGCGTGCTCGAGGGATTTTTTCCGCCTCTCGTCATCGCCTGTGTTCGCCTCCACGTCGCCGCCAAGCGTTATCTCTGCGCAACCGATGCCGGCTATTTCGCCAAGCTGTCGCCCGCCTCGGTCGCCACGCTGAAGCTCCAGGGCGGTCCGATGTCGCCTGGCGAGATCGCCGAATTCCGTCGCGATCCTCATTATCGCGAGGCGGTCAAGGTTCGGCAGTGGGATGAGGGCGGCAAGGTTCCGGGTATGAAAACGCCGCCATTCGGGTATTATGCCCCTCTTCTCCAACGGGTGGTCGACCGGCACATGTCGGGAGCGGAAGTGCGTGTCGCGGAGTAGCGAACTGCGCTGCCGGTCTGAACGCGGCCCGGCCGGCCCTTCGGCGAGGCGCCATGACAGCCATTTCGTTTCTCCCCAGCATTGATGCCGGCAATGGCTGGAATCGCATTTTGCCTCCGCGCACACCCATGCCTGTCCTCGAGGGCCGCAAGCGCGCCGATTGGATAGTGATCGGAGCGGGTTTCGCTGGCCTCGCCGCCGCACGGCGGCTCGCGGAAAACCGGCCGACCGATTCCATCGCCCTGATAGAAGCTCATGAGATCGGCGAAAATGCCTCCGGCCGCAACCCCGGCTTTGCCAATGATCTGCCGAATGATTTCGGCGCTTCTCCGGGCCAGCTTGATACCTCCCGCCGCCACATGAGGCTGAATCGCGCCGCCATGAACCATCTCGAGACGGTGATGAGAAGCTGCGCGATCGACTGCAGCTGGTCGCGCCGCGGGCGCTATCACGCGGCTGTCTCGGCCAGGGGAACGGAGGAGATTCTCAAGCCCTTCGCGACCGAACTCGGAGCGCTGGGTGAACCTTTGCGCTGGCTCAGCGGCCAGGAGGTGGAGCGCGAGCTCGGCACGCCATATTATCACTCCGCGGTCTATACGCCTGGATGCGTTCTCCTCAACCCAGCAGCACTTGCCCGCGGTCTCGCCGCAACGCTGCCGGGCAATGTTAGCCTCTATGAAAATTCCCCGGTGGTCGTTGCCGAATACGGCAGGGACATCGAGCTGGCCACGCCGCATGGCTTCATTCAGGCGCCGCGCATGATCCTGGCGGTGAACGGCTTTGCCGCTGAGTTTGGTTTTCTCCGCCGCCATCTTCTGCGCTTCGTGACCTACGCAAGCCTGACGAGGCCGCTGACAAAGAGCGAAGGTGCGGCCCTTGCCGGCGCCGCGGATTGGGGGTTGACCCCTGCCAATGCCTTCGTTTCGACGACTATGCGTTATACGCCGGATCATCGGATCCTCATCGCTCATCACATGGTATACCACCCATCGCATGGCATTGCCGACCGCGACCTTGCCAGGTCGCGCAGGAAGCACCGGCGTGTTTTTCTTAAGCGCTTTCCGATGCTTCCCGAAGTAACCTTCGATTCCACATGGGCTGGCTATATCTGCCTGTCGCGGAATGGCGCACCGGGTTTCGGCCGCGCCGCATCGAATATCTGGACTGCCGTGTGTCAGAACGCTGTGGGCGTGACGAATGGCACTATTTCAGGACTCCTTGCCGCCGACATGGCCTGCGGCGAGGATAATTCGTTGATTGCCGATATCGAGGCTTTGGGCAGGCCGGAGCGGCTGCCGCCGCAGCCGTTCTATGATTGCGCGGTGAAAATCCGCAATCGCTGGAATCTCTGGCGCAACCGTCACGAAGCGTGAGGGCTTCCGGCGAAGGCCTCTGATCCAGCTTTACCCAATACCTCATGTATGGATCCCACCAACGGATATTTCTTTCCCTCCCCCTTGTGGGAGGGATGTCTGAGCGAAGCGAAGACAGGGTGGGGTCTTTGCGAAGGTTGCACCCCACCCCTGCCCCTCCCCACAAGGGGGAGGGGAATTATTTTCCTCTTGACAACATTCCTAGGTGTGTGTATATGGTCAGCATCTGCTCCAAGAAGGAGGCGGTCATCGCGAAGCCTCACCTCTTCTTGTTGATACGTGGAGCAGCTGCCGTCTGTCCCAGGGTCCCCGAGGCACCTTGGCAGGTACGGACGGCGGTGGGAGCGCTGTCGAGCCTCCGCATTTTGCCCCTCAGCTGGGGGGCACCAGTCCCACTCAGTTAATTCTCGAAATTAATGGAAGTGGGCACCAGTCCTACTCTTTGAAGTAGGCACCTAGGAGGGCCAGCCTCCCACCTCTCCTTCAACCCGAGGCGATAAGCCGGCGGAAGAGAAATTTCTATTGTGAGTTCGTGCGATGGCGCGGAACCGGCTCTGCCAAAATGCGTTGAAGTGAGCTTGCGTGAAAATAGGACTTAAGTTCCGATGATGGCCGGTGAGAAATTTACACTGCCGATTCCGGGTCAGCCTGGCGACCCTGTGCCGCCCGGACAGCCCGAGCCCGATGTGCCGGCCGAGGAACCACCGCCTCCCATACCCCCGGCGGGAAATCCTCCTGCCCAGCCACCGCAGCCCCGGGCTTAGCAGGCTTTCCGGATTTCCTTCGATTGCGCCTTGGCCCGATCGAACGCGGCCCTTTTTTCCGCTAGCTCCTCCTTTGAAAATCGCTCGATGTTGCAATAATCGAGCTTCCAACTGGGATCGTCCCCCCACTTCAGCGGTGACTGCACTGTTGTTTGCGCCCCCGGTGCCGCTTCGAGAAGGTCGAGCGCCAGCGCAAGAGTGAGAGCCTGGGAGTGTTGATCCTTCGGCCTTCCGGCTGAATTTCCGAGTGGAAAATCCGAAAACAGGAACCTTGGCACCCCTGCATATTCAACGATGTCTTTGGCTGAGCCCATGACCACTGTCGAAATACCGCTGTCTTCAAGCATGCGAGCCGCGAGGCTGACCGTTTGGTGACAGACCGGGCAGTTTGCCACCAGCAATGCAGCGTCCGCACCATCCGACTTGCAGCGCGCCACTAACTCGGGACAGTCGGTCATCAGCGTCGTGCGATGGCTGCGATTGGTTGGGACCCCGTGAAACCTCCTCGCAACCGAGCCGATCCTGCCGGCTTCAGCGCTCCGCCGTAATTCTGCCAGCGGGAAATAACTGCCCTGGTCTTCCGCCGTTGTATGCTTGCGGTCGATGGCAATATGCGAGATGCGCAGATCGGGATCGGATCGGGCATCGCCGGAATAAACCGCAAAGAACTTGGCCGCGGCGTTGTAGGGAGCGCCGGGACCCTGGTCGCCTTTATCAGGCATGAAAGGCGCAGCGGTTGTGATGAGGGCGACCCTGCAGTCCGACAGCGGCTTTCTTAATGGTTGGAACGGCACGTCGCTATAGTGGGCCCATTCATAGGCCGGGGCGTAGCCAAGTGCCGAATAATAGTCTCGCGTGCGCTCGATATACCGAACGGGCACATCGAGCGGATCTGCGAAGCCGAAAGAATTGCCCCGCGCATCGGCCATACTGCTAGCCGATCATTTTCGGCAGAGTTTGCGCCGGCCGCTATATGCCTTATAGCTGCAGTCGGACGCACGGAACGATTGATAGCTTCTACTGCAGGCGTCGTAATTGCAATATCCGCCGTCGGCCATGTCTGACTCCTCGTAAAAGGCGTCCTCGAACTCTTCCTCATACCCGCCGCGTTCCGCCACTTCCATGCTCAGGTCGTCCTCATAGCTGTCCTCGAACGCGGCGTCCTCATTAAGACGGCAGAGCTTGCGTCCTCCGCTATAGGGGCGATAACTGCAATCTGCCTCCCGGAAAGACCTATAGGCCATGCCGCATGCTTCATAATCGCACGAAGCGAGAGCATGCGAGCTGGTGCCCCAGCCGAGCCCGCCTGTGATGATAGTTTCGGCCGGCATTATATCCCGCGCGGCTTCCCTTTGCGGCTCCGGCTGCATTGAGCTGACAATCAGCTGCTCATCTGCCGCCGGCGGCCTGAATTGGGGAAGCTTCATGGCTTTGGTCATGAACTCTTTCCATATGGAAGCGGGAAGATCACCGCCGGTGACCTTGCGCATCGGCGCGTTGTCGTCATTGCCGACCCACACGCCTGTAATCAACTGTTCATTGAAGCCGATAAACCAGGCATCACGATAATCCTCAGTGGTTCCCGTTTTGCCTGCGCTGAAGCCGTCGAGAGCAGCGCCGCGTCCGGTGCCTTGTCTGACCGCGCTCTCGAGCAGTTCGACGAGCTGGGCACTGTATGGCGCAAATCCCGCATCGGCTTGCCCGCGCAGTTCCCTGTTCGCCGGCATCATGTCACCATTCGCATCGAGACCTGCGATACCCCAGGGTTCGATCCTCATGCCGGCGCGAACCGAGGCATAGGCTCCTGTGAGATCGAGGAGGTTTACTTCCGAAGAGCCGAGCGCCAGGCTCGGGGTTGCTGCCAGGGGGGCATCGATGCCGAGGTCGCGCGCAGCGGCAATCACCTGATCGACGCCGATATCCTGCGCCAGCCGAGCGGTGGCAACATTGAGGGATCTTACGAACGCTTCCGAAAGAGTAACCCTGCCATGAAAGTTGCGGTCGAAGTTTTTGGGCCGCCAGCCCTCGATGTCAAGCGGGGTATCCTCAATCTCATCATTGAGTGAATAGCCGTTCCGCAGCGCTGCCAAATAGACGAACAGCTTGAACGTCGAGCCGGGTTGCCGCAGCGCTTGCACTGCCCGATTGAACTCGCTTTCCTTGTAGCCCCTTCCTCCGACCATCGCGACGACTGCACCGTCCGGCCGCAGCGCCACGAGCGCTACCTGCCCAACGCCTTTCTGCGTTCCCTGGCGCGCGATGGCGGCGGACGTCACGCTCTCGGCCAGTTTCTGAAGCTCGGGGACGAGGGTTGTCCGCGCCCGAATTATGTCAGCGGTGCTCTCGCGGCCCGATGCGGAGATCTTCAGCGTCTCCTCATGCGCCCAATCCGCAAACCAACTTGGCGGAAACGCGGCAAGCTGCCCCGGGTGCAGATTTGCCGGCCGTCGCTTCGCCTTGTCGGCTCTTGCAGGGTCGAGGCGGCCATCGGCAACCATGGCATCCAGGACCGTCTCGGCCCGCCTGCGTGCTTCGGCGAGATTGCGCAGCGGATTAAGCGCCGAGGGTGCCTTGATGATGCCGGCAAGCAAAGCGCATTCTTCCAGCGAAAGCTGCATGACCGGCTTGTCGAAATAGGCTCGCGCTGCCGCTGAAACACCGGTGATGCCGGCGCCGAGATAGACATTGTTGAGATAGCGCGTGAGGATTTCATCCTTGCTCAGCTTCCGCTCGATCCACAGAGCCAGAAGGGCTTCGCGAAGTTTTCTCCTGACCGTTCGCTCATCTTCGCCGTTCATCACCCGGACGAGCTGTTGGGTGATGGTGCTGCCGCCCTCCTTCACCCCGCCGGCGCGCAGATTGCGAAGGAAGGCGCGTGCGATGCCGCGCGGATCGACCCCGCTGTGTTCGTAGAATCTCCTGTCCTCGGTTGCGACAACCGCATCAATGAGAACCTGCGGAAAATCCGACCACGCACCGGGCTCAGCGCGTATCGGACCCTTTCGGGCCAGATCCCGCCCATCCGCCGCCTCGAGAATGATGATCGGCTCGGGTGAAGATTTGAGCACATCGGATGCGGAAATGTCGTGCAATGCCAACGCGGCCATGAACGCGACGGCTGCGGCGACCACAACCAGGCTCGTGTAAAGTGTATCCCGCAGGGCGCGCCTCAAAGACGACTGCCTCTGTGAACTGATGTTCCAATTCATGAGCCCTGCGTCTCGTGTTAAGCGTTCCCCGACGCTGCGCCTTCCCGGAATTGACTACCAACCACTCCAGAACGCCGGCAGCCATCGCCGGGTTCCAAGCCGGCAACCCTGGCGATCCGCTGTTGGTTACTGTTCCAACTCGTTTGTTTAATCATTTTGCGGGGATGGCGCCGGACGCACTTATGCTAGACTGGCCAGCGGTAAAATTGAGAGGTGCCGGTGTGACTGTGATCGACTCTACTACGCGCGGCGATCCTGCGCGATTCCGCTCGTTTGACGAGCTGACGCAGATGCTGAAGGCCATGCCGGCCTCGGCGAGGGAGGAGGGCCGGGTTTCCCTGTTGATGCGCAGGGGAAAAGGCGGTCGACGCGAGACGCTTCAGACTGCTGTGCTGGAGCCCGATGAAGGCGTCCCGGGCGATGCATGGGGCCGCTCCGGGCGCCGCAAAAGCGATATGCAGATCGCCGTCATGGAGAAGGGCGTAGCGGAGTTGATCGCCAATGGCCAGCCCCTCGCTCTTTTCGGAGATTGCTTGGTTCTCGATCTTGATTTGTCGACCGGCAATTTGCCGCCCGGAAGCCGGCTGAGAGTGGGCGAGGCGCTGCTGGAAGTCACGCCTGAGCCGCACAATGGCTGTCAGAAATATCGTGCCCGTTTTGGATCCGACGCACTGCGCTTGGTCTGGCTAGAGGAACTGCGGCACCGGAACCTCAGGGGAATTTATATGCGTGTCGTGACCACGGGCCGAGTGCAGCTTGGCGATCGGGTGAATGTCCTTTCGCGCGCTCATGCCGAGGTCTCGACGAAACAGGAACAATTCGCGAAATAAGCCGATGACGAGCACCACCTCTCCGCCCTTGTGGCACTCGATTGCGGCTCTCGTCGGCCGCATCATATTCGCCGGCGTCTTTATCATGGCTGCCAGTTTCAAGTTCATGGGCATGAACGATACGGCCGCCTATATTGCCGCTGCAGGTTTTCCTTTGCCTCTCTTTCTGGCATGGGTCGCGGCAATATTCGAATCTGCGCTTGCTGTTTGTTTTCTAACCGGAGCGTTCTTTTCTGAAGCATCACTCCTTGCGGCCGTCTATGTTGTGTTCCTGGCCTTTTCCTTCCACGGCCCATCCCACTGGCCGGGCAACCAGGCAGAGTTTGGATTCTTCGTCGATCATTTTACCTTTGCTGCCGGGCTGCTTTTCGCCGCCGTAAACGGGCCAGGCCGTCTATTCGCGTTCCCGAAAACCATAATCGGCCGGCCGCCGTCACAATTGCGGCAATCGTCTCGTTAACAGGACGAGCAAACTTGCGGGAAGAATGGGGTAGCCCTAATTTGAGACTCCTAAAGAGTACGAATCCTACGTTGAGGGCCTTTTGTCGCTATGGCAACAGCATCTCCCATGGGTGAGGCCGCTTCGCTGTATCTGCTCTTGCGCCGGTTCGTTGAGCCGAAATTGGCCACGGAGCTTGAGAGATTTATCAAGGAGGCAGCTGAACATAAGCTGGTTCGGATCAACGCTGTTGCCCTGGCAGCGGAGCGCAATGTCGACGAGGAGCAGCTAATTGCGGCCCTCTTGCATGCCACCAACATCGGTATGTTCGAGATGTCGTGGAACGTGCTGTGCCCGGATTGCGGTAGCGTTCTAGATCGAAACGCCTCACTTAGAACCCTCCGCAGCGAGGAATATTTCTGTCCGAACTGTGCCGAAGGTTATGAGCCCACACTAGACGACAGGGTGGAGGTAACATTCACCATCAGCTCCCGGGTTAGACCTGTGGCAGCCCACAACCCCGACCAGCTTTCACCTCTCGAATACTTTCGGCAAATAACGATTGGCTCGCATCTGATTGTACCGCCTGATTACGAGGCTTTCTTTGAGGAGGTGACACTCGAAGCGCTCGAACTGCCAGCCGGCGAACGGGCAATCATGTCATTACAAATGACGGAAGGCCTTTACATTGTTGAGGACCTGGTCACGCATACGGCTCAATTTTTGGAAATCAAGGGGGAACACACAAAGGAGAGGCAACATCTCCCATTCATTATTGATCGAACGTCCGTTCAACACCCGCGAATGTTCATTCGACCCGGTCCTTTGCGCATCGCGTTTGACAACCGCCGTGATCGTCGGGCGTTACCCACAGTGTTCCTCGCAGGCCCGCGCCTAGTGCGGTTTATAAAGACATATCGGCCTTTTCTCAGTGCAAAACGCTTGCTGTCCAACCAGACCTTCCGTGACATCTACCGCACGGATACCTTGGGCGTTGATCAGCGCCTGAAGATCACCAGTCTGACTTTCGTGTTTACCGATTTGCGTGGGTCGACCGAGCTCTACGAACGGGTAGGCGATCTGGCGGCGTTCGATCTGGTGAAGGCACATTTCAGCGTCCTCAATGGCATTGTCGCCGCCGAAGGCGGCGCAGTGGTTAAAACCATCGGCGATGCAGTCATGGCAACCTTCCCCACGCCCGATCAGCCCTGACCGCAGCACGTACCGTTGCAACTTGCACCGAACCGGCCGCGCCGTGCCGTGGTCACCGAGCCGCCGGGCGCCGCCCCGACCGCCAAGGTGCCCGCTCGTGACCGAGATCCCAGGGTCGACGCTCCCCCGCGCCGTGGTTTTTCGCGACTCGTTCGGCTCCCGGCTCGGTCCCATTTCTATCCGAACACTTCAGCCGCGCCGTCTACCTGTGGCAGAACGAGTTCGATGCTGATGCGGTCGAGCGCGAAAACGCCGACGTCGTGATTCAGGAAATCGTGGGCCGGCATCTCCACGCTGTCATCCCCACGCCCGCGCTCGTCCCGGAGCCGTAATCGCTAATGCGATCGGTGAGAGCGACGGTCCGTCACATGAAAATTGCGGGGTCAAGAGACACAAGCCACGAGACCAACGGCGGTCTCGGGAGTTACTTGAAGCCACGGATTCCTGGAGGTCATTGTCCGTGTCGGGTATTCCCCTGTGAGAGCAGTCGGCTTTGCACGTCAACGCAGCGGACTACGTCTTGGCTTCCTCGGCGCGTTTGAGCGCGGCTTCGAAAGCCGACTTGTCCACGCACTTCGCGTAGGCCTCTTCGGGCGCGACGAGCTTCTTGGTGACGAGGTCCATCAGCGCGTCGTTCAGCGTGACCATCCCGGCCGCCTTGCCAACCTGCATCATCGACGGAATCTGGAACGTCTTCCCCTCGCGAATCAGGTTCGAGATCGCGCTCGGTCGCGATCAGAACCTCCAGAGCGGCCACGCGGCCACCGCCGATCTTTCGGCACAGCGTCTGCGCAATGACGCCTTTCAGCGACTCGGAGAGCATCACGCGGATCTGCGCCTGGCGGTCGGCGGGAAACTGATCGATCACGCGGTCGACGGTCGAAGCCGCGGTCGTCGTGTGCAGGTCCCGAAGACGAGATGGCCGGTCTCCGCCGTCTCGATCGCGATGGCGATCGTCTCGAGATCGCGCATCTCGCCGACCAGGATGATGTCCGGATCCTCGCGCAGCGCCGCGCGCAGCGCGTCCTTGAAGACCGCTGGTGTGCGTCCGCACCTCGCGCTGATTGATCAGGCACTTCTTGTTCTCGTGCACGAACTCGATCGGATCTTCGATCGTGATGATGTGATCGTCGCGGGTCCGGTTGATGTAGTCCACCATCGCGCACAGCGTCGTCGACTTGCCGGATCCGGTCGGTCCCGTGACGAGCACGAGACCTTTGGTGAGCGCGCAGAGATTGCAGGATGTGCTGCGACAGGCCGAGCTGCTCGGCCGTCATGATTTCGCGGGGATGACGCGGAACACCGCGCCCGGCCCCGGCGATCCATGAACACGTTGCCGCGAAACCGCGCGACGCCCTTCAGGTCGTAGGCGAAGTCGGTGTCGTGGCGTTCGCGGAACTCACGCCGGTTCTGCTCGGGCAAGATCGGCAGCAGGAGCGACATGACGGCGTCGGCGGTCGAGGGCTCCGCGCCCTCCGTCAGCGGCTGCATCCGCCCGTCCTTCCGCACGATCGGGGGCGACGCCACGGACAAATGCAGGTCCGACGCGCCCCGCTGCGCAACATGGCGCGGAACAGCGCGTCGATCGGCTGCAATACCGGACATATCGCGTCGCTGAGACGGTCGGACGGCGGGACAGCGTGCGACGAACGAGGACGTTGGCATACGCGACCTCAGCTACAGCAAGCTGGCTGCCGCGGCCGAAGTGAGGTCAATGTCGCGGCGAATGCGCCAACACGCGGCGACAGGTGGGACCCGGTGCGCCGTTCCGGCACGCGGTCATCACGTAGCGCGCGAGCCGCGCGGTACCCGGTCAGATCCGCACGGCGGCGCTCCGCCCGCGAGGCGTCCGGCGGCTACTCGAAGTCGACCGCCACGATGCTGTCGCACAGGCTGACGCCAAACTGCGCAACCGGCACATGCGGGGGGTCCTTCTGGTAGGCATCGAGCGCCGCCCGATCGCAAACGGTGACGACCAGGCCCGTGTCGTACGACCGCGGTCGATCGGACGATGTCGGCCCCGACCTTCAGGTCGAGCACGCCGTCGAGGCTCTTCAGCGCCGCCAGCCGGGCGCGGTGGTCGCGTCCGCGCGCTCTTCTCAGGTGTCGGCCTTGTCGACTTGAAGCAGACGATGTGTGTGAGCATCAGAGCTCTACTCCCTCGATGTCTTCATCCGACGCATCGACGACGACGCTGTGGATGTCGATCCGGAACCACTCCCTGAACATCTTCAGGTTCGATCCGGCGGCCACGCCGACTCGTCTTCGGTCCAGGCCGAGAGCTGGAACTCGAAGATCCAGCCGAAGTTCTCCTCGACCCATTCCTGCAGGTCCTCTTCGGCGTCGAACTCGGCAGAAGATAGGCGGTCCCGGAGGGCTTGGTGCGCGCGACGATGATCTGGCCCTTGCGAAATCGGCGTCGCGGGACAGGGTCCAATCCACGTACGGCTGCGCGCCGAGGATCGTCAGGCGGTGCGGTTTACAACTCGCATCGGCTGATTCGGACGCGCGCGACGAATGGAGCCACACAGGCTCAAGCCGGACGGGTTTCTCGCGCGAGCCGCTCGGACCTGTCGCCGCACTCCGAGTGTGATGACCGCGCCGTTCCGCGTCAGGACGCCGTCTTGCTTTTGCGAAGCGCGGGAGAGAACATATGAGCGCAGGCGTCGCGCAATTCACGGTCGCGCTGGGAATGCTCTCGGCGGACCGACATGCGCGACCCTGGCGACCCTCACAAGACGGAAGACGGCCGGGGGGACCTGGAGCCTGAAGCCTGAAACCTGGGAAGCTGGAAAAAGCCTGAAGCCTGAAGCCTCAGAGCCTGGACCTGATTTCGATGGCAGGGCCATTGCTCCGACAGTCGATGGTTTGCCAGTTGATTGTGATTGACGTGACTCTCAAGACTGTCGTCATCGTTGCCGTCGCTCTGTTCTCAGGCCGTGGTACGTCATCGCAGTCGTCGGTCGTTACGCCAAGCAGCACGAAGTGCGAGGTGACGGCGAACGCACCGCAGCGCTCGTTCCCTGCGACCGGCGGCGCAGGCGAACTCGTGGTGACGACCGACCGCGACTGCACGTGGTCTGCGGAGACGACGGTCGGTTGGGTGAGCATCACGAAACCCTCCTCGGGCCAAGGTGAGGCGACCATTGCCTACACCGTCGCGCAGAATGCGACGCCGACCGCACGTCGCGCAGACATCACCGTCTCCGCAGCGCGAGTGGAGATCGCGCAAGATGGCGCGCCGTGCTCTTGTAGATGCTCCACTGTTCGCGTGCGGACGTCGGGCCGGACGGGGTATCCATAGCGGTGCGCGTCGAGACGATGAGCGGCTGTACCTGGACGGCGGTGAGCGACGCGGCATGGATTGCTCCGTGAACGGCACCAGTGGAAACGGTTCAGGTGTGGCGACGCTGTCGGTCGCCGAGAATCCTTCCCAGGCGCGCCGCAGCCGCGTCACGATTGGCGGTCAAACCCTCACAATCGACCAGGGGTCACGCGCAGTCCCGCCTCCTCCCGCTCGGCTCCATCCCCGATTCCGTCGCCCTCTCCGACACCCAGTCCGTCACCCGCACCGACACCGCCGCCAACGCCAGCCCCGGCGCCGGTTCCAACACCCGCCCCGGCGCCTGCCCCGACGCCGGCTCCAACTCCAACGCCTGCCCCGACACCAGCTCCAACACCCGCGCCAGCTCCGCCTTCACCGCCACCACCTCCGGCCCCCGTCCCTTCCCCTACGCCAACGCCCACGGACGAGCGGGTCAACCTGAAGGGCCAAGTATCGCAAAGAAGCGGCTCGTGCCCACGCATCACGTTTATCGTGCGCGGGCGGACCGTGGACCTACGCCTCGACGAAGGACCAGAAGAAGACGTCGTGCTCGTCGGTGCGAAACGGCGTGGAAGTTTCGGTCAAAGGCCTCCGGTGGTCCGACGGCACAGTGCGCGCGCAGACGATCGAAGTCGACACCAGCGACCACGACGATTAGGCTCACGGCCTGCTTTCAGGCTCTCGGCGTCAGGCTCAGGGCTTCAGGTCTAGCTCTCGCTCAGGCCGAAGTCCTTAGGCCAAAGCCCAAAGCCAGCCCGAAATCCGAAGGCGTCCGGGGCGCGCAACCGGATACGCTCTTTTGCATGGCACTGGCACAACTGCTCCTGGCGTCGGCAGCGTATGCGATAGGGACTCTTCATGAAGCAGTCCGAGGGCCTGTTGCAGATCTGGCCTACGGTCGCGTTTGTCGCGCTTTTCATCTCCGGCTCGATGGTGCAGGCGCTCGGGATGCGGCACTCAGAACTGGGGCCTTCCTACATCTTCGTGCTTGGCGTCGAAGCGCTCATGACGGTGCTGCTGAGCGCGTTTTACCTGCACGAAGGCTCGGATGTCCTGGCCGATCCTGGCACGGACGAACGGCGGGCCAACGCGGTAGAGCAGGTTCTTGCCGCGGCGTTCCGCTTCTTCAAGGCCCAGCGCGAGGGCGCGGAGGTCATTCTCCGTGACGATGTCCGCCACGATCGGGGTGGAGGCGGTGGCAGGCTCGATCGCGTCGGCGATGGCCTTCGCGGAAACGTCCGCGTCCCCGGTGCGGGCGCCGGCGCGGATGATGTTGAGGTCCAGCACGATCACGGAGTCCGCGGGGAACTTGCCCTGCGACTTCTCCTCCACGTACTTGGCCATCTCGGAGTTGGCGAATCCGAACGTCGCGTCCTTGGCGAATTCCGTCTCTGCAACCGGAGTGAGGTTGCCGGCGTCGGGCCCGGTTCCCCGCATGTAGTGCACGCCGCCGATGGTCACACGGCCGGCATCGGGAAACGCGGGAACAATCACGACGCCGTCCGTCGCCGCGCCGCTCTCCGCGGCCACAGTGGCGGCGATGACGTCGGGTTCGAGCGGGAAGTGTCCGCGGAGCGTCGAGTCGCTGCGGCTGACGAAGCTGAGGTGGATTTCACCCTCGCCGTCGCTGGCGGCAGCCAGGGCGTTCGAACGATTTCTTCGTTGCGGGCGGCGGCTTCCGCCGGATCCAGGCTGCGGGTGTTGGTCAGCACATAGACGGCGGGCTTACCCTGATGGAGAGCCCAGGTGAAGTCGTCGACTTCCCAACGGGTGAGCACTGGCAGGTCTGCAACTGACTGCGTTCCGGTGGGGTCGTCGTCGAGCACCACCAGCACGCGGGGAGACGTCGCAGCGGAGGCTGCGACAGCGCTGGCGACCTGCTCGGCCGGGATGTGGAGCTCCGCGGGAAAAGCGGCCAGGATGTCTGCTTCAAGGGGCACTGTGCACTCCGTTGTGTCGAAACTATATTGCGGGACGATCTTTGTCAGATGTCAGACATCTGGCGTTTGATGCTAGTGTGGCATAACGCACAGCACGTACGCAAGTAGACTTGTCAGACATACGAGCCTGACAGGGTGAACGGGGAAAATGGCACGGAAATCACTGGTGGGCGTCGTCGCTGACGAACTCCTGGACCGCATCATTGCAGGCGAGTTCCCGCCGGGCGCCAGCGTGCCGGGCGAGCTTGAGCTCAGTGCGCGGCACGAGGTCAGCAGAATGACCGTCCGCGAGGCCATGAAGACACTTGAAGCGCAGCGCATCCTCAGCGTGGAGCGCGGCCGGGGAACGTTCGTGAATCCGCTGAACCGCTGGTCATCCCTGGAGGCCGTGCTCCGGGCAGCCTCCGAGGGGCAGAACGGGCCCGCCGCCGCAATCCAGCTCATTGAACTGCGCCGGATGCTCGAAACAGGCGCCTGCGAACTCGCGGCCCAACGCATCACTGACGCTGAACTCGAGGCCCTGCACGTCCGGGTGGAGGAGATGCGCTCGGCCCACAATGACCAGGACCTCGCCAGGTTCGTCGCGGCAGACCTCGCTTTCCACGACGAGATACTCCACGCTTCCGAGAATGTCTTTGTGGCCGTCCTGTTCGAACCGCTGCACCGCGTCCTGGAGAAGAGGCGCACGGAAACATCAAAAGTGCCGCAGATCCAGGAGCACGCCATCGGTCACCACCAGAACATTTTCGATGCCCTTGCTGCCCGCGATCCCCGGCGGGCACGGGACGCAATGGACGCCCATATGCAGCAGACCCTGGACGACCTCAGAAGCTACGTCCTCGAAGCCTAGTCCAGCGGCGCCTCGTCCGATACTCTGCAGGAACGGCCACGCAGCCGGGTATCAATGGCGATCACGAGGAGCGAAGTTGTCTAATCACACCTACAGCATTTCTGAAATTGTCGGAACCTCGACCGAAGGCGTGGACGCCGCCGTCCGCAACGGAATCGCCGAGGCGGCAAAGACCCTGCGAAACCTGGACTGGTTCGAGGTCAAGGAAATCCGCGGCCACCTCGACAACGGCCAAGTGGCCGACTGGCAAGTGACCATCAAGCTCGGCTTCCGGCTGGAGCGCTGACCGCAGAGGCGGTTCAGTCCCGGGTCCACACCTGGACGGGGTCGCCGCCGCACAGGAGGCGGCGGCCACGGACTGAAAAATCCACCCAGAGCATTTCCTGGTGGCTGGAGACTTCATCGACGTGTCCGGCAACGAATCCGGACCCTGCACTTTCCACCCACACCGCTTCGCCGGGAGCCAGCTCGGCCCACCGCGCAGGCGCAAGCCGCGTCCCGGCCGTGGGCGGCCGGGCCTGAAGCCCCGCGTCCCCGCCCGTCATTCCTGGCCTGCGGCCCGGCGGCGCCACACGGTGGGCGTGCCCTGGTACGCCGGAAAGACCTGCCCCTCAAAGAACGTATGGGCCTCGTCCGGCGACTGATCCGGAGTCCACAGGCCCGAAGCCGGGCAGTGGGTTCCCGTCGAGGCCGAACGAGCGTGGCGCTCCCTGAGCAGTGCGATGCGTTTCATCGTTGAATGCCATCCTTGGTGGTCGAAGAAGTTCTCCTCCAAGGCTAGGAAAGCGGCCCTTCGCACCCAATGGGCGAATGGATAGAATCCGGCCCGCGGGCTGGGCAGCAGCACAGTAGGGACTAGCGCTCAGGGGAGCTTCGTTGCCCGGACGTCCGCAGGCCGGGCTTCCGGCGACTCAGCCGCCGAGGGGCCGGAAGCCTCCGCCGCCGTCGTGCTTTCCCGTGCGGTACCGGCGCCCAGGCTGCCAAGCAGCGCCAGCGCATCGGCCGACGGCGATCCCGGCTTCGCGGAAAACACCCGGAGGACCTGGTCGGGGTCGTCCGGCAGGACAAGGTTTTCAAAGTTCAGTTCCAGGTCCCCGACGGCGGGATGATGGAGCCGCACGCTGCCCGACGGACGCGTTGCCACGCGATGCCCGGCCCACCACTGGCGGAAATGCTCGCTGTGCACCGCGAGCTCGCCCACCAGCTGGTTGGCTTGCGCATCGTTGGGGTGGCGGCCGACGTCAACGCGAAGCGCGCCGGCAGCTTCGGCCGCCACTGCTTTCCAGTCCCGGAAGAGCTCGCGTGCCCGGGGGTCCAGGATCAGCCAGCGGGTGAGGTTCCGCTCCCCCGGCGGCAGTGCCGGGAAGTCCGCAAACAGCAGGAAGGCCATGCGGTTGCCCGCCAGGACGTCGGTCCGCCGCCCCAGGACAAGGGCCGGGACATCTCCCACGGCCTCGAGCAGCTGGCGGAGCGCCGGACGGACGGCCTGGGCCGGCATCGGCGAACGTGCAGATTCGGCGCAGTGCTGAAGGAGATCCATCATGTGGGCCTGCTCGCCGGCATCGAGCTCAGCGCCCGGGCCACGGAGTCAAGCACGGCCCTGGACGGATGGATGTTGCGGCCCTGCTCAAGGCGCGTGTAGTAGTCGGTGCTGACGTCCGCCAGCCGGGCGATTTCCTCGCGGCGCAGCCCGGGAACCCTCCTGGCGCCCGTTGCCGGGCAGCCCGGCGTCTTCCGGCTTCAGCCGTGACCGCATGGCTTTGAGGAATTTTCCGAACTCGGCGCTCTGACCCATGCCTTCCATTGTGCACGGCCAGGAAGCCCCCTTTCTACAACGAAGGTAGGACTGCCAGTCCTAGGAAAAACAGGAACAGGCATCCTGCTGACTAGGGCGCCGCAAAGTGCATAGGCTCGATGCAGAGCCCGCACGAAAGCGGTTTCCCGTGATCTAACGGAGAACTACGATGTCCCAGACGCACCAGACCACCATCCCCAACTGACCCTCAACAACGGCGTCAGATCCCGCAGCTCGGCTTCGGCGTCTTCCAGGTCCCGCCGGAAGAGACCCAGCGCATCGTCGAGGACGCGCTTGAGGCCGGCTACCGCCACATCGATACCGCCGCCGCCTACCGTAACGAGGCCGGCGTCGGCGCGGCCATCGCGGCCTCCGGCATTCCCCGCGAGGAACTCTTCATCACCACCAAACTGCGAAACGGCGAACAGGGCACCGCCACGAAGCCTTCCAGAACAGCCGCAAAGCCCTGGGCGTCGAGTTCGTGGACCTGTACCTGATCCACTGGCCGGTGCCGTCCCAGGGCCTCTTTACCGAAGCATGGAAGGCGATGGAGAAGCTGTACGCCAACAGCCAGATCCGCGCCATCGGCGTCTCCAACTTCCTTCCGGAGCCACCTGGACACACTCCTGCCGACAGCGGAAGTCGTCCCGGCCGTGAACCAGATCGAAATCCACCCGACTTCCAGCAGTCAGCGAACTGGCAGCCAAGAGCCGGTCCCTCGGTATCGCCGTGGAGGCCTACAGCCCGCTGGGCCAGGGTGCTGACCTGAACGCCGCCGCCGTAAAGCGCTGGCCGGCAAATACGGCGCCACGCCGGCCCAGGTGGTGCTGGCCTGGCACCTCGCCGCAGGGCACCATCGTCATCCCCAAGTCCGCCAACATCGCCGCATGCGGGAGAACTTCGCCGCCGTCGCCGTCTGGGCTGAGCCCGCGGAACTGATCAATCAATGCGCTGGAGTCCGGCTCCCGGGCCGGCGGAGATCCCGCCGTCGCCGCACATAGCCAGATCTAGCTGTCCAATAACCAAACAGGAATCGAACAAGACCAATGCAGTACACCCAACTGGGCCGTTCAGGCCTGAAAGTCTCCCGACTTTGCCTGGGCACCATGAACTTCGGCCCGCAGACCGAAGAATCCGCAGCGCATTCCATCATGGATTCGGCCCTGGACTCCGGCATCAACTTCTTTGACACCGCCAACGTTTACGGCGGCGCGGAGCACCGGGGCTGGACCGAGGAAATCATCGGCCGCTGGTTCGCCCAGGGCGGCGAACGTCGCGAACGCACGGTCCTGGCGACCAAGCTCTACGGCACCATGACAGACCGCCCCAACGAGTCCAAACTCTCCGCGCTGAACATCCGACGAGCCCTGGATGCCAGCCTGAAACGGCTCCAGACCGACTACATCGACGTCTACCAGTTTCACCACGTGGACCGGAACACTCCGTGGGACGAGATCTGGCAGGCCACCGAGGTGGCCGTGCAGCAGGGGAAGATCCTCTACTCAGGCAGCAGCAATTTCGCCGGCTGGCACATTGCGCAGGCCCAGGAAGCCGCCGCCCGGCGCAACTACTGCGGGCTGGTCAGCGAGCAGTCCATCTACAACCTCCTGACCAGGAATGTTGAGCTTGAAGTCCTCCCCGCCGCGCAGCAGTACGGACTCGGAATGATCCCGTGGTCGCCGCTGCACGGTGGCCTCCTCGGCGGGGTCCTGAAGAAAGAGCGCGACGGCGTCCGGCGCCTGAGGGCCGCGCGCACGAAACGCTGAAAAAGCACCACGACCAGATCCGGGAGTACGAGGACTTTGCCGACGATATCGGCCACGAGCCCGGCGACATCGCCCTCGCCTGGCTCCTCCACCAGCCGGCGGTGACCGCGCCGATCATAGGCCCCCGCACCCAGGAGCAGCTCGACGCCGCCATCCGGGCCCTGGAGGTCTCGCTGAACGACGACGCCCTCAAGCGCCTGGACGGCATCTTCCCGGGACACCGCACGGCACCGGAGGACTACGCCTGGTGACCGGCCTTGGCGGAACGGCAGCCGCCGTCGGGCCGTGAGCCCGACGGCGGTCGCCGGCTAGGGCTGAACCGTTGAGCCGCTGGGGCCGGGCGGACGCTGCGGGTCTTCCAGGGCCGGATCCCCAGGTTCGTCGGACTGCCCCTCGGACGAGTCCGGCGGACTCTGCGGAGGGTTTGCGGGGTCTTCCGAGGGCGGGTTTTGCTCGGGATCAAAGGGGAATTTGCCGGCGGTGCTCGTAGTGGATTCGTCGGGCTCTTCGCTCATGTTCAAGGATCCTTTGCTCGTTGGAGTGCCCGGCATCAGGGACCGCCAAGCTGTGCGCCCGGCAGTGACCGCTCTTGGGCTACGTCCAAGGGATATCAGCGCTGGTCCGGTTAGTCCATAGCCCTGCCATCGCGCGCTGTCACCTCGGCGCGGGCAACTCCGTCAGTTGACGTTTTCGGCCCCGGACCCATGTCCCACCGGCCTCCGATGGGTGCGCTCCAGCTCAAGGACGTCCCGCCCGAAGGATGCCGCCAGCGTCAGCAGCGCCAACCCACGGCTCCCGTGCCGAGTTCGGGCACACCGGGTGAGAGCGCCAGCAGTAAAGCGAACGGCTGGTAGGCGCCGATAACCTTCCGCAGCCTGTTCGGCCTCAGCACACCCCGCAAGCGGGCGGATCTGCCCGGCGGCAACAAACGCGTACCACATCAACCCGACGGCAAGGACCAACGGACCAAGGCTGCGCACCGCGGCACACGAGAGGACCAGGACGAGGGCGGCGTCGGTCTGAACATCAAGGCGTGCACCCGCCGGCGACGAACGGCCCGTCTCGCGCCACAGCTCCGTCCACGGCATCGAGCAGGAACGCCAAGCCGCCCAGCACAACAAAAGAGTGGCCCGGCGGGCTGCCACCCAGCAGCGCGGGAACGGCCATCGTTGCACAGCACGCCAAGAGAACGGCGCGGAGAAGCGTTACGCGATCGGCGGGAGTCGTGAAAAGCGGCTTGCGCCGGAGGATCGAAGCGTCAGCGCTCCCCACCACGGCGATTCCGGCCGCCAGCGCCAGATGGGGGACAGCGACGTCCCGGAGCGGGACCGCCACAAGCCAGCCCCCTGCTGCGAGAAATCCAGCCATGGCAACTGCCGCATCCGTGAAGGCACTGCGTCCCGCCGAGCTCTCCATAAGCCACCTCGCGCTCATCGTAGCAATTCCGGTTGCTGCGAAGGCGCATGCTGTTGGCCCTGTGCAAACAGCTGTCCATAGGAAAGACTTTTGGCATGGCTCTATCACCGCTCGTCGAACTGAACGACGGCCACCGGATCCCGCAGGTCGGACTCGGCACCTGGCCCCTGAACGAC
>CAVYOS010000033.1:0-57256 GCA_963770205.1 uncultured Alphaproteobacteria bacterium
CGCATAAATCTTGAAATTTGCACGAAAAATAATTGCAATGATTTCAATAGACTATACTGTGCGTAATTCACGTGCGAAAAGGACGTGCCAAATGGCGACCTTTGGCTATGCGCGGGTCAGCACCGATGGGCAAACCCTGGAGGCTCAGATACCGCTTTACGAGCTGCCGGCTGCGAGAAGATTTTCAAGGAAAAAATCAGCGGGGCGCAGTCTGACCGCAAAGAGCTAAAGCGCCTACTGGCTGGCTTGAACAAGGGCGAAAGGTGCTTGTGAGCCGTCTCGATCGACTTGCTCGTTCCACCCGCGATCTCTTGAACATTTTGGCCGCCATTGCCGAGCGGGGTGCGGGGTTTCAGTCCTTGGGCGATGCCTGGGCAAATACCAGCACCTCTCACGGTCGCCTCATGCTGACCGTTCTTGGCGGACTGGCGGAGTTTGAGCGCGATCTGATACGCACCCGAACCAGCGAGGGGCGATTGCGGGCGGTTGCACGCGGTGTCCGACTCGGAAGAAAGCCAAAGCTGACGAGCCATCAGATCAAAGAGGCGTTGCGGAGGCGGGAAGCCGGAGAGGTCCTTACCGAGATTGCCCGGAGCTACAACGTCAGCCACAGCACAATTTCACGCTTGCGAAACGTACCTTTGGCCTAGAAAATGACACTGCCTTTGATCGACCGCATTGCATGCAGATCTCGGCATTCTCAGAAAAAAGGGGCATGGCCGCCAATGGGCTGGCTGGAAACAGTAATCAAGCTTGTGCTGATTTTTGCTCTCGGTTCGTTTTGCTGGCTCTTGCTAGGAATAGCTTTTGGAGCTATGGCCGAAAGGCTGCTCTATCGCGCGTTCGGACGTGAGCCCGCAAATTCAATTTACCACATTACAAATGGACTGGCCGCCGTCACGACTTTGGGTTTGGTCTTGTGGCTCACATAATTAGAACTCCAGGTGTGTCGCCCCAAGGATCAACTGGTGAAAGAAATCCGTAAGCAAGTTAGAACCGATCCTAATACTACCGAGCCTCACCAAGTGTCTGTGAAGTGGAATGGCGGTTCGCAAAGCGCCGTCGTCTATAGATTGATAGGCGCTCATCGAGATGAGATAGCAGTTAGAAATGCCCAGCGGCGCTTTCGGCAGAATTCAACAAGCTTGTTGCTTAGCAGCGCGACTTGAGGACAGGCCTTAATCCTCAGGCGTCCACCGCTCAGCGATCTGAGGCAAGCCGTGTTTAGCGAACAGTAGGTTGATCGAATCGCATTGCAGCTCGCCCACTGGCTTATCCAGATCGAACGACAAGCGCTTGAGCTGCCGCCAGGCGTCTATGTTCAGCTTGGTGAGGGCGGACTTGTAGCTCTTGCGGCCTGCCTTCCTGACAACCCTGTGTGAGATAGATCGCTTCTAGTCCCAATCCCCATGACTGCCCCCGTGGCCGCCGATGTACACGCCTATCTGAGGCACCGGGCGAATATAGACATTTGGAGAAGGTCTGTAGGTTCGTATCTTTATCGTACTCGTCATCATAGTCATCACAGGCGCGACCGCGACGGCGTGAACTATCGCCTCATCGGCAAAGACGTAGTGGAGGAAGCCGCAGCTCAGCCAACGCTCTGCGCCAGAAGGTATGGCTGGTATAAGGGTAGGAAATGGCGTCATCGCCAGGGGCAAACTCAGAACCTGCTTGATGCATTAATGGATGATTCCAATCCACCATTCACCCTGGAACAGTGGTGGGTGCTGCGAAATTTGTATAAGGAAGTTCTTTCACAGTATAGCAATCCGCACAATCCATTTGAGCCTCATGCCTTTGCTCTCGATGCTATTTATGAGTTCGGTATTCAACCCGCTCCTTCGAATGAAGAGCGCAGGGCAAAAGTCACTCGCTTGTTCATAAAGTTGCGCCGGGAACAGTGGGATTGGCTGTTCAAGCTGGATGGACCGGGCAAGCGTATAATGCAGATGCGGGACCCCCGTGATGCTCCGGCTTGGCGAGCGCAACTAGTGCAATCGATCAAAGCAAGAAACAACGCCCCTATCCTCGATCTCGCCACCTTCAATCAGGACGAGATCACCCTTTCCGATGAGGAAGAGGATGCTCCGGAGAACGCGCCAGATGACCAGAGTGCGGCCGCCCCCCTTCAAGCCAGCGGAGCGAGCGCAGGTCAGGGCCAGCAGATCAACGACGTAGAGGATGAGAAGGAGGAGAAGGACGAAAAAATAGATGGCAGCGACTGGCACACTCATGATGATGACGACGGCCAGTGGAGCGACCATGAGTATGACGCATTCCCCCGCAAGAGCTCATTCGATAAATAGATCAGCCGCGCTTTTAGCGCCGTTCTGACGATGCAACCAATCGGGCGGAAAAATAATTAGACATGTGAAGGAGGCGGCTCATGGCGAAGGTGAATGCATGGCACTATTGGATTGCCTCATCGATCTTTGTTTTTTCCGTCACTTCTGCTGCCGTCGCGCAAGATCGGGACGTCTTCGATTTGTTTCTCAAGCCGCAAAGGGCCAAAGCTGCCCCACATCACAGCCCCATGTGCCCAGGCATGAAACCGGCGATGCAGCCTCCATTTTTGGCCTGTTTGTTCCTTATCAGGCACCGCGGGTGCAAACGCGGAGAACGCCTCAGCCCAGCGCTCAAGCGAGGGCGGCCGCGAAAAGCTTTGAGCCTCCCAAGGTGAGATCAAAGCGTGAAACACCGCGCACGCCCAGGCTCGCTGCCATTGTCAAGCCCAAGCCGGTTGCCGCTACGCCAAAAGAGACTCTTCCCGAACCGCCATCGAAGCCTGCCAGCGTAAGTCTGGTAAAGCCGAGGCCGAGGCCGGTTCCCCCGCCGGCCCAGGACGCGCGTAAATATGATTGCGAGCAGGCGCGAGAAATTATCGGCAAATACGCTTTCGGCAATATTCAGGCGAAAAGCTGTGAGGGCGAAGTCTACAGCTTTGCTGCGATGCGTTCGGGCAAGCCGTTCGTCGTGAAGATCAGCGCGCTGAATGGAGAGCTGTTGGAGGTCAAAAAGCCTCCGACTAGCATCAATGACGAAGATGTAGTGTATATTCCTGGAATACGTCCAGGTCCGTCCGGCGGAGCCCCTAGGTAAAGTTCAAATGGAAGTTCGAAACCTCAAGCCTGGTTTTGCGGCGTTGGGCGTCGTGATGGATTTCCTGGCGCGGGATCAGCCCTTCGCAAATTTCAAAGCCGGCGACCTCCTAGCCGCGATCACCTATCAGCTTTCGCTCGGCCACCATGTTGCCGGATTCGAGAACAGCCGGCTCGTTGCTTATTGCGGCTGGATCGCGACCTCGACTGCCGGCGGAGAGGCATGGCTGCAGGGGAAAGGCGGGCTGACCATGGCGCCGGTCGAAACCGGCGACGCCGTGGCGCTGACCCTGGTCAAGGTTTTGCAGGACAAGCAGGTGTTGCCGATGATCAGGGCGTGCCGTGATCGGAACAAGGGCAAGCGGGTGTTTTTCAAGCGAGACTATGCAGTGGGCGACAAGCTCTCGCGCAAATCGGCCGTCATCAACCGGGCGCCGGAAATATGAAGGCCCGGGACCATGCCCGGGCCTTCCTGTTATGAGATCGCGTTATTGCCCGCCAAGGAGATAGTTGAAGCCGAATTTAACAACGTGGAGATCGGCATCCGCTTCGGTGTGAACGGGAAGGATGCCGAACGCTGTGCAAGGCTGGCTTTCATCGCCAAGATTGATGAAGTTATATTCAGCCTTGATTGAAGCGCGGCTGGAGATTTTTACCTCCGCCCCGCCGCCGGCAAGCCAGCCATCGCGACTCTGGGTGAACTCGCATCCAATTGATCCTCATAGTCGAAGCCGGCCAGCGCCAGTCCGCCGGTCGCGTAGAGGAGGAAATTGTCGGTTGCCGCCCAGCCGGCGCGGAGTTTCGCGGAAGCCAGCCAATTATATTCGCCTACGCCCGTTTTGTCCTCGGCAAGGCCCTCGAGCTCGAGATCGCCATCAATGCTCGCCAGCGAGGCATCGACTTCCGCGCCGAGAAGGAAGCTGGGAGCGATCATGAAATTGTAGCCGATTTGAGCGCCGGCAAGCCATCCCTTCTGATCGTAGTCGAAGTCGTCTCCCTCCTCGCATTCCTCATCGGTGGTGAAGCAGCCGTCACGGTTGCCCCAGCCGTAGCCCGCATGGGCGCCGATATAAAGGCCGCCCCAATCGATCTCTTCGGGTGCTGGACCGTAATCGACATCGGCTGCGAGCGCAGTGCCGGCCGTGAGAGTTAAAAAGGCGACAGTCGTTAGGAGTGCGTTCTTCATCATTTTCCCCTGCAAAGTGGTTCTGGACTAATAAGTGAGTCGCCTAATTCGTGGAGGCTTTCTTTCTCGCTTAGCGCGTGTTTCACAACCAGTGTTGCCGCGTTGCAACCAATCCCTCGCTTGCGCTTAGTAATGTGCTAATGGAACCTGGTGTTACCGACGGAGGATCAATCGTTGAGAGCAACTATCGACCGCCGGCACGTCCTGCTCGCCCTAGCGAGCGGCCTCGCCGCCGCCGATGCCCAATTTGTATTTGCCGGAACGGCGCTTCCGGCCGTGGTCGCATACCGCAATCCCGGATGCGGGTGCTGTGAGAACTGGGCAAAGCTCATGAAGAAGGCCGGGTTCAACATAACCATGCTGGATGATCCCGACCTCCAGGCGCGCCGTACTGCGCTCAGTATTCCTCCATCGCTGGCCGGCTGTCACCTCACGCAAATAAACTCTTATGTCATCGAGGGTCATGTGCCGATCGACGACATCCTCAAACTGCTGAGCGAACGGCCTGCCGCCAAAGGACTGGCGGTTCCGGGCATGCCGTCCGGCTCGCCGGGGATGGAAGGTGGAGAGGCCGAGAAATACGACGTGCTGATTTTTTCGGCGGACGGCAGCAGCAAAATCTACAGCTCGCATTGACGCAGTTTATCCATGGCCGCTTCAGGCCTGGATTGTTGCCGTTAACATTCTCCCTGTGGTAGAGCTATTGCAATTCTCTCTCGCATAGATTGCTATCTCGGGGCTGAGCAGTGAACGACAAAAGGCGGTTGACGCTTCTTGCCATTATTCTCGTTGCAACAGTTTTTGGCGGCGGCCTCCTGATAGAGGCACGACAGGCCGACGATGAGCCGGTGCAAATGCTCGTCGATGTCACGGCGGGGAGCCTGCAGGACGGCTGGGGAGAGACGGCCGTCGAAACATTGTCGATGTATTATTCGGCGGACGGTTCCAAGAGCGGTGTCGAGATGCTCGCCTTCCGCCCGTCGTTCCTCCCGCTGTTCGACTGGGCGAATCGGACAATTCCAGCGACAGTTGGTGGTGATCTTTACAGCTTCTATGCGAGCGGTGCGGGGTCTGACCGCGTGCAGTTCGAAGAGGATCCGGCCTATGCCTTGCGCTTCAGGACTCGCTATCAGGAGCCGGCTGGCCGGCTTGAGCTCGCGGCTGATGCGGGCTATGCGCTCGGTCTCGGTGCCAGCCAAACTCGTGTTGTCACGAGCGATTACCAGAACTGGCAGGATGCCGGGGTCGGCACGGCGAGCGGCATCGATGCATCGGCCCTGAAGAATTTCTTCCAAACGACGAGCAGCTATGGCGGCTTCGGACCGAGCCTCACCCGGTATGAGCAGGACATTCGCGATGTTCGCGGTTCGACTGGATTGTCGCGCAAGGCCTGGCAGACGGCGTCGGATGCGGTGAGCGATGTGTGGGCGGGCCGATCGCTCGCCTACAACAGAGTCCTGCCGGCAAATCTCACCCCACCGCCGGGAGTGTCGGGAGCCATGAGCCGGATATCGCAGAGGCTGCTTGGAAATTATTTCGCGGGCGCCATGGAAGGGCAGGGCGGTTTCATCCGCACTGAGGCGTCAGTCGATGTTCTGGGGCAATGGCACTTCCGCTACGACCCCAATCTTGCCGGGAGTTCGCATGTGTTCCGCGATGATGCGGGCCGGGTGCGGTTCTTCCGCGGCAATGCCGATCTAAGCAACGAGACGAGCCAGGGCTTTCGCTATATCAAATACGATCAATGGAGCCGGCCGAGCGAAGTTCGGCGTTCTGCTCAATGTGGCCAAGAGCTCGCTTGCGGACTATGCCCAATGGGCACGGGAGGCCGATCTCGACCAGCAATTGACCAGCAGCAACAGCTGTCCAGTGTTCACCTTCAGCTATGACGTCGAACCAGTGACGGACAGCTTGTCGGCTTATGACGAGCGGCGCGGGTCAATTGCCAAACGCAGCTATTATCCCACCGCGATCGCCGATCAGCCGACGGACTGCCCGGGGCGGGAAGCGGGGAGGCGGTCAATGAGAGCTTCTATCAATATGACGATCTCGGCCGCACCACTGTTGTTGAGCGAGCATCGGCAGAGCGCCAGCGCCAATATTTATCGCACCACCCAGCGCGGCTGGCCGTCGGGCGGGCTTGTGAGCCAAATCATTTTTCCCGACCAAGACCGAGCGAAGCGTTTTTCACCTCCGGCCAAGGCAGCACGACAGGATGGCCCGATATTCTCGGGCGCAATACGCGACTGTGTGCCGGCGTCGATTGCTCGGGATGTCAAATATTTCGATATCACCGCATTCGACTGGACCTCTGCGCCGCTCACCGTGGCGGCGGGCAATGGGGTGAGCGATGGATATACTTATGATTTGCGGGGAAAAACGCTCAGCAAAAGCTCGAGCATGAACGGAAAGGTCCTGTTTGCGGAAGGCCTGCGCAGCATGCAGATCGCCAATGATCGAGAATCCCTGTCCGGGGTCAACCAGCACGCCCGATTTCAGCGCCGGCCTGTTGATCGCACGGTATCTCTCCGGTAACGGCCTGCCGCAGGAGGATCAGGGCGTGTGGGACTGCTACAGCTACGACGGTGCCCTGCGGCTCAGCGCAACGAACCGCTATCAACAGAATGGACGGAGTGGCCGGAGGCCGCAGCTTACATTTATGCCTATGACGACAATGGCAATGTCGAGAGCATTGGGGCAAGCGGAACCGGTAGTAAGCAAATCCAGGCAAATCTCAGCCGCGGCGGCAATGATCAAATCATGTCGGCCAGCCTAGCATCGGGCGACGTCACCGCGGCTTATGACGCCACCTATGGCAACATGACCGGAATATCCAGTTCAGGCGGCGCGGGCTATGCGCTCGGCCTTGCTGTGGATCCGGTGCTGCACCTGCCCATCGGCCAGAATGTTGCCAATATCGCGAGCGGCGTGACGCTGCTGACGGCAGCCATCGATTATGATGCCAACGGCCTCAGGGCGAGCCGCACGGTCAGCGCAGGATCGGAAGGCTCCGGTAGTTCCACCACCGAATATTGGTATGGTGGCAACCTTCATCCGCTCGTGATCGACCGCGACGGAGTTACTTCGCGGATGATCGGCAAGTCGGTCATCGAGCAGATGACGGCCGGCAACAGCGTCACGCGCGTCTATCTCTATGACGATCATGGTGGATCGGTGAGGGTGATCACGGACGACGCGGGGACTGCGACCCTCAGCCTCGGCTATGACGGCGACTGGGGATCGACCCGTGTCAGCGGCCAGGATTATGCCGCAAGCTACGGGACCGTGGCGAGCTTCTACCGCTACAAGGGCCAGGAGCAGGAGATTTTTCCGCTGGGCACGCTGAATATCAAGGATAGTGCCCTTGCCGCATGGCTCGATGAACTTCAGCTCTATCACTTTCCGCTGCGCGATTATGCTTCGGGTCTTGCCGCATTCCTGCAAACCGATCCCGTTCCTTCGGAAGATTCGCTCTATGCGGCATTCGGCGCGAATCCGGCAAACTTTGGTGATGACAATGGGGCGATGCTCGAGGAGGGCGCAAACGGCAGCGAGCGCATAGAACAGCTGCTCGATCAGCTTCTGCAGGATCCCCAGACAAGGTTCGAGGTTGAGGATCGCGAGTCTGCTCAGACTTAGGCTGTCCACTGTGGAGAGGGGCGTTCAAAACCTGGTGAGCCAGTCGGAAGCGCTCATGCACCGAATTACAGATATCCGGCAGCAGGTGCAGCAAACCGAAGCAGCACTGCAAACAGCTCGCGAGCAGCAGGTTAGCTACCACGCGATCAACCTGTTCAGCCAACACATCCGAGAAGGGCGCGCCCAACGAATCCGGCAGGGGGATCGGAATCAGTATATTGCCGTCGTCCGTCACACCGCCGAGGACCTTTCGAATCGCCGCATGAGTGCCGCGGAAAGACGATTAAGCGATAGATATTTCCAGTTGCTGCGATCGGAAGATTTGCTCCAAGGCGAGCTGCAGATTGCCGATGCGGAGCGGCAAGACCTCGAGGGCTGGCTGGACATTTATCAGGTTGTCATTGAGCGCATGTGGGATCCCGATGAAACTCTCAGCGAAGCAGAAGATGATGATGATGATGATGAGGACTATGAGGACATCGACATACGCGCGGGGGACAGCTCTGCGTCAGATTCCGATGACGATGCGGGGTCGGCAGGGCGTCGAATCGAGCCGAACGAGCATGCGAGTGGGGAACAACGCCGGGCCAATAGTCGCAACGCAGACGGCCAGGATGATGAGAAGGCCGAGTAGAACCAATGGGGAATACCCAATGGCCAGAAACCCTTCCACTCGGCTGATCGATCGGGCATAGTGATGTTCCACATGAAATCCCGTGCCCTCGCCCTAATCGCCCTTGTTGCCAGCCTGCTGCTGCCGGGCTCTATCCACGAACTGGCTGCGGGAACACCTAGCATCGAGGTCTTGACCAATGCCTGGCGAGTTTGCCTGCGACGGGAAGCCGATATTGCGGGCACGGCTCCCTATGCAACGGAGCGGGTCGTCGACATCACATTTGAAAAGTGCGTGCCGCTGGAAACCGAGCTTATACGCGCACATGAGCGCAGGGCCCAGGGAATGGTCAGCCCCGATTATCTGCTGCGCGAGCTCAGAAGCGGAGCCCGCGGCCTGGTTGTCAACACCGTGGAAAGCAGCCGCGCGCGAAGAGCCGAATAGCCGCCCGTTATCGCGCAAGACTTGCACGGCTGCTTCGATCGTCCTACCTGAGGCTTACAACAAAGCAGGAAGGCGAAACGGTGCACGAGCGCCAGGCTGCCCCCCAACATCAGGGTAAAGACGGCACAAGCTCCGAACAGACGGTCATCGACCCCGTGTGCGGCATGACGGTCGATCCGCATCGGACGAAGCACCGGGCAGAATATGGGGGCAGGACGTATTATTTCTGCTCCGAGGGATGCCGCAACAAATTTTCGGCAACGCCTGAGCGATATCTCGGAGCCGGCTCGAACGAACCTGTGCCGACACCCGTTCCGGAGGGCACCATTTATACCTGCCCCATGCACCCAGAGATCAGGCAAATCGGACCTGGTTCATGTCCGATCTGTGGCATGGCGCTGGAGCCTCTCCTGGCAACCGCCGAGACCGGGCCCAATCCGGAACTGGCGGATATGACGCGGCGGCTCTGGATTGGCCTCGTGCTGACCATTCCCGTCGCGCTGCTCGAGATGGGGCGGCATGTTCTTGGCCTCGAACATATCATCCAGCAGCAAAGCTCAAACTGGCTCCAGCTCGTGCTGGCAACCCCGGTGGTGCTGTGGTGCGGCTGGCCGCTGCTGCTGCGGGGCTGGCAATCTGTGGCAAGGCGCCAGCTCAACATGTTCACGCTAATTGCCCTCGGCATCGGGGTGGCGTGGCTCTACAGCATGGCCGGGACAATCAGGCCGGATATTTTTCCCAGCGACTTACGCGCGCATGACGGGGGCGTGCCGGTTTATTTCGAGGCAGCTGCGGTGATCACCGTTCTCGTGCTCCTGGGGCAGGTTCTGGAGCTGAGAGCGCGCGAGCGAACGTCAGGAGCAATCCGGGCCCTGCTCGATCTGGCGCCCAAAACCGCACGGAGGCTCAGAACCGATGGAGCGGACGAGGAGGTGACGCTCGACCAGATTGTCATCGGTGACCGAATGCGTGTTCGGCCCGGGGAGAAAATTCCGGTTGACGGCGAGGTCACAGACGGCCGTGCCTCCGTCGATGAATCGATGGTCACCGGTGAATCGATGCCTGTCACCAAGGAGCCTGGCTCGAAGGTCATCGCCGGGACGGTGAACGGTTCCGGCAGCTTCATCATGCGGGCTGAAAAAGTCGGGCGAGACACGATGCTCGCCCGTATCGTGCAGATGGTGGCCGATGCCCAGCGCAGTCGCGCGCCGATCCAGCGTCTGGCTGATCTCGTCTCCGGCTGGTTCGTGCCGGCGGTCATTGTCGTCGCCGTCCTTACCTTCTTCGCATGGGCGATATGGGGACCGGAGCCGCGAATGAGCTATGCGCTGGTGAATGCGGTTGCCGTGCTCATCATCGCCTGCCCCTGTGCGCTGGGCCTCGCAACGCCCATGGCCATCATGGTCGGCATAGGGCGCGGCGCGCAAGCAGGCGTGCTGGTTAAGAATGCCGAGGCGATCGAGAGAATGGAGAAAATCGACACTCTCGTTGTCGACAAGACCGGAACCCTGACTGAGGGGAAGCCCGCGGTTATTGCCATCATCCCAGCCGAAGGCGTGAGCGAGGAGGATTGTCTCAGGCTTGCAGCCAGCGTCGAACAGGCAAGCGAACATCCGCTGGGGGCAGCCATCGTCGCAGCAGCACAGAGCCGTAAGCTGGCGCTCGCCGAGGTGAAGAATTTCGATTCACCCACGGGCAAGGGCGCGGTCGGCAGTGTCGACGGCAGAATAGTGGTCGTGGGCAATGGCAAATATCTCCATGAGCTCGGCATCAATACCGATCCCCTGGCACCCCGGGCGGAAGAGCTGCGGCAGGACGGAGCAACAGCGATATTTCTTGCGGCAGACGGAAAGCTGCTAGGCCTGATGGGTATTGCCGATCCCATCAAGCCAAACGCGCCCGAAGCTCTGGCCAGTCTTAGGGCCGAGAGAATAAGGATCGTGATGCTGACAGGGGATAATTGGACCACGGCGCGAGCGATCGCCCGCCGCCTCCGCATCGATGATGTCGAGGCCGAGATCCTGCCCGATCAGAAGGCGCGAATCGTCGAGAAGCACCGATCCGCAGGACGGGTGGTGGCGATGGCCGGCGACGGCGTCAATGACGCGCCGGCGCTCGCGGCTGCCGATGTAGGCATCGCGATGGGCACGGGAACCGACGTTGCCATCGAGAGCGCCGGCATTACCCTGCTCAAGGGCGACCTGACGGGAATCGTGCGGGCGCGAAAGCTATCAAGAGCGACGATGAGCAATATCCGGCAAAATTTGTTCTTCGCATTCGTTTATAATGCTGCGGGCGTGCCGCTGGCAGCCGGGGTGCTTTATCCCGCCTTCGGCATTTTGTTGTCGCCGGAAATTGCCGCGGCGGCAATGGCGCTGAGCTCGGTCAGCGTGATCGGCAATTCCCTCCGCCTGCGCAGCACCACCCTTTAAGCTTCATTTTTTGCTCTTTGCCTTGGATGCCGCCGGCGCCATGGCGCACAGCATCTCGAACATGAAATTCGCTGCGGTGACGCATGTGATGCCGGTCGGATCATAGCAGGGCGCGACTTCGCAGATGTCGGCGCCTACCAGGTTTTTCCCAGTGAGGGAGCGCAAGATCACCTGGATGTCGCGCGGCGTGAGTCCGCCGATCTCCGGAACCGCGGTACCCGGCGCAAAGGCAGGGTCGACGCCATCGATATCCAGCGTCACATAGGTGGGTCCCTCCCCGAGAACCCGGCTGACGATTTCAATGGCCTTGCCGCGTCCCATATCCTCAAATTCGTCATAGGTGATGATCGTGTAGCCGATATCCTGGCCGAATTTGATGTCATCGTCGCTGAAGCGGCTGCCACGCAGGCCTATCTGCACGACTCTCGTTGGATCGATGAGCCGCTCCTCATGGCCGCGACGCATGAAGGTGGCATGGTTCACCTTGGTTCCGCACAGAGTGTCCAGAGTGTCGGCATGGGAATCGATCTGCAAAATGCCGACTGGCCCATTATTTGCCAAGGCACGTAGAATGGGAAGAGGGATGGTATGGTCGCCGCCTATGGCAATCGGCCGAATGCCGGCGGTTTTCACCTGTTCGAAAAATGCCTGGATCAGGGCGAGAGAGGCATCCTTGTCGAGCGGATTGGTCGGCGCATCGCCGAGATCGGCGACGTTGCAGAGATCATAAGGCTTAACCCCGGTCACGGGGTGCTGGCGGCGGATCAGCCTGGAGGCTTCGCGCACGCCGGCCGGTCCGTCACGCGGACCGGAGCGAAAATTCACCCCCAGGTCAAACGGCACTCCGCATAGGCCGATGTGGATCTGCTCGCTAATATCGTGGCGGCGTGTTCTCAGGAATGTTGCAATATCGGCATAGCGCGGCGTTACGCTTGCATCCACGGGCTGAAAGTCGGTCGTCATGATTAGTTTTTTTCCTTCTTTTATGCCCAAGCTCGGCGGTTATGATCTTGGAGCAGAGTTCGGGTCCGATTCAACGGGCTGCGTGATCACTGTTGAAGAGTCACAAATGTTTGCTCCTTGACGGGAGAACGCCAATTATCTGATAATATGACAATGATCGAAGAGCGTGAAGGAGAGGGTAGGATATGAAACATCACAGAAGGATTTCAGCGGCCGTTGCGGTGCTCGCGATGTTCGTGAGCGCGGCCCCCGCCATGGCGGACCGGCTTCAGGACATATTGAGCCGCGGAAAGCTGATCGTCGGCACGGGCGTGGGTAACCCGCCTTGGCACTTCAAGGACGAGCAGGGCAACATGGCCGGCTTCGACGTCGACATAGCTAAAATCATCGCCAAAGGACTGTTCGGCGACGACACCAAGATCGAATTCGTAACCCAGGCATCGGACGCGCGTGTTCCCAATATCGTGACCGACAAGGTCGACGTGACCTGCCAGTTCATGACCGTCACCGCCGAACGGGCTCAGCAGGTGAATTTCACCATCCCTTATTATCGGGAAGGTGTCGGCTTGCTGCTCGCCGCGGGCGGCAAGCACAAGAGTTATGACGAACTAAAGTCGGCCGGCAGCGAAGTCACAGTGTCGGTGCTGCAGAACGTCTATGCGGAAGAAATGGTTCACAAAGCGCTGCCGCAGGCGAAAGTCGATCAATATGAAAGCGTCGATCTGATCTATCAGGCGCTCAATTCGGGAAGGGCCGATGCAGCGGCGACCGACGTGTCTTCGCTGCGATGGTTCATGAAGCAAAATCCGGACAAATATCTGGACGCCGGTCATGGATGGGAACCGCAGACTTATTCCTGTGCGGTCAAGCGCGGCGATCCCGATTTTCTGCAATTCGTCAACACGGCCTTGCGGGAAGCGATGTCGGGCGTTGAATTTGCCACTTACAGGGGCTCATTCGAGCGTTGGTTCGGTGTGACGCCTCCGGAGCCGCAAATCGGGTTTCCAAGCGAGCTGAGATAGACCAGGATAAAGCGCGAGCGCCGTGGATTATTATTTCCGCTTCGGAGTCATCTGGGCGAATTTCGACAAGCTTCTGTTTGGACTTGCCCTGGGCTTGGCGCTCGCGTTCATCGCAATTCTTGCCGGTATCGCGATTGGCCTGGTGTGCGCCTTCGCTTCCACCAGCCGCAACCGGCTGATGAGGTCCGCCGTCGGCGTTTATGTTTCAGTGATCCGCAACACGCCGATCCTGGTGATCGTGCTCCTGGTCTTTTTTGCATTACCGCAACTCGGCGTGAGACTCGATAAATATCAGAGCTTCGCTGCCTCATTGGCAGTTTATGCCGGGGCATATCTGACGGAGGTGTTTCGCGCCGGCCTTAATGGTGTGCCGCTGGGCGTCATCGACGCGGGACGGGCCATCGGGCTTACGGGTCTCCAGGTTGCCGCATATGTCACTTTTCCGATCATGATGCGCAATTCCCTGCCGGCGATGGGAACGACGTTCATATCGCTCTTCAAGGACACGTCCATCGCAACGGTGATTGCCGTTCCCGAACTTACCTTCCAGGCGCGGAAGATCAATGTCGAGACATTTCGTGTGGTTGAAGCATGGCTTGCCGCATCCGCGCTATATGTCGCCACCTGCTTGATCATCGCCGCGGGCCTGAGGCGCATCGAGCGCCGCTATTCCATTATGTGACCGAGCCATGGAAGATTTTCTCCACGAACTCTGGGTTGCCCGCTACGTGCTGCTCAGCGGCCTGAAAATGACGATCCTCATTTCGGCGGCTTCCATCCTGGCAGGCTCGCTGCTGGGTTTAATGACAGGGGTGTCGCTTGCCTATGGTCCGCGTCCACTCGCCTGGTTAACGCGAGGCTATGTCGATGTCGTGCGCGGGACGCCGGTGCTCGTGCTGGTTCTTGCCTCCTTTTATCTGCTGGCCGTCGTGGGCATTCATTTTACAGCCGTACAATCGGGAATTTTCGCCCTGTCGATATTCTGCGGCGCTCATATGGGCGAGATCGTCCGCGGCGCCCTGCAGGCGATCCCTAAGACGCAAATCGAGGCAGGGCGCAGCATCGGGCTGACCTTTCCCCGGATATTAGCCTATGTGCTGCTTCCCCAGGCGCTGCGGCAAATTCTGCCGGTATGGATCAACACCGGAGCGGAGCTCGTCAAGGCGTCGACACTTCTGTCGGTGATAGGCGTCGGCGAACTCCTTCTGTCGACCCAGGAGATCGTCGGCCGGAATTTCGAGACGCTGCAGTTCTATACGCTGGCGGGGCTGCTCTATTATTGCGTGAACTTCTCGATAGAAAGATTTGGCAAAATGGCCGAGTCCAGGCTGAAGGGGCGATGACAGGCGAGCGGGCACTGCTTTCCATACGCGGCCTCAGCAAGCAATTCGGATCCACCAAAGTGCTCAACGAGGTGAGCCTGGATGTGGCGGAAAGCGATGTGGTGTCGATCATTGGCGCGAGCGGATCGGGGAAGACGACGCTGCTGCGGTGCGTCAATCTACTTGAAAGCTTCGAGGAAGGGGAAATCGTCCTCGACGGGCAGCCGATCGGATACAGGATGGTGAACGGGCGGCGCCACCGGCTGCCGGAGCGCGAGCTGGCTCGACAGCGGGCGATGACGGGGATGGTGTTCCAAGCGTTCAATCTATTTCCGCATTTGACGGCGCTCGGGAATGTGATGCTTGGCCTTACCAAGGTGCGGCGCCTGCCGAAACCCGAGGCTAAGGAACTGGCGCTGTCGTGGCTCGGCCGCGTGGGGCTCAAGGAAAGGCCGCTGCACTACCCCTCGCAGTTGTCGGGCGGTCAACAGCAGCGAGTCGCTATTGCCCGCGCGCTTGCCATGGATCCAAAACTCGTGCTCCTGGACGAAGTAACCTCGGCGCTCGATCCCGAACTTGTTCAGGAGGTGCTGCAGACAATCACGAAACTGGCGGAGGAGGGAATAACGCTGCTGATCGTGACCCACGAGATGGCATTTGCGAAGCGGGTTTCCACCCGCGTCGTTTTCATGGATCATGGCAGGATTGCCGAGAGCGGGCCGCCCAAACAGATTTTTGCCGAAACCGGCGACACCGCGGCTCAAGCAGTTCCTGCGCAATGCGCATGTGTGAAAGGAGCGGTGAAAGATGATCGCGGCCTTCTTCGCATTCCTGCATCACCTTGCGGCGTTTGCCCTCGTGTCGGCTATTGCAGCCGAATTTCTGATGATGCGGGAAGAGCTCACCCTGCGCAGCGCGCGGAGGATGCTGTTCGCCGACATGATCATAGGCATTGCGGCTGCCACAGTGCTGGCCGCAGGACTGCTCAGGGTATTCTTTTTCGAGAAAGGCGGCGATTACTATGCGCACAATGCGTTCTTCATCGCCAAAATATCGCTTTTCGTCGTGATCGCCCTCCTGTCGATCTATCCGACACGGGAATTCCTTTCATGGCGAAAGGGTTTGAACGAAGGCAGGCTTCCGGCCACTGCGCCCAGCAAGCTTCAGTCGATTCGCAGCATCATTCATCTCGAGCTTGCCGGTATCGGGCTCATACTTCTCTGCGCCGCGCTCATGGCGAAAGGTATCGGGTCTTTCTAATCCGCTAGCCTGCGGCCTTTCGCTGGGATTTCACGTGGTCGATATAGCCGCGCACGTCCGCTGCAGGTTCGGCATAGGCTTTGCCCAGAGCTTTCTCCATCGCGGAGAGATAATCACGCGTCCATTTGGGAAATGGATAATCGATCGCGGATAGGAACTCCAGGGTCGCCGCAAGCCTGATATCCGCAATCGAGGGCGAATTACCGCCGATGAAGGGCTTATCGGCGAGGAAAAAGGTCTTGAAGACCTCCAAAGGCTCGGCAATGGCCGCGACTGCCGATTTGCGGGCTGCTTCTTTCGTGAGTTCGGGGGCATCGCTCGCGCCGACTTCGCCTGGATATTGCGGGAAACCGAGGGCCGGATAGGTCGCCCGTGCCACGAGCGGATAGAGCGTGCCGATCAGATAAAACATCGCGCTGTCGACCATGGCTCGCCGCGCCGGATCGGAGGGATAGAATTTCTCCAGGCCATGCTTGTTGCTGAGATATTGCATGATGGCACAGCTTTCCCACAGCGAGCCCATGGGAAGTCCTTCCGCCTCGAGCATCGGCGTCAGATGCGCCGGGCACTTCTTGAGGAACTCAGGTGTGCGGGTGTGCCCCCAGACGTCGGTCTCGTCGATATCAAGCCCGGCAGCGCGGGCAAATACGCGCACGGACATGTTGTTGACGCTCGGTTTCAGTATGCTCAATTTCATTATGGAACCTCCTGTTCACGACCTGCAAATCCTGTTCTGACAAGCGTGTGCATCGTCGCCGGGCCGAACCCGGCGTTCTCAAATCCCAGGATAAGTGATCGGCATGCGGTACGCCAGATTATAGGGCAGAATTCCGGTCCCATGCTTCCGGCAGCCTCGGGGGTGGGATAAGCTCAACCGTCACGACAACCCGCCCATCGAGTCCCCCATGCCAAAACGCATTCTTCGCCCCAAGAAGCTTTCTTATCTCCCGCTCCCGGAATATCCCTATTCGGCAGGCACCAGCGCCAATGGATTGATTTACAGCGCCGGCCTCGTTGCATGGGATGAGCAGGGCAAAATCGTGGGGAAGGGCGACGTGCGCCGGCAGACCCGGCAAATCTTCGCCAATTTGAAGGCAGTATTGGCGGAAGCCGGCGCGGGCTTCGAGGATATCTTGAAATGCAATGTGTATCTTGCCGATATGCGCTATTTCTCGCAGATGAATGAGGAGTTTCGGGCGGCTTTTCCCAAGGATCCGCCGGCGCGCACGACCGTGCAGGCGGCCCTCGCCGAGCCGGAGATGCTCGTCGAAATCGAAGCGGTCGCCTTTATCGGCAAGCTCTAGACGCTCTTGGCGTACCGAAGGTGCTCCGCTTGCGCGCTGTCGCGATCTTCGCCAGCTGCAAGGCGCCGCGGAGGAGGCGGCATACGCTCAGCATGCACGCGGTCGAGCGGCATGCCGAAAGCCTTCTCCATGAGCGGTACCGCCTCGCTGGCGAAGCGGTCGAGCGAGCGCAGCGCCTGCTTGCCATTCACCGTTCCGATCTGCATGAAACAGGACAGGTGGGTAGTGCCGAGGGTAGAAATTTCGGCAACGAGCTTTTCGGCAACATGATGCGGATCGCCGATCACCAGATTGTCGAGAAACGTCTCGACAGGCGGCTCGTCCGGCATCGGCACTTCCTGGATGAAGTGGCCTGAAAGCTGAGGATCGCCGGCACGCATGGTGGTAACAGCACGCGCGACCGAGCGTGCCCGCTCGGCGATGTCCAACGCTTCCTTCCGGTCGGAAGCAACATATACATATTGCTGGACGGCGAGCGGCATCCGCCCCGCAGCAATGCCGGCAGCGGCATATTGCTTCTGCACATGCGCATGCATGTCCATCAGCAGGCTCATGCCACGCCAGCCGGCGGTGATGAATGGGATATGGCCGCTTTTGGCGGTGCGCTGAACGACCGCCGGCTCGAGGCCCGTCACGAAGACCTGGGGCATAGGCGATTGCAGCGGGCGCAGCGAGAGCGGAGATTCCGGAACCTGGAAATGTTTGCCGTCGTAACGCAGATAGCCGTCGCGCAGACCCATCTCCAGGATATCCCAGGCCTCCAAGGAGATCGCGGTTTTTTCCGACAGGGCACGGTGAAAGCGGTCGAATTCATATTTCTGATAGCCGGAACCGAGGCCGATAACCGAGCGTCCGCCTGATTGCAGGTCGAGCAGGGCCAACTCCTGAACAAGGCGCACCGGATTATAGAGAGGCAATACGTGGACCGCCGCGCCGAGCCTGATGCGGCTCGTCATGCCGGCGCAATAAGCGGCCATCATCGCGGGCGATGGGCATATGGAATAGTTGGAGAAGTGGTGCTCGGCGAACCATGCGGCGTCGAAGCCTATCTCGTCGGCAAGCTTCACCATGGCGACGGCGTCCTGGAGGATCTGCTGCGGTGTCGCGCTGTCGTCACGCTGCATCATCAGGTTGAACAGGCTGAGCTTCATGATTTCCTCATGCGAAAATATAACCGCCGCTGACGATGACCGTTTCACCGGTCATGTAGTTATTGCCCTCGCCAAGCATGAAGGCGATCCATGAGGTGATATCGTCAAGCTCGGCGTTGCGGCCGAGCGGCGTATGAGAGGCAAGTTCCGGAAGAAAGCCCGATCCTTTTGCCTTTTCGGTGGCAATGCCGGCGGGAGCGATGGCGTTCACAAGGATCTGATCGGGTGCGAATTCGAGCGCAAAGGAGCGGGTGAGGCTGACGACGGCCGCCTTGGTGGCGGCATAATGGGCGTTCTGCGGATGTGCCTTGAAGGCATCGACGGAGGACACGTTGACAATGCGGCCTCTAACCTTGCCGGCGAGCGGTTGCCCGCGCATGAGCTCCACCGCCGCCGCCATGGTATTGTAGGTGCCGCGCACGTTGATCTTCCAGTCGAAATCCCAATCCTCATCGGTGATGTCGAGGATAGGCCTTCTGGGATAAACTCCGGCGCAGTTGACCAGGCCGTCGATTCGACCGAGCTTGCGCGCGGCTTCTTTCACGAGTTCCGCGGCCGCGGCCTTCGGCACGATGTCTCCGCACACTCCATGGACAATCTTGGCTGGCGAGGCGAGCGCTGCGATACAGCGCTCCAGTGATGACGGGTTGACGTCGATGACGGCAAGCTTTGCTCCCGCCTTGGCCAACAGGCCGGTGGTAGCAAGTCCCAGACCGCTCGCCCCTCCAACCACGACAATGGCTTTTCCGGCGACATCCATCGGCATCAGCCCAGATATGCTTCTTTGACCTGCGGATTGTCGAGCAGCTCCGCACCCGTGCCTTTCAGGCTGATCGCTCCGGTTTCGATGACATAGCCGTAATCGGCGATCTGCAGGGCAAGAAAGGCATTCTGCTCGACAAGAAGCACGGCGATGCCACTCTTGCGAATACTCGATGATCGTGTCGAAAATCTGCTGAACCAAAATCGGCGCAAGGCCCATGCTCGGCTCGTCCAGCAGCAGCACGCGGGGGTTGGACATCAGGCCGCGTGCGATGGCAAGCATCTGCTGCTCGCCGCCGCTCAAGGTTCCGGCGACCTGCTTGAGGCGCTGGCGGATCCGGGAAGAGATCGAGCACGCGTTCCTCTGCGTCGGCGATCCATTTCTTATCGGAGAGCAGGAAGGCGCCACTTTCAAATTCTCGGCCACGGTCAAGCGGCTGAAGATGCGGCGGCCTTCAGGCACCTGGACGATGCCCTTGGCGACGATGTGATGGGCCGCAAGGTTGCGCAGGGGCTCGCCATCGTAAGTGATCTGGCCTTCGGTCGCGCCGAGTATTCCGGAAATCGCCTTAAGCGTCGTGCTCTTGCCTGCGCCATTGGCACCTATGAGCGTAACGATCTGGTCCTTGCCGAGCTCGAGTGAAATGCCCTTCAGAGCATGGATTTTTCCGTAGTAGACGTGCAGATCGCTTGACTTCCAGAAGAGCCATCTATTTCAGCCCCTTTCCTGCTGGATGCCGAGATAGGCTTCGATGACCTTCTTATCGTTCTGCACCTCGGCGGGCGTGCCTTCCGAGATATCTTTACCCCGTGATCGAGCACGGTTACCCGGTCGGAAATGCCCATGACGACGCGCATGGAATGTTCGATCAGCAGGATGGTCACGGAGCGTTCGTCGCGGACGCGGCGCACAAAATTCCATCATGTCGAGGCTTTCGCGGGGATTCATGCCGGCCATCGGCTCGTCCAGCATCAACAGCCGCGGACGCGTGGCCAGGGCGCGAGCGATCTCCAGCCGTCGCTGTTCGCCATAGGCGAGGTTGCGGGCGACGACGTCGCCCCGCCCGCGCAGGCCAACGAATTCGAGGATTCGGGTTGCTTCGTGATGCGCCTGTTGCTCATCGGCCCGGGTTGCGGAGGTGTTGAACAGAGCACCGATCCAGGTGGACTTGAGGTGAAGATGCATGCCCACCAGGATGTTCTCAATAGCAGTGAGATTTCGGAAAAGCCGAATATTCTGGTAGGTGCGGTTTATTCCTGCCGATGCGACCCGGTCGGGGGTTATTCCGTCGATGCGGCCGCCGGCAAAGATGATCTCTCCGCCGTCGGGTGAGTAGAATTCCATGATGCAGTTGAAGACGGTAGTCTTGCCTGCCCCGTTTGGCCCGATGATGCTGTGGATTGCGCCCTCGGCTACCTGAAGATCAAGATGGTCGACTGCAACCAGGCCGCCGAAGTGTTTCGTTAACTGGACGGTTTCCAGAAGCGCCGGCATGCGTCAGGCCGTCTTTTGCGTGGCTGAGGTGCGCTGCGTCGTGCTTTACTGCACGGCCAGAGCTCCGCGTCGATCCGTAATTCGCGCCGCTTGGATGCGGAGGGCCACAGTCCCTCGGGCTTCAGCCGCATCACCGCCACGATGGCGAGGCCATAAAACAGATAGCGGAACTCTCCGAACTCGCGCAGCATTTCCGGCAGGCCGATAAGCACGATCGCCCCAAGCGCCACGCCGGGCAGGCTTCCCATGCCGCCGACAATGATCAGAGCCAGAATATTGATCGAGATGATCAGCTGGAAGCTGTGCGGGATAGATCGAGCCAAGCATCACGGCGAAGATCGATCCTGCGAGCCCGGCGAAGGCCGCCCCCAGCCCGTAAGCCAAAAGTTTCACATGGATCAGATTGATGCCAAGAGCCTGTGCAACATCCTCGTCATCGCGGATGGCTTTCCAGGCGCGGCCGAGCCGCGAATTCTTCGAGCCGCCAGGCCGCATAGGCGGCGACAAGCGAAGCGGCAAGAGTCAGATAGAAAAGAGAAACGGGATTGTTCAGATGGAGATCGAAGAAATCTCGGGCGGGGGATCTGCAGAATACCTTTCGCGCCACCGAGAAGGGGAGCCGCAGCGTCCGACAGGACGATAACGCGCACGATCTCGCCCAAGCCCATCGTAGCAACGGCCAGATAGTCGCCCCTGACCTTCAGCACCGGAATGCCAAATATGATGCCCGACAATGATCGAACAGAGGACCGCGATAGGCATGGCCTCCCAAAACACAGATGGGCCAATGCATGCGGACTATCGGCCATGAGAAGGCGGTGACATAGGCGCCCACCGCATAAAAGGCGACGAAGCCGAGATCGAGGAGCCCGGCAAGCCCTACCTCGAGATTGAGGCCCATTCCCATCAGCATGAACAGACCAACGATGAGCAGACCTGACCGACGAAGTTTCCGGCATAGAGCGGGAAGAGGGCGGCACAGAAGACAATCGCGAGGGCGCTCCAATGAAGCCCCGCCGGATCCATATTGGCGATCGGTGTGAGCCGATTGCAATTCGACGGAAGTCTTTCCCGGTTCATGCGCCAATAGCACAATCGCCGCCAGTACCAACCCGAAAAGATGATGGCGCCCCGCGGCTTCATGCCGGTCTAGGTATAGATCAGGTCATGGATCGGCTTCGTCGTGGTGCTGTTGGCAAGCACCGGGCGGATCAGCTCCTGAAACAGGCCGGCGAGGCCCGCTGCAATCGAGCCGCCGGATATCGGCCGGCGCAGGGAGCCGGCAGCTCATCAGACAATGCGCCGAGAAAGCCCAGTATGGCGCCCAGGCCGAGCAACAGTCCGATACCCATCGCGGCGGAAAGCCGAAAGTCAGCATTTTGTAGAGATTATTATCGAGCGATACGAACACCGATCGCAGGTTGATGAAGCTCATCACTCAGGGCAGGATGGCAAACGCGACCGCGACCAACAGCCCCGAAGCGGCAAGGCCGGCCAGCAATGGTCTGCGCGGGCGTGGGGAACAGGCGGCGTCGCGCTACTAGAATCCGGCGAGGAGAAAGCACTGCCAAAGCGTGGCGTAGCCGAGCGTCAGCTCGCCGACGATGATCGGCCGGTTGTTGAACATGCCGAAAATGCCGACAACGGTGATGAAAAGCCGAGCAATCCGAACTGCACGCCGGTCATGCAGCGCGTGGCGCCAGGGAGCGATCTGGCGCTCTTCGATTCGGCTGGCCGCCACGACCTCGAATGACATTCGGGAACTCCTCTCACCAGCTTTCCATGTACCGCACGCTCAGGCTCGTTTTTTCGCCAAGGCTTCGCCGAACAGACCCTGAGGACGAAACACCAGCACTAGACCAGCATCGTAAAGGCGATGAGATCGCGCAGCTGATAGGGGGCCGGGAATGCCAATGCCATCCAGGAACAGCGGCGGGCCCATTGATTCGACAACACCCAGGAAAATGCCGCCGACCATGGCGCCAGGAATGTTGCCGATCCCTCCAAGCACTGCCGCGCTGAAAATGCCTTGATGCCCGGCAGAAACCCCGAAAAGAAGTAGATCTGCTTGTAGACGAAGCAGTAGAGAACGCCGCCGATCCCGGCCATGCAGGCGCCGAGCACGAAAGTGAAAATGATGATCTTGTTGGAATCGATACCCATGAGCGCGGCGGCGTCACGATCCTCTGACACGGCGCGCATCGCCGTGCCCATCTTGGTCTTCTGCACGACCAGATAGAGAAACGACATGGCTGCGAGCGGCCCCAAAATGACAATCGGCTGGATACCGAGATGGACAGCCGAAGAGTACAAAGAGCCTTTCATCCATTCCGGATCGGGATAGGAGCGGACACTGTTGCCGAACATTCCGCGAAAAGTGTGCTGAATGACGAAGGAGGCCCCAATGGCGCAGATCAGCGGCGCAAGCGTAGCGACATGACGGAAAGGCCGGTAGCAGATGCTCTCGACGATCAATGCCGTTGCGGTGCAGACCGCCATGGAGAGAAGCATGAGGGCTACCATCGAGGTGGCCGGATAGGCATCGAGAAATCCGGAGCGGTCGAAGCTGCGTGCCAGGAAAAACGCCGAAAAGGCGCCGGTCATGGTGATGTCGCCATGGGCGAAGTTGATCAGGCGCAGTATGCCATAAACCATCGTGTATCCCAGCGCGATCAGCGCATAGACCCCGCCGATGGTGATGCCGAACATGAAAAACGAAAACCACTGCGATGTCGAATAGGTGCCCTTGAGCAGCGTGCCGATGGTGCCGAGAACCACAATTGCAATGACTGAGATGCGCAGAAGCCAGAGAACGGCATCGACGTAAGTGAATTTGTGCCAGTTCTTGAAGATACTCGGGACGCCTGCCTTCGCTGCCACCTTGTCGATCGCCGTCATCTCGATCCCCTCAGTAGAAATTCCCAAGCGGCCGGCTCTCCCTTAAGGGAAAGCCGGCCTGATTATGCGTGAAAAGCCAAGGTTACTTTACCGGATAGATCTTCTTCGGATTTTTGCCCAATTCGAAGGTCGAAGGATCACCGTCGGTGAACTCATAGACCGCAAAATTGAACGCACCGCACTGGCCGTGCTCGTTGCAGTTGATCGGGCCGGAGATGCCGTCATAACCCTTCGTGGCGAAGAGCTCGTCGTGCAGAGCCTTCTTACCGACATAGGTCGTGCCCTTGTCGTCTTTCTTGGCAACTTTCTCAATCGCTGCGGCAACAATCTTGCCGGCGTCATAGGCTTGGGCGTGGAAGGAATTGATCGGTCCTTCCCCGTATTTTTCGGTATAGGCCTTTACAAACTCGGGGTATTTCTGGCCCATCGCTTCAGGCGATACGTCGACGTTGGTGATGATGAAGCCCTTGGCGGCATCACCGGCTGCCTCAAGAAGACCAGGAGCGGCCAAAGAGCTTCCACCAATGATCTTGGTATCCTTGAGATCGGCAATTTCAGGCGCCTGACGGACGATCTGCGCTGCAGCGGCAACGAAGATCGGGAAGTACAGCACGCAGGGCTTCTTGGTGGCGATGCCGGTCAGCACCGGACGCATATCTACGTCCGTCGGGGTAATGGCTTCCTCGGCGACGACTTCACCGCCAAGCTCCTTGAAGTGGTCTGCTGCCGCTTTGGCGAGCTGCGATGCATAGGGGCTGCCATCGTGAATGGTGGCAAGCGTCGTGCACTTCAGCTCCTTGTGGAACCATTCGGCGTCGTTGAAGCCCTGGTCGAGGTCGCTGTAGATTGTCCGCATATAGCCAAAATAGTCCGGCTTGCGGTCGGGTGCGGTGAGCGAGGGCGCTGTCGTCGCCGTGCCGATATTCGTCAGGCCCTGTTTCCACAGGATCGGAGCACCGGCTGTGGCGGCGCTCGAGCAGGCGGGGCCGAGGACAACAACGATGTTCGGAATCGATGCAAGCTTCGTTGCGGCGGTCTGACCGCCTTCGGCGTTGCACCCGTCATCTTCGACGATCAGCTGAATCGGATGCCCGGCGATCTGATTGCCAAGCTCGTCGAATGCAACTTCGACGCCGCGCTGCGAATCAAGCCCGAGCGCCGTATCAGGCCCGGATATGACCCAATAGCCGCCAATAACGATCGGGGCGCCCGCCGGGATTTCGACGACGCCCAAGTCGTCGGTGACCGGCCCCTTGGTTTCGGCCGCCGACAAGGGTAGTACGGCGAACATTGCCGCGGCGGCGAACGCGGAAATGCTCCATCTGAACTGTCTTGGCATAAAGAGAACTCCTTCCCTGACTTACTTCGAGGCTGACAAAGACTGGGCTGGGCGCATTTCTTGAGCTGCGGCCCCCCTGGTGCCATCCACCTTGCGTGCTCCCTGCACGCAATAGCGGCGGTATGGTGTTCATGCTGCCGGTCGGGTGTCAATAAGTAGCTCTGGCACAGTGGAAATCGTAACAATTGGGAATTCAATTACTGAATGTAGGTTCAACCCAGAATGCTTAACCCGAGGCCCGGTCGCTACATGAAAGCTGACGCTCTATGGACTCGATGCGGCCCAAGAGGTGACGCCTGGAAGAACTTCCTGTAAGAGGGTCGCAGCCCGGGGGCCCGAGGCAGGGGAGTTTCCACATGCGGTCATTGAAACTTAAGGGAATGGTGCTGACATTTGTCGCGGGTTTTTCGTTTCTGGGGACGGGTGCCGTCGCCGAACAGGTCGGCAAGGCAGTTTCAGTGCGGACAATCGTGACGGGCGCCGCCGGCGAGTTCAAGCGCTCCGACCCGGTGAGTCGCGATGAACGGATAAGGACGAACAACACGGGACTGGGGCAGTTCCAGTTCATCGATGGAACCAAGCTGGCGGTCGGGCCGAATTCCAGCATCATGGTCGATGAATATGTGCTGGGCTCGGGCAACCGGGTTAAGAGGCTGGCCCTCAATACGACCAAGGGGGCGTTACGCTGGATCAGCGGGAAAAGTCCGTCTTCGGCGTATGAGATTGCGACACCGACGGGAACCCTCGGTGTGCGGGGCACGGCGGTCGACCTTTATGTAGGTAACAATGTAGCGATGATGGTGCTGCTCAATGGTGCGGCACGGTGGTGCCCGCCCGGCGACCGAAGCAATTGCGTGGTCGTAGACCGGCCCTGCGATTTCATTGTGGCGCGCGGCGGCAACATCACCCAGCCCGAGCGCGTGACTGCAGCAGCGGCGAATCAGTTTGGGACCGATGCATTTCCGTTTCTCGTCAACAATCAGCGGCTGTTGCCTTCCTTCCGACTGGGACGGGCGAACTGCGGCCTCGGCAGAGACAAATTCCCGGCGAGGAACGGCTCCTCGGATCAGCAGAATGCGCCGCGAGATAGACCGGATCGTTCGCGTGGGGAAGGCCAAGGCGAAGGCGGTTCCGGTCTTCAATAACTAATTCACGAAGTCCTGGCGGCGTTCGACGATGCGCTCGTAGAACGACGCCAGATCCGGCCAGTCGTTCTGGCCGGCCAGCGTACGGCAGCGCGACAGCATGCGTTTGGCCGCCGCGATTTCGTTGGATGCCAGGTCGCGAAGCAAAGTTTCATGGGCTTTGGCCAGTTCCTCGAAGGCCGAGGTGCTTCCCAGAGTGCTGTCGCCGAGTAGCGCATAGAGACGCTGGCGGGCACTCTTGCCCTTGAGCTCCAGCAGACCGGCATCGAGCAGCGCCATGCCCTGAAGGGAGGAGGCGGTTGATTCCGACACCAGAATGTCGAAGCCGACGTGTTTCGTCACGCTTTCTACCCTGGCGGCAATGTTCACCGCATCGCCCACGGCGGTGTAGTTGAAGCGGGTCTCGGCTCCCATGTTGCCCACGCAGGCAAGGCCGGTGTTGAGGCCGATGCCGATTTGAACCTTGGAATTATCCCCGAGCCGCCAGTTCAGATTGAACGCATCCCTGCTGTTGAGCTCGCGCAGCGCCAAGCGCATGCCGAGAGCCGCCTTTGCGGCCTTGGCCGGGTGGTCGGCGACATCGAGCGGGGCATTCCAGAACGACATGATCGAATCGCCGATGAACTTGTCCAGCGTGCCCTCGTTGTCGATCGTCGGCTTGCTGAGCTCGTTGAGCAGCTTGTTCAAGAAATCGACAAGCTGGGTCGGGCTCAGGCCTTCGCTGATCGAGGTAAAGTTGCGTATGTCCATGAACATGAGGGTGAGCTGGCGCTCGTCACCTCCGAGCCGCAGCGCGCCGCGTGAAGCCTCGATGCGGCGCAGAACCGAGGGTGCAAGATATTGAGAGAATGCACGGCGGATCATACGCCGCTCGCGGTCGGTGACGAGGAAGCGGAAGGCGATCATGGTGAACAGCGCCAAGAGGCCGCTGAGCGCGGGAAAGGTCGGATCGAGCAGAAATTTCTCATAGCGGAAGGCAGCCCAGGCACCGCCCGTCGCGGCGGCGGCGGCCACGATGCCGGCGAAAAGCGCCAGCACCGGGCTGATAATGCCGGCCATCAGAACGATCAGGACGCCGAGGAGCAGGACGCCGGCGATCTCCAGTCCGTCCGCCCAGTCGGGTCTGGACAGAAAATCGCCTGAGAATCTGTTCGACGGCCTGGGCATGGATCGACACGCCGGGCACCACTTCGCCGAGCGCAGTGGTGCGGACATCCTGAAGGCCCGCGGCAGAGGTTCCGATCAGAACGATGCTGCCATTGATCAGATCGCGGGTTGCGGGTGCTTCCGACTCCTCGAGAATGCGCTTGACCGAAACGTACCGGTCGCGCGTGTCCTTGGCATAATGAAGCCACATGCTGCCCGAGGCGGCAGTCTGAACCGAAAAATCCCCGACCCTGATGGAGCCGATGGACGCTGCCACTTCGGGGGCATTCTCGATCAGATAGGTCGAGGCTCCCTGGCCGACCCGCAGCGCTTCGAGCGAAAGGCTGGGGTAGAATTGCTGGCCGTCGGTGACGAGCATCGGAATGCGCCTGATCACCGAAGTGGAGGAGGGATCGAAACTGATATTGCCGATGCCGGCTGCTGCTGCCTGAAGATCGGGAAGAATAGGCGCTGTTGATTCGAAGCGCGGCGGTGCGGCTATGGGACTCTCGCCGGTGAATGCAAAACCAGCCTTGACCGGCGGCTTTTCCGTATTTCCCGAATTGGTGACGGCAAAGCCCAGCACGACCGGCTTGCCCTCAATTGCTTTGGCGAAAATCTTGTCGCTGTCGGGAAGCTGAGAATTTTCGGGAAGGGTTCCGGCCTGCAGTAGAACGGAACGGATGGTTTCATCCTTGAACAGCGTGGCGGGTGAAAGCCTGTCCGGCTCGGAGAATATTATGTCGAAGGCGATGGCTGCGGCACCGAGCTGGTGAAGCTTTTCGACCAGCTCAGCGATTCGGGTTCTCGGCCAGGGCCATTGGCCATAGGCCGCCATCGATGTCTCGTCGATGTCGGCGATGCGGACCGGCAAGGCCTGATATTCCCGGGGGGAGATGCGCTGGAACTGGTCGAAGGCGATCTCGCGCATGCTGCGAATCAGATACGGGTCCCACCAGCGCAGAAAAGTAAGAGCGAGAACCACGGCGAACCCGAGCAGAATGACGATTGAACGCGTTCTTCTCACAATTTAATTTCCATGCCTTCGCGGGCCAAGAACGTCACGGGGCGGCGCGCCGTTGCCAGGGCCTCGATCTTCGCCAGTTCGGTGTCGCTGCGGCCGGGGAAATGATGGTAAAGAGCCAGTGTGTGGATGTCGGCTGCATCGGCGAGTTTAACCCCCTCCTGCCACGTCGAGTGACCAAAGCCTGCATAGCGCGGATATTCCTCATCGGTATACATCGCATCGTAAATCATAACATTCGCGCCGCGAACAAAATCCGCCAATGCCACATCGAGCGTGCCCGGGCGGTGCTCGACATCGCTGATATAGCAGACGGATTTCTCGCCGAATCTGATCCTGAAGCCAGTCGCCCCGCCCGGATGATTGAGCAGAATCGTTTCTATAACGATTTCGCGGGCAGGTGTAAGTGTGTCGCCGGCGGTAAAGTCATGATAGGTGACATTTGCCCGGAAGGCGGAGGGATCGACCGGGAAATACGGGGCGCGAATGAGACTGGCGATCATGGCTCGGGTGGCGTCGGGTGCACGTATGTGACCTGACCACATGGTCAGCTTGCGGCCCGGTATATAAAGCGGTGCGAAAAAGGGCAGGCCCTCGATGTGATCGAAATGACAGTGGCTGAATAGAAGATCGACGGAACGGGAGCCAAGCCCGCACAGCTTCTCGCCAAGCGCCCTGATACCGGAACCCGCATCGATGATGAGCGTATGGCCTCCCGCCATGATTTCCACACAGGCGGTATTGCCTCCAAAGGCCGCTGTCTGGGGCCCCGGTGATGGGATACTGCCGCGGACACCCCAGAACCTCAGCTGAAACTGATCCCCGTCTTCGCCCAACCAGCCACTCTCGATTCTTATCCCCTCCGCTCCAGCCTAGCCCGAAACTGCCGTAGACGGTCAAAAAATGTCGTGCCAATCTGTTCATACAGGGGCCCAGGGGTTTTGCTGCCAGGGGGAAGGCCGCAGCGATGACTGAAGCCATTCAGACCTCGGAAAAGGACTATTCTCCGAGCCAGTTGCTGCCGAGCGTCGTTGCGGGAATGCTCTGCGGCATCGTGATCATCGTTGCCGCGGTGTCGCAGGCAGCGTTCATCTTTACGGGGCCGCTGGAACCCTATCTGCCTGTAGGCATCGGCATCTCGCTGTTCGCCAGCACTGTGCTGGCGGTCATCATCGCAAGCCGCAGCAGCGTGCCGGGCATGATCGGGACGACGCAGCAAGTGCCGCTGGCCTCGCTGGCGCTCATCGCGTCCTGGGTGTCGGCATCGCTGATCGGCGCGGCCAGCGAAGAGGAGATCGTCGTTACCGTGGTCGCGGCCGTCGGGCTGTCCAGCGTGCTCACCGGCATCGCCTTTTACATGATCGGTTTTTTTCAGCTCGGCCGGCTCATTCGATTCATTCCGTTCCCCGTTATCGCCGGCTTTCTGGCGGGCACCGGCTGGCTGATCACCAAGGGCTCGATCGGAGTGATCGCCGGCGACCCGAATGTGCTCGCCAATGTGCAGATGCTGGGCGAAGCTCATGTACTGCTGAAATTCGCCCTTGCCATCATTTTCATTGCGCTGATCTCGTTCCTGTCGCAGCGGACCCACTCGAGCCTCGCCCTGTCGGTGACGGTGATAACTGCGACCATACTCTTCCACCTCGTGGCCTTCACCATGCAGACACCTTTCGCCGATCTGCGCGAGGCGGGCTGGATCATCGACCTCCTGGACAAGCCCAGCCTGTGGCCGCCCTTCGGCATTTCCGAACTTGCGCTCATTCATTGGAACGTTATCGGCCAGCAGTGGCTGAGCATAATGTCTCTCGTCGTTCTTTCGACCCTCGCGGTGCTGATGAATTCCAGCGGGCTCGAGCTTGCCCTTCACCGCGACATCGACTTCGACAAGGAACTGCGGGTCTCGGGAACGGCGAACCTCCTGGCGGGACTTGGGGGAGGAACCGCGGGGTTCCAGGATCTGGGCCTCACGCTCCTCAGTCACAGGCTCGGGGGGATTTTCAGAATGGTCGGGCCGGTCATCGCGGTGCTTTGCCTCCTGTTCATGACCGTGGGTGCACCGTTTCTGACCTTCGTGCCGAAACCGCTGTTCGGCGCCTTGCTGCTGTGGGTCGGAGCCAATCTCATTCTCGACTGGCTCGTGCTGAGCTTCCGGCGGGTGACGACCGCCGAATATGCAGTGATCTGCCTCATTTTGCTGATCATCATTTCAGTCGGGCTGCTGCCCGGAATTCTCTTCGGGCTCGTGGCCGGACTCGTGCTGTTCGTGGTTGATTACAGCAAGGTCGATATCGTCAAGAACGCGCTTACGGGGGCGGATTTCCACAGCAATGTCGACCGATCGGAGGAACGCCGGCAATTCCTGGAAAAACATGGCAAGAGCATTCTAATATATCGTTTGCAAGGCTTCGTGTTTTTCGGAACCGCCGATCGTTTGCGCGAGCAGATCCTCAAGCGTCTCAATATGCCCGGAGAAGTGAAGGCCACGCACCTCATCATCGATTTCTGGCGGGTGACGGGGCTCGACACCTCAGCCGTGGTGAGCTTTCAGAAGCTGGCCCACTTTGCGCGCGTCCGCGGCGTAGCCGTGATATTGACCGGGTTCAATGAATCGAGCCAGGAGACATTTTTGCGCAGCGGGCTGCAAAGCGGCGATTTCGCCCATGTTATGATGTTCGCGGATCTCGATCGAGGTATCGAATGGTGCGAAGATCAGCTGCTGTCTACGATCCAGCCGGAAGGCCGCGAGCCCGCCAATTACTCGGTGAGTGAGCAATTGGCGCAGGTCATCCAGGACAAGAAGCTTGCGGTCAAGCTCGCGAAACACCTCGAGAGAACCGAATTCGAGCCTGATGCCGTGATGATCTCGCAGGACAGCCCGTCGGAAGAGATGTATTTCATCGAATTGGGCCAGGCCACCGTCGACCTCAAGGGCGACAATGACACTCATATCCGACTGAAGACGATCGGGCCGGGCGCGATTGCCGGAGAAATCGCCTTTTACCTCGGCGGCCCGCGCACTGCCTCGGTGATCGCGCGGACGAAAGTGATCGCGTGGCAATTCACCCAGACGCAGCTCAGAAAGCTGGAAGCGGAGGCGCCCGAGCTGGCTGTCGCCTTTCACAAAGGCATGGCTTCAATGCTTGCAGGACGGCTATCGAGCACGAATCGTCTCGTGCAATTTCTCATGAATTGACTCCCGGAGCGCCGGAAAGGAAATCCGAATGACAATCCAACCTATTCCGCAGATTGCGGATATAGAGGCCGCCGCCCAGAGGATCAGCGGCTTTGCCGTGCGGACACCATTGATCGAATCGCCCGTTCTGAACGCGCTCACCGGCGGCCGCATCCTGCTGAAGGCCGAATGCCTGCAACGGACCGGATCGTTCAAGTTCCGCGGCGCCTGGAACAAAATTTCCCAGCTCGACCCGAAGCTCCACAAGGGCGGGGTCGTGGCCTATTCGTCCGGCAACCATGCCCAGGGCGTGGCGGCGGCAGCGCAGATCAAGGGCCTTCCGGCACTGATCGTGATGCCGAAGGACACACCGCTTATCAAGCAGAACAACACCAAGGGCTATGGCGCCGACGTGGTTCTCTACGACAGAGAACGGGAATCGCGCGAGGACATAGCCCGGCGTTTCACCGAAGAGCGGCATGCTGTGCTGGTGCCGCCTTTCGAAGATACCGACATCATCGCCGGCCAGGGAACCTCAGGGCTCGAAATTGCCGAACAGGCGGAGGAAGCCGGGGTGAAGCCCGACGCCATCCTGGTATCGGCGAGCGGGGGCGGACTGACTGCGGGGATTGCTTTGGCGGCCGCGGCCCGGCTGCCGGAAAGTGCAGTGTACACGGTGGAGCCCGAGGGCTTCGACGATTACGCCCGCTCGCTCGCCGCCGGAAGGCGCGTTCGAAATGCGCGGGCAGCAGGCAGCCTGTGCGATGCTCTCATGTCACAGGAGCCGGGCGAAACGACTTTCGAGATCAATCGAGGGCGGCTCGCCTCGGGCCTGGTGGTGAGTGATGAGGAGGTGAAGCGCGCCATGCGGTTCGGCTTCGAGACCTTGAAGCTGGTGATCGAGCCCGGCGGAAGCGCTGCGCTTGCCGCGGTTCTGGCCGGTAAAATCGAAACCAGAGGCCGCGTCATCGTTGCCGTCATCTCAGGCGGAAACGTCGACAGGGGCGTTTTCGCCCGTGTTCTCGGCGAAGCAGCTTAGGCCGCGGGCTGCGACAATTCCGAGTGAATTTCCTCGGCGAGGGGAATGGGGCGGGCTTCTGAGGGCGAAGTGCGCACGATAACGATACGGTTCCTGCCAGGCTGGGCGGAAGGGCTGGCGTCAGAAGCAGCGGCAAGGTCGTGCCTGGGTGCCAGGGCAGGGGGACTGTCTTCGGCAAAGAAGAATTCCTCATCCTTGCCGAAATAGCGCAAATTCTCCTGGGATAGCAGCGCTTCGGCGGGCCGCGGCACTCCGGCGAGGAGCGGCTCGAGCCGATCCGCCACCGAGGCGGACTCGCCGGCAGCATCCTGATGCCAACCGCGATTGAGGTTGAGCAGGAGATTGGCCAGCGTGGCGATCTGGCGGGTGAGCGTATCGTGCGACCTGGCGAGTATCGAAAGCCTGGCGGAGAGATGAGGAAGCTCGCTTGGTTCCGCAGCCTGCAGCACCTCGGCTAAATGAGACAATTCCACCGCTATGATCTTCGCATCGATGGTGAGTGCGGCAAAGACGTCGCAATTTGATCTTTGCGTGCGGTCGTCGGGCACCAGCTGAGCACGAATGGCCGAAATCTCGTTTCGCGCCTCGGCGATGATCGCTCCGATACCAGGGGCAAGCGAGGGTGCGGAATTTATCTCGGGGCCCGCCGCAATAATGTCTTCAAGCTTGCGAATTGCAGCGAGAAGTGTCTGGGTTTCAGCGATGCGCCCGCGCTTTTCGAATTCGGCCAGAAACCATCGGCCCCGCTCGGTTTCTCTCACGGCCGCTTCGATTGCCGCAAAATCGAATTCATGCTCCTTTTCAGGAGAGTTCTGGGTACTCATGCTCGCTCACTCACGCCTCGTGCCGATGCAGTCGCCCGGCTACCGCTACCGAACTATTACGGAAACAGGTTAGTGAACCGTTTAAGGCAGTGAAGGGAGCGAGGGAATGCTCTCGCGCGAATGAGTATTGTCAGGTCGTGAAATAGAAATTCCCATCCGCGGGCTTTTCGCCTCCGGGTGAAGGAGAGGTGGGAGGCTGGCCCTCCTAGGTGCCTACTTCAAAGAGTAGGACTGGTGCCCACTTCCATTAATTTCGAGAATTAACTGAGTGGGACTGGTGCCCCCCAGCTGAGGGGCAAAATGCGGAGGCTCGACAGCGCTCCCACCGCCGTCCGTACCTGCCAAGGTGCCTCGGGGACCCTGGGACAGACGGCAGCTGCTCCACGTATCAACTGAAGAGGTGAGGCTTCGCGGATGACCGCCTCCTTCTTGGAGCAGATGCTGACCATATACACACATCTAGGAATGTTGTCAAGAGGAAAATAATTCCCCTCCCCCTTGTGGGCAGGGGCAGGGGTGGGGTGCAACCTTCGCAAAGACCCCACCCTGTCTTCGCTTCGCTCAGACATCCCTCCCCACAAGGGGGAGGGAAAGAAATACCCGCTGGTGGGGTCCATACATGACGTAGTGGGTGAAGCTGGATCAGAGGCGTTCGCCGGAATGACGAGTGGAAGGACATCAAAACTCCAAATCGTGCCGGCGCCATACGCGTGCTACCGCAGGGCGCGCGAGGACGCGATCGTAGCAGGCGCGAATATTGGGATGCTTGCGAAAGAACGCGGGCACGTCGACATTCCAGGTGGCCAGCATGGCGGCATAAATATCGACCACTGAGAATTCTTCGCCGAGCATGTAGGGCTTGGATTTAAGTGCTGCTGCATAGACATCCCATTCCCGCGCCATGGCTTTTACCGCCGCTTCCTTGATATTTGCAGCATCGGCGGCCTCAGTCGTATAGCGGTCGCAGTAATAGATGCGGAGATCCGTCATATAGATGTTGGTGGCGAGATAAACGAGCCAGCGCAGGAATTGCGGGCGCAGCGGCTCGCCGGGCGCCGGCGCCAGTTTCCCTTTGGAATGCTCATCCGCGAGATAGAGCACTATTGCTGCCGACTCGGTCATGACCGTGCCGTCGGGCAGCTTCAATGCCGGAACCTGGCCGAGAGGATTGACGGCGTAATACTCCGCCGGCGGCATGCGGGAGGCGTCACGCTTGACCTCGCTGAGGTTATAAGGAAGGGCGCATTCTTCGAGCACCGCTTCGACCACCATGGACCCCGCGCCCTTCCGCCCGTAAAGCTCGTACATCGATATGCTCCTCCCTGCCTTGTTTAATGCGGTGTCCGGCCATAGCCGCCGCCCGACGGCGTTCGAATAATAATGGCATCGCCCGCCTCGCAGATGAACTGGTCGCAGCCTTCGCGCTTCTCGAGCGTGCCGTTCCGGCGTCTTAAATAGTTTTCGCCGCGACTGCCCGGCTCGCCTCCGGCCATGCCATAAGGCGAGGTGCGGCGATGACCGTGAAGAAACGAAACCTCCACCCTATCGAGGAAACGGATCACTCTTTCCACCCCGTCGCCGCCGCGCCATTGTCCGTTGCCGCCGCTCCCGCGCCTCACCGAGAAACTCTCCAGAATGACCGGGTGGCGGAATTCGAGAACTTCCGGATCGGTCAGCCGCGTATTGGTCATATGCGTGTGCACGGCACTTGCGCCATGAAAGCCCCGGCCCGCTCCCGCACCCCCGCATATGGTTTCGTAATATTGGTAGCGCTCGTTGCCGAAATTGGTGTTGTTCATCGTGCCCTGCGAGGCGGCCATGGCGCCGAGTGCGCCGAACAGCGTATCGGTCACCGCCTGGCTCGTTTCCACATTTCCCGCGACGACCGCTGCGGGATAATTGGGCGACAGCATGCAGTCGAGCGGAATTGCGATCTCTATCGGCCTGAGGCAGCCGGCATTCATGGGGATGTTCTCGTCGACCATGCAGCGAAAGACATATAATACCGCCGCGCGCGTGATCGGCCGGGGTGCGTTGAAATTGCTCGGCTGCTGGGGCGAGGTTCCGCCGAAATCGATCTTCGCCCTGCGTCTCTCCCTATCCACGGTGATCCTGACCTTGATCACCGTGCCCTGATCCATGATGTAGGAAAACTCCGAATCATGGAGCGCGTCGATGACCCGCCTGACACTCTCCTCGGCGTTGTCCTGGACATGTTGCATATAAGCGTCGACAACGGGCAGCGAAAATTCAGCCACCATTCGGTGCAGCTCCTGCACGCCCTTTTCATTGGCGGCGATCTGCGCCTTCAGATCGGCAAGGTTCTGCGCCGGGTTGCGGCAAGGATAGTCGCCCGAGGCGAGGAGCGCGTGCAGCTCCGTTTCACGCAAGCGCCCGCGCTCCATCAGCTTGAAATTGTCGATCAGCACGCCTTCTTCGAGGATGGTGGTTGCCCGCGGTGTCATCGACCCCGGCGCCTTGCCCCCGACATCGGCATGATGGCCGCGCGAAGCGACGTAGAACAGAATCCTGCTTCCCCTTCTGTCGAACACCGGTGTTACCACGGTGATGTCGGGAAGGTGCGTTCCGCCATTGTAGGGCGCATTGAGCACATAGACATCGCCCGGCTCCATGTTCGGATTGAGCCGGATGATCACCTCGACCGAGCGGTCCATCGAGCCCAGGTGAACCGGCATATGGGGAGCGTTGGCCACAAGCTCGCCTTTTGAATTGAAGAGGGCGCAGGAAAAATCCAGCCGCTCCTTGATGTTCACCGAATAAGCGGTCTTTTCGAGCGTCACCCCCATCTGCTCCGCGATATTCATGAAAATGTTGTTGAAGATCTCCAGCATGACCGGGTCCGCCCTGGTGCCCACCGCTTGGCCCTTCGCCGGTTTTTTCGCGCGCGTGAGCACGAGATGAAGCCGTGCGTTGCACTGGGCCTGCCAGCCGTTCTCGATCACGACCGTATTATGCGCCTCTACGATCAGGGCGGGACCATTGATGGTTTGCCCGGGCAGAAGCGCGCCGCGATCGTAGACCGGTGTCGGCAGCCATTTTCCGTCGCTGAAAATCCGGGTCTTGGCGATCGCCATTGCCTCATGGTCGGCCTTTGGCTTGGAAATTTCCCGGATGGCGGTGCCCCCTCCGGCCGATTCCACCACGACTGCCTCCACCATGACCCCCTTCTCGGGCGTGGTGAAGCCAAACTGCTTCTGGTGCAGCGTCTCGAAAGCGCTCCGCATTGCCCCGTGCTGTGCAAGCGCCACAGCAAGGCTCGTATCCGTGCCGGCGTAACGCAGGTAAACGCGCACTGCGCTTGCCGTGTCTCTGGCTGGAATTCCCTGCGACGACAGTTCGGCGAGCGTCTCGCGCTTGAGCCGCCGGGCGGCGGCGCGAACCTCCGGCATAATGGGCGCCTCGAGTTTGCGCTCGATCGCCTGCTGCCGGTTGGCCCGGATATCGGCTAGCCCCATGCCGTACGCCGACAGCACGCCGGCGAGCGGATGGATCAGGATAGTCTTCATGCCGAGCGTGTCGGCGATCCGGCAGGCGTGCTGGGCGCCGGCGCCGCCGAAGCAGTTCAAAACATATGTCGTGATGTCATGGCCGCGCTCCACGGAAATCTTCTTGATCGCATTGGCCATGTTCTCGACCGCAATCTTCACGAAGCCTTCCGCGACTTCTTCGGCACCGCGGCCATCGCCGATACGAGTTGCGAGTTCTGCGAAGGCGGCGCGCACGCCCTCGCTATCGAGCGATTCCGTCCCTGTCGTCCCGAACAGCCTTGGAAAAAAATCCGCATTGATTCTGCCCAGCATCACATGGGCATCGGTTACCGCCAGCGGACCTCCGCGCCGGTAGCACAGCGGGCCGGGATTGGCGCCGGCCGATTCCGGCCCCACCCTGAAGCGCGCGCCGTCGAAATGCAGAAGCGAGCCGCCGCCGGCAGCGACCGTGTGGATGCGCATCATCGGTGCCCGCATGCGAACGCCGGCAACCTGGGTTTCGAAGGCACGTTCGAGCTCACCGGAATAATGCGCCACATCGGTCGACGTGCCGCCCATGTCGAAACCGATGATCCGCTTGAAGCCCGCCATGCGTCCGGTCTCGACCATGCCGACGACTCCGCCGGCCGGACCGGACAGAATGGCATCCTTGCCCTGGAACAAATGTGCAGCGGTGAGCCCGCCCGACGACATCATGAACATGAGACGGACGCGCCCCGTAGAACCGCCTTCCTCGCACCGCAATTCCTTTGCCACCCGCGCAACATAGCGCCGAATGATCGGCGACAGATAGGCGTCAACCACCGTCGTGTCGCCGCGCCCCACGAGCTTCATCAGCGGCGAAACTTCATGCGAGACCGACACCTGGGTGAAGCCGATCTCCCTGGCGAGCGCCGCCACCTGACGCTCATGCTCATGAAACCGGTAGCCATGCATGAGCACGATCGCGACGGACCGAATTCCCCGGTCGGCCGCCTGAAGCATCGGCCCGCGCAGCGACCCTAGATCGAGCGGCACGAGAACTTCGCCCTCGGCGTTCACCCGCTCCTGCGCTTCGATCACCTGCTCGTAGAGCACTTCCGGTTTTTTTATCGCCCGGTCGAAGAGTTCGCGGCCGCGCCTGATAACCGATCTCGAGGGCATCGGCGAAGCCCTTGGTCGTCACGAGCAGGGTGCGGTCGCCCTTGCGCTCGAGCAGCGCATTTGTGGCGATTGTCGTTCCCATTTTCACCGATGAGATTCTCTCCGCCGGGATTGCCTCCCCGGCGCGAGACCCATCAGATCGCGGATACCTTGGATGGCTGCATCGCTATAGGCTTCCGGCTTCTCGGAAAGCAGCTTGTGGGCGAGTATGTCTCCCTTAGGCGTGCTGGCAACGATATCCGTGAAGGTCCCGCCCCGATCGATCCAGAAATCCCATTTTTCGCGCGCGGCTTTTTTTCTTTGCCTCGCCATCGTGCCTTGCCATGCCTTCGCCCGGTGCGGCATTTGACCGGTGAGGCGACGGCTTGTCCAGTGGCGTGCGGAACGGAATCCGCTATTGTCGCACGCCATGTCGATTTGGACGCGCATTATAGAAGTGCTAGGCGGGTTTGGCGGACCGGTGATCGATTTCCTGAGCCGGCTTTCCGGATCCGGGCGCGAACACCAGGCACCCGAGCGGTCGATTGCCTTCACCATCGGCATGATTGCGCTTGGCGCGAAGATGGCGAAGGCAGACGGCATCGTGACCATGGACGAAATCGAAGCGTTCAAGCGCGTCTTTCATGTTCCCCCCGAGGAACTTCAAAACCTTGCCAAAGTCTTCGACTATGCCAAGCGCGACGTTGCGGGCTACGATGCCTATGCCCGGCAGATCGCGCGGCTGTTCGCCAGCCGGCCGCAGATCCTCGAGGATGTGATGGACGGGCTTTTTCATATCGCCACGGCGGACGGCCGTTTCCACCAGCACGAGTTCGACTACTTGGAACGGGTCGCGCAGATCTTCGGCTTCGGCGAGCGCGAATTCGCCCGCATCAAGGCACGGCATCTGCACCCGCCGAAAGATGATCCTTATGCCGTTCTCGGCATTGAACCGGGACTTTCCGACCGCGAGCTCAAGGAGCGCTACCGCGCCCTGGTGCGGGCCAACCACCCCGACAAGCATATCGCGGCCGGGGTTCCTCCGGAGCTCATCGATATCGCAACCAAGCGGCTTGCCGCAATCAATTCGGCCTATCGGGCGATTGCCAAGGCGCGCGGATTATGAGCCGAACGGAGCTCGCGCATCACTGGCATCCATCGCCCAATATTGGTCCGCGCCGCGGCGTCGACCGGCCGGAGCTTCTCATCTTGCATTATACCGGCATGACATCGGCCATGGCTGCATGCGCCTGGCTGTGCAACCCCGGCTCTGGTGTTTCCTGCCACTATTTGGTGGACGAGAAGGGATCGATCACCCAGATGGTCGACGAGAACCTTCGTGCCTGGCATGCCGGCGTCGGCCGCTGGAAGTCTCGCGACGACATCAACTCGGCCTCGATCGGCATCGAAATCCACAACCCTGGTCACGATCTAGGCTATTGCGACTTCCCCTCTGCACAAATCGACGCGGTGATCGGGCTTTGCCGCGACATCGTGGTCCGCAATGAAATTGCTGCGGAGAACATCCTTGCCCATTCCGACATCGCACCGCAGCGCAAGAAGGATCCCGGCGAGAAATTTCCATGGGCGACATTGCATCAAGCCGGAATTGGCCATTGGGTGCCGGCAGCACCCGTGACCGCCGGAGAGGAGCTCAAGCTTGGGGATCGCGGCCCCGCAGTCGGCGACCTGGTGCGACAGCTTTCCGCCTATGGCTATGGGCTTGCGCCTGCCGATGCGTTTGACCCGATCGTTGCAGCCGTCGTAACCGCCTTTCAGCGCCATTTCCGCCCTTCGCGCGTGGACGGAATTGCCGACCATTCGACACTCGAAACTCTTAAGCGGCTGCTGAGCGCCTTGCCGGCGCGCGAGCGCGTTAGATCACGATGACTGACCGAGCTGACATTATCATCACCCATGCGCGGGTTCTGACCATGGATGAGGGTATCTCCCATGCGCAGGCGCTCGCCATTGCGGGCAACAGGATCATCGCGGTCGGTACGGCTGCCGACGTTGCCGAGCTTAAGTCTCCAGCGACCAGGATCATCGATGCGCAGGGCTGCAGCGTGCTTCCGGGCTTCATCGAATCCCACATGCATTTATTTTCGGGCGCAGCCGAGCTTGACAATCTCGACCTTTCCAGCGTCTTTGGACTGCAGCCGCTGCTGTCGGCGCTGTCTGCCTATGAAGCGAGCCGGCCGGGCGCCGGGCTGCTCATCGCGAACCAGACGAACTACACGATCCTCTCCAATAGCGAGCGATTGTCGCGCCATCATCTCGACAAGGCCGTTTCGGACAGGCCCTTGATCTGCATCGCAGCCGATCATCATACCGCCTGGGCAAACACCAGAGCCCTGGAAGCCGCGGGCATTCTGCACGGACGCGATTTGCCCGTGGGCAATGAGATCGTCATGGGCAGCGATGGCAAGGCAGCGGGCGAGCTTCGCGAAACCGAGGCGATCCGGCTCGTCTACCAGCTGAAAGATGGCGGCAATCGCGACCGCCTCGGCCTGGAAACCGGCGGCGAGCCCGAGCCTGCGCCCAGCGCCGCCGAGCGCGCCTATGATCGCGCCCTGATCAAGCGCGGGCTTGATTACTGCGCCTCCTTCGGCATCACCAGCATCCATAATATGGACGGCAATTTCTACATCTGCGAGCGTCTCGATGAGATCAACCGCGAGGGCGGGTTCACCGCCCGGGTCCAGGTGCCGTATCACTTCAAGAATTTCATGCCCCTGGCCAATCTCGACAAGGCCAGCGCGCTGACGAGCCGCTACCATTCCGACCGGCTGCATTCCGGCCGCGTGAAAATTTTCATCGACGGCGTGCTCGATTCCTGGACGGCCGTCATGGTGGAACCCTATGCGGACAAGCCGGGCCATCGCGGCGATCTCTTGTTCTCTCCGCAGCACTTCGCCGAGATCGCCGTCGAATGCGATCGCCGGGGCCTGCAAATCTGTGTTCACGCCATCGGCGATGGTGCCGTCCGCACCGTGCTCGACGGCTATGCGGTGGCGCGATACCGCAATGGCCTCCGCGACAGCCGCCATCGCATCGAGCACATCGAGGTCGTCAGCCCCGCCGATATCCCGCGCTTCAAGGAACTCGGTGTTATTGCCTCGATGCAGCCCCTTCATCCTCCCGGCCAAATGGGCCTGCCGCTCGAACCCACGCTCTCGCGCATGGGCGAACACCGCTGGGCTTATGCCTATGCGTGGCGAACGCTGTTATCCGCCGGCGCACGCATGGTCCTGGCGAGCGACTGGCCGGTGTCCGCGCTCAATCCCCTTATTTCGATCCAGTCGGCCGTCACGCGCGGTGTCTGGCGTCTAGGGCTCCCCGACCAGAAGCTGTCACTTCTCGAAGCGATCGCCGGCTACACGCGCTGGGGCGCCTATGCGGAGTTCTGCGAAGACAGGAAAGGCATGCTGAAACCGGGGATGCTGGCCGATATCGTGGTGCTCGGCGCCGATATCGAGGCGCATGATCCAGGCGCCATCAAGGACATCCCGATTCGCTACACCATCTGCGACGGAAAGATCACCCATGAAGCATAGCTCTCGTTCCCATCCCGACCATCTCCGCTTGACCTAACGTCTCCACGCGCCTATCTCCCCCTTGCCAGTTGGCCGGATGGCCGCCTGCTGATCACGCGAGAGCGCCAGCGGGAGGAAAGTCCGGGCTCCGCGGAAACAGGGTGCCGGGTAACGCCCGGCGGGGGAGACCCCAGGGATAGTGCCACAGAAAACGAACCGCCCGGGATCTGTCCCGAGCAAGGGTGAAAGGGTGCGGTAAGAGCGCACCGCGCAACCGGCAACGGGTGCGGCATGGCAAACCCCGCCCGGAGCAAGATCAAGTAGGGGTGACGCGGGCTCGCAAGGGCCCAGGTCCGTTTCCGGATCGTCACCCGGGTAGATCGCGCGAGGTGTGCGGCGACGCACATCCCAGATGAATGGTCATCCAGCGCTTCAACGAGCGTGGACAGAACCCGGCTTACAGGCCGGCTGGCACTTTTTTCGTTTCTGTTCTCTTTGAACGATTTATTAAGCACAGCGGGGGCACTGTCCTAACGCCCATCAGCGGCCGGTCAGGGGATGGTGGAACAGTCGGAAATCAGGGGCAAATCGCGGCACGAACCGGTGCTGCTCACCGAGGTGCTCGAAGCATTGGGCCCGCGGGAGGGCGGCATCTATGTCGACGGAACCTTCGGTGCCGGCGGGTATACGCGCGCGATTCTCCAGACGGCGCAGTGCACCGTTTATGCAATCGACCGCGATGCGGAGGCCCTGGCGGCCGGCGCAGCGCTTGCCGCCGCCTTTCCCGGCAGGCTCACCCTCATCGAGGGCCTGTTCTCGAGCATGGACAGCCTGCTTGCCCTGCACGGCGTGGAGGCGGTCGACGGCATCGTGCTCGACGTCGGAGTATCTTCGATGCAGCTCGACGATCCTGCGCGGGGGTTTTCGTTTCGCAGCGACGGGCCGCTCGACATGCGCATGGGCCGAGGCAGCCAAACGGCGGCTGATGCGGTCAACACTCTCTCCGAAGACGAATTGAAGCGGATCATCGCTGTCTTCGGCGAGGAACGCCGTGCCCATGCGATCGCGCGCGCCATCGCCAGGGCGAGGGCGGAGAAACCCTTGACGCGAACGGGCGAGCTGGCCCGGCTCGTCGAATCGGTTATCGGACGAAAGCCGCAGGATCCCATCCATCCGGCGACGCGGACCTTCCAGGCGCTGCGCATCCACATCAATCGCGAGCTCGAGGAGCTCGTGCGGGCGCTCGGCGCCGCAGAGAAGCTTCTCAAGCCTGGCGGCAGGCTCGCCGTCGTCTGCTTTCATTCCTTGGAGGACCGCATCGCCAAGAAATTCCTTGTTGAACGCAGCGGCCATGCGGCGCGCCCCTCCCGCCATCGCCCCGCGGCCACGGTGCAGCATCCGGCTTTCATGCTCCTCAACCGCAACCCCCTCACCCCGTCGGAGGCCGAAGTGGAAGCGAACCCCAGGTCGAGATCGGCGAAGCTCAGGGCAGCAGTCAGGACCGATGCGCCGGCGCGTCCGCTCACCCGCGATCTTCTGCTCCTGGCAAGCTCCGGAGGCCGGCCATGATGCTCCGCCTGCTGAACGGAATCCTGGTGCTCGGTCTTCTCGCGTCGGCCTATTATGCCTATGCGCTGGAGCACAAGACGCGCAGAGCCGAACGCAACATCGTAGTGCTCGATGGTCAAATCAGGGAGGAGCGCGAAAATATCAAGCTCCTGACCGCGGAGTGGAGCCTGCTCACGCGGCCCGACCGCATCGAGCATCTGGCGGCCAAGCACCTGAAGCTCGGGGTGGTCGGTGCTCTGCAGCGGATCTCCGAATCCGAAATCGACACGCGGGTTCCTGCCGAACCCATGATTGCGCCAGGCACGCCGGGCACGGATCAAATCGGCGACATGCTGAGAGAGCAGGGGAGTGCGCCCGCGGACGCAGCGGCGCCATGACCGGTCAAGTCTCGGCCCTGGCCGGCCAGAAGCGCCTGCGCCTTGTGGTGTGCGGTTTTGCGCTGTGCTTTGCCATCATCGCACTGCGATTTGCCCAGCTCGCGCTGCTTCCTCCCCAGGCCGATCAGGCGCAGGGAGAGCTGGAAGCGCCCTTGCCCCGCCCGGACATCATCGACCGCAACGGCGTGCTTCTGGCGAGCGACATCGCCATACCCTCCCTTTATGCCGATCCGCGCCAGATCATCGATACCGATGAAGCGGTGGAGCTTCTGACCGGCGCTATTCCCGAGATGAGCGCGCGCGATATTGTGCAGAAGCTTTCCCAGAAACGCGCCTTCGTTTGGCTGAAGCGGCAGATCACGCCGCGGCAGAAGGAAATCGTTCATCGTCTGGGAATCCCCGGCGTGGGCTTCCGCAACGAGACCCGGCGCGTCTACCCGATGGGCCGGCTCGGAGCGCATATTCTGGGCTATGTCGACGTCGACTCGCATGGTCTTGCCGGCATCGAGAAATATCTCGACGATCGGGGCGCGATCTACAAAGCGTCGCTGGCGGAGCCCGGCGGGAACGACACGGGGCCCGCGGAGCTTGCAATCGATGCCCGCGTCCAGCATGCGGTCGCGAGCGAGATCGCTGCGGCAATGGCGACCTACAAGGCGCAGGCCGGGGCGGGCATCGTGCTCGACGTGAAGTCCGGAGAGGTGATCGCCGCCGTCTCGCTGCCGGATTTCAATCCGAACGATCCACAACAGGCCCAGAACAAGGAAAGCATGAACCGCTTCTCGGGCGGCGTCTTCGAACTGGGCTCGTCGGTGAAAACCATCACCTTCGCCATGGCGCTTGACGAGGGTGTAGCCGACCTCGGCAAGACATATGACTGTCGCTATCCGCTGCCTGCCGGCCGCTCGCGCATCGACGATTATCATGCAACGCGGCGCATCCTCACAGTGCCAGAGATCTTTACCCATTCCTCCAACATCGGCACCGCCAAAATGGCGCTCGATGTCGGCATCGAGGGACATAAGCAGTTTTTGCGCAAGCTCGGCTTGTTCGATCGTCTCCGCACCGAGCTGCCGGAGTCGGCCGAGCCTCTCTACCCGGCCCGCTGGAGCCGCGTGAACACCATGACCGCCGCGTTCGGCCATGGCATTTCCATCCAGCCGCTGCAGCTTGCCTCAGCCGTTGCCGCTTTCGTGAATGGCGGCATGCTGATCGAGCCAACCTTCTTCAAGCGTGATGTCGCAGAGGCAGGTGCCGCGTCCCGCCGCGTCATCAGCGAGAAAACCAGCGCGACCATGCGCTATCTCATGCGGCTCAACGTGACCGAAGGCACGGCCACCAAGGCCGAAGCACCGGGCTACCGGGTGGGCGGTAAAACCGGATCGGCGGAGAAAGTCGTCGGCGGGCGCTACAGCCGGGATCATCGTTTGACCACATTTGTCGGTGCATTCCCCATGGACGATCCTCGATATGCCGTGCTGGTCTTGCTGGATGAACCCCAAGCCGTTGCTGGAACCTATGGCTTTGCCACCGCGGGCTGGAACGCTGTGCCGACGGCGGGCCGGATCATCGCCCGCATCGGTTCGATGCTCGGCGTCGCGCCGGAAATCACCGCCGAGGAAGCAGTCAAGCTTGCCAAGAAAACTGATGCCGGAACGATCGGTGACTGATCCATGTCGATGAGTCTCAGGGCCGTGATGGGTCCCGACATTGCGCTGAGCGAGGAGGCAGGTCGGCTGGCGATTTCGGGCCTCACCGCGGACAGCCGCAGGGTCAGGCCGGGCGATTTGTTCTTTGCCCTTTCAGGCACAAACGCCGACGGGGTCAGGTTTATCAGCGAGGCTATCGCCAAGGGTGCCACCGCGGTGGTCGCCGAGCCGCGCGTCGGCAAGGCGAATGTGGCGGTCATCCATGATGAGAATCCACGCCGCCGTCTGGCTCTCGCAGCGGCGCGCTTTTATGGTGGGCAGCCCGACCTCTGCGTGGCCGTCACCGGCACCAACGGCAAGACATCCGTGGCCGCCTTCGTCCGGCAGATATGGCAGTCGATGGGCTTTCGCGCCGCGAGCCTTGGAACGATCGGCATCGTCGGCCCCGGCGGCGATGAATATCTGAGCCATACGACGCCCGATCCTGTCGAGCTTCATGCCATTCTCGCGCGGCTCGCGCAGAGGGATCGCGTGAGCCATCTGGCGCTCGAGGCATCGAGCCACGGGCTGGCCCAGTTCCGTCTCGACGGTCTGAGACTGGCCGCGGGTGCCTTCACCAACATCACCCGTGACCATCTCGATTATCACCCCAGCTTCGAAGATTATCGCACTGCGAAGATGCGGCTCTTTACCGAGCTGCTGCCGCGCGGTTCGCCGGCGGTGATCGATGCCGATACGCCCGAAGGCGAAGACGTGGTGCGCTTGGCGAAAACCCATGGCCTCGTGCCGTTCACCATCGGCGGGAAGGGCGATGCGCTCAGGCTTCTCGAGCGACGGCAGGAAGGTTTCGGCCAGGTGCTGCAGGTCCAGGGGCGCGCGGCGCTCCATAGGATTACTCTTCCGCTCGCCGGAGATTTCCAGGCTCACAATGCGCTGGTCGCTGCCGGGCTGGTGATCGCCACGGGTGGCCGCGAGGACGTGACGATGAATGCGCTCGAAAGCCTGGAGGGCGCCAAGGGCCGGCTCGAGCGCGTGGCCACCACTCACTTCGGCGCACCGGTCTTCGTCGACTATGCGCATACGCCCGATGCACTTGAAACCGTGCTTGCATCGCTTCGTCCTTATGCCCGCAGACACCTGGTTGTCGTCTTCGGCTGCGGCGGCGACCGCGACCGCGGCAAGCGTCCGCAGATGGGCGCGGTTGTCCGGCGCCTCGCCGACATCGGCTATGTGACCGACGACAACCCGCGCAGCGAAGACCCGGCTCTAATCCGTCGCGAAATATTGAGCGCCTACCCCGAGGCAATCGAGATCGGCCCGCGTGAAGAGGCGATACGTGCCGCCGTGCATGGGCTCGGCGCGGGTGATGTGCTTCTCGTCGCCGGCAAGGGCCATGAGACCGGACAGATCGTCGGCAATGAGGTGAAGCCGTTCAGCGACCACGACATTGTGCGCCAAGCCGTGCGCGACGAAGGGCCCGATGACTGAGCTATGGTCGATCGAGGAACTCCTTGCCGCGACCGGCGGCAGGCTCGAAGGCGAGGCGCGCGGGCCGTTCACCGGCATCTCCATCGATAGCCGTTCGATCGCGCCTGGAGACATTTTCGTCGCCATCAAAGGCGACAGCCGCGACGGGCATGAGTTTGCCGCTGCAGCGCTGGCGAAAGGCGCAAGGCTTGCCATCGTTGCCCATCGGACCGAGGAAATGCGGGCAAAAGGTGCCGTGCTCGTGGTCGACGATCCGCTTGCAGCGCTTCGGGCCATGGCCGCCGCGGCGAGATCGAGGTCGGGGGCGAAGATCATTGCCGTGACCGGCAGTGTCGGCAAGACCGGAACGAAGGAGGCGCTTCGGCTCGTTCTTAGCGCGCAGGGCGAGACGCACGTCTCGCAGGCTTCCTACAACAATCATTGGGGAGTGCCTCTGTCGCTCGCAAGGCTGCCGCGCAGCGCACGCTACGCCGTCTTCGAGATCGGCATGAATCACGCAGGCGAGATCACTCCATTGACCAGCTTGGTGAAGCCGGTGATCGCCGTCATCACCACCATTGCTCCCGTTCACCTCGGGCACTTCCACTCCCTCGACGAGATCGCCGACGCCAAGGCGGAGATTTTCTCAGGCGTCGTTCCGGGCGGCGCTGTGCTGCTCAATCGCGACGATGGATACTATGCCCGCCTCTCTGAAACGGCACGGCGCTCCGAAATCGGCCGCATCTATGGCTTCGGGCGACATGCTTCCGCCGAAATTAGGCTCGATCGCTCCGTCCTGCATGAGACATGCACCTGCGTCACGGCGCAAATTTTCGGCGAGGAGGTTGTCTATAAGCTTGGCGCGCCCGGTGAGCATCTGGCGATGAACAGTTTGGCCGTCTTGGGAGCGGCGGCACTTGCCGGGGCCGACCTTGCCCGCGCCGCCCTGTCGCTTGCAGCGCTTTCGGCGCCGAAGGGCCGCGGTGAGCGTCACAGGCTCACGGCACCGGACGGCCAGCTGATTCTCATCGATGAGAGCTATAACGCCAATCCAAGCTCGGTCCGGGCGGCCCTCGCCGTTTTAGGACATACCAGGCCGGGGCGAGGCGGCCGAAAAATTGCCGTGCTCGGCGACATGCTTGAGCTAGGCAATGGCGCCGCGGAGCTTCACGCAGGGCTTGCAGAAGCCATAGACGCCTCGGGCGCGGATGCCCTATATGCCTGTGGCCCGCTCATGCGCCATTTGTGGGATGCCGTTTCGCCGGACCGCCGTAGAAAATATGCAGCAAGTGCGGAGGGCTTGAAAGAATCCCTCATCGCGGATCTGAGGGCGGGGGACGTAGTGATGGTGAAAGGCTCTCTGGGCAGCCGCATGGGCCCGCTGGTCGAGGCGATAAAGGAGAGATTTCCGGCAATCTCCGGCAGTGCATAGGGTTCGCGGGGTGCAAGGGGAAGGAAAGGGATGCTCTATTATCTGATCCAGGCACTGGAGAAGGATGTCGCCGGTCTTAACGCCTTTCGTTACACCACCTCGCGCACCGGCGCGGCGATGCTGACCGCTCTCTTTCTCGTCTTCATGTTCGGACCCGGATTGATCTCGCTGCTCAAGCTCAAGCAGGGCAGGGGTCAGCCGATCAGGGCCGATGGCCCACAGCGGCATCTCGTGGAGAAGCAGGGCACGCCGACCATGGGCGGGCTGATGATCCTCTCCGGCATCGTCGTATCCACGCTCATCTGGGCCGATCTTTTCAATCTCTATGTCTGGGCCGTTCTGTTCGTGATGCTGGGGTTCGGCGCAATCGGCTTCTATGACGATTTTCTGAAAGTGACCAAGACCTCCTCCAAGGGCTTCCCGGGCAGGGTGAGACTCTTTTGCGAATTTCTCATCGCCGCAGTCGCTGTATACGCTTTCATGCGCATCGGCGAGCCGGCGCTCGCAGGCAAAATGGCCCTGCCGTTCTTCAAGGATTTGCTGATACCGTTCGGCATGGCCTTCATTCTGGTCGGCGCGCTCGTGATTGTCGGCGCCGGCAATGCCGTCAATCTGACCGATGGTCTGGACGGGCTCGCGATCGTCCCGGTGATGATTGCCGTCGGCACCTATGGCGTCATCGTCTATCTGGTGGGCAATGCGGTTTTTGCCGATTACCTGCAGGTGCATTTCGTCAAAGGGTCGGGCGAGCTTGCGGTCCTTTGCGGAGCGATCATCGGTGCCGGCCTCGGCTTCCTGTGGTTCAACGCACCCCCGGCCATGATCTTCATGGGCGATACGGGCTCGCTCTCGCTCGGCGGGGCGCTTGGCGCCATTGCGGTTGCCGCCAAGCACGAGATCGTGCTCCTCGTCATCGGCGGTCTTTTCGTGCTCGAGACCGTGTCCGTCATCGTCCAGGTGTTCACCTTCAAGATCTGGGGCCGGCGCGTATTCGCCATGGCGCCGCTGCATCATCATTTTGAGCAGAAGGGCTGGAAGGAACCGACGATCGTGATCCGCTTCTGGATCATCGCCTTCGTGCTGGCGCTGCTCGGTCTCGCCACGCTCAAGCTCAGATAGGATCCGCCCTTCGATGTTTGCGGCCAGGTCAATGCAGGGAAAGAAGGTCGCCGTCTTCGGCCTTGCACGCTCCGGCCTGGCTGTCGCCGAAGCTCTGAAGCGCGGCGGCGCCATCGTGACCGCCTGGGACGATTCCGAGATTGCCCGCGGCAAGGCAAAGGCCCAGGGCATTGCGCTTGGCGATCTCGACCGGCTCGACCTCTCGCCTTTCGACACTCTGGTGCTGAGCCCCGGCGTGCCGCTGACCCATCCTGCGCCCCACTGGACGGTGAGCAAGGCCAGGGCCGTCGGCGTCGAGGTCATCGGCGACACCGAGGTCTTTCAGCGCGAGATCGCCGGCTCCGGCGCCAAGCTCGTTGCCGTCACCGGCACCAACGGCAAATCGACCACAACCGCGCTCATCGGCCATCTCTTCGCCTCTGCCGGGCGCGACACTCAGACCGGCGGCAATATCGGCAAGGCGGCATTTCTGCTGGACGCCCCGCGGCCGGGCCGTGTCTATGTCCTGGAGCTTTCCTCTTATCAGATCGACCTCATGCCGAGTCTCAAGCCCGATGTCGGCGTGTTGATGAACCTCACCCCCGATCACCTCGACCGTCACGGAACGATGGAGCACTATGCCAATGTGAAGGCACGAATGTTCGCCAAGCAGGAGAAAGGCCACACCGCAGTCATCGGCGTCGACGATGCCTGGAGTGCGAAGATCGCCGGCGAACTCGCTGCCGGCCCGATGCTCGTGAAGGTCTCGGTCGAGCGCGAGCTCGCCGATGGCGTATCCTGCATTTCGGGCATCCTTCACGACCGGGCGCATGGCAATGACCGCCAAAAGATCGATCTCGCGCCGATGCGGGCGCTGCGCGGCAAACACAATTGGCAAAATGCCTGCGCCGCCTATGCGGCGGGCCGGGCGCTGGGTCTAACCGCAATGGAGATCGAGCGCGGCATGCTCAGCTTTCCAGGCCTTGCCCACCGCATGGAGGAGGTCGGCCATGCAGGAGAGATTCTTTTCATCAACGACAGCAAGGCGACGAATGCCGATGCTGCCGCCAAGGCACTCTCGTCTTTCGACACGATATATTGGATCGGCGGCGGCATACCCAAGGCGGGCGGAATCGACTCGATTGAAGCCGTTATTCGGCCGTATCGTGAAGGCCTATCTGATCGGCCAGGCTGCGGATGATTTTGCGCATGCCATCGGGGGTGCAATTCCCGTCGAGATGAGCGGAACTTTGGACAGGGCGGTCGCCGCGGCGGCACGCGATGCCATGCGTGATAGGCGGAGCGGCGCCGCCGTATTGCTGTCGCCCGCCTGTGCTTCTTTCGATCACTATCCGAATTTCGAGGTGCGTGGCGACGCGTTCCGGGCGCTGGTTGGAAAAATATCAGGCGTCGAGATGCGACACAGGGACATGGCATGACGCTGATCAGCCGAAGCGATCGCGGGGCATTGGCGCGATGGTGGTTCACGGTCGACAAGCTGCTGCTCACCTGCGTGCTTCTGCTGATGGCCGCGGGCGTCATCGTGAACCTTGCCGCAAGCCCGACCATCGCCGCGCGGCTCGATCTCGAGCCCTTTCATTTCTTCGATCGGCATCTTGCCTATCTCGTGCCCGCCGCGCTGATCCTGCTGTTTACCTCCTTCCTCGACGAGCGGAGCGCGCGCTGGACCGCGCTCGCTGTTCTCATAATAGGTCTCATCCTCATGGTAGCCACGCTGATGGTCGGCGCCGAGGTGAAGGGCGCCCGCCGCTGGATGGATTTCGGCATCGTCAACCTGCAGCCTTCCGAATTCGTCAAGCCGGCATTCGTGGTGATCGCCGCCTGGCTTCTCGGCGAAAGGACCAAGCGTCCCGATGTGCCGGGGCATGCGATCGCGGTGGCGCTCTTCGCCATGATTCTTTCGCTGCTCATTCTGCAGCCTGATTTCGGCCAAGCTGCGCTGCTCAGCGCCGTTTTCGCTATCATGCTCGTGGCTTACGGCCTGGCATGGACCATGCTCATGGGTCTCGGTACGCTGGCACTTGCGGGGCTGGCTTTCGCCTACCAGGCCTTCCCGCATGTGGCTTCGCGCATCGATCGCTTTTTAAGTCCCGACACCGGCGACACCTTCCAGGTCGATACCGCTCTTCAGGCGTTCTACAACGGCGGGATCTTCGGCACCGGCCCCGGCGGGGGAACGGCCAAGCGCATCCTTCCCGATGCGCATGCCGATTTTATCTTCTCCGTGCTCGGCGAGGAATTCGGCTTCCTTGCCGGCATCGTTCTCGTCCTCCTCTTCGCCTTTATCGTGATGCGCGTGCTGCTGCGCTCGCTCGAGGAGCGCGATGCCTTCAGTGCGCTGGCACTTGCCGGCCTCATCTCGGTCTTCGGCCTTCAGGCGATCATCAACATGGCCGTCAACCTCTCCTTGATGCCGGCCAAGGGAATGACCTTGCCGTTCATCTCCTACGGCGGGTCCTCTCTGCTTTCGATGGCTTTCGCCATGGGGCTGGTGCTCGTCTTTGGCAGGCGGCGGCCCCGCACCGAACTGAGTTCACCGGTCGTCGACGGGCAATTGGGTTAGGATGGCGGCATGGCCCCGAAGAGTGTGAAGGAACATCGCCTGATCGTGCTCGCCGCCGGCGGAACCGGCGGACATCTCTTTCCCGCGCAGGCATTGGCGGAAGAATTGCAGCGCCGCCATTATGAAGTGCACCTGCTGACCGATTCCCGCGTGCGCGACCATGGCGCCAAATTTCCGGCAGCCCATGTATACGACATTCCCTCTGCTACACTGACGATGAGCGAGCCCGCAAAGCTGCCCGGCCGCCTCTTGCGTCTGCTGCGCGGCTACGGCATTTCCAAGACCATATTGATGCAGCTTCAGCCTCGCGCCGTCATTGGCTTCGGCGGCTATCCGTCCTTCCCGCCGCTGGCGGCCGCCGCGAGGCTGCGCATGCCGACGATCCTGCACGAGCAGAACGCGGTCATCGGCAGGGCAAACCGGGCACTGGCGAAATGGGCAACCGTCATCGCCTCCTCCTTTCCCAACTATTGCAAACCTGCCGCCCTCGCTCGCTTCCAAGATCGAATTGACCGGCAATCCGGTGCGCTCGGCCGTGATGAAGCTTGCCCGCACACCTTATGACAAGCCGACGGCCGACAAGGTCTTCCGTCTTCTGGTTTTCGGGGGAAGCCAGGGCGCGCGCTTCTTCTCCGACGTCATGCCGCCGGCCGTGGCCGAACTTCCCGGTCCGCTCCGCCGCAAGATCAAGATCACGCAGCAATGCCGGCCGGAAGACATCAAGGCGCTCAAGGCCAAATATGAAGAGCTCGGCATCGAGCATGACGTTCAGGCATTTTTCAGCGATCTGCCGCGGCGCATCGCAGCCGCGCATCTCCTGCTCTGCCGGTCCGGCGCGTCCACGATCGCCGAGCTGGGCGTGATCGGAAGGCCGGCTCTGCTGGTGCCCTTGCCGCACGCTGTCGACAATGATCAGCAACGCAATGCGGAACACTTTGCAGCCTCCGGCGGCGGCTGGCTGCTGCGCCAGGATGAGATCACGCCCGAAATGCTGGCGGCAGTGCTCACCCGCCTGCGCTATCAGGATGCAGAGCTCGCCGAAGCTGCCCGGGCTGCCCTGGGTCACGGCCGCCCGGATGCGGCCGAGCGTCTTGCAGATGTTGTCGAACGGCTGGCGGCTGCGCCGGCGAGGGTATCGAGCGTCGAGAAAGTGGGACTAGAGCATGAAGCTACCTCGTGACGTAGGACCGATCCATTTCGTCGGCATCGGCGGCATCGGAATGAGCGGCATCGCCGAGGTCATGTTGACGCTCGGCTACAAGGTGCAGGGGTCGGACCTCACCGAGAACTACAACACCGCGCGGCTGCGCAAGCACGGCATCGATGTCGTCATCGGCCAAGCGGCGGAGAACTCAAGGACGCGCAGGTGGTCGTCGTATCCTCAGCCGTGAAGGACGACAATCCCGAACTCAAGGCGGCGCGCACAAGGCTGCTGCCCATCGTGCGGCGCGCCGAGATGCTGGCCGAGCTCATGCGGTTCAAATCTTGCGTGGCTGTCGGGGGCACCCATGGCAAGACGACGACGACCTCTCTGGTCGCCGCGTTGCTCGATGCCGGCGGCTTCGATCCCACCGTCATCAACGGCGGCATCATCAATGCCTATGGCACGAATGCCCGGCTCGGCAAGCGGCGACTGGATGGTCGTTGAATCCGATGAGTCCGACGGTACCTTCGTCAAGCTGCCGGCGGATGTGGTGATCGTCACCAACATCGATCCGGAGCATCTCGACCATTACGGCACCTTCGATGCGGCCCGCCAGGCCTATCTTGCCTTCGTCGAGAACATCCCCTTCTACGGCTTTGCGGTCATGTGCATCGATCATCCCGAGGTGCAGGCACTGATCGGCCGCATGCGGGATCGGCAGCATCATTACCTACGGGCGCAGCCCCCAGGCCGACGTGCGGCTGACCGACCTCGACTATGTGCGATGGCGAGAGCCGTTTCACCGTCACCATCTCCGACCGCCGCAGCGGCACGGCGCATGTCATAACGGATCTGCGCCTTGCCATGCCCGGCGACCACAACGCCCTCAACGCGCGGGCGCGATTGCCGTTGCGCACGAGCTCGGTGTCGCCGATGAGGACATTCGCAAGGGTCTGCAAGGGTTTCGCCGGCGTGAAGCGCCGCTTCACCGGACAGGCGTTCATGATGGCGTCGACGGTGTTCGACGACTACGGGCACCATCCGGTCGAGATCGCCGCGGTGCTCGGGGCCGCGCGCGAAGGTCGGCAGGAAACGCGTGATCGCCGTCATGCAGCCGCACCGCTATACGCGGCTTGTCGCATCTGTTCGACGAGTTCTGCCGCTGCTTCAACGATGCCGATGCGGTGATCGTGGCGCCCGTCTATGCCGCGGGCGAGGAGCCGATCGAGGGCGCCACCCACGAGGCGCTGGCCGAAGGCCTGCGCGACCGCGGCCATCGGCAGGTCCTACGCATCGATGCGCCCGAGCGAATTGCCTGGACGTGCGGAGCTCGCTTCACCGGGCGACATCGTCGTCTGCCTCGGCGCCGGCACGATCACGCAATGGGCCTATGCGCTTGCCCGGTCAGCTTGCCGAACTCGACCGCAAAGCGGGCTCCTTCATGCAGGGCATGGTCGAAGGGCAGACGCTCTTCTGCCGCTGTGCCAAAGGTGCGCGGCCGGCTCGAGGCCGAATGTGCCCTTGGCCGATCTCACCTGGTTCCGCACCGGGGGGCCAGCGGAAGATACTGTTCACGCCGGCCGATGCGGAAGACCTGGCGGATTCCTGCTGGCCTGCCCGCCGACATCCCCGTCTATCCGATCGGTGTGGGCTCGAATCTTCTGGTGCGCGATGGCGGCGTCAAGGGCGTGGTCATCCGGCTCGGCCGCGGGCTTCGGCCAGCTCGAGGCGCAAGAGCAATTTCCGCATCCTGGCGGGGGCCGCGGTACCCGACGTGAAAGTCGCACGTTTCGCGCTCGATCACGGTATCGGCGGATTAACGTTTCTGAGAGGTATCCCCGGCACGATTGGCGGCGCCTTCGTATGAACGGCGGAGCCTATGGCGGGGAGACCAAGGACGTTCTCGTCGAGGCGCGGGCAGTTGACCGGAGGGGACGCAGCACGTGCTGTCAAACGCGCGACATGCAGTATACGCTACCGCCATTGCGGCGCGCCGGAGGATCTCATCTTCACCGCGGCCGCTGCTGCAGGGCGAGGCGGGCGATCGCGGCCGAGATCGCGGCGCGCCATGGAGGAGATCACCGAACGCCGGGAATCGACCCAGCCGGTCAAGACCCGCACCGGCGGCTCGACCTTCAAGAATCCGCCCGGCCACAAGGCCTGGCAGCTCATCGACCAGGCGGGACTGCGCGGGTTTCGCCATCGGGCCGGCGAAGGTCTCGGAGCTCCATTGCAATTTCCTCATCAACGAGGGCGGCGCCACGGCGGCGCAGATCGAGGAACTGGGTGAAACCGTCCGCCGGCGCGTCAAGGAGACCTCCGGCATCGAGCTCGAATGGGAAATCAAGCGCATCGGCGTATCGCGCGCGCGTGCTACATGAAATGAGAGATCCCCAAGAATACGCATGTTGCCGTGCTGATGGGCGGCTGGTCGGCCGAGCGGGAAGTGAGCCTGCGTCCGGCGAGGCTTGCGGCAGGGCGCTGGAGGCGGCCGGATTTCAGGTCACGCCGCTCGACGTGCAGCCGCAACATCGCCGAAGTCCTCGACGAACTCGAAGCCCGACGTCGCCTTCAACGCGCTGCATGGCAAATGGGGCGAGGACGGCTGCGATGCAGGGCGATCCTCGAAACCTTGGAGATTCCCTATACCCATTCGGGCGTGCTGCGCTTCGGCGATCGCCATGCACAAGGAAAAATCGAAATGCATGTTCCGCTGCCGCCGGCGTTCCGGTCGCCGAAAGCATGCTCGTCGACATCGAGGAGGCCGCCGCCGCGCCATCCCATGCCTCTTGCCCTATGTGATCAAGCCCGTGGCGCAGGGGTCGAGCGTCGGCGTTCACATCGTGCCGGCGGGCGCCAATGGCCCGGCGGCCAGCATCCTCAACGAGCGCAAGCTCTATGGCGACAAGGTGATGGTGGAGCGCTTCGTCCCGGGCAAGGAGCTGACCTGCGCAGTGATGGGCGATGTGGCGCTCGGCGTCATCGAGATCGTGCCGACGGTCGGCTTCTATGATTACGAGGCGAAATACGCGCCAGGCGGCTCGAATCATGTCCTGCCGGCGCAAATTCCGCAGGAAGTCTATCGCAAGGGTGCAGCAGTATTCGCTCTGCGCCCATGCAGGCGCTCGGCTGCCGCGGAGTAAGCCGCGCCGATTTCCGCTATGACGACACGCCGGGCGAGCGGAGCTGGAATGATCCTGCTCGAGGTGAACACCCAGCCGGGAATGACCGGAACATCGCTCGTGCCCGAGCTTGCCGCCCATGCGGGTCATAGCTTCGAAGCAGCTCGTGACCTGGATGGTCAATGACGCTTCGGTGAACCGATGACGCACGAGCAGGCATCCGAACTCCGCATATATCGGCGCCGGCGCCGCGGCCTTGGCCGCCTATGGCGGCTGGGTGATCACATGGTCGTGCGCGCATTGAGCCGAATTTCCGCCCTGGGCTTCCTGATCGCGGTGATCGGCTACGGCCTCGCGCGGGGCGAGCATTTGGATTCGATCGACACTCCCGACCACTCGCTCCTGGGACGCATCGCGCCGATCCTGGGCTATTCCGCGCAGACGATCCGCATCTCGGGGCTGGAACGGCGCACGCCTGAGACCGTTTTGGCGGCCATGGGCATCGAGCCGGGCAGCCCGCTTTTCGGATTTGACGCCGAGCGGGCCCGCAATCTGCTTCAGAATATCGACTGGGTGGAAAAGGCCGCAATTCGCCTGGTCTTTCCCAACACGCTGGAGATCGAAATCACAGAACGGGAACCGTTCGCGATCTGGCAGCGCGATGGCCGATATTTCGTGATCGATAGAACCGGCGTGGCGATGGGCGCCGATGTGAAGAAATACGCAGGCATACTTCCTCTTGTCACGGGCGCCGGCGCGCAGCTGGCCGCTTATGATCTTTTTAACCAACTTGCGTCACACCGGGAGCTTGGGGCGAAGGTGAAGGCGGCGGCACGCGTGGGAAGTCGCAGGTGGAATCTGTATTTTGCCAACAATGTCGCTGTTGCTCTGCCCGAGGAGAGAGTGGACGTGGCGCTGGAATGGATCGAACGGGCCGATCGGGACTATCGTCTCCTTTCCAGGGGCATCGTCAGCGTCGATCTGCGGCTGCCCGGCCGCGCCGTCATCACACCGCAGGGCACGGAAAATCTGAAGGTGAGCGCGCGCTAGCGGTAATCGGGAAGCTCTAGATGTCAGTGATCAGTTTCACGTCCGCCAAGGGCAAAGGGTCCCGCCAGCGGTCGGCCGAGGATGCGAATATCGTCGCTGCCCTGGATGTCGGCAGCACGAAGGTGAGCTGCCTCATCGCCGAACGCATGCGGCCTCGGCAGACAGAGCAGGATCCGACCGCCGGGCAAAAACTGCGGATCAGGGGATCCGGCCATCAGGCCTCGGGCGGGGTAAGAGCAGGCACGGTGGTCGACATCGAGGCGGCCGATCGCGCCATCAGGCTGGCGGTCGAGGCTGCAGCAAGACCGTAGTCGTC
>CAVYOS010000034.1:0-43280 GCA_963770205.1 uncultured Alphaproteobacteria bacterium
GCATCATAACGCACGCCCATGCCGAGCACCGCACCGGGGATGGCATAGCCCGCCGTTACGAGCCAGATGGCCACCGATACGGCGGGAGTCCGAGCGAGCCGCTGGGCATAGGCGATGAACAGCCCCGCCAGCAGGATGACCCGGCCGCGATGGCGGAAACCGAAATAGAGTTGAAGGCCGCCGCACCGAAGGCTTGTGTCGTCAGCAGTCCTCCGCGTTGAAACGCGAAGCTTAGAAGCACCCCGGCCGGCAGCAGGAAGCCCGCTATGATAGGGACAGCACAAGCAATGGCCGCAGCGAGCGCCAGCCCGCCCTGGAGTCCGATGCCGCTCAGCGGGACTTCTTTTCGGCTCATTGTATCCAGCCGCCCGGCCTTGCGCCCGGAGCGTTCAGCACGATCAAGCCAATGACAAACAGCAGCATCACGGCAGCAAGCTGTGCTGCGCCCGCAAGATTGCCCTTGCCGAGCCATGTCGTATAGACGCCGACCGACAAGGTCCGAACCCCGAAGAACTCGACCGCGCCGATATCATTGAGACACTCCATCATCGCCAGCGACAACCCCGGCGACAATGGCCGGGCGCGCCAGGGGCAGGGCGATGCTGCGAAGGGCTGCGGAAAGCCGGCACCGAGCGTCCGCGCGACCTCGATCTGCGCCGCACCCTGTTTGATGAAACTCGCCCGCGCCGTCAGATAGACATAAGGATAAAGAACACACGACAGCACGCCGATGGCGCCTGGCAGCGAGCGCAGCTCCGGGAACCAATAGTCGGCCGGGCGAGGACCAGCTGAAGATTGCCCGAGGGCGCTCTGCACGGGTCCTGCATAGTCGAAGCATGAAGGAAAGTATAGGCGATGATATAGGTGGGAATGGCAAGCGGCAGGACCAGTGCCCATTTCAGCACCTTGCGGCCGGAAAACGGAACATGGTGATGAGCCAAGCCGTCCCCGAGCCGACGAACGAAGTGAATATGCCGAGCCCCGCCATCAGCGCCACGGTCTGCACTACATAAACGGGCAGCACCGTGGCGGCGAGCTGCGGCCAGATCGATTCCCTCACCCAATAGGCGAAAGTACTGCGATGGCGAAAACCGGCAGGATGATAATGGCGCTGACCACGAGTGCGCCCGCCGTCCATGTCGCACTGCCGGGGCCGCTGAGCATCGACTGAGCGAGAAACTCCGGCAGCGCGCGCCTCAATCGGCGAGCACCCTAGTGGTGGGATAGGTGATTTCGACGAGCCGTTCCCTTTCCCGGCTCGCTCGAGATCGAGAATGTCGCCCGGTTCGCCTCGGTCAGCGCCTTGGTCAGCGGCAGCCCGAGACCGGTTCCTTCGACATCGCGGCCTTGCATCGCTGGTAACTTGCCGGAACGGCTCGAGCGCGCCCTTGATTCGTCCTCGTTCATGCCGATGCCCGTATCCTTCACCCGCAGCACGAGTTCTCCCGCCTTGGTGAGCCGCCTGCGACCGTCACCTGCCCGCCGGGGTCGGTGAATTTGATCGCGTTGGACAGAGATTGATCATGATTTGCCGCATCGACCTGAGATCGGCCACCACGTTCGGCAGATCGGCCGGAAAGTTCTGCGCAACACGCCACCCGCGCCTGCTGGGCCCGCTCGGCCAGGACCGCATCGCATGATCGGTGACTTCGGTCAGGTTGACGCTTGTGAAGTCGAGTTCGAGCTTCCGGCCTCGACCTTCGAAAGGTCGAGCAGGTCGTTGATCAGCGACAAGCAGATGCCCGCCGCTCGAGTGGATGTCGCTCACATAGCCGCGATATTTCTCGTTCTGCAGCTTGCCGAAGCGTTCAAGGCGCATCACCTCCGAAAAGCCCAGGATCGCGTTCAGCGGTGTTCTGAGCTCATGCGAGATGCGGGCCAGGAACTCCGATTTCTGGCGGCTCGTCTCGTTCGGCCTCGTCCTTGGCGTCCCGGAGCTCGGCCTCCGTCTGCTTCCATTGCGTGATATCGCGCACGACCGCGCAGAACGGCCGGCGGAACCGCTGCGGCCTTTCTTCCGCGTTGAATCCGGCTGATCGTGAGAAACAGCGGCAGGCTGCGTCCGGGCCCGACATTCGCCGACACCTCCCGGCCGTCGTTGAAAACGGCGCGAGTCCGGAATCGGTGAGGGCGGCCAGATAGTCGCGAAATATCTTGCGGGTCTCAGGGGTCAGGAGATCGCGAAGCTCGCCCGAGAACGTCGGCCTTTCGGCTGGCCGAAGATGGCTTCCGCTCCGGCGCTGAAGGACCGGATGCTTCCTTCTGCATCGAGCGTCACGATACCGTCGCTCGCCGTATCGAGAATCGCACTGAGTTCGGCATCATCGGGCTTCCAGCTGATGTCCTCGGCCGTTTTGCTTATCGCCCCTGCCTGGACCGCGGGCGCGGGGCTTTCAATTTCTCTCGAAGCACTCTTCGTCGCAGCCACGCCCTCCGGCGCTGCCGCGCTGGCGTTCTCTTGCTCCACGGCCCGTGCGCGCAGGGTCGCCTGGTTCGCCCACCCCTTGTTCCACGGAACGGGCGAGCGCGCGATGTCGATTATTGCTTCCTTTCCGGCATCATCGATGACGGTCAAGGTTTCGGCCGCCGAAGCAAGACTGATCACCAGACCGCTCCGTTCTTTCAAGGCCTGCAATGAACCGGCGGCAAGGATGCTGAGGGCCCGTCCGTTCGCATAGAGCAAGTCCGTGCCGCGCATGATGACGAGTGCTGCCTTCTCTGCTTCGAGCCTTTCCGTGATGACCGCCGGAATATTCTCGCTCGCCGCCGGTTGCGTCGCGCGCTTCTCCGGGCTTCGCTGGGCCGGCGGGGAGGACAAGGAGCTTGCCCCGGTGAGCATGCGTTCGAATGCACGCCGCTCGGTGACATCTCGATCGTCACAATCAGGCGGTAAGGGTCCTTGGCATCTTCTTCCATCCGGTGAGCGACCAGCCGCGCCTCGCGCCGGCCAAGGCTCGTCGTGCATCGGCAGATTGCGCTCATCATCCCGGCCTTGAGCGCCTGAGAAAGCAAGGCCTTCGCCGCCGCGCCGTCATCGAAGAGCTGCGCGAGATTTGCACCCTTTTCCGCGGGGAAAAATTCCCGGGCCGCTGCATTCCGGTGGATGACCTTGCCATCCTTGTCGATCACCGCTGCGCAAGTGGGAGATGCAGGAAAGCTTCAGCAAATACGCTCGGCTCGGCCGCCGCTAGCGCGCCTCGGCCGATGAGCAGCACGCCCTGACGCCCGTCGGTGAGCGGATGAAGGCTGCAGGATGCATCGAGCGCGACCTCGGCCTCGAGGCCTGGGAATTCAAAGCGCTCAAGGCGTGTTTCATTGCCCCGGAGCTCCGCTTTCAATCGTCGTATGAGAGCAGGACCCGGCTCCTCCGAATGAAACCGCCTGTCGAGCAGATCGAATAATGTATCGGCACCGAAGAGCCGTAAGGCCGCTCCATTGGCCCACGCAATTCGCAGTCGGTCGCCGTCCCATAACAGGCAGGCGGCGTTATGCCGTTCCAGCATATCGCGCGTGGGCGCCGAAGCCTCCCTCACCCCGTAAACTCCCACTCACTGGCTCGAAACCGAGGCCCGCTCTTTGAGGGCCGATTCGCAAGGATTAACCGAACACTAACCATACCTGAATTGCGCGGTCCAGCAGGTAGGAGGAAGTGGTGCAACTGGAGCGGGACTTGCTTAAAGCTTTGGTGCGCTGCAAAAGCAAATATTGCAGGGCAATATCAGCCCCTGTAGGGTCGGCCGGCTCAGAATGAGGACGTTGAATGACGATGATGCCCCATCCCCTTCCTGACGATATGCGCGTGATCGCCGGCCGTTCGCTCGATGCGGCCGAGGCCACGCTCGAGCGGACCGCCGACACCGCTCTGGAAGCGGTTCGCTTCATCGATCTGGCCTCTGCCGGCTGGAAGCAGGGGGCAACGGATTTCCAGCTGAAAGCCCTGGAGATTGCCGAGAACAACGCCCATGCGTGCCTGCGCTATTGGCGTGGTCTGCTTTCGGTCAGCGCGCCGGCGGAATTTCAGGAATTCAACTATGGCTTTCTTGGTGACCAGTCGGCCATGTTCCTGCGCCAGTCTTTCGAGCTGAGCCACCTCGCGCTTCGGCTCGCTGTCGATATCCCGCAATCCTTCGCAGGCTTGAAATCTTCGAGCTTTTCGGCATAGGTTGCGCGGGAAGAGAGGCCCGTGCAGCTGTAGCTCAGTTGGTTAGAGCATCGGATTGTGGATCCGGGGGTCGGTGGTTCGAGTTCACCCAGCTGTACCATTCCGTGCCATCACCCCTCCGCCAGTCCCCGCTCGATTGAACGTCCAAGCTTGCGGACGAGCTCGTCCATCTCGCCGTCGCTGACGATATAGGGTGGCGCGATCAGCACGTGATCGCCATTGATGCCGTCGGCCACACCTCCCATCGGATAGACAGATCAGCCCTTCCTCCATGCCGGCGGCCTTGATCTTCGCCCACAGCCGCCGCGCCGCCGGAAACGGTGCCTTGCTCGCCCTGTCGGCCACCAGTTCGAGAGCGATGAACAATCCACGGCCGCGAATGTCGCCGATATGCGGATGATCTGCGAAGCGTTGGCGCAGCACCTGCATCAACTCATCGCCCTTCGTCCTGACGCGCGCGACGAGCCCCTCATCGGCGATTACCTTCTGCACTTCGAGTGCCGCCGCCGCGGCGACCATGTGCCCCACATAAGTGTGGCCGTGCTGGAACGCGCCCGAGCCCCGCTCGAGCTCCTCTGCCAGCTGCTCGCGAACCATTAGCGCGCCGATGGGTTGGTAGCCTCCGCCGAGCCCCTTGGCGAGCGTGATCATGTCCGGCACCACGCCTTCCTGTTCGAAGGCATGCAGACTGCCGCACCGGCCCATGCCGCACATAACCTCATCGAGGATCAAGATTGCGCCATGCCGGTCGCAGATGCGGCGGATCTCCTGGAAATATCCCGGCACCGCCGCCACGGCACCGAGCGTGGCGCCGACCACCGTCTCGGCGATGAAGGCAAGCGCGCGTTTCTCGCCGAGTTCCGCCATCGCCTGATCGAGCGCCCCTGCCGTCCGCAAGCCATAGCCGGCCAGGCTCTCGTCGCTTTTCTGATGCCGGTAGGCGAAACACGGCTCGATGAGGCGCACATTGGGCGTCAGGATCGGATCATAAAGCGCGCGCCGCCCCTTGTTGCCGGAAACCGACAACGCGCCGATGCTGTTGCCATGATAGGAGAACCAGCGCGAGATGTAATGATCGCGAGAAGCTTCGCCGCGTTCGACCGCGATCTGCCGGGCGAGTTTCAGCGCCGCTTCCGTCGCTTCCGAGCCGCCCGATACGAAAAACACCCGCCACGGGCCGCCCGGCGCCGTCGCCGAAAGCCGTTCCGCCAGTTCTTCCGCTGCCTCGCTGGTGAAGAAGGATGTATGCGCGAATTGAAGCCGGTCGAGCTGCCGTTTGATGGCCGCAATCACCCGCTCATGGCCGTGGCCGAGACACGACACCGCAGCACCCCCCGAAGCATCGAGATAGAGCTTCCCGCTCGCATCGCGGATGTAACAGCCGCTGCCGCTGCTCCGCCGCAAGGTAGCTTGCCGACAGCGACCGATGAAATACCCGCGACCGGTTGGATGACCTGTTCACGTCCTTCCCCGAACTATCGCCGCTTTTCTTTTTCGCAACGATGCTTATGAACTTCACCGGCAATTGGCAAGTGAGCCTGAAGAGAGGCATGTGATCGACGATCCCCGGCAGTTCCTGAGAGGCTTGCTCGATGCCGCCATTGCAGCGGCCGATCCGGCCCTGTGCGTCCCTCCCTGTCTCCCCGCGCCGCCGAAGGGTCGCACCATCGTCATTGGTGCCGGGAAAGCCAGTGCCGCAATGGCCGCCGCGGTCGAAGCCCATATGCCGGGCCCTCTCTCCGGCCTTGTCATCACGCGCTATGGTCACGCGGCCCCATGCCGGCGTATCGAGATCGTCGAGGCCGCCCATCCGGTCCCCGATACGCGCGGTCGCGACGCAGCGCGGCGAATAGCTTCAATGGTCGAAAATCTCACCCCCGATGATCTCGTGCTGTGTCTCATGTCGGGCGGCGGTTCGGCCCTTCTCGCCGCCCCTGCCGACGGGCTGACCCTCGAGGATAAGCAGGAGGTGAACCGTCAGCTCCTCGCCTCGGGCGCTCCCATTTCGGCGATGAATTGTCTCCGCAAGCACCTATCCATGCTGAAGGGCGGCCGCCTTGCGGTGCGCGCTTATCCCGCCCGCCTTTTGTCTCTGATCATTTCCGACGTGCCGGGCGATGATCCCGCCATCGTCGCGTCAGGCCCGACCGTCGCGGACCCGACCACCAGCGCCGATGCGCTTGCCATCGTGAGCAGATACGGCCTCGCTCTCGCACCCCGCGTGATGGATTACCTCAGGAGCCCCCGCTCCGAGACGCCGAAGCCCGGCGACCCGCGCCTGGCCGGCGCCGAAGCCAGGATCATCGCCGATCCCGCGCGTTCGCTGGCAGCTGCCGCCGCTTTCGCCAAAGCCCGCGGGGTGGCGCCGGTCAGCCTTGGCGACCGCGTCGAAGGCGAGGCCCGCGAGGTGGGCGGCGCCACGCCGAGGAAGTCGCAGCGTGCACCGGGCTCCTCGGTTATCCTCTCCGGCGGCGAGACGACGGTGACCGCTCCGCGGCAAAGGCCGCGGCGGCCGCAATGCCGAATATCTTTTGAGCCTCGCCATCGCGCTCGGGCCCGGTGCCGGCCGCTATGCCATCGCCGCCGATACCGACGGCATCGACGGCTCGGAAGATAATGCCGGAGCGCTCATCACGCCCGACACGCTGCATCGCGCCCGCTCGCTCGGCATCGACCCTGAGGCTTGTCTTGGCGACAATGACGCCTACCGATTTTTCGAGCGGCTCGGCGATCTCGTGGTCACCGGACCCACCTTGACCAACGTCAACGACTTCCGCGCGATATTGGTCTAAGCGCACTACAGAGTGGGCATGATCCGCCATGACGCCACATACTGCCTGCCGTCTGCCGAGTTCAGCACTTCTTCGACCTTTGCAACCGACTTCGCGATGATTTCGTGAGGTTTGCTGGTTGCAACCTGGCGCTTCACGTCGAGCAGAGCTGTATTTGCGCTGTCCAGCCGTCCTGCCAGCAATTTGGCGAGGTAGAGCAAAGCAGTAGGATTTTCCGATAGCAGCGTTTCTGCATCGGCGACATTGAACTCCGATCGCTCGAGAGCCCGCACGTCTGCCGTGTGAGGCTTGTCCAACAGCACGGCCAACTCGCCGAACACTGTTCCTGCCTCGGACACTCGAGCTATTTGAACTCCATCCCTTATGATTTCCACGGCCCCATGCCTGAGGACGAAGAGGCGTCCTGTCGTGGAACCGGCGGCAATCACGATTTCACGCGGCTGAAAGGTCGAGACCGGCAGAGTTGTGAGGCTGTCATGAAAGGCTGTGGCATTTGCAATGAGCGGCATCTCTGTCCCTCCCCGTCGGCTCGGATTGGGCAGAGTATAATCTGCAAATCGCTCGGGCGGGAGAAGCTACAGCTAGTCGATCAGCTCATAGGCTGGCATGGTAAGAAACGGCTCGAAACTCTCCTTGGTTGACAGGCTGCGGAAGAGAGCGATTGCTTCCGCAAATCTCCCCGCGTCAAAAGCCTTTGCGCCGATTTCGTTTCTAACCCTTGCCATTTCATCGCCGAGGCAGCGCTCGAAGAAATTCACGTTGACCTTCACGCCGCTGTCGAGACTGGCGCCGGAGTAAATCCACTGCCAGATCTGCGATCGACTGATCTCGGCCGTCGCCGCATCTTCCATGGAGATCATAAAGCGGCACCGCGCCTCGCCCCCTGAGCCACGCTTCCAGATATTGCACGCCCACACGGATATTCTCGCGAAAGCCTGCCTCCTGTGCCGCGCTCCTTCGTGAACCTGGGAGCAGGTCGGCTTGTCGGGCGACAACGTCTTCGCGCTTCACATGCAGCTGGTTCCTTCGAAGGCATAAGCTCGGTCGAAGACCTCCTTGGCCACGGGGAACGAGGATCGGGATGGGCGACCCACGTGCCGTCATGCCCATTGCCGCGCCTCGCGCTCCTTGTCGGCTCTGACCTTGGTGAAGGCCGCTTCATTGGCCTGCCGTCATCCTTTCGGTTGGGAATCTGAGCGGCCATGCCCCCCATCGCATAGAGCGCCGCGCCGATGGCAGGTCTTGATCAGTGAGTATTGCTGTAGGCGGCTCAGAAATGGCTTTCGACATCACCACCTGCTGAACGGTCTGGCAGCACTATAGTCGCTCATGTGATTTCGAAGCGTCTTGATGAAGAAAAAATATAGTCCCAGCGTCCGCAATTGAGCCCGGTGATGTGATCCTTCAGAGAAAACAGGATTTCATCCATCTCGAACGCAGCGGGAAGCGTTTCGATCAAGCACCGTCGCCTTGATGGTGCCCTTGGGCAGGCCGAGCCGTTCCTGGGCCGCAATAAAAACATCGTTCCATAGCTGGGCCTCGCGATGGCTCTCCATTTTCGGCAGGTAGAAATAGGGGCCCGACCCCGCTTCGAGGGCCGGTTTCGCATTGTGGAAAAAATAAAGCCCGAAGTCGAATAGCGCGCCGGCCATCGGTTCGCCGTCGACCGTCAGATGCTTCTCGACGAGATGCCAGCCCCGCGGCCGCACGATGAGCACCGCCGGATTGGCGCTGAGAGAATAATGCTTTCCGCTTAGCGGATCGGTGAAATCCAGCGTTCCCTGCCAGCGGTCGATCAGATTGATTTGGCCTTCGATCATATTGGCGAAGGTTGGGGAATTGGAATCCTCGAAATCGGTCATGAACACCGGCGCGCCGGAATTGAGCGCATTGATGATCATCTTGCGGTCGGTCGGGCCAGTGATCTCGACACGCCGGTCGAGGAGATCGGCGGGAATTGCTCCGATCGCCCAGTTAGCCTCGCGTATCTCGCGGGTTTCGGTCAGAAAATCGGGCAGCGCGCCCTGATCGAATTGCCCCTGGCGCGAGGCGCGCCTGTCCATCAGCCCCCGCCGGCGCGTCTCGAAATTCCGGTGCAGAAGGGCAAGGAACTCCAGTGCCTCGACCGTCAGCGCCCGCTCATGGCCGGGCTCCATTTTGCCTTTCAGGATGACGCCGTTTGGTAACGCTGTTTTCTGCTGCAGATTCATCGATGCAAGCTGCTCTCTATTGATGAGTTGAGTTCTTTTAGCGGCCTCGTCCGCACTGTCCAGCCCGGCATGAATATGTTGTTACTGAAAGGGCCGGGGCCCGCCGGTTGCCCAGTCGAGCAGCTCGACCGTATGGACGATGGGGATGGCGGTGCCGGAGGCGAGCTGGGTCATGCAGCCGATATTGCCGGTGGCGATGATGTCGGGCGCGGTGCTTTCGATTTTTGCAAGCTTGCGGATGCTGCAGCTGAGTCGGCGATCTCCCGCTGCAGAATATTGTAGGTGCCCGCCGATCCGCAGCACAGATGCCCCTCCGGCGACTTCGACCACCTCGAAGCCGGCCCGCGCCCGCAGCAACCTTTCGGCTGCTCGTGCAACTGCTGGCCGTGCTGCATCGAGCAGGCCGAGTGATAGGCCACCCTCAAGGGCGCTCCGGCGGTGCGCGTCGAGCTCGAAGCCTGCAGAAATTCGGTGATGTCCTTGGCGAGGCTCGCCACCTTCGCCGCCTTCACCCGGTAGCGCAGGCTCGTGGGCGAACAGATAGCCATAGTCCTTGATCACCGTGCCGCAGCCCGAAGCATTGACGATGATGGCATCGAGCTCGCCCAGCTTCTCGGATTCCCGCGTCCACGGATCGATCAGCCGCGCGCGCCCGCGCCAAGGCATCGTCCTCCATCCCCAGATGGTGGGTCAGCGCTCCGCAGCATCCGGATTTTGCGGGGATCACGACTTCGACGCCAAGCCGCGTGAGCAGGCGCACCGTGGCGGCATTGATCGAGCTGTTGAGCACCGGCTGAACGCAGCCGGTGAGGAGCGACCACCCGTGCCCGCCGCTCCCCGGCGCGGTGCGGCCGGGAAGACCGGGGCTCGGCCGGCGGCTGCGCCGTGCAGGCACCGGCGCGAGCGAGATCGAGCATCGCCTAGATCCGCGGGAAGGCCGCCAGCAGCGGCCGCAGCGGTTGGCAAGCTCGCGCAAGCCTTCATGGCGCTCCGGAAGCGCGCCGTGTCCGGCATGACGAAGGCCGAGCAGGCGGCGCAGCACGCGGTCGAGCCAGCGGGCGCCGATAGGTTTTTTCGACATGCGCCCGCGCCTGATCGATGAGGTGCATGTAGTTCACGCCCGATGGGCAGGTCGTCATGCAGGCGAGGCACGACAGGCACCGGTCGACATGCTTGACGACCTCGGCCGTCGCCGGGCGGGCGTTTTCGAGCATGTCCTTGATGAGATAGATGCGCCCGCGCGGCTGTCGAGTTCATCGCCGAGCAGCACGTAAGTCGGACAGGTCGCGGTGCAGAAGCCGCAATGAACGCATGTCCGCAGGATCTGGTTGGCCTCGGCGATCTTGGGATCCTTGCAGCTGCGCGGGCGTAGAAGCTCGTTTGCATCACACCCCCGCATACATGCGGCCGCGGTTGAGGATGCGCACCGGATCGAATGAGGCTCTTCACCCGCCGCGTGAGCCCGGCAAGGCCTGCCGGCTGCGGCTCGAACACCGGCACCACCTGCGAACCTCCTCGGCGCGCGGAAGAGGGTTGCATGGCCGCCGCATGCGGCGACCGCCGCTCTGACCGTTCGGCATGGCCGTGCGGTGCTGCCGGCACCGCAAGCCAGATGAGACCCGCCGGCCCAGTCGCAGAAATAGGCGATGGCATCGACGGCTTCGCGGATCGACCTCATGACCCTCGCGCTGCTGTTCGCCGGCACCGACAGCCGCCAGATGAGATGATTGCGATAGGTTTCAAGCGGCCTCGCATCACGGATCGCGGCCCAGGCAGCTTGCGAGCCTCGCCCCTCGAGCGCGACGGGATCGCCGAACCGGCTGAGGAGGGCCTTGAGCATGGCGGCCCGTGCCTTCACCGAGGCTTCGATCCCTTCCAGCCGGAGCAGAGTCTGGCTTCCGACTTGACCCGCCAAAGCGCAAAACCTCCGGCAGATAGGCCGCGGCTGAAACCTCGGCCGAGGATTGGAAGCGCGGCGCTCATGGCCATGCACGGCGGCGTCATGATCGAGCCCTGCCAAGCCGACCGAAACCTCGCGTTTCGGGCGCCGGCATGACCTTGAGCGGTGACTTCGGTCATCACCGCCAGCGTACCCCACGAGCCGCACAGGAGCTTCGGCAAATCGTAGCCCGTAACATTCTTGACCACCTTGCCGCCTGCCTGGAAAATTTCGCCGAGCCCGTTCACCGCCTGAAGCCCAGAATGAAATCGCGCGCCGCGCCTGCCTTGAGCCGCCGCGGGCCGGAGAGATTGCCGGCCAGCGCGCCGCCCAGTCGTTCCGCTTCCGCTGCCAAGAGGTCATGTGAAATCGGGCGGCTCGAAAGCCAGCATCTGCTGCTTGCCGCAACCGCCGCCGATATCTCGCGCAACGGCGTCGATGCCCGCTGCCGTAAGCACCAGCTCCTGTGGTTCATAGCCACGATGCCGCTGATACGGGAAAGATCGAGTGTCGCTCGCCTCGGGCTTCCGGGCGCCCGATGGCCCGCTTGGAGCCGAGGCCGATGACTTCGAGCGTCTGCTCCCTGGCGGCGGCCTCCCTTACGGCGCTCGCAGCCTCGTGCCATCGCTCGGCTGCACGACATTCGCCGCCTAGAACCGCGGCACGTCCGGAAAGGGCACTTTGCCTTGATGCACATGCATGGCGCTCAGCTCCGCGCAGCGGTGCAGCGTGGGGAACACCTTGCCGGGATTCAGCAGGCTGTCCTGGTCGAACGCGCATTTCACCCGCTGCTGCAAGCCGAGATCGGTCTCGGAGAACATTTCCGGCATCAAGTCGCGTTTTTCCACTCCGACGCCGTGTTCTCCCGTCAGCACTCCGCCGTGCTTCACGCACAGGCGCAGGATATCGGCGCCGAACTTCTCCGCCCGCTCGAACTCGTCCGGCATCATTGGCGTCGAACAGGATGAGCGGATGCAGGTTGCCGTCGCCGGCATGGAACACATTGGCGACCCTCAGGCCATGAAGTTTGGACAGGTCGGCGATTCCCTTGAGCACGGCCGGCAATTCCCGGCGCGGAATGGTTCCGTCCATGCACAGATAGTCGGGAGAAATGCGGCCGACGGCCGGAAATGCCGCCTTGCGGCCGGCCCAGAACAGATGCCGCTCCGCTTCGCTCCCCGAGCTGCGCACTCCCACCGCGCCGTTGGTGCGGGCGATTGCCTGACCCGTCCGACCAGCGCGTCCACCTCGACCACCGGTCCGTCGAGCTTCCACGATCAGCAGGGCTTCGACATTCAGAGGATAGCCCGCGTGAACGAATTCCTCGACCGCGTGGATGGCGGGCCGGTCCATCATTTCCATGCCGGCCGGAATGATGCCGGCCGCGATGATTTCGGCCACGCATTGACCGGCCCGCTTGCTGGAGCGAAAGCCGAGGAGCAGGGCGCGCGCCGATTGCGGCTTCCTGAGAATGCGGACCGTCACCTCCGTGATGACCCCGAGCAGCCCCTCCGATCCGGTCATCAGCCCGAGCAGGTCATAGCCTTCGCTGTCGAGATGCTCCCCGCCGAGGCGAATGATCTCGCCCGGTCACCAGCACCATCTCGATGCCGAGGATGTTGTTGGTGGTGAGGCCGTACTTGAGGCAATGCACGCCGCCGGAATTTTCCGCCACATTGCCGCCGATCGAGCAGGCGATCTGGGAGGAGGGGTCGGGCGCATAGTAGAAATCCCGGTCCTCGACCGCCTGGGTGATGGCGAGATTGGTGACCCCTGGCTGGGCGGTCACCGTGCGCCCGGCGAAATCCACCTCCAGGATGCGGTTGAACTTGCCCATCGCCAGAAGCACCGCATCGGCCAGCGGCAGCGCGCCGCCGGACAGCGACGTGCCCGAGCCGCGCGGCACCACCCTTATTCCGTTGGCGTGGCAATACCGCAGTATTTCGGACACCTGCGCCGTCGTTTCCGGCAGCACGACGACCAGCGGCAGCTGCCGGTAGGCGGTGAGCCCGTCCGTCTCATAGGCGCGCATCTGTTCGTGGTATCGATCACGCCTTCGCCGGCGACGATCGCCGCAGCGCCTCAACGATCATCGCCCGCTGATTGAGAGTTTCCTGCCGCGGCTCTGGCATTTTCAGGGTCATCTGCGTCTGTCCACTGCTATGCGGCGATTTTCCGCGCCTGATGGCCCGGATGCAAGCGCTCAAATCGGCCCGTTTGAAATCTGCGTGCGATGGCTTGCCTTATGCTGTCCGCCATCGCAGATTGCCGCCGATGAAAGAGAAGGCTGCCGTGACCGAACGCCCGCCCGAGTTCGGCTTGTTTGTCACCTGCCTCGTCGATCTTTTTCGCCCCTCCGTCGGCTTTGCTGCGGTGAAGCTGTTGGAAGATGCCGGTTGCATCGTCGAGGCGCCCGTGAGCCAGACCTGCTGCGGCCAGCCCGGCTACAACTCGGCGATCGGCCGTACCGCTGCTGAAATGGCCATGCAGGTAATCGATCTGTTCGTCCCTACGACTTCATCGTGGCGCCGTCTGGTTCCTGTGCCGGCATGCTGCGCAAGCACTATCCCGACGCTGTTTGCCGAAGGCACGCCCGAGCGCAGCGAGCGGAGATGCTCTCGGCCGCTGTTATGAACTGATCTCCTTCCTTGCCGATGTCATGGGGTGTCGAAGCGTCTCACGTCCGCTGTCGTCGGTCCGTCACCTATCACGATTCCTGCTCCGGCCTGCGCGAGCTCGGCGTCAGGGCTCAGCCGCGCCGTCTTCTCGCCTCGATGCCGGGTCTGGCTCTCAAGGAGTTGCACGAATCCGACGTATGCTGCGGTTTCGGCGGCACCTTCTGCGTCAAATATCCCGCGATCTCCAACGCCATGGTGGAGCACAAGGTCGCCAACATCGAAAAGTCCGGTGCGGATTTGCTGCTCGCCGGCGATCTCGGCTGCCTTTTGAACATGGCCGGCAAGCTCACCCGCTCGGGCAGCAAGATCGAAGTCCGCCATGTCGCCGAAGTGCTTGCCGGCGACACCTCCGATGCCGCCGATCGCCGGAGCCGACCGCGCCGTGATCGAATCGACCGCTCCCGCCTTCAAGGAGAACGCCCGCAAGGCGCTGGCCGATCCGGTCCTGCAGAGCGCACTCAGCATCGCCCGTCCGCGCTTCGTCGACAAGCGCCGCAAAGCCAAAGATCGCCTGCCGGAGTTCGACGCGCTGCGCGATCAGGCGCGCGATATCAAGAACCACACCCTCGCCCATATCGATCTCTACCTCGAAGCCTTTGAAGCCAAGGTGAAGAACAGGGCGGCGAGGTCCATTGGGCCGCGACACGCCGATGAGGCGCGCGGCATCGTCCTCGGCTCTGCCGCCGCCTGCAGGCGAAGACCGTTACCAAGGGCAAGTCGATGATTTCCGAGGAGATCGACCTCAACCGCGCGCTCGAACAGGCCGGCATAACGCCCGTCGAGACCGATCTCGGCGAATACATCATCCAGCTCAGGGGCGAGCGCCCGAGCCATATCATCGCGCCCGCCGTGCACCTGACCAAGAGCGAGATCGACGCGGACTTCCGCCGCGTCCACACGCATTTGCCGCCCGGCCGCGATCTCTCCGAGATCAGCGACCATCGTCGGCGAGGCGCGTGGCATATTGCGCGAGAAATACGTGAAGGCCGATGTTGGCATCACCGGCGCCAACTATCTCATCGCCGAGACCGGCACCTCGATTATCGTCACCAATGAGGGCAATGGCGACCTCACGCAGATCCTGCCGAAGGCTCATATCGTCGTCACCTCGATCGAGAAACTCGTCCCCACATTGGAAGACGCCGCCACCATTCTTCGCCTGCTCGCCCGCTCGGCAACCGGCCAGGAGTTTTCCGCCTATACCACCTTGTCGACTGGCCCGCGCCGCTCAGGCGATCCCGACGGTCCCGGCGAATACCACGTTGTGCTTCTGGATAATGGCCGTTCCCGCATGCTCGGCGGGGAGTTTCAGGACATGCTCCGCTGTATCCGCTGCGGCGCCTGCATGAACCATTGTCCGGTCTATATGGCGGTCGGCGGCCATGCCTATGGCTGGGTCTATCCGGGCCCCATGGGCGCAGTGCTGACGCCGAGCCTCATCGGCGTGGAGAAAACTCTGCACTTCTGCCGAATGCCTCGACTTTCTGCGGCCGCTGCGAGGAAGTTTGCCCGATGCGCATCCCGCTGCCCAAGATGATGCGCCACTGGCGGGAGCGCGAATTCGCCCGCCACCTCTCGCCGCCGGCTCAGCGCTCGGGGCTTGCGCTATGGGCCTATGTCGCCAGGCGCCCGCGCCTCTACGCCTTTGCTTCACGGCTGGGCCACCGAATTCTCCGAACCATGGCTGGCCGCAAGGGCCGCATCGCCGCTCTGCCGCTTGCCGGGGCGTGGACGCGTCATCGTGATTTTCCCGGCGCCCGAGAAAATGACCTTCCGCGAACAATGGAAGCGCCGCCTCAGATGAGCAGGGAAGCGATATTGAATTCCATCCGGCGCTCGCTTGCGGTGACGGGCGCGGAGGACTCGCGGCGGAAGGCGGTTGCCGAGCGCATGGGTGCGCACCGGCCCAATCTCATACCCGAGCGCGCCAAGGGCGACAGCGTCCACCGGCTCACGCTCTTTGCCGAGATGGCCGAGGAGGTGAGCGCCACCGTTCAACGCGTCGAGAAACTCGACGAGCTTCCCTCCGCCATCCAGGGCTTCCTGCGCGCTCATAATCTTCCCCAGGCAATTCGCCATGGCGCCGATCCCCTGATCGAGGCTCTTCCCTGGCAGCAGCATGCGCCCACCCTGGAGCGTCGGCGGGGCAGGGCGGTTCCTGCCGATGAAACCTCGCTCTCCCATGCCTTCGCCGGAGTCGCCGAAACCGGAACCCTGATCCTTCATTCCGGGCCCGACAATCCGACGACGCTCAATTTCCTCCCGGACAATCACATCGTGATCCTTGCCGCCCCCGATATCGCGGGCACCTATGAGGAGGTCTGGGATCGGCTTCGCAGCAAGTTTGGCGAGCGCAATCTTCCACGCACAGTAAACATGATCACCGGCCCGTCGCGCACCGGCGATGTCGAGCAGACCATCGAGCTCGGCGCCCACGGTCCGCGCCGCCTGCACATCTTGATCGTTGAACAGCTTTGAGGGGTCGCTGCACAACAGGAAATTCCTTCCGCCAGCTTGCGCTTCCGGGATGAAGGAGGGGTGGAGCGGCACCTCGCGGTGGCGCCAACGTTGGTGTTAGTAGAGATGGTGCGAGGGCGCTCCACCCCGGTGATTTTGGGAGGTCACTTTCACGTCACTCGCTTCGGGATGTTTCGAAGCCGCGCCGGCCTAGCACTCAACCCCTGGTCAACGGCAGCCAGTCCACGGCTTGCCTACAGGCACCGGCCCTTTCTCCACACTCAAAAGGCGACATCCGGACAGCGCCTCCTTCACGGAGCAGGGTGAAGAATGACTACTCTATATAGGAATGTTGTCAAGAGGAAAGTTTCCCCTCTCCTCAGGGTGAGTGGGTACCCCTCATCCGGCTCGATGCTGAAACGCATCTCGCCACCTTCTCCCTCAGGGGAGAAGGAAAAATTCCCTCTCGTCATAATTTGTTCCATTGGCTAGAACCCGCGGGCGCCAACTCTTCGAGGAACCAGGCATATCGATGGCTGACAAGCCGAAACCGTCCCGCCCCAAGGCCAGGCTCGCCAAGGGATTCCGCGACATCGAGTCTGATGAGTTGCGCGGCTTGAAGCGCATGCTGGCTACGATCGAGGACGTCTACGAGCTTTACGGCTTCGAGCCGGTCGAGCAGCCGCTGATCGAATATACCGACGCGCTTGGCAAGTTTCTGCCCGATCAGGACCGCCCTGGCGAAGGCGTCTTCTCCTTTCAGGACGATGACGACCAATGGCTGTCGCTGCGCTATGATCTCACCGCACCGCTCGCCCGCTATGTTGCGGAAAATTACGACCGGCTGCCGAAACCCTATCGCAGCTACCGTCAGGGCTGGGTATTCCGTAATGAGAAGCCGGGGCCGGGGCGCTATCGCCAGTTCATGCAGTTCGACGCCGACACGGTCGGCACCGCGAGCCCCGCCGCCGATGCCGAAGTCTGCATGATGGCCGCCGATACGCTCGAACGCTTGGGCATCGAGCGCGGCCAATATGTGATGAAGGTGAGCAGCAGAAAACTGCTCGATGGTTTTCAGGAAACGCGCAATATCCCGGCAAGCAGCAGGCTGACGTGGTTGCGTGCATTGGACAAGCTGCCTCGTCTCGGAAAAAAGGGGGTCGAAGAGCTGCTCGGACCGGGAAGAAAAGATGAATTGGGCGACTTCACCAAAGGAGCAGGCCTGAATTCTGGCCAGATCGAAGACAGTATCAGCTTCGCGACCGCCGCCCGATTGAACCTCGATTTTGTCAAGGGCAGCCGGGTCGGTGAGGAAGGCCTGCGCGACCTAGAAGAAATGCAGAATATTTTCCGAGCCGCCGGATATGGAGAGAATCGCATTATGATCGATCCATCCGTCGTGCGCGGCCTCGAATATTACACCGGCCCCGTCTTCGAGGCCGAATTGCTCATCGAGGCGCGCAATGAGGAGGGTCAACTTGTGCGCTTCGGATCCGTCGGCGGCGGCGGCCGTTACGACGACCTCGTCTCGCGTTTCCGCGGCGAACTGATACCGGCCACCGGCTTCTCCATCGGCGTCTCGCGGCTCTATTCCGCCTTGCACCACCTTGGCAAGCTTGCATCGGCCGTTGCGCGAGGACCCGTCGTCGTGCTTGTCCTGGACCGTGCCAATATTGCCGCTTATCAGGCGATGGTGAGCGAACTGCGCAATGCAGAAATTCCAGCCGAGCTTTATCTCGGCACCTCGGGCCTGAAAGCCCAGATGAAATATGCCGACAAGCGCGGCGCATCGCTTGTCGTCATCGAAGGCGAGGAGGAACGCGTTAGAGGCGAGGTGCAGATCAAGGATCTGGCAGCGGGTGCCGACGCTGCCGAGACGATTGCAAGCCGCGAAGCCTGGCGCGGCGCCCGCCCCGCGCAATTTTCCGTGCCCCGCACCGGGCTCGTCGAGGCGGTGAAGCGCTGGCGCGAGCAGAACCGGGCCTGAGCCATGGCCGGCAGAACCTCCGCCGAGCGTGAAGCGCTGGATGCCCAGAACCGCCGTGTCATGGCGGTGTTCACCCGCGCCGGCTTCGACTTCATAGCCCCCGACATCATTCAGCCCGCCGACATGTTTCTCGAAGCCTCCGGTGAGAACATCCGCTCCCGCACCTATGTGTTTACCGATCCCTCGGGCCGGAACTCTGCCTCAGGCCCGATCTCACCGTGCCGGCCTGCCGCTATCATTTGTCTCATGCGAAGGATATCTCCGGGGAAGCGCGCTACTGCTATTCCGGCCCCGCTTTTCGCTTCCAGCCCGGCGATGCCGGCGGGCTCAACCCGGCCGAATTCGATCAAGCTGGAATTGAATGGTACTCGGCCCAGGATCCCGAGGCGGCGGAAGCCGAAGTTCTCGGGCTCGCCATCAAGGCGGTGGATGCCGCCGGCTTGAAATCCTATCGAATCCGCACCGGCGATCTCGGCCTTTTCCATGCCCTACTGGATTCCATTGATATGCCGGAGCGGTGGCGGCATCGGCTGCTGCATCAATTCTGGCGGCCCACGTCGTTTCGCAAGCTGCTTGATCTTTTAACGGACGAGTGCGCCAAACCGCGCAGTTCGATATCGGCTCATGTCGATGCGGTCGCTAAGGGCGATCTGTCCGCCGCGATTGCCCATGTCGAGCGCCAGCTGTCCGATGGCGATCTGCCCCTCGCCGGCGGCCGCAGCGTCGAGGACATCGCGCGGCGGCTCCTCGAAAAAGCGCAGGACCGCAGCGAGAAGCGGCTCGCTCCCGGCGACCGCAAGCTGATCGAGGATTACCTTGCAACCGAAGGCCCGCTCCCTGAAATCGCGGCAAGTTTTCAGCAGCTGCGCGGGACCTCGCCTGCCTTTGCCGCGGCGCTGGACTATTTTTCCCGCCGCTTGAAGGAGATCAGGAAGCGCCGCATCCCCGTCGACAGCGCCGTCTTCTCTGCCGTGTTCGGGCGCAGCCTCGAATATTACACGGGCTTCGTCTTCGAGATCGAAACCGACATCGATGGCCACACCGTTCAGATCGCCGGCGGTGGCCGTTACGATTCCCTGATGACCGAAATCGGCGCGCCGCGGAAAGTGCCGGCCGTCGGCTGCGCCATCCACACCGAACGTCTGCTTGCCGCATTGCGGAGTCGCCGATGAGCGGCTCTCTGGCACTGGCACTTCCCTCGAAGGGCAGGCTGATGGAAGCCGCCCAGTTGCTCTTCGCCCGCGCGGGTCTCCGCGTTGAGCGCGCCGGCGCCTCGCGCGGCTACCGCGGTACGCTCCTCGGCATCGATGGTATCTCGGTCATGTTCCTGTCGGCCGGCGAAATCGTCACTGCTTTGCACGAAGGGGCAGCCGACCTCGGCGTGACCGGCGAAGATCTGCTCAGCGAAGCGGATGCTCTGCATGCGAGCCCGCTCGAGATTCTCCTCAAACTGGGTTTCGGTCAGGCCGATGTTGCCGTGGCGATTCCCGAATGCTGGTTCGATGTCGCTGCAATGGCCGATCTCGACGAAATCTCCAGTGACTTCTACGCAAGGCACCGCCGCCGGCTGCGCGTCGCCACCAAATACATGGCCCTCACCCGCCGTTTCTTCGCCGAGAAAGGCGTCACCGGCTACCGTATTGTCGAGAGTTCAGGGGCAACCGAGGGGGCCCCAGCCCTGGGCTCCGCTGAAATCATCGTCGACATCACCACGACGGGCTCGACGCTCAAGGCCAATCACCTCAAAGTGCTGGACGATGGTATCATCCTCAAGTCAGAGGCTGTTCTGGCCGTCCGCGGCCACCTCGCGGGGGACGAGCGCGCCGAGGCCTTGCTGACGCGTCTGGCAGCCCATCTGCGCCCGCGCGCCTGAAGCCCCGCAATATGCCGTGCGCGACCTGTCGTACCGCGCTATAATGAACTTTAGCATTGCGTCCCTTTGGCGGAGGTCAACATGATTAGCTCTACCCTGCCTGCCTTTGCTTTCATCACAGCTTTGACGCTTGCCGTCTCGCCGGGCCTCGCCTGCGAGAGGCATAAGGACCACACGGCCGCTGTGACCGCAGTCGTGGTCCCTGAGGCTGCTCCGGTATCCACCGGCGCGTCGAAGCCAACGGATGTTCTTATCAGCCCTGCGGCCGCTGCCGCCATGTCGGTGACCGAAGCACTCGGCGCTGAGCCTTACGATATGCGCTGCCCGCGCATGCGTGCCAGGGAAGCCCTGACGCAGTAAGACCTATACATCGTCATTCCGGCGAACGCCGGAATCCAGCTTCTTCGATCGGAACGCAAGCTGGACCCCGACTTTCGTCGGGGTGACGAGCTATTAAAAAAGGGCCGGCGCGATGGCCGGCCCTCTTCATTGTGTTGCGAGCTTTGACTAGAAGTCCATCCCGCCCATGCCGCCGCCGCCCGGAGGCATCGACGGAGCCGACTTCTCCTTGGGCTTCTCGGCGATCATCGCTTCCGTGGTGATCAAGAGTGCCGCGACCGATGCTGCGTCCTGCAGCGCGATGCGCACCACCTTGGTGGGATCGATGATGCCGGCCAGCACGAGGTCGGTATATTCCTCTTTCTGCGCATCGAAGCCGTAGTTGCCGTTCTTCTCCAGCACCTTGCCCACGACGATCGAGCCCTCGACACCGGCGTTCTCGGCGATCTGGCGGATCGGCGATTCCAGTGCCTTGGAGACGAGATTGATGCCGGCCTGGATATCGGGATTATCCGACTTCACGGCTTCCACCGCCTTCTTGGCGCGCAGCAGCGCGACGCCGCCGCCCGGAACGATGCCTTCTTCGACAGCAGCCCGGGTCGCGTTGAGAGCATCATCGACGCGGTCCTTCTTCTCCTTCACTTCCACTTCCGTGGCGCCGCCGACCTTGATCACCGCAACGCCGCCCGCGAGCTTGGCAAGCCGCTCCTGCAGCTTCTCGCGGTCGTAGTCGGAGGTGGTTTCCTCGATCTGCTGCTTGATCTGGGCGATACGGGCCTGAATTTCGTTCTTCTTGCCCGCGCCGTCGACGATGGTGGTGTTTTCCTTGTCGATGCGCACCCGCTTTGCCCGCCCGAGCATGTCGAGCGTGACGTTCTCAAGCTTGATGCCGAGGTCTTCGGAGATCAGCTGGCCGCCCGAGAGGATTGCGATATCCTCGAGCATGGCCTTGCGGCGATCGCCGAAACCCGGCGCCTTGACGGCTGCAACCTTGAGGCCGCCGCGCAGCTTGTTGACGACGAGCGTGGCAAGCGCCTCGCCCTCGACGTCTTCCGCCACGATCAAAAGCGGCCGTGCCGACTGCACCACCGCCTCGAGGATCGGCAGCATCGACTGCAGATTGGAGAGCTTCTTTTCATAGAGCAGGATGTAGGGATCTTCCAGCTCGACCACCATCTTGTCGGCGTTGGTGATGAAATAGGGCGAGAGATAGCCGCGGTCGAACTGCATGCCTTCCACGACCTCGAGCTCGGTGTCGAGGCTCTTTGCCTCTTCGACCGTGATCACGCCCTCATTGCCCACCTTCTGCATGGCGCTGGCGATCATGTCGCCGATGTCCTTCTCGCCATTGGCAGAGATTGTGCCGACCTGCGCGATCTCCTCGGTGCCCTTCACCTTCTTGGAGCGCTTGGTGATGTCCCTGATCGCTTCGGCGACGGCGAGATCCACGCCGCGCTTCACGTCCATCGGGTTCATGCCGGCGGCGACCGCCTTGGCACCTTCGCGAACGATCGCATGGGCGAGCACGCAGGCAGTGGTCGTGCCGTCGCCCGCGACATCATTGGTCTTGGAGGCGACTTCGCGCACCATCTGGGCGCCCATGTTCTCGAACTTGTCCTCGAGCTCGATTTCCTTGGCAACCGTCACGCCGTCCTTGGTGGTGCGCGGAGCACCAAACGACTTGTCGATCACCACATTGCGGCCCTTCGGGCCCAGCGTGATCTTCACCGCATTTGCGAGAATCTCGACGCCGCGCAGCATCCGCTCGCGAGCGTCAGCTGAAAAGCGTACTTCTTTAGCAGCCATAGGCTTGCTCCTTTGTTGAATAATTCAAACGATGGCTAGGCGGCGGCTTTCTTCGCCGCGGGCCGGCCTTCGATAACGCCCATGACGTCGGACTCCTTCATGATCAGGAGCTCTTCGCCTTCGATCTTGACTTCGGTGCCCGACCATTTGCCGAACAGCACGAAATCGCCCGCCTTCAAGTCAATGGGGATGAGCTTGCCGGCTTCGTCACGGCCGCCTGGGCCGACGGCGATGATCTCGCCCTGCATCGGCTTTTCCTGTGCGGTGTCCGGAATGATGATGCCGCCTTTGGTCTTTGTATCTTCCTCGACCCGGCGCACGACAACTCGGTCGTGCAGAGGACGAAATTTCATGACTTTATCTCCTGTTACGTCGAATTTTGAATGTGGCGGTGGAGAGAAATGGTCCGGGCGCCCCGTCTGCATCCTCTCGCATTAGCACTCATCTCCAATGAGTGCTAACAGCCATGCTCGACATAATTGGCTGGCGCTCTGCCGTCAAGGGGGGATTGCGCGGTATAGATGGTTAACCTGGCCGGAATCAGGCAAGCGCCCGAAAACTCTCCGAAGGTCCCTCAGCCGTAAGCCGGCTGAGCTGCATCAGCCCCTCTTTGAGCACATCGCGGTCTTCTGCTGGACCGAGGCATATGCGCACGGCCTGGTCGTTCGCGCCCCGCCCGACGGCAAATGCCGAGCCTGGCGTGACCCTTATGCCCCGCGCCTCGGCGGCTCTGGCGAATTCTCCCGCCCGCCAATGTTCGGGAAGCGGAAGCCAGAGGAACATCGCCCCAGCCGTGCAACTCGGCTCATAATCGCTGAACACCTTCAGCGCGATCAGGCGGCGCATCGCCAGTTCGTTGCGGATCTCATTGAGGATCCGCTCCGCTGCCCCGCCGGCCATCCACAGCCGCGCGACCTCGGCGGTCAGGCTCGCGACACGCGACCCGGCGATCATCTGCTGAAGCGCAAGTGCCTCTGCTGCACCGGGCGGGGTCGCCACGAAGCCCACCCTGAGGCCGGGCGCCAGCGTCTTCGACAGGCTGGTGATGTAATAGGTGCGCTCCGGTGCCAGCGAACGGATTGTGACTGGGGGCGGCGCCGCAGCGAGCAGCCGGAAAATATCGTCCTCGATGATCGTAAGCCCGCGGCGTTTGGCGATGGCGGCCACGGCCTGCCGGCGATCGGCGCTGAGCGTGACGGTTGTTGGATTGTGCAAGGTCGGCACGAGATACAGCACCTTCGCCTCGAAGCGGTCGCATGCCTGCTCGAGTGAAGCGGGGATCATGCCCTGCGCATCCATGTCAAGCGGGTGCAATTGCAGGCCAAAAAGCCGCGCGATCGGCAAAAGGGTGGGGTAGGTGAGGGGCTCCGCGAGCAGGGGGTCGCCGGGACGCAGCGTTGCCGCCAGGCAGGCGATGAGCGCCGCATGCGCGCCGGCCGTGACCACGATTTCCGAAGGCGAAACATCAACGCCGCACCGGCTGAGCCAATCGGCACCCATCTCGCGAAAAGGTTGCGGCCCTGCGGCGGGCCCATAGTCGAGATGCCGAAGCCTTACCGCGTCCCTCGCCACCTCCTTGAGCGCGAGGTCCAGATCCGCCGTCGAATGCACCCGCGGCGGCGCCGCCATATGCATTTGCAGCATGCCGGGCTCGGTTGCGAGAACGCTCGGCAGGGCTGACCGCAACCGCGCAGGGTCTTTCAGATAACTGCCCCGTCCGACTTCCGCGCTGAGCAGCCCGCGCCGCTCCGCCTCCTGATAGCCCCGCGTGACGGTGCCGACGGTCACGCCGAGGCGCCAGGCCAGTTCGCGCTGCGGAGGCAGCCGGTCGCCGACCGTGAGCTTTCCTTCCGCGAGATCGGCGGCAATCGCATCGGCAATCGCAACATAGCGCGGTCGGTCGGGGGTAAGTGCAGGCATCCAGATTGTCATGGCGACAATGTTCCGTTTGACGGTGACAATTACGCAAGTTACAAGATTGTCATACCGGGTGGCAAGAGGAATTGGGCATTTTGTACTGATACAATCCTGCCGGAGACGAAAATGCGCGAATACATGATGCACCAGGCCGAATCCCTAAGCGGGACCTTTGCCTTTGCCAACTTGCGCCGCATCGTCCTCAATTGGTGGAAGCGCCGCTCTCTGCGCAAACTGCGCGATCTCGACGACTATCTTCTGGCCGACATCGGCATCACGCGCGATGACCTCGAAGAAGTCTTGCGCATGCCGCTGACGCTCGATCCTAGCTGGGAGTGTGTTCGCCGCAGCCGCGCTCCGAAGATGCGGTAAGGACCCCGACTTTCGTCGCGGTGACGAATGAGGAGAGGCTTACAAGTCAGTTCAGGAAATAAGTGATCGTCGTCACCACCCTGATCTTCTTGTCGATCTGCTTCTCCGGCCGGTCGTTGGGAATCTCGACGGCCGGGTTTACTTCGAAGATGCCCTGGTTCGCGTTCTGAATGTCGCCGACTTTGGCGCCCGATTCCTCGGCGAATTTCTGCGCTGCCTCGCGTGCGCGCTGCGTCGCCTCGGTGAGCATGTCACCCTTGAGCCCGCTGATGCCGGTGAAGATGAAGGAGGGTCCGGCATTATAGCTGTCCGCCGAAAACACCACGCCGGCTTTGAGAAGCGCGCCCGTGGCGCGTGCGGCAGTCGCAAGCTTCTGCACGTCGCCGGACCGCACCAGCATGTCTTCGGTTAGGACGAAGCGGAACATTTCCGGCGTCTGCTGCGCGTTGTATCCCGAGAACCGGTCCTCGACGAGAATGTTCTGCACCTGGAATTCCTCCGGCGCGAATCCCTGCTGGCTGAGAAATGTTTTCACAGCACCCTCTGCTGCCTCGAGGCTGCGCCTGGCATCTTCGAGCGTCGGCCCGTTTGCAACGAATCTGATTGGCCAGAAGCCGAGATCGGCCTTCACCTCGCGTTCCGAAAGCCCTTTCACCGTGACTGTGCGAAAACCGAGCCGGCTCTTGATCAGCGCCTCGCCGGCGAGAAAACCGGCCGAGGCGACGCCGATCGCCAGGATGCCGGCCGCGACAATGCCCGTTAATCCTCTCATCATGGCCCCCGAGTGAGACAAGCTGCCCGCATAATCATATAGCCTCAACTCTGGCTTTTGTCGCGGGAGTTTGGCATTGACTGGGCCCTGGACGACAAATCAGGGCGGTTCTGGTTCCTTTCGATGATCCGCCGCTCTGCTATGGTCGCTGAACCGAGGAGTCATGTCATGAACAAGGCCGAGCGCCACGATCCGGCATTATGGGAACCGACGCCGAACAATCTCGAACCCTTCTTTATGGCTTTCACTCCCAACCGGTCCTTCAAGAAGCGGCCGCGTCTCATCGCCCGCGCCAAGGACATGCATTACTATGATATGACCGGGCGCCCGGTGCTCGATGCCACCGCCGGGCTGTGGTGTTCCAACGCCGGTCATTGCCGTTCTCCGATCGTCGAAGCGATACAGAAACAGGCAGCCGAGCTCGACTTCGCTCCAACCTTTCAATTCGGCCATCCGAAGATTTTCGAGCTTGCCTCGCGCTTGTCGAACCTGGCGCCCGGTGATCTCAATTATGCATTCTTTTGCAATTCCGGATCCGAAGCTGCCGACACGGCGCTCAAAATGGCGCTCGCCTATCACCGTGCCCGCGGTGAAGCCTCGCGCCAGCGCATGATCGGCCGCGAGCGCGGCTATCACGGTGTCGGTTTCGGCGGCATATCGGTGGGCGGCATGGTCGCCAACCGCAAATGGTTCGGCCCGCTGCTCCCCGGCGCAGATCATCTGCCGCATACCTACAATCGCGACAAGCAGGCATTCAGCAAGGGCGAGCCTGAATGGGGCGCCCATCTTGCCGACGAGCTTGAAAGGCTCGTTCAGCTGCACGATGCCTCGACGATTGCAGCGGTGATCGTCGAGCCCATGGCCGGATCGACAGGCGTTCTTGCGCCGCCCAAAGGCTATTTGAAGCGTCTGCGCGAACTCTGCGACAAATACGGCATCCTGCTGATCTTCGACGAGGTCATCACCGCCTTCGGCCGGCTTGGCCACACCTTTGCCGCGGAGCGCTTCGGCGTGCTGCCCGACATGATCACCTTTGCCAAGGGCATCACTTCGGGCGCGATACCGATGGGTGGCGTCATGGTCCGTCAGCATATCTATGATGCCTTCACGACCACGTCCGACCATGTGATCGAGTTCTTCCACGGCTATACCTATTCCGGTCACCCAATGGCCGCCGCAGCAGGGCTCGCCACCCTCGAGCTCTACAAGGAGGAGGGGCTTTTCGAGCGCGCCCGCAAAATCGAGAATCGCTGGGCCGATGCCGCCATGTCGCTCAAGGGCCATTCTCTGGTGCAGGATGTGCGCACCATCGGCCTTGTCGCCGGTATCGACTTGGCTCCCGTGCCCGGCCAGCCCGGCAAGCGCGCCTATCATGCCATGGAGAACGGATTTCACGAGCACGACATCATGCTGCGCATTACCGGTGATACGATCGCGCTCTCTCCTCCGCTCATTGTTTCAGACAGCCAGATCGACGAGATTTTTTCCAAACGTCTGCCTGCGGTCCTTAAATCCGTCGAATCGCTGAACTGACCCTAAGCTTCTGAAGCTCGGAGACATTTATTGTCAGCCGGCCCGGGAACGATTACTCTCGGGCCGCAGTCTGAGTGGGCGTGCTGATTCTGGTTGGGCTGCCGGAATTTCGCCACAACAAACTGGCGGGATGAAAGGGGGTAGGGGTTTGCCTTGGAAAATTTCCTCAATCATACCTTATTTCGCTGCAAGCATGAGCCATCGGGGTTCGCAACTAGATGTGAGTTGGTGTCATGAGTAAATCTAACGTGACGGTCACGATTGTGCTGGCGATGCTCTTTCTCGCCATCGTTGGATTTTGCGCCTGGTCGGCCCTACATGGCGGTCCCACCGAACTGATACTGGGCGGCGCGATAATCATTCTGGGCCTTGCACAATTGCTGTCCTTTACCGCGCGCGACCATGCCCTCAACTCCGCGCTGCGCCGTGTCACCGATATCATGGGCGCCTATGGCGCTCTCACGCGCGAGCTTCATGCCGTAACGCGGCGCGTGGCCACGATCGAGGGCCAGGCGATGCTTGAACATGCCGGCCCGCAGCCGGCAGCCAGCCGTGAATGGCTCCAGCGGAGCCTGCAGCGGCCGCAGCGCAGCGTCGAGCCTGCGCCATCGCCGCGCGCGGCCATCTCTTCAGCGCCTCCGGCCCCTGAACTTCGCCACCAGTCCGAGCTTCGCCAGCAGCCTGCGCCTGCCGCAGCACCCGCGAAACGCTCAGGCGGGGAAAGCAGCTCTTCCAAATTCGAGGAGGAGCGCTTCGACCTCTATCTCGAGCCGATTGTGCAGATCGATGACGGCGCCACGCGCCACTATCGGGGTTCGCTGTCGCTTCGCATGTCCGATGGCACTCGGGTCGGCATGGAAACAATTCAGCATCAGGCCACCAAAGCCGGCCTCATGCCCATGCTCGACTATCTCACCGTGACCCGCGTTTTCCCCGTTCTGCGCAAGCTCATGCAGCGGCAGCGGGGTGTGGGCATTTTCTGCACCGTTTCGGCAGCGGCTCTCGCCGATCATGACTTCATCAACAAGGTTCTCGCGCTGATCTCCCAGAATGCCGAGCTCGCCAAGGGCCTGGTGCTCGAGATCAAGCAGCCGACCCTTGCGGGCCTCACTCCGGAAGGCCAGGCGAGCATCGCCAAGCTCGCCGAGCAGGGGGTGACATTCTGCCTCGGCGATGTCGACGGGCATGGACCAGGCGTTCTGTCGCTGGCCGATCTCGGCTTCCACTATGTCGCGATCGACATCATGACACTCGCCAACGCCAGCTCGAAACAGGCCGAGGAGGCGCTCGGAAATTTCACCCGCGACGCCGCCTTCCATGGGCTTGAGGTTATTGCCTCCAATGTCTCGACCCGTACCGAGCTTGCGGCGGTCACAGCGAGGGCCAGCCTCGGATACGGCGGATTATTCTCCCCGCCGCGGCTCGTTCGCCAGGAGATCGGCTCGAACGCGGCGGCTGCCGCGGCCGCATAAGCAGCGGAATGGGCCGGCTGCTCTTCCTTGCCTGATGGCGGCGGCCTGATGCAGATTTTTGCCGGTGAAGCTGAAATCCCTGAGGCGTTGCGCCGCGGCGTGGTCGCCATCGGCAATTTTGACGGTGTGCATCGCGGCCATCAGTCTCTGCTCGCCACCGCGCGCACCGCTGCCGCGAATGCTGCATCGCCTTTCGGCGTGTTGACGTTCGAGCCTCACCCCCGCGCGCTCTTTCGCCCCGACCAGCCGGTATTCCGCCTCACCACGCCTTCGCTGAAAAGCCGGCTGCTCGCTGCCCTTGGGGCAGATTTCATGGCCGTTCTGGAATTCAACCGTGAGCTTGCCGCTCTCGAAGCCCATGATTTCGTGCACCGCATCCTCATCGGTCGTCTCGGCGTTTCGCATGTCGTCACCGGCTTTGACTTCCATTTCGGTCATGGGCGCAAGGGCAGCCCCGAGACGATGCGCCAACTCGGCGCCGAACTCGGTTTTGCCGTCTCGACAGTCGACCAGGTCACCGACGACGATGGCCTGGCGCCTTTCTCTTCCAGTGCGATTCGCGATGATCTTCGCCACGGCCGCGTCGGCGATGCCGCCCATGCGCTCGGCTATTGGTGGATGGTAAGCGGCACGGTCGTCGAGGGTGATCGCCGCGGCCGTGCCATGGGTTTCCCGACCGCCAATATCGTTCTCGACCGCGGCGTCGAGCCGCTGGAAGGCATCTATGCCGTGCGGGTCCGTGTGCAGGGCGAGAGTCATCGCGCCGCCGCCTATGTCGGCACCCGCCCCACCTTCGAAACCGGGCGCCGTTTTCTTGAAGTTTTTCTGCTCGACTTCGACCGCGACATCTATGGCGAGACGATCGATGTCGACTTTCAGGGGTTCATCCGCGACGATGTGAAGTTTCCATCCGCCGCAGCGCTCATCGAGCGCATGCGCATCGACTGCGCCGAAGCCGACGCTCTTCTCCGCGCGATCGAGAAGCATGACCCGATGCGGAAGTTTCCCTTGGGCGCCCTGCAGGCAGAGGGCCGAATTTGAGCCCGCCCCTTATTCCCTCTCCCCTTCGGGGGAGAGGGTTAGGGTGAGGGGGAGGACCCCTCATCCGGCTCAGCCGCTGAAGCGCGTCTTCGCCACCTTCTCCCACAAGGGGGAGAAGGAAGGAGGCGCATCTCCTTGCCTTCTACCTTATCCCGGACTCGATCAGCGGTATGAGGTCGGTGATCGTCTGCGAGGTCACGACGCCGGCGCCCGTGTTCAGATTGAGCCCGGGCATCTTGTACTTCGCGGTGAGCACGCACTGCAGCACCGGCACGAAGCCCTGCAGATAGAGAAGCTGGTCGAGCGTCAGCTGCACATAACCGGATTTGAGCCCGTCGATGGTCGCAGGGCCGAGGTCGATGCCTCCGACGGTGATCTCGCCGGGCTTCTTGCCCGCTTTCTTCAGCACCTCGGCGAGAATGCCGGTGATGCCGCCGTGCTGAGTGCCGATGGCCTTGAGGTCGGGATTGTTCTGCACATAGGCGGCGAGGATCGGCACCGCCAGCGATGCATCGGAATTCGCCTCCTGCGTGATCTCCAGCCTTTCGACCGCGAGGCCGGCTTTCTCGAGCGTATCGGCGAGCCCCTTTTCGGAGAGGCCGCGTTCGGCCTGGCTGAACACGCCATAGACCATTGCTTTGTCTCCGGATTTGAGATTGCCGGCCTTGATCATTTCATCCGCCGTCAGCTTGCCGCCTTGATAAAGATCGACGCCTGCATAACCGAAGCCCTTCGGCCCATGCGCCTCCATCAGCGGGGTGAGTGGCGAATTGCCATGCGTGACGACGATTCCTTTCGCCACGGCCTCATCGACCAGGTCCTTGAATGCATCCGCGCCCGGATGGCCCATGATCACGATGCAGGAGGGGCTAGCCGCCAGTGCCTGTTTGAACTGCTCGATCATCTTCTCCGGCGCCCAGGCCGAGAATTGCTCATTGAGCTGATCGACGCCCAGCGCCTTGGCCGCTGCCGCCGCACCCGTCTGCCTTGCCAGGGTCGCCCCGTCGCCGGCATTGCCGCCCATCTGCATGTAGATCGTGACCCCGGCTCCCGGGGCCTCCTGGGCTAGGGCCGGCGCGGCCAAGAGGCCGATGGCGGCAACCCCGCAAATCAATAGCTTCGATACGCGCATGTTTTCCTCCCTATTGTCGGGCAGACGCCCTCATCGACCCGGAACGCTTATCGCGCCGGGTGTTCGCCACCGCCCTTGCGGGACGGAAAGAAGTGCATGCCGGTGAGCCTGCCGGTAAAAGACCGCCAGCGTTCCGGCTCGTCGATTGTGAGATAGAAGATGATCGCCGTGAGGAAGACGAGGCCCTGCACGGTTCTCACCCACGACCCCTCGAGGCCCGAAGCGACGAGTCCCGTTTCGATGACCATCACGATGAAACAGCCGAACACGGATCCGATGATCGTCGCCCGTCCGCCGAAGATCGAGGTTCCCCCGATCAGCACCGCGGCAATTGCCAGGAGCAGATAGCCCTGGCCCTGGTTGCCGAAATAATTCTTGTTCTCAAGCGTCAGAAAGATCGCTGCCAGCGCGGCAAGCGCTCCCATCAGCGTGAACAGCTTGATCTTCTCCTTCTCCACCTCGATGCCGACGACGCGCGATACATCGTTCGAATCGCCGAGAAACAGCACGTGCTCTCCAAACCGGTGGCGGTTCAGGATGAACCATAAGAACACCACGATGACGGCTGTCCACCCCGCCTGCATCGGGATCTGATTGTACCAGTCATACTGCCCCCCGCCGAATTGGAACCGGCCGACGAGCCATCGCCATACCGAGGACTGCTCGGCACCCCTGAGCGCATAGGACTTGCCGCCCGACAGCACCGTTGCCATTCCCGACCAGAAGAATTGCGTGCCGAGCGTGGCGATGAAGGAAGGAATGCCGAGATGCGCCACGAGCACGCCATTGACATATCCCACGAGCACGCCGGAGCCGAGCGCGATGACAACCGCCAGCCAGCCGAGCCCGTGCTCCTTGAACAGGACGGCAAAGACGAAACCGGAAAAGGCGATGACCGACGGAAACGACAGGTCGATCTCGCCGGCGCCGATCACGAAGGTCAGTCCGATCGACAGAAGGATCAGCGGCGGCAGGGTCGACATGAAGGTCATGTAGATGTTCGGCTTGAGGAACACCGTGGGTGCCGTTGCCATGAACAGAATCAGCAGGAGCGCGAACACCGCGATGATCGGCAGCGCTTCCATGCGCTGGAGAGATCGTGCGGCTGCGGAACCTCTGCTCATTGCCCTCACACCTTATGCTGCAGCTCGATCAGATATTCGGTCAGCTCGGCGACCGTCATGTCCTGCGGCCGCATCTCGGTGACGATCTCGCCGCGGTCCAGCACGACCATCCGGTCGGCCACCTCGTGCACATGAGCAAGATTGTGCTCGATGTAGATACAGGCATGGCCCTGCGTCTTGATGTCTCGAACGAAATCCAGAACTTTCCGCACTTCCTTCACCGCCAAAGCGACCGTCGGCTCGTCGAGCACGATGAGGTCCGCTTTGAAATGCATGGCCCTGCCGATGGCGATGCCCTGCCTTTCCCCGCCCGAAAGCTGCTGAACATTGGAATCGACCGTGATGCCCTTGCCCCTGAAGCCGATCGCCCGCCTCAATATGTCTTCGGCAACCGCCTTTTCTCGTGCGATATCGATAAACCCCCAGCGGTTGGTAATCTGCCGTCCGACAAAGAAATTGCGCCACAGCGGCTGCTTTTCGCCGAGCGACTTGTCCTGATACACCGTCTGTATGGCGAGATCATGCGCCATGCTGACCGAATAATCATCGAGATCGATTTCTAGGTCGCGGATATAGATGCGGCCCGAACTCGGTTTCATCACACCGGTGAGAGTTTTGATCAGTGTCGACTTGCCGGCGCCATTGTCGCCGATCAGCCCGACGATCTCATTTCGGCCGATCGTCAGATTGATGTTCTTCAACGCATGAATCGCGCCGAAATATTTTTGCACATTCTCCAGCCGCACGATGTCCTTGTAGCTTCCGCTTTGCATCGCACCATCATGCCTTCTGCCGTGAACTCCCGCGCACTCTGCTCCGTTCGATCGTGCGGTCGGTCTGTGCCAGGATGTTGCGCACCGCCAGCCGTGCGGCTATTGGCGTGCAGTCGCGGATGGCCCTGAGGATCGCTTGGTGCTGCATGAGCGATGCTCGCGCGTTGCCCGACGCATCGAGGATGGTAAGGTGGAAACGCACATCGGCCGCGTTCCACCGATCGGCGTCCGCGGTTGCAGCCATTTCCCCATAGGCCTTTTCGATCCTGCTGAGTTCCCCGTGGAGGCTGTTGGCTTCACGGCTTTGTGGTTTCGGCCGATCGGTGTTGAGCATGGCGCACCCGCTCCCTCTCGAACCCTATTATAGAATTTTGTCCGATGAAATAGCCAATTGATCAGACAAAATCACTTCCCCGGTTCGAGCAGCCGGTGCAGATGCACGATGAAATATCGCATCTGCGCATTGTCGATCGTCTCGCGCGCCTTTGCCTGCCACGCTCTGTGGGCCTCGGCATAATTTGGATAGATGCCGACGATATCGAGACTGCCCAGATCCTTGAACATGACACCATCGAGATTTTCCAGCTCGCCCCCGAAGACTAGGTGCAAAAGCTGCTTCTTTTCCCCATCTGCCGTCATATCTACTGCCCCCTCATTCAATTGGCCTCGGGCCTCGTGCCATCAGTGCCGCGTGGATGCCGGGTGCCGCCGCGATGAACCCGCGTCTTGGCGGATGGTGTTCGCTGTAGCGCAGTTCAGCGCCGTCGAGATCGCTCATCATGCCCTTCGCCTCGCGAACGATCACGTCGCCCGCCGCCAAGTCCCAATCATGCTTATAGCTCAAGGCGAGCGCACCCTCGCACGATCCCTCCGCCACATGGGCGAGCCTGAGTGCCAGTGACGGAACGTTCAAGCGCTCGATGGCGGGCAGGGGTTTTTGCCAGCGTTGCGGCCTCAGCGCCGAGGCGTTGACGATGAGGCGCGCCCCCTCCAGTTCCTGCCGCGGGCTCACGGAGATTGTTCTGCCGTTCAGCCTCGCCCCGCCGTGCCGTTGCGCACTATAGGTCCTTTTCTCCGCCGGGGCATGGATCAAACCGAATACGGCAATCCCATTCTCGATCAGCGCGAGCGAAATGCACCATGAGGGATTGCCGCTCAGATAAGCGCTCGTCCCGTCGATCGGATCGACAAGCCAGAACCGCTCCTCGCCCCGGTAGGTCGCCTCGGACTCCTCCGACATCCAGCCATAGTCCGGCCGCTCCGCCCTCAGCCTGTCGCGCAGCAGCTTGTCGACCGCGATATCGGCGTCGCTCACCGGCGTGCCGTCAGCCTTGCGCCAGGCCTTCACCCCTTTGCGGAATTGCGACAGCGCCAAGGCACCTGCCTCGCGCACCGCCTCGAGCGCAACGCCGTGGTCGGTATCAGCGATAACCTGCTCAGGCACCGGCAATGGTCATTCCTTCCACCCGGCATGTCGGCGCATTCATCGCCATCCGGAATTCGAGGTCGTCGGCCGGCGTGAGGTTGCGATACATGTCCTTGAGGTTTCCTGCAATCGTCACCTCGCTCACCGGATGGGTGAGCGCGCCGTTCTCGATCCAGAAACCGGCTGCACCGCGGCTGTAATCGCCTGTCACGCCATTGACGCCCATGCCGAGCAGTTCGGTCACATAAAAGCCCTTGCCGATATCCGCCATCAGCGCCTCGGGTGACGACTTCCCTTGGCAAGATAGAAGTTCGATGGCGATGGTGACGGCTGGCTTCCCGTGCCGCGGCTGGCATGACCGGTGGGCTCGAGGCCAAGCTGCCGGGCGGAACTCTGGTCGAGCAGAAAGCTGCGCAATGTCCCCTCCGCCACCACCTCCATGCGCCGCACCCGAACCCCTTCGGCATCGAACGGCCGCGATCCGAGACCGCGCCGCATATGCGGATCATCGATGATGGCGATTCCCGGCGAGAACACTTGCTTGTTCAGCATGTCCTTGAGAAAGCTCGTGCCTCGCGCCACCGCCGGCCCCGAGATGGCACCCGCCAAATGACCGATGAGGCTTGCAGCGATTCGCCGATCGTAAACGATGCTGACCCGCTGCGAGCTGACCTTCGCGGATGAAGCCGCCGCACCGCGCGCTCGCCGGCATTGCGCCCGATTTCGGCTGCGGGCCGCAAATCGTGGAAATGCACCGCGGAGGAAAAATCATAATCGCGCTCCATGCCGGTGCCGTTTCCCGCTATCACCGCGACGCTGACACCATAACCGCTCCGCCGGTAGCTTTTGAGAAAGCCATCGCTCGTCCCGAGCACGATCTGTCGCGTGCTCATCGACGCGCCGGCACCGGTGCTCCTGCTGACACCTTTCACCGACAGGCCGGCGTCCTCGGCTTCCTTCGCGAGCCCGCGAAGCGCGTCCTCACCGATGTCGCTGCCGTCCCACAGATCGAGGTCGGGCACGCCCTGCGCCAGCTGCTCCCTGGCTGCGAGTCCTGCAAAGGGATCGGGAGGCGCTGCCCGCGCCATATCCACCGCGCGCCCTGCCGCCCTTTGGATCGTGTCCTGGTCGAGCTTGTTCGTCGAAACGATCGCCTGGGACTTTCCGCAAAACACCCGCAGTCCCAGATCATATCCTTCCGAGCGCTCGACATGTTCGGTTGCACCGTTCAGGATCGATACTTCAACCGATTTCTGCTCGATTAGAATTGCATCCGCACTGTCTGCGCCTCTTGCCTTCGCCGCTTCGAGCGCCAGCGACAACCACACCGTTGAGATCGTTCATGAAACGGGAGTCCCTTCCGCTAGTGAAGAAATGATTGCCGCTGCCAGGATGATGAAACCGAAGTCGCGGTTGGACCGGAATAGTCCGAGACAGCTGTCGGGATCGTTGATATTCAGCCGCGACAATTGCCACCCCGCATGCAGGGCTGCCGCCGACGACGCCGAGATGAAAGATTGCACCCGCACCTGCAAGCACGCCGGCGAGATCGATCAGCACGAGTGAGATGAAAAAAATCGCGCGACCCACGGCACGGTTGCCGATCCGAGCGCCAGAGCGCTTGACTTGACGCCGATCACGGCATCGTCCTCCTTGTCCTGATGCGCATATATGGTGTCGTAAGCGAGCGTCCAAAAGATGCCGCCGGCATAAAGGCTCATCGCCGCGGGCGAAACCCGGCCCTCGACGGCGGCAAAGCCCATCAGCGCTCCCCAATTGAAGGCAAGGCCAAGCGACAGCTGCGGCCAATTCGTCCATCGCTTCATGAACGGATAGATCGCAACGAGCACCAGCGAGGCCACGCCGAGCGCGATCGAAAGCATGTTGAGCTGCACGAGAATGGCCAGTCCCAGCGTGAGCAGCAGCATGAGGAACACGATTGCCCCTTTCACGCTCACTTCCCCGCTCGGCATGCGGTCTTGAACGCGTGCGCGCCACCTTGGCGTCGAAATCCCGGTCGGCGATGTCGTTGAGCGTGCATCCAGCACCGCGCATGATGATCGCGCCGGCGAAGAACAGTGCCATGAGCCGAAGGTCAGGCGTGCCCCCGCCCGCCTCGACTGCTGCAAGCGCTATGGCCCACCACCCCGGGAGCAGCAGCAGCCACCAGCCGACCGGCCGGTCGAGCCTGGCGAGCCGCGCATAGGGCTTGAGCTTCTGCGGCAGGAGCTTGTCGGCCCAGTGCAGCGCCGCGGGCGGAACGCCGGGCTGGTCGAGGGAGGGCTGGTTTTTCATGCGCCCGGTTGTTAGCGCGATTGCCCTGCGCCTGCAAACGACATAGCTTTGCGCCGTGAACAGGCAATCGGGAAGTCTTCAGCGCACGCCGCGCCTCTATGTGCCCGCATCGCTCGCCTCCGGCGCCGCCGTCGTGCTGAAGGATCAGCAAGCACATTATTTGCTTCATGTGATGCGCCTGCAGCGGGGCGCGACCTTTCGCCTGTTCAACGGTGCCGATGGCGAGTGGCTGGCCGAGATTATTGCAACAGGCAAGCGCGACCTTACCCTGCGCTGCGATCGCAAGCTGCGCGATGCTTCTCCGCTGCCCGATATCGATTACCTGTTCGCGCCTCTCAAACACGCGCGGCTCGACTACATGGCCCAGAAGGCGACAGAGATGGGGGCAGGGCGGCTAAGGCCGGTCATCACCAGGCGCACCATTGCCGAACGCATCAACATCGATCGCCTGAGAAGCAATGTCATAGAGGCGGCCGAGCAGTGCAATCTGGTCGGCCTGCCGGAGGTTCTCGAGCCGCAGCCTCTCGACAGTCTGCTCAGCCGCTGGGATCGGCCGCGCAGCCTTGTCTGGTGCGATGAAGCCAACGTGCCGGGCAGCCCGCTTGCTGTCTTGAAGCGCCTTCAGCCCGGTCCGATGGCGGTGCTGGTCGGCCCCGAGGGCGGCTTTACCAGCGAAGAGCAGAGCTTGCTGCGCGCGCAGGATTTCGTCCATGCCATTTCGCTCGGCCCCCGGGTTATCCGCGCCGATACGGCAGCGGTCGCCGCTCTGGCCCTGGTACAGGCCGTTTTGGGTGACTGGCGCTGATCAATAGGCGAAGTCGCGGAATACCCGGTCGATATTGCCTTTCCAGGATCCGTGATAGAGGGCCAGGAGATCATCCGCCGGCGTGCGTCCCGCCTCGACGATCTCCTCCAATACCTCGAGGAAGCTGGATTCATCCCGCCCCTTGCATCCCTTCGCCCCCCGGCGTGCAAGCCCGGCCCGTGAATAGCTCAAGACATCGCGGGCGACGTCGCGTGCCGTGCGGCCCTTCACCTTGGCAAACAACGCCTCTCGCGGCACGGCATCGCGCAATCTCTGCCGATCATCTGCCGTCCAGCCTTTGACGAGATCCCATGCCGCATCGAGTGCGGCCTGGTCGTAGAGAAGCCCCGTCCAGATGGCCGGCAGGGCGCACAGCCGACGCCACGGGCCGGAATTTGCGCCCCGCATCTCCAAATAGTTCTTCAGGCGGACCTCGGGGAAAATGGTCGTCAGGTGATCGGACCAGTCCTTGAGTGTTGGCAGCACACCCGGAAGCTGCCTGAGCTCGCCGCGCATGAACGCCCGGAAGCTCTCGCCCGCAACGTCGTGATAAACGCCGTCGCGGTAGACGAAATACATGGGCACGTCGAGCGCATAATCGACATAGCGTTCGAAACCGAAGCCTGTCTCGAAGGCGAAGGGCAGCATGCCGGTGCGGTCAGGATCGGTATCTCGCCAAATCTCCGAACGATAAGAGCGAAAGCCGTTCGGCTTGCCTTCGAGGAAGGGCGAATTGGCGAATAGCGCGGTTATGACCGGCTGCAGCGCAAGGCCGACGCGCATCTTCTTCACCATGTCCGCCTCCGAGCCGAAGTCGAGGTTCACCTGCACGGTGCAGGAGCGGAACATCATGTCGAGGCCGAGATTGCCTTTGCGTTTCATATAGGCAGCCATGATGGCATAGCGCCCCTTCGGCATGACGGGCGTCTCGGCCCGCGTCCATGTCGGTGAAACGCCGATGCCGAGGAAGCCGATGCCGAGCGCATCGCCCACTTCCCGCACCTGCGCCAGATGATCGTGAACTTCCTCGCACGTGTCGTGCAGCGTCTTGAGCGGTGCGCCGGAGAGTTCGAATTGGCCCCCGGGCTCGAGCGAGATCGATCCCGCTCCGCCGGGATCGCTGAGCGCGATCAGATGCGACCCTTCCATCGCCGGCGTCCAGCCGAAACGGTCGCGCATGCCTTCGAGCAGCCGCCTGATCGAGCGGTCGCCTTCATAGGGCACCGGTTTCAGCGTATCGGTGAGGAATGGAAATTTCTCATGCTCAGTGCCGATCCTCCACTGCTCCTTTGGCCGGGCGCCGCGGGCGAGAAAACCGATGAGCTGCGCCTTGTCGGTGATCGGCGCAAGCACCTCGGGGCTGTCGGGAGTTGGACCGCTCAAGCAAAAGCTCTTTCTGTTACGGGCGTGATGGTCTACCGAGGCTCAGACAGCCGGGCAAGGCAAGAATCATTTAAGGCTGGCAGCCTCTCGGTGATTACTCCGCCGCCATCAGCGGATGTTCGATTGTCGCGAGACTGTCGCGGATGTGTTTCGTCAGCGCTTCGACAGCCGGATTGGCCTGGCGCGGCGCAAAGACAAGGCCGATTTCGATGACCATCAGCGGCGGAAATCCGTCCGTTTCGCTCAAGATCCGCATGCCCGGCGTCACGCTCACTCTCGGCAGGGCCGCAACGGCCAGTCCCGCAAGCACCGCCGCCTTGATCGCGTTGGAATTCGTGCTGGCATAAGCAATCCGATACCGGCGTTTCCAGCTATCGAGCTGCTGAAAAATATTGTCCCGCCACGCGCAGCCGATCTGCGACACCGCGAGCGGGACGATTTCGAACTCATGCACGCAATGCCGGACCGAGGATACCCACACCAGCGGCTCGCGTCTGAGGAGCTCTATGCCGGGCGTTCCCGCTTCCGCGCTGATCAGCACCACATCCATCTTTCCTTCCTTGGCAAGCCCGATCAGAGTTTTGCTCGGCAGGCAGTCGACATCGACCTGCACCAAGGGATGAGTGCGCGCGAAACGCGCCATGAACTCCGGCAGCAAATTATCTGCATAATCGTCGGGCACGCCGAAACGGACAACGCCGGTGAGCTCCGGTTTGGAAAACGTCACTACGGCTTCATCGTTCAGCCGCACGATGCGCCGTGCATAATCGAGGAGCCTTTCGCCGTCGGCGGTAAGTCTGTTCTGCCGCCCGGCCCGGTGAAACACCGGCCGGCCGAGAATATCCTCGAGCCGCCGCATCTGCATGCTGACGGCACCTTGCGTCTTGTTCACCTCATCGGCCGCCCGCGTGAAGCCGCCGGTCTCGGCGATGGCGATGAAAGTCTTCAATAAATCGACATCCAGATTAGGGATCATGGCACATCCATTCATCACGATTGCTGATGTATATCATAAAATACATTCGTTGGACTAATCAAGGGGAAGCCTGCATATTTATTCCATCATCACCGCTGGACGAAATGTCCGCAACAACCAACCAACGGAAGAACAAGGGTTTTTCCGAGCCAGGAGGACTTTGCCATGCGCGACTATGTGCTCAATCAGGCCGAGGGCCAGTTTCACGGATCGCTCTTCGGCAACCTGCGGCGGTACATCCATAACTGGACAAGGCGCCGGATGCTCAAAAGGGTTGAAGAGCTCGACGATTATCTTCTTCGCGATATCGGCCTCACCCGTGGCGCGGTGGAGAGCGTTTTGGACTTACCCCTTGTCTATGACCCCGTAACCGAGCTCCATCGCCGGCTGAATGCGCCGCACCGCCTGCAGCGCTGACCCCGAAGATGAGAAGCCAAATGATCAGCGGATGTGCGGTTTGATGCACATCCGCTTCACTTACCGGATAAGATCCCGGAACAGATCCTCGAGCCTGGGCTGACGGGTGCTTCTACGCCGCCGCCTCGTCGTTCGCCGCCGGTAATTATCATACGTATAGCGCGTCCTGCGCCGCCGGCGCGGCAGCAGCCTGTTCATGAGCGCACGCGCAATTGCAGCACCCGCCGCGGCAATAACGATGCCCCAGATGCTTTTCCCCCCGCCGGTTGCCGCTCGCTCGGCACTTTGTTCTGACGCCGCCCCGGCGGGCGTTTCCTCCAATTCATTTCCTTTTTGAAAACGCTCGCTGAGCAGCGCGAGCACCAGCTGTGCCGCGATCGGCTGAAGCCGCTGCATCGCCGGCCCGTCGATCCTCAGCGCCCGGCCGGCCATCTCTGCCTCGTTGCGAGCCGCATCATCGGAGCCGTAAAGATCGACAAGCACCGCCAGCCCATCTGCCTTGACCTCGTCGCTGCCCGGATCGCCTTCCTTGAGCAGATCGCTGTCATTGTCTTCGAGAAGATTGAGGAGCTGTTCGAACGCAGTGGGCTGTTCCGCTCTTGCCTGCAGCCGTGCGGCAATCGGCGGACACATCGCCTCGAGTGCTCGTTTGGCGTCGGAAGGAGAGATGCCGGCAAGCTCGCCGAGCTTTCTGAAGAGCTGGCCGCCTTGGGCTTTCTCCAATTCCTCGATCACCCGCATCGCAGCCTCTCTACCCTTTTCGCCAGTGTACCGTTCTGCTAAGCCTGGCTCTAGTCTTCGTTCCGCACCAGAAGCTCTGCTTCACCCATTGCTTGCGAGCTCTCATCATGGTGCGAGCGCAAAAAGACGCCACTCGCCAGGAACCCCCCTCAGAGTGTGCAGACCACGCTCTTCGAAGCGCACAGCCGAACCGAGCGCGAGATCTTTGACCGTACTTGATACGAGGATCTCATCGGCCGAGGCGAGTGCTTGAAGTCGGGCAGCTATGTGAACTGCTATCCCCGCGACATCACCGCCTTGGAGGTCGCACTCCCCAGTATGAATACCAGCACGAATGCCGATGCCGAGGCGCTGGACACGCGCGCGGATGGCTTGCGCACAATCCAGAGCGCGCATTGGTGATTCAAACCGAATAGAAAACCATCGCCAATCGTCTTGACTTCAACACCCTCGCAGCGTTGGACCTCAGTCCTGACTGCGGCGCGATGTTCTTCAAGAAGATTGCGCCAGCGCATGTCACCCAAGCGCTCGGCGAGTGCGGTTGAACCGACAACATCCGTAAAGAGCAAAGTTGCCAAGACGCGCTTCGTCTCTAGAACTGGTCGCTTCTGGCGCTCGGCATTGTCGATCAACGCCCCGAAGCTTTGAGCTGACGATACGAGGCGGCCATCGGCATCGCGAATAACCGTTTCGGCAAAAACGACCGTATCTTCTCGCAATTCTGCGCGAGCCTCGGCGCGAAGCACTCGGCCATCGGCTGGTACAGAGCGATAGAAACGTGTGGTTAGTTCTAATGCAACCAACGACTGACCACGACGCGGCATGGTGAGGCACGCATACCACCCGGCGCGATTAGCGAGTGACGCCATGCCGGTAAACGCAACTGTCGGCCAATATCGACAGAGCCACTCGCTGGTAGAGAGAGTGATGACGACATGGCCTCGCTCCATGGTCAAGAACGCGACCGGCATCTTGAGCTGATACGGTGCAACGACTGTGCCATCAGCAAAGTTGCGCATGACAGCATCCCCGTCGTTCTCCTGCCAGATTGTCAGAGGAGGCATCTTGCCAGCCAATTGCCGAAGATACGGATCGGAGTGGTGTAGGTCGGTTCCTCGACCGGCGCCAATTCAACTGGAGGCGGAGGGGGTGCCGGATCGATCCTGCGTAGCCGCAAGTGGCTTGACCCTTGCGCAATTCGGCGACCCTGTGGGTCTTCGATCTCGATCTCGCTAAAGACGAAGAAACGACTTGTGTTGACCACGCGTGCCCGCGCCAGCAGATTGCCGGGCTGGGGCCGTGGTGGGCGAAAGTAGTTGACCGTGATTGTCATCGGAACGGCGTCCATACCGGGCGGCAGCGTGGTCATCGCGACCTCGGTGAGAGCTGTTTCTTGCAGAGGCGCTGTTTCTAACGTGCCCGTCTCTGTTTCTGAGGATTGGTTCGAGAGCATCGTCCAGGTCCCTGAACCAGGTCCAATATGAGCGGCGCGAACACCGAAGAGATGTGCGACGGGGGTAACGGTACCAGGCCTTTGTTTAACGCAATCATGCGCTCAATTCCGGGCAGCGCCCAAAACCATGATGGCGGGACCCTTCCACGAACAGGTTCTTCAAAGATCATGAAATATTCGTTGCTCCGCTATTCCCTATTGGTCAAGGGTGAGGTGCTGGCCTTGACTGCCTTGATATACTAAGGGACGGAGGCATCACTGCTCCTCCGGAGGCTTGATATGCCGAAAAGCCCACAGCAGCAGCAGGTCATACGCAATTTTGAGCGTGCCGCAGATCATGAGCGGCCAGGCTGTGAACCCCGCGGCAAATAGCGCCCCGGCAATCGCCGGGCTGGCAGCCGCGGCAAGGCTTCTGGGACCGAGGTAATGCTGGCAGCCGCCGCCCGTTCTGGCGGCGTTACCACCGCCATCACATAGGATGTGCGTGTCGGCACATCCATTTGCGACAGAAGGGCGCGAATGAGAAGCAGGCCCAGGGCGATATCCAGGCGCGGCGAGACGGCAGCACCGATGAGGCACATGCTCGATGGAATATGCGTGTAGACCATCGTGTTGATCAGCCCGATCCGCCGCGATAGCCAGGCCGCCACCGGAAAGGAAATTGCCGAGCATAAGCCCGACCAGAAAAAGAACACGCTCGCGGTCGCAAGCGATAGGCCGAATTTATCGAATAGCCACAGCGCCAGCAGTGACTGCACGACGAAGCCGCCGGCGAACGCATCGATGCTGAACAGCGCGGCAAGCTTGTACACGATGCTGCGCGAGGGCCCGAGCGATGAGGAACTGGCCTTTTCTTCGACGGAAAGGGATGGCAGCCGCTGGTACATCAGGCCGCCTGCGACGCCCAGCAGCCCGTAAAGGAGGAACATTGCTTTGATGGCCGTCAGCCGCGAAACACCAACTGAGCTTAAGAGGTCCGGACTGGCGGCCGCGAGTGACCCCGCAGCAGCAGCCAGCGCACCGATCAGGCTGTTGCGGGCGAAGAGTTTGGTGCGTTCGGTGTTCGACGCCGAGCCCGCCAGCACGGCATGTTCCAATGGTACGAAAACACTGACGCTGCCGGCAGAGGGGTTGATCGTGCCCATGAACGCCACGAGCAGCAGCACCGGGAAACTATTAGCCCCGGCAAAGGCCAGCCCTGTGGCAACCATAAGCATTGAGGCCGTGATCAGCAGCAAGCGCTGATCTCTGCCGGCACTGCGCAAACCGATTGCGAGGGTCATGAGCGCGGAGCCCAGCAGTGCCAGCGTCGCGACGAGCCCGACCTCGAAAGCCCCAAGCCCCAGCGCCGTGAGGTACACGGGCAGCAGTACGGCGACGAAACCATCGCCGAAATCCCTGAACG
>CAVYOS010000035.1:0-16124 GCA_963770205.1 uncultured Alphaproteobacteria bacterium
CGATGTGCTCGCTTATTTCGACAGACGACTGACCCAAGCGCCGCGCGATGCCGATTTTGCGCTCAATTACGTGAAACGCGAGGCGCGGACTGTCCAGGATCAGAAAGCAGCCATCGCAGCGCTCGAGTTCAAATGCGCGGTGCTGTGGAGCCAGCTCGATGCCCTGTATTATGCCTATGTGATGCCGGCGTTCCGCCCCCCGGGGCCTTCAATCCAGAGAGTGTCGCTTGACCGTCGAAACGGACAGCATGGCGAATTGCAGACCGCGGCTGCCGCGCGGGGTTCGAACTCCGCCATGATCGCGTCCGCGACCGATGGGTGCTGCTTGCGCCGGAGCGCATCTTCGAGCTCGACGAAATCGGCTTGGAGATTCTAAAGCGCTGCGACGGCAGTGTAACGGCTGAGGAAATGTCGGCAGCACTTGCCGCGGCCTTCGGCGCCTCGCCCGAGGAAGTGCGGCCCGATGTTGAGGCGTTTCTCAAGGATTTTGCCGACAAGCGGGTGATCGATTTATGAACGCCCCCTCCCCGCCGATCGGCCTTCTCGCGGAACTCACGCACCGGTGCCCGCTGCAGTGCCCTTATTGCTCCAATCCCCTGCACCTCGACCGGCGTTCGGCGGAACTCGACACCGCCACCTGGAAACAGGTTTTCTCGGAGGCCGATGCGCTCGGAGTTCCTGCAACTGCATCTCTCCGGGGGGGAACCGACGGCTCGCGCCGATCTCCTCGAGCTGGTTTCGCATTGTGCCAGCCTCGGCCTTTATACGAATTTGATTACCTCAGGCGTGCTCCTGGACAGGGACAAGGTTTCTGCATTGGCGGACGCGGGTCTCGATCACGTGCAGCTCAGCCTGCAGGATATCGATCCCGTCAATGCCGATCAGGTCGCGGGATTTCGCGGCGGCCATGCGCGCAAGCTCAAGGTCGGCGAGGCCGTAGTGGCGACCGGCCTGCCGCTGACGGTCAATGCCGTCATCCATCGGCGCAACATCGGCTCGATCGAGGCGATGGTGGAGCTGGCTCTCGGGATGGGAGCCAGGCGCATAGAGATTGCTCACGCACAATATTACGGCTGGGCGCTGCACAACCGGGCAGCCCTCATTCCTTCGTACCAGCAGATCATGGAGGCCGATGAGACGGTCCGGCGCCTGCGTGGCGTGCATTCCGGCCGCATCGTCATCGATTCGGTCGTTTCCGATTATTATGCGCGGTTCCCCAAAGCATGCATGGGCGGATGGGGCTCGCGCGCCCTGAACGTCACTCCTTCCGGCAAGGTCCTGCCGTGCCACGCGGCAGAGACGATTGCCGGGCTGGTGTTCGACCGGGTCACGGAGAGATCGCTGCACGACATCTGGAATAGCTCGAAAGCGTTCAATGCCTACCGAGAGTTGGATTGGATGGAGCAGCCGTGCGTCACCTGCGACCGGAAAGACTCGTGCCGCGGCGGCTGCCGCTGCCAGGCGCTGGCCATCACCGGCTCGGCCACCCTGGCCGATCCGGCCTGCTCGCTTTCGCCCCACAATACCGCGTTGCGAGGCAGCGCCGTTCGCGAATCCGCTGCCTTGGAGGACTCCTTCGCCTATCGGCGGATCGAGGCTTAGGGTCAGGCAGCGCTAACCTGCCACCCTTGACGAGGGGCCAGGAGAAGCCGACATAAGGCCCTTCAGCCGAGGACAGGAATTGGACCATATCGTCAGCCCCTATGCCGCGCCCCTTGTCGACCCGTTCGGCCGAAGGATCAGCTATTTGCGCGTGTCGGTGACGGACCGGTGCGATTTCCGCTGCGTGTACTGCATGGCAGAAGACATGAGTTTCCTGCCGAAGAAGGACATATTGTCGCTCGAAGAGCTCGACCGCGTTTCTTCGGCATTCATCGAGCGCGGGGTGAAGAAAATCCGCCTCACCGGCGGCGAGCCCCTGGTACGCCGCAACATCATGCAGCTTGTAAAATCGCTGTCGCGGCATATCGAAACGGGCGCGCTTGAAGAACTGACGCTGACGACCAACGGCAGCCAGCTCAGACGCTACGCTAATGACCTCGCGGGTCACGGCGTGCGGCGCATCAACATATCGCTGGACACGCGAGATGCCGCCAAGTTCCGGACCATTACCCGCTGGGGGGATCTCGATAAGGTTCTCGACGGCATCGAGGCGGCGCTTGCGGCCGGTTTGCAGGTCAAAATCAACATGGTAGCTCTGAAGGACGTGAATGAGGATGAGATCGTCACGATGCTCGAATGGTGCCATGGGCGGGGCATGGATCTGACCCTCATCGAAACCATGCCCCTAGGCGACATCGATGGTGACCGGACCGACCAGTATCTGCCCCTGTCGCTCGTCCGGGCGAGGCTATCGGAACGCTTCACGCTCGATAACATCGAGCACAGAACGGGCGGGCCGGCACGCTATGTCAGGGTTGCCGAAACTGGCGGCCGGTTGGGTTTCATCACGCCGCTCACCCATAATTTCTGCGAGAGCTGCAACCGCGTGCGGCTGACCTGCACCGGCACGCTTTACATGTGCCTCGGGCAGGAAGACGCCGCCGATCTGAGGGCGCCGCTCAGGGCTTCGGAAGGCAATGCGGCGCTGCATGCGGCGATCAGCGAAGCGATCAGCCGCAAGCCCAAGGGGCATGATTTCATCATCGATCGCCGTCACAAGAAGCCGGCACTGGCCCGCCACATGAGCGTAACCGGCGGATAACTGCAACTCCAGGATCGGAAACCATTAACCCGTCCCAGCCGTTAGAAACACGGCGAGGTGACAGCATGACTCCGGATACGGCGATCGATCAGCACTTACGGGAATTTCTGCAGCAATCCAACTTTGCGACCAAGGGCGGCGTGATAACCGATCTTGACGGCACTGCCGTCCATGAGGACCGCGGCCGTATCTATATCCCCGAGCCGGTTGAGTTCGGGTTGAAACAACTGCACAGTGCGGGGCGACGGTTCATTCTAAATTCGCTGCGTTTTCCATTATCGGTCATGCGGACGTTCGGCAAGGAATGGTACGCCATATCCAATGCACCCATTCCGCTGGTCTCGCTGAACGGCAGCCTCATTGGACGGATCAACAGAAATGCCGAGGGCGAGCTGGCTTTCGAAGAGATCGAGGCGTTTCCGCTCACCCTGCCGGAGATCGAGGAGGTGCTGAAGGGCGTCGGCGGGCTCATCCAGAATGGCATTAAGGATATTCTCGTGTTCTATTATCCCCGCGACTGGCGGATGGGCGAGATCATTTGGACGCCGGTCCCTGAGAATGTGATGCGCGTCAAAGAAAAATATGTCAGCGCGTCGGCGGTTACCGCTGTGGAATTTGCAAAGTTGCGCGATCAGCTGGCCTTGGAAGAAATTTGCATGATCTTTCTACTGATCGACGTGCCGCAAGATCAGCTGATGGCCTATCAGCATACGAAGCGAACGAATTTCTTCACGCGAAAAGGTGTGGACAAGCTGTTCGGCGCGCAAAAAATTTCGGTGCACCTAAATATCGATCTTACCCAGTCGATTGGCGCCGGTGATACGGAACTCGACCGATTCCTGTGCGGGGTGGGACTGGCGGTCGTGGTAGGCAATGCCGAGGTGACATTCAAGGGCCTCATGCAGACGATCAAGCTTCGCGATGCGTTTCAGTTCGGCAGCCTGTTATTCCGGCTGGCAGAGTTGCAGCGAGAGAGGAACTGATGCCGACGGCGCAGCCGCCGGCCGAGCTCAACGCTTCCAGGGCCCGTGCCATGGCGCGAAAGATCATCAGCCACCATTTCAGCGCGCCGCCACTACGTCTGGTGGGGCAGGATGGCGGCTTAAGCAATCATGTGTTCATGGTGAAGCATAAGGAAGGGGATTTAGTCGTTCGGCTGTCGTCGGATCCGGCAAGGATCAATGCCTATATCAAGGAGCAATGGGCAGTTGCCAAGGCCAAAGAGCTGAAGGTTCCCGCGCCTGAGATTTTGGAAGTGGGAAACCAAGTCATACCGTTTCCCTATATGGTCTCGCGCCGCGCAGAGGGCAGCGAGGCGACCTTCCACCCAAAGCGCCTCGAGATTTTGCGTGAGCTCGGCAGCATTGCAGCGCGCATCAACACCATCCAAACGACAGGCTTCGGAACGACCTTCGACTGGTCTAACAATCAGCTATCGCTTAATGACAGCTGGGAGGAATTTCTGACGAAGGAGCTGGATATCGAAGGTCGTCTTGGAATATTCAGCAAGCGCAAAATGCTGTCCCGGCCGCAAATCAGGAAAATGTCGGGAATTCTGCGCGCCATGGGCAAGAAGCGGGTTCGGCCGAGCCTCAATCACGGTGACCTGCGGCTGAAGAATGTGCTTGTCAGCCGGGAGGGAGCAATCAAGGCCGTCATAGATTGGGAAGACTGCATTTCCTTGATGCCCTTCTGGGAGCTGTCGGTGGCATTGCACGATCTTTCCATCGACGAGAAGCAGGGTTTCCTGGAAGGCTATGGGCTGAAAGAGCCGAAGATCGTCGAGATGACGCCGATGGTCAAAGCGTTGAACGTCATCAATTACGCGCCGGAGATCGAGCGCTTGGCGGAAGCCAAAGACTTTGCCAAGCTCGAACAATACAGGACGAGGTTAAGCGGCGCTCTCGATCTGTATTGTCTCTGACGTGAGGCCATCGCGATGACAGCGACATCGCTGCACCTGCCGCAGCAGGATGTGGTGAAGGGCAGCCTCTATATGGCGATCGCAATGGCTGCTTTCGTCAGCAATGACACACTGGTGAAGCTGTTGGCGAGCGAGCTGCCGGTGGGCACGTTGGTGTTCATCCGCGGAGCTTTCGCCAGCGTCATCCTCCTAGCGGCCACAGCCGTGAGCAGAAATTTGGATAAGCTGCCGCTCATTTTTTCGCGCGACGTGACGCTGCGCGCAGGGACGGATGTGATCTCCACGCTTTTGTTCATCACGGCCCTCGTCCATATGCCCATCGGCAATCTCACTGCGATCGTCCAGGCAGCACCGCTGGTCGTCACCGCACTCGCCGTGATCTTCCTCAAAGAACGCGTGGGCTGGCGAAGAACTGCAGCAATCATCGGCGGCTTTACGGGCGTCGTCCTGATCACGAAGCCGACAGGAGACAGTTTCGACGGGTATTCTCTCCTGCCGCTGATCGTGGTCGGCAGCGTTGCGGTTCGCGACATCATCACCAGGCGCATACCGGCAACCGTTCCGGTACTGATCGTTGCCTTGGCCAACAGCATCATGGTGACGGCAGGTGCGTTCGTGCTGGCCCTTTTCGAGGGCGGCCTAGAAATGCCAAGCATCGCGCAAGCGCTCATTCTCGGCGCGGCCGGTGTCTTTCTGTCGCTCGGTTACCTCTTTATGGTGAACACACTGCGCTACACCGACATATCGGCTTCCGCCTCGATCCGTTTCTCGGTGGTGCTGTGGGGGCTGTTGTCCGGTTTCCTGGTATTCGGCGAACGACCCGATGGGCTTGCCATGGCAGGTATCGTGCTGATCGTGGGCTCGGGGATATACACGCTGCATCGGGAAGCAAAGCTCAAAAGGCTCCGCAAAGCTCACACAACCGCATAGGTGGCAAAGGCATAGACCGTCAGCACGACCGCCCAGGCGAGTATGAAATTGCGCAGCAACCGCCGAGATATGCGCAGGGCGAGCAAGGTGCTGACGTAGCCGCCTACCGCCGTTCCGGCGCCCATTATGAACGCGGGCATCCAGGCAATGAGGCCGGCAGCGGCAAACATCAAAATACCGATGAGCGTGACCAAGGTTATCACGAAGTTCTTCACCGCATTGGCAACGAGAATGTTGTCCTGGCCGAGAAGCTCGTAAATCGCCAGCATGACGATACCCATGCCGAGGCCGAAATAGCCTCCATAAATGCAGATGACAAATTCGAATCCGTACAGGACGAGCGGAAAACGATGACCCTTGAAGCCATACCCCTCTTCAAGCCTGGCTTTCAGCCAAGGGCCAAGGGCAAAAAGGAGCGTTGCAATCGTCAGCAGCCATGGCACGGCACGCTGAAAGGCTTGCGAACCGGTTGATATGAGAATGAGCGAGCCGAGGACACCGCCGGCGATTGCGATGGCCGAACGCAAGAGGAGGGAATGATGCGCCTCCTTAAGGGCTGGAATGTTCGCTGCAAAGCCGACGATGTTGGCCGGGGCAAGCGAGACGAAAGCCGATGCATTGGCAGAGATCGGCGGAAGTCCGACAGCGATGAAGGCGGGAAACGCGAGAAATCCCGAGCCGCCGGCAAGCGCATTTATAAAACCGGCGATGATGCCGACGGCGAAGAGAAAAGCAGCAGTGACAAGCGTCATCAGTGTTTCGGGGGATCACAGGGCATCGAACTTACTCGTCCCTGATGTTTACCACGAGCTCGAAATGGGCGCCGCGCTTCACAGGAACATGAATGATTTCGCCGCCGAGCTGGCGGGCCATGGTCTGTGCCATCAGCATTCCAAGCGATTCACTCTGCCTGGTGTCAAAATTATCCGGCAGGCCCACGCCGCGATCCTCGACGACGAGTTTCAAACGATCGCCGCCCTGCATCGAACAGCTCACCTGGACCACCCCCTTGCCCTCAGGATAGGCATATTTGAGCGCGTTGGTGGTCAATTCGTTGACGATAAGGGCAATGGATATGGCCCGCTCATTGGCTACCCACATCGTGTCGCCGGTATATTCAACAGTAATTTCCGAGCCGGTAACGGTGGCCGCCAGATCCTTGCACAGGCTCGACAGATAGGTCGAGATTTCCACAGCAGTCGTCGATTGCGCGCGGTGCAGCTGCTCGTGCAGCGAGGCAACGGTGCGAATGCGAGAAGCTGCATCATTGAGACTTGCCTTGATCTCTCCCGAGGCCGCCACCCTCTCCTGCAGGGACAGCATGGCAGAAATTATCTGCAGGCTGTTCTTGACCCGGTGGTGTGTTTCGCGCAGCAGCATATCCTTCATGGCCATAGCATCATGGATCTGCTGCTCGGCCTCTTGGCGTTCGGTGACATCCAAGGTCGTGCCGAGGAGTTGTGCGGGCCTGCCGCCGGCGGGCGTATTAAAATAGAGCATTCTTCCGCGGGATTCGATCCAGCGGATGCTGCCGTCGGAGAGAATGATCCGGTGCTTTAGGCTCAGCTCGCCTCCGGAAGACGGATCCAGCAGTGCTTGCACGGTGTCAAAGACTTGGGTGCGATCTTCCGGGTGAATTGCCGATTGCCATAGTGCATAGGTGGGCGTGCGATCAGGAGGCAGGTCGAAGATCTGCTTCTGGCGCGGAGACCAGTAGATGCGGTTGTTCTCGACATGCCATTCCCAGATGCCGATGCCGGTTGCATCAACGGCAACCCGCATCCGTTTACGCTCCTTCTCAAGCTGGGCCGCACGCCGCTGCAGTTCTCGGGTAAACTCTTCGGCAGCGATCCTTGCGTGCACCCGATCGGTCACTTCCACGGCGATCGACAACACCCCTTCAGGCTTCTTGTTCTTGCTCAGAAGGGGAACGAGGGTGATATCCCAATAGGTGTCGTGGTTGGCATAATGGATGTGCACGTCACGCTCGGTTAGGACGACGTTTTCCGCGAGCACACGGTCGCGGCGGCGCAGGTAATCGGCGCCCAGACGGGTGCCAAAGACTGCAGAGAACGCTCGTCCCCCCAGCCTGCCCAAAGTGGGCTCATGGATCGACCGATACAGGGTATTGGCGTAAATATAGATGTGCTTGGGGCCTCTCGTAACAGCCAGGGCCACAGGCAATTGGTCCAGAAGTGCGGTAAGGCCGGCACGGGTGAAGCCCACGCCTTTGCCGGCGAACTCGACTCCTTTCAGACCCCCTCGGGTCAATGTGCCGTTACTTTCTGTATCCCCCGCAACGTGCCGATTTTCACTGCGGGGACATTGTGTACTTGGTCAATCTGCCATAACGGCTAGTGCTGCAGCAAATGCAATCGCGCCTTGCAACTGTGTGTTAGCCGACACGTTTGCGCATTTGTCTGAGAATTCCCGCCGGTACCGGAACCATCAATCTCAGTTCGCGTTGGCCATCACTATGTGGTTGAATTTGCTGATTTGGGTGCGGGGGATATTGAATGACGGAAGCCACCAATCTACCTGTGACCCCCCTCCTCCCCCAGTTTCGCCGACATGCAGATATCCTGCATGAGCCGCCGCAGTTTATCGAGCTATTGCCGATCGCCATCTATGCGTGTGACGGCACGGGCCGGCTCTGCTGGTTCAACCGCAGGGCGGTTAGTTTGTGGGGACGAGAACCGAAAATTGGGGAGGACGTGGAGTTGTTTCTCGGTCCGATGCGCCTCTATCGGCTGAACGGACAGTCGATAGAGCAGAAGGACACGCCGATGTCACAGGTGCTCAAAACCGGCAGTGCCGTCCATGGCCGCGATACGATCATCGAGCGCCCCGACGGCTCGCGCATCCTCGCCATGGTGCATATCGATCCCGTTCATGACGAGGCGGGGCAGCTGATAGGCGCCATCAATTGTTTTCACGACATCACCGCAATGAAAACGGCCGAACGGCTGGCACGAGATAGCGAGCGGCGGCTCAGGGACCTGCTCGAAGCGCTGCCCGTTGCCATCTACACCACCGACGTCCGGGGTTACATTACGTCCTACAACGAGGCGGCAGCGGAGCTCTGGCAGGTTCGCCCCATCATCGGCGAGAGCCAATGGTGCGGTTCGGTACGGCTCTATACCGCAGCGGGAGAACCTCTGGCCCATAACGACTGCCCAATGGCCCTAACTCTCAAGGGGCATGGCGATTTCAAGGGCAAGGAAGCCGTGCTGGAGCGCAAGGACGGCACGCGCGTGCCTTTCCTCGCCTTCCCGTCACTGCTGCGGGACGGAAATCAGAAGGTGATCGGCGCAGTTAACATGATGGTAGATATCTCCGAGCGGCGGCACGCGGAAGAACGCCAAAAGTCCCTCATCGACGAGCTCAATCACCGGGTCAAGAACACTCTGACCACCGTGCAGTCGCTGGCGGCGAATACGGCACGCCAAGCTTCGGTGCCGCCGGCCATGCGCCAAGCCTTCGAGGGGCGGCTTATCGCGCTCAGCCGAACCCATGACCAGCTCACACGTACAGGGTGGCAGACCGCCGATCTGAGTTCGATCATCCGGGAGATTTTCGCGCCTTATCTGCAGGGTTTCACCGACCGGATCATGATCGCCGGAGAGCCGGTTAGTCTCGCGCCGCGACAGGCCCTGGCCCTGGCAATGGTGTTCAATGAGCTTGCGGCAAACGCTCTGCGGCATGGCTCGCTCTCGGCGGCAAATGGCCAGCTGCGGCTCAACTGGCTCGTCAAGCCCGGAAGAGGCCAGCCCAAGCTGCACCTGGAGTGGAAGGAGACCGGCGGCCCGGGCATATCGGCGCCGGTCAAGAAGGGGTTCGGCACGCGCCTGATCGAGCGCAGCATCGTGAATGAATTGCGTGGTGCTGCAGATATCAAATACGGAAGGAGCGGCGTCAGCGCCTCCATCAAAATCCCACTCGGATGACTCTGATGCAGCGGGGCGGAGAGAAAGCGTCAGTCCTGGCAGGCCGCAGCGTGCTGGTGGTAGAGGATGAAACCATCATCTCGCTGGAAATCGAGCAAATGCTCCAAGATCTCGACTGCGGGTCCATTTGGCACGCCGCAAATGTAGTGCAGGCCCTGGCCATTCTGGCGCAACACCGGCCGGATATCGCCCTGCTCGATGTCAATCTCGGCCGGGAAAAAGTGTTTCCAGTGGCCGACATGCTGATCGAGCGTGCCATACCCTTTATTTTTTCCACGGGTTACGGACGCGACGGCCTGCCCGTCGAATGGGCGAGCCGGCCCGTCATCCAGAAGCCCTATCTGACACGCGAGCTGGCGATGGCGCTCACGCCCCTCGTGGAAGGCATGTGACGCAGTTTTCCGGCCGCATGCCGAGGGATGGAAATGTTACTCAGCGGGGGATAAATCTCACGGATGAGCTTGCGGCGTATTGCCTGGGCAAATTCGCCGAACCCGCCAGCGACCTCGGCGAAAGCGTCCTGCCCCCCGATGAGGGAGTTTCGATAATAAATATCGAGCCTCGGATCATCGCTGAGGATCGCTAGGCCATTGATAGTGATTCCCAATTGGACGACGCGGTCGCGGACAGCTTCGATATTGGGCGGGGTGTTGTTGCGTCCGTCCCCGGAGACATCGATCACCCGCCGGTCGCCAGCAAATTCGTTCGTGTCGATCAGTGCTGCGGCACGACCCAGCGAATCAGCCATGGCGGTGGTGCCGGCGGTGCTGCGACGCTGCGTCAGGCTTACGAGAAACCCAAACGCTTTTGCGGTGCGGCGGTCGTAAACATGGTTGAACGGAATAGCAAGTGTGAAGGCCTCGGGTCCGCTCCACTGGACAAGCCCAACGGCCATGCCCGCAGGTCCGAGGCTTTCGATTGCCGCAATCACTTCTCTATCGGCAAATGCCCGGGCAATTCCTTCCACCTGAAGGGTGAACTCACGGTCATCAACGCTGGCCGAGGTATCGACGGCTATGACCAGTTCGAGCGCCACCGGCGCCGGGGGCGCATCAGCGCGCGTGGGTGCAGAGCCCGCAATGAACCCCAGGACGGCAGCAGCCTGACATAGTGCCGCAGAGGCAGTCGCGAAACGATTTGCAAGGCCCGTTCGATGAGCTTTCATGGCTCGTCAGTGTACCGCACCTGGCGCCGCGACGCTCTGTCACGTTTCTCGCGACATCACCCTGCCCAATTGGCTGGCCAATCAATTGCGCAGCCAAACAGAACACCCCATGCGCCTAAGAACAGTGATCGAGCTTGCAGCCGCGTTGCTGCTCACCTTTGCCGCTCTCGTGGCCATCTCGCAGATGGCCAGAGCCGGAAGCCTCAGGATTGAGGAGGCCTATGCTCGAGCAACGATTGGCATAGCCAAGACAGGAGCCGTCTATCTGAGCGTGGTGAACGACGGCAGTTCACCCGAGAGACTGCGTGGGGCGACCACTGCAGTCGCCAAGCACGCACAGCTTCATCTTCATGCGATGAAGGACGATGTCATGACGATGGCTCAGGTGAAATGCCTGGTTATTCCCGCAGGCGGCAGAATCACAATGGCTCCGGGCGGGCTGCATATCATGCTTACCGGCCTCGTCTCACCCCTAAAGCAGGGGCAGCAGTTTCCACTCCACCTCTCTTTTGACGCTGCGGGAGACACAGTGATCGAGGTTTCGGTGAAAGGCCCTGACGATGGCGATGCCAGCCCTCCCAGCGACGTTGAGCTAGAGTTCTGCGATTGAACCCGGGCTTGTCGGAGTTTCGATCGTTTCGTCTTCGATCCGCAGACGCCAGTAGATCATGGCGGCGTTGGCAATGGTGAACAGCAAGGCAAGCCACCACAGGCCGAAGGCCAAGGGCAGCACCAATATTTCCAAGGCAAGAACGAGATAGTTCGGATGCCTGAGGAATTGGGCGAACAGGCTCGCCTCCATAGGTTCGTCGGGCGTTACGATGATGCGCATGGTCCATCGCGGCCCCAGCGCCATCAGCATCCAGGCGCGCACCACCTGAAGCAGCAGATAGACGACAATCATGCTCCAGTAGATCGGCTGGTCCCAGGCGTACCACCAGAGCGCGGCGAGCCAGGCGGCGTGCAGCAGCAGCATCAGACCATAATGTGCACGGCCGACCTCGTAACCCCCTTTGACGAGCAGCATGGAGGCGTTGCGATGCGCATAGACAAGCTCGATGGCCCGCTGGAGGGTGACAAGCGCGAGGATGAGAAAGACGTACATGAGGGCAACAATAGGGGAAGGAGAAGCGTCATGCCATAGGCGCTAACGATGAAGCTGGCGATCTTCCGCAGTTTCAGGAATCCACCATTCGCGGCCGCCTGTTGTTTCGAAATAGCGCGGCCAGGGAAAATCGATTGGCGGCGCATAGTCGCATAGCGGCTTCAGCCAGCGGTCGCCCCCGATCCCGCCGCCGGTTCGGCTGATAAATTCGGCCTTGGCGCGAGCGAGGGTGGCTGGGTCTGACAAAAGGTCGAGGATGGTACCGGCAACCGTTTTCGCCGCAGTGGTGATCGTAGGGTCGATCGTTTCCGGAATGCCGCCAAGGGCATTCATCACCCAGTCGGGATAATGGAAACCAGGAGGCGCAGCGAGCGCCGGCCGGCCGACGTAAAAGCGTGCCGTTGGGGCATGCCAGCTCATGTCGGTATAGTCGTCAGATGTATAATGCGTCTGCCAGGCGGGAAGATCGGCGCGGATCTTTGCTTCCGCGACGCGCGGTTCGATGAGTTCGCTTATTTCGGGGATGAAGGGCTGAGCCATGGGCTCAATGCCCAATTCCCGCTGCATGGCTTGTGCCACCATTATGGCCTCGCTGTCCCAGCGCGGCGCGCCCACCATCGAGAGATTGCCGTAGACTGCCTCAGCCATAACATGATTGGCGAGACCTGGTCGCGATTTCGAAATCCAGTGTTTCCCGACGCGGCAATGGGAAAGCGCGGCAGCGGCTTCGGCGTTGCGGTCGAGCACCGCCAAGACCTTGTCGAGCATGGCGATGGCGGGCGCGCGGATCGCGAAAACGATCTGGGCCATCTGGGCTGCGAGATTATCGGCCGTGGCCTGACCCGAGGCGAGAATAATTTCATTGACGGTCCAGGTGCCGGCGTGCGGCAGCATGTGATCGCGCAGCATTTTGGAGAAGGTATACATGGCGGCGACAGCATCATTGGCGCCCGGGGCGCGGGCAATGGTATGGGCAGCGGGAAAGGGCTGCGCGCTTCCGGAGTCGACTGATGCGAGCCAATGTTCCGGCTGCTCGCAGAGAAACTCATAGAGGAGGCAGTAATAGGGGCCGCAATGGGTGTCCCAGCGCGCGGTATTGCACAGGGGCAGCATGTAAAAAGGGTGGAACGAGATGATCGCGTCGAGGCGGTCGTAATAGCCATTCGCCGCGTGGATCGGTTTCGAGCCCCGCATTTTTTCAGCAGGCTCGCCCATGAAGCGAAGCGTACCCTCCAGGCTGTGCTTTTCCATGGCCGCCTTGGCAGCGAGAAGTCCGGCGAGCGCGCCGATACCGAGAGCCGAGTGAGGATCGGTATGTCCGCCTGCAAAGCGGGACAAGCCTAGGCGCGGTGCACGGTAGGCCGCTGCCTTCTGGCAGTTGCCCGGAACCGCGTCATATTCGGCATAAGCCATTATCGTCGGACCGGAGCCCACTTTCCAAGTCGCGGAAAAGGCGGTCGGCATGCCGCCCGACCCCTGCTCGACGGAAAAACCTTCCGCTTTCAGCTTCGCCACATACCATTCGCATGAACGGTATTCACGCCAGGCGGTTTCGGCGAGATCCCATATGTGGCTATTCCAGCCCGACCAGTGCGCGCGATTGGCATCGACCCAATGAAGAGCGGTGCGTTTTGCAGCGGAAAGCGAGGCGGGACTGTGTTGTGAACGCTGTTGCATGTCAGGGCGGTTATACCGGGATTCCACGCGGTGGGGTACAGCGGTCTCCGGCAGTTTGGCGCACGCGGCTTGTCAGGACAGCGACGGTCTCATAGACTCGCGTATGGCCTATAAGAACATTCTCATTCACCTCAAAACGAATGAGGAGTGGTCGCCGCATATCGAGTACGGCTTCGGCATTGCTTCGCATTTTGCGGCCCGCGTCGTGGGCATGGCAATCTTCGACGACATCGCAATTTTGCGGAAATACGCCAGGTTCGGCCATGAAAGAATGGTTCAGCGCGCGGTGGAGGATCAGGCCGCAGACAACGAGCAAGTCAGTGCCGCACTGAGAGGCAAATTCGCCGCTGCGGCACGCGAGCACGGCCTGTCCCATGATTTCGTAACGGCAGAGGGCCGGGTGCTCAGGGTGCTGCCCTGGGCTGCGCGTTTGCATGATCTCACCATTGTAGAGCAGCCCGATCCGCATAAGGACGAGGACGGTCATGAGGCGGCGGAGGAAACCGCATTGTCATCCGGCCGCCCGCTCATCATCGTTCCCCCATCAAGCGGCCTGATTCCGGTGCCGAAGGTTCTGCTCCTTGCCTGGAACGGTAGCCGCGAGGCAGCCGCTGCGCTTCAGGGCGCCCTGCCCTTCCTCGCGGGAGCAAGGCGCGTGACCGTGCTCGTAGGGGGGAGAGGGTATCAATCATTGCCAACTAGGGTGCCACAGCTGAATATCGAGGTCGCGATCAGAGCGCATGTGAAGGAGGTAAGCATCGCAAGGGCAACTTCTTCAAACGACAAAATCGGGGCTGAGATTCTTGAACGTGCAGATGCCGTGGGCGCCGAATTGATCATCATGGGCGCATATGGGCGGCCCCGCATGTCGGAACTCCTGCTCGGGGGCGCCACACACCATGTGTTCCGAAATGCCCGCCGTCCCGTACTGATGAATTATTGACCGATATTCCGGGCGCGTCGCTCATCAGCGGGCGCTTGGTCCTGATCCGGATCCCATACGACTTCCTCGCTCCCGTCAACATCGCGCACGACGACGCGGGTGGGCAGGTAATCCCCAGCCTTGGCGATAACGACCGTCGCTTGCTGCGCGGCAGTGCGATTGGGGTAAGCGCCGTACCACTGGCCATCGAAGTTCACGCGCCAGTACCCATCGTGAAAGGCGACCAGGAAGGTTTCCGCCGGCATGGTGGCTTCCTCTTCCATAAGAATGCATGCCAAGAGAGTTTCGTTGCCGAATTTGGTAATATTCATGCAGCGAACCGGAAGATCCGCCGGTTCCCGGGTAACGCTGTCAGCCTTGCAATGTTGCCCCATGCGTGCAATTCAAGGTTCGTTGTGACCATATGGCGGCGGAAAGGTTTGCGTCACTTTGGCAGCCGGAAGGGGGTGGTGGCTTGACCCCACGTCTCCTCAATCGTCAATGAGATCTCTCCCATGAGCGCCGATAGCCCAGACATCCACCAGGTTGAAGAGCTTCTGACCCATCCCGAGTTGGCGGCTGCCCTTGAGGACAAGCAATTCAGGCGATTTCTGAACGGCATTCCGATTGCCATCGCCATTTCACGGCTCAACCCGGTGGAGAAGATCATCTACGTCAACCCTCGTTTCGAGAAGCTGACCGGGGAAGACCGTAGCGCCATCGAAGGGCGACGCTGGGATGTGCTGCATGGAAGCGGGGAGGGAGAAAACGAGGGGGCTAAGCTGGAAACGGCAATCGTTGAAAAAAGCGAGTGGGTTGGAACATTTCGGATCGAGGTGGACGGAAAACCCGACATTCTGACCGAGGTTTATTCGAATCTCATCGAGGATGACGAGGGCCGGCCGGCTTTTCGGCTCACGGCGCTGGTGGACATGCGGGGGAAAGCCTGGCGCGACGATCTCGAGCGGCGCATTCGCGACAAGGACCTGCTCCTCAAGGAGCTGCAGCATAGAGTCAAAAACAATCTTCAAATCATCACGGCACTTATACGCCTGGAGTCGCGCAGTGCATCGAGCGAAGCAAACGAAGGCTATCAACGCCTCGCCGGCCGCATCGAGGCCCTGGCCCTGCTCTATCAGCTGTTGGCACGGGACGGGCCGGGTCATGACGTCGACATCTGCGTCTATCTCGGTCAGATCGCATCTGCCGTAATGGCTGCCCATGCCGTGGAAGGCATCCGGCTCGAATTGAAGGTCGAAAGTTTCCTGCTGTCGATCAATGTTGCCATGCCGCTGGGGCTCGCAGTCAACGAGCTAATGACCAATGCCCTGAAGCATGCATTCATTAACAGGCCCAGCGGTACGATCCTATTGCGCAGCTCGGCCGAGGGCGATCACTGTAGGATCGTTGTAGCCGATAATGGTGCCGGTTTGCCGGATGGTGAAGAATGGCCAAGGCCCGGCGGACTCGGGGTGCTGATCGTCGAGACCCTGCGGGAGAACGCCAATGCCACAATCACCGTGGATTCGAAGCAGGACGCGGGAACGACGGTAACGATCGATTTCGCACGGCGGAGCAGACCACTCTCCTGACCTCAGGTCATAGCAATCGAGGGAATGATTTTGCGTCTACTCGTATTTCAACATATCGCCTGCGAGCATCCGGGCATTTTCCGAAAATATCTGGAGGAGGACCGTATCGAGTGGAGTGCGGTCGAGTTCTATGAGGGCGAAGCAATACCCAAATTGAA
>CAVYOS010000036.1:0-38414 GCA_963770205.1 uncultured Alphaproteobacteria bacterium
CGACGAAAGTCTTAGGTCCAGCTTACGACTACTCCGCCGTTCTCGCGCCTTCTGCCCATTATAGTTGCCTTGCCACGACTGCACATGCTAAAGTTGCACCCGAAGCGCAGATCTCGGTCCCGCTTCGGGGAACTAAGAAGCCCCTTCCAACCGCGGCTGGCATCAGCCGAGAATGATGCCTTCCCTGCAGAGCTCGGCCGGGGAGGCGCTGCCGTATGTCCAGGGCGGAAGCCAAAAGGGCAGCGCGGCCGTCGGGTGGCGGCTTCTTACTCCCCGGTCACCAGCATGCTGATGACCGCGAAGCCGATGCGAGGGGGTTTCATTCGTTTCGAATTGAGGAAGCTGCCGCTTCCGCCGTCGCATGACGCGATGGATCACATCATGCGCGCCGTCGACTGCATCCTCGACCAGCGCAACGATCTTACTTTGTCCCAACGCGCACCGACATCGCCCGGCTCGACACCGCCGCAGCCGCCCTCGCCTACGCGATTGCGATCACCACCATGGTGAAGAGCGAACTCAATTCGCGCCTCGACGGCCAGTGCGACGAGCTGCGGAGGTTCCGGGAGAGGTATCGGATGACTAAAATGCGCTACGCAATCGTGATCGAAAAAGCCAAAGCAAACTACTCCGCCTATGTGCCCGATCTGCCGGGCTGCATCGCTACCGGGCCAAATGTTGATGCGGTCGAGAACGAAATCCGAAGCGCCATCCGCTTTCATATCGACGGGCTGAAAGCCGACGGCCTGCCTGTTCCCGAGCCAAGCGCCATTGTGGAGTATGTTGACGCGTGAATGAAAGAGTAGCTTGTTCCGGCGTTCGCCGGAATGATGATTGTCAATCTTCTAGTCCCCGGCCTTGTTTCGCGGATCAGTTCGCGCATCACCCACCCTCGTCACCCCGACGAAAGTCGGGGTCCAGCTTTCGACGTTGCAGCTGGATCAGAGGCGGTCGCCGGAATGACGATGTTGCAGGGACTATAAAAAGATGGCCGGGTCTTCGCCCGGCCATGACGTTGATTAATTATCCAAAAAGCTCCTGAGCTTCCTGCTCCGGCTCGGATGCTTCAGCTTCCGTCAGCGCCTTCGCCTCGATCTGCCGGATGCGTTCGCGCGTCACCGAGAACTGCTGGCCCACCTCTTCCAGCGTGTGATCGGTGTTCATGCCGATGCCGAAGCGCATGCGCAGCACGCGCTCCTCGCGCGGCGTCAGCGAGGCCAGCACCCGCGTCGTCGTCTCGCGCAAATTCGCCTGGATGGCGGCGTCGATCGGCAGGATCGCGTTCTTGTCCTCGATGAAATCGCCGAGATGCGAATCCTCCTCATCGCCCACCGGCGTCTCGAGCCAGATCGGCTCCTTGGCGATCTTCATCACCTTGCGCACTTTCTCGAGCGGCATGGAGAGCTTTTCGGCAAGCTCTTCCGGCGTCGGCTCGCGGCCGATCTCATGCATCATCTGGCGCGAGGTGCGCACGATCTTGTTGATCGTCTCGATCATGTGCACCGGAATGCGGATGGTGCGCGCCTGGTCGGCGATCGAGCGGGTGATCGCCTGCCTGATCCACCAGGTCGCGTAGGTCGAGAACTTGTAGCCGCGGCGGTATTCGAACTTGTCGACCGCCTTCATCAGCCCGATATTGCCTTCCTGGATCAGGTCGAGGAACTGCAGGCCGCGATTGGTGTATTTCTTGGCGATCGAGATGACGAGCCGCAGATTGGCCTCCACCATCTCCTTCTTGGCCATGCGCGCTTCGCGCTCGCCCTTCTGCACCATGGCGACGATGCGGCGGAATTCGGGGATTTGCAGCCCGGTGTCGGTGGCGAGCGCGTGGATCTCCTCGCGGAGGACGCGGATCGTATCCTTCTCGTCGTTGGTGAATTTCTTCCAGCCGTATTTGGCCAGCCGCGAGACGCGCCGCAGCCAATTGGGATCGAGCTCCTCGCCCTGATACTCCTTGAGGAACACTTCGCGCGGGATGCTATAGGTCTCGGCCAGCCGCATCAGCCGGCCTTCGAGCGAGATGAGCTGCTTGTTGATGCCATAGAGCTGGTCGACCAGCGCCTCGATGCGCGCATTGTTCAGCGACAGGGTCTTCACGTCGATGATGATCTCGTCGCGCAGCTTCTTGTAGCGCCGCTCCTGGCTCGAGCGAGAGCGCGGTCTTGTCCGCCACTTCCTGGTCCTGCAGCTTGCGCAGCGACTTGTAGGTCTTGGCGATGCGGTCGAAGGTCTCGAGCACCTGCGGCTTGAGCTCGGCCTCCATCGCCGCGAGGGAGACATTGTTCTCCTCGTCGTCCTCGTCGTGCTCTTCCTCGACGCGCGGCGCGTCGAAATCTTCCGGCGACAGCACGTCGCTGTATTCATCGTCGCGCCGGCGCGCCCGCTCCTGGATCGCCTGGCGGCGCTCGCGCGGGCTTCGGGCTTCTTCGGTTCGGGCTTGATGATCTTGGCAACCTCGGCCGCCGCTGCCGCAGGCGCCTGGGCGCGGGCGTCGCCTTGGCGTCGGGCCCGGCATAGGTCGCTTCGAGGTCGATGATGTCGCGGAGCAGGATCTTTCCTTCGTTCAGCTCGTCGCGCCAGATGATGATCGCCTGGAAGGTGAGCGGGCTTTCGCACAAGCCCTGGATCATCGCCTCGCGGCCGGCCTCGATGCGCTTGGCGATCGCGATCTCGCCTTCGCGCGACAGAAGCTCGACCGAGCCCATCTCGCGCAGATACATGCGCACCGGATCATCGGTGCGGTCGCTCGGTTCCGCCGCGCGCTCGACCTTCATCGGCACGCTGGGTTCGGCCTCGGGCTCCGCCGCCGGTGCGGCCTCCTCGGCCTCCTCTTCGCTCTCGACGACGTTGATGCCCATGTCGTTGAGCATCGCCATCGTGTCCTCGATCTGCTCTGAGGAAACCTGCTCGGAAGGAAGCACCGAATTCAGCTCGTCATAGGTCACATAGCCGCGCTGCTTGGCCGCCTTGATCATGCGCTTCACCGCGGCATCGGTCAGATCGAGCAGCGGAGAATGGTCGCGCCCGAGGATGCCTCCGGCGCCTCCGACTCTTCCTGCTGCTCGGCGTTTGCCGGTTCGTCCGAAGGTTCGCGTATCTGCGCGCGCGCCACGCCCGTCTTGACTTTCGCCCCTGCCGGACGCGCGTTTGCCTTCACCATGCAATACTCTCCGTAAAATTGATTCGGGGCTCTCGCGCCCGGCTGTCTGCCTTAACTGTATTTTCGCATTCCGGCACTGCCAAAATGCACCTCGCCGCAGGTGTGGGCTCAGGCCATGGGCCCCTGCGGACGCCCGGAGTCCTCTCCAAATCCCTCGATCAGCGCCTCTTCACCGACGGCAGAGCGCATCTGTTCGCGGATCTCGTTGAGAACCTTGAGGTTTTCATCCGAAGGATGTTCGGCAAGCGCTGCTTCCGCAGCATCGAGTTCCCGGGCCAATGTCACTGTCTTGCGATGAAGTGCCACCATCTGCCGGAATCCCGTTCGAACGTCCTTCGCTGCCGCTTCCGGCAGTAAAAACCACTCCGTCAACCGTTCGAACTGGATCTCAATGCGTTCGAGGAGCGGCCCGAAGCCCTTGCGTTCTAAGTGGTTTCGCAAGGTGGCTGAGTCAAGGCTCGCCTCAAGTGCGGCGATATCTATGATGTCGCGCCTCAGACTGTCAAGCTCGGCGGCCGAAAATTCAATCTCTGCTAGGATTTCGGTGAAATCCTGCAAGAGTTGCGGGTGGTTGACGACGGCAAGGATAATGGCCCTTTCGCGGCGCTCGGCCGACTGCCGGGAGGGCCCCGACCGCGCCAGCGCCTTGAGCTCGAGCGAGGCGGGCTGCGCATATTCCCAGGGTTTCGGGATAATAAAGCCACGCCGCCCCGCGCCTCGAAACCCCGGCGGGGGCTTTGCCTTGAAGCCGGGCCCGCCGCTGCGCCAGCGCCTTGCCGGCGGCGGGCCGAAGAGCGTCCGCACCCGGCCCGCGACATCTGCGGCATAATGCTGCCGGACCTTGCTGTCCCCGATCCGCTGAACCTCCCCTTCCAGCTCCCGCTCGAACTGCGCCCGCCGCTCCGGTGTGGAGCGGTCGTTGCCGGCAAGCGCGCGCCGCCACAGAACCTCGCTCATTGGTTCCGCTGCCGAAATGACCGATTTGACGGCATCCGCACCAGCGCTCTTTAAGAGATCGTCGGGATCGAGGCCTTCCGGCAGCAGGGCAAAACGCAGCGACTGTCCGGGCTTCAGCATCGGCAGCGCAAGGTCGAGCGCGCGATAGGCGGCTTTCAGCCCGGCATTGTCGCCATCGAAACACAGGATCGGTTCCGGCGCTGCCCGCCACAGGATCTGCAGCTGCTCTTCGGTGAGCGCCGTTCCGAGCGGGGCCACGCAATTGGCGAAGCCGGCGCGGGTCATCGCGATCACGTCCATATAGCCTTCGACCGCGATCAGCGTGCCAAGCTCATGCGCGGTCCCCCGCGCCTGGTCGAAATTGTAAAGAATGCGGCCTTTCTGAAAGAGCGGCGTCTCCGGCGAATTGAGATATTTCGCAGGCGAATCGTTCGACAGCGCCCGCCCGCCGAAGGCGACCACCCGCCCGCGCGCATCCCTGATCGGAAACACGACGCGGTCGCGGAACCGGTCATAGGCAACGGGCACATCATCGCCGGAAATCACCAGCCCCGCTTCGATCATCTGTTCGAGCGTGACGTTTTTTTCGGCCAGATGCGCCCGCAGCGCCTGCCGGTCGTCGGGTGCGAACCCGAGGCGGAAGGCCTGCTGCAGGCTCGCCGGCACGCCGCGGTCGGCAAGATAGCCGCGCGCCCTCGCCCCGCGCGCCGCCTGCAGCTGCGCCTCGAAAAACAGGGCCGCCATTTCCATGACGTCATAGAGGCTGGCGCGCCGCGCTTCCCGCGCCTCCTCGCCTGGCGTCTGCTGCGGAAGGGCGAGGCCCGCTTCCTGCGCCAGGCGCTCCACCGCCTCGGGGAAGCTTAAGCCCTCCTTCTCCACCAGAAAGGTGAAGATGTCGCCCGACTGCTTGCAGCCGAAGCAGTGGTAACGCCCTTTCCGGTCATCGGCATGGAAGGATGGGGTCTTCTCCACATGGAACGGGCAGCAAGCCCAGTAATCACCGCGCTGCGGCGATGTCTTGCGCCGGTCCCATTGCACGCGCTTGCCGATGACCGATGAAATCGGGACCCGGCTTCTGACCTCGTCCAGAAATGCTGGTGATACTCTCATGTTGCCTGGCGGGCACTGAACCATTGCCCCGCCCCTGCGGCGAGGCCCTTGGTCGACTTTTGCCCGTTATCCACAGTACCAGAGCAAGAACAGAACGGGAACATTAAAGGTTACACGGTGCGAAGGCCTCACCAAGTCTTGCAAACGCGAAGCATTCGCAATAATCTCCCCAAATCGGTCATCTGAACCTGCAGCAGCTCATCATGAAATTCTCCCGCCGCTCCATCATAACCAGCCTCGCCGCCGCCGGCGCGGCCTCCGGCGCCCTGCCGCTGGCTGCGCGAGCCGAAACCACCGCCCATGCCCATGGGGCCTTCGGTTCCGGCCAGCATGACGGCGCCAATCTGGTGATGGGTACCGTCGACCACGCCCGCAATGATTTCGACCCTTCGAAAATCCTGACCGATTTCGATACCGGCACCCTCGTCACCGATCCCGACGGCCGCATCATTCGCGAATGGGAGATCGTCGCCGTCGACAAGGAGGTGGAGATCGCTCCGGGCGTCATGTTCCCGGCATGGACCTTCGCCGGCCGTATCCCCGGGCCGACCTTGCGCTGCAAGGAGGGCGAACGTCTCCGCATACGTTTCCAGAACGGCAGCACCCATCCCCACTCCATGCATTTCCACGGCATCCATTCCTGGCGGATGGACGGCGTGCCGGGTGCCGGCCTCGTGCAGCCGGGCGAGATGTTCGAATATGAGTTCGACGCCTATCCCTTCGGCTGCCACCTTTATCACTGCCACGCGCTGCCGCTGAAACGGCACATCCACAAGGGCATGTACGGCACCTTCATCATCGACCCCGATCCCGCCCGCCATCCCGAATCCGCCGACATCGCCAGGAGCCGTCTGATCGGCACGCCTGAGAACGCCCGCTGGCAGGAGTTCGTGATGATGATGAACGGCTTTGATACCAACTTCGATGAGGAGAACGAGATCTATGCGGTCAATTCGATCCCCTTCGCCTATGTGGAAAAGCCCATCCTCGTCGAGCGCGCCCGGCCCGTTCGCGTCTATCTCGTCAACATGACCGAATTCGACCCCATCAACTCCTTTCACCTCCACGCCAATTTCTTCGATTATTTCGATCACGGAACGAATCTCGCGCCCAATCTCAAGACCGTCGACACGGTGATGCTCTGCCAGGGCCAGCGCGGCATTCTCGAATTCTCCTATGCCGGCCACGAGCCCGGCCTCTACATGTTCCACGCCCACCAGTCGGAATTCGCCGAGCTCGGCTGGATGAGCCATTTCAATGTCGCGGACCGCGTCATCGGCCAGGCGGGATAGACCGATGAGCCGGCGCCCCCTCCTCTGGCTGATCCTGCCGCTCATCGTCCTGGCTGGTCTCGTGGCGATCCTGCTGCTGACCCGCCCCCTTGACGAGCTCACATCCTCGGCCCCGCCGGTCGAACAGCTCAGCGTCGAATCCACCCGTCTCACGCCCGGGCTGATCAGTCTCGGCGTAAGGGCCGACGGTTCCCAGCCGCTTCTTATTGCCCAGCTGCAGGTGGACGGCGCCTATAGGCAATTCTCCATGGAGCCGTCCGGTCCGATCAGGCGGCTCGGCACCGCGCGCATCGATATTCCCTATCCCTGGGTCAGGGGTGAGGCTCATCACATTGCAATCATCACCAGCACGGGTGCCGTTTTCGAACATGAGATCGCTGTCGCCGAGCCGACACCGAGCTATGCGGTGCCGGCCCTGGCGATGCTTGCCGTCGTCGGCCTTCTTCTCGGCGTCGCGCCGGTGGCAACGGGCCTCCTCGCCTATCCCGCGCTGCGCCGCCTGCCGCCCAAATGGATTCGCTTCGTTTTGGCACTCACGGTGGGGCTGCTCGTCTATCTGCTGATCGATACCTTGAGCGAAGGCCTCGAAGCCGCGGAAGGAGCGATTGACAGGTTCCGCGCCGGCACCGCGGTCTGGGTCGCCGCTCTCGTCGCCTGCGCGCTGCTTCTCGCCGCCGGCCGCAGGGATGGTGCCGCACCGGAAGGCCTCAAGCTGTCCACCTTCATGGCGCTGGGGATCGGCCTTCACAATCTCGGCGAAGGCCTGGCGGTCGGCGCCGCCATAGCTGCGGGCGAGGCGGCACTTGCCACCTTTCTCGTTGTTGGTTTCACAATTCACAATGTCACCGAAGGATTCGGCATCGCGACGCCGCTGGTCGAACATCAGCCGACCTTCACGACCTTCGCCGGTCTTGCCGCTCTCGCCGGCCTGCCCGCCGTCATCGGTGTCTGGCTCGGCGCGCAGGCGGTGAGCCCGCTCTGGACCGCCGTCGCCTTCGGCATCGGCGCCGGCGCCATCCTGCAGGTCATCATCGAGATGACGGCTCTGATCGCCCGGCGCGACGGCCAGCGCGCGCTGGCGACACCGCACTCCATGGGCGGCGTCATCGCCGGCCTCGCCGTGATGTATCTGACCGCGCTTCTGGTTTAGCCCAGGCCAGGCGACTTCACCACCGGTCCCGCCTTGGCGAAATCCATGCGGCCCGCGAAGCGCTGCTTCAGCACGCCCATCACCTTGCCCATGTCCTTCATGCCCTGGGCTCCGGTTTCCTTGACCGCCTTGGCGATCTCGGCGCGCATCTCGTCCTCCGACAATTGCGTCGGCATGAAGCTCTGGATAATGGCGATCTCGCCCCGCTCCTGGCGCGCCAGATCTTCGCGGCCCGCCTGTTCATAAGCCATGAGCGATTCCTGCCGCTGCTTCACCATTTTTGCGAACACCTCCAGGATCTGCGCATCAGCGACGCCGGCGTCCGGTCCTGCGGTGCGGTTCTGGATGTCGCGCTCCTTGATGGCGGCATTCATGAGCCGGAACGTCGAAACCTTGAGCTTGTCGCCCGATTTCATCGCCTCCTTGAGAGCAGTGTTGATGTCTTCGCGCAGTGCCATGGGGCGTCTCCTGTCCAGATCTCCGACATACAATCATCGTCATTCCGGCGAAAGCCGGAATCCATCCACAAGAGCTTGACCCCGCGCCTCGCCTTCAATACGGTCCGCCGCGCTTCAACCCCAGGACAGTCTCATATGCCGCCCAGGAAGACATCTGCGCCGAGAAAATGGCGCGCCCCTTCGCCGGCACCCTCGGGCTGGGAAGCGCCGGCTGTCACCGGCGTTCTCGTTCTGGCCGACGGCACCGTCATCCGCGGTTCAGGCCTCGGAGCCGAAGGTTCCGCCGTCGGCGAAGTCTGTTTCAACACCGCCATGACCGGCTATCAGGAAATACTCACCGATCCCTCCTATGCCGGCCAGATCGTCACCTTCACCTTTCCTCACATCGGCAATGTCGGCGCCAATGACGAGGACATCGAGACGTCGAACCTCGCCTCGGCCTCGGGTGTCCGCGGCTGCGTGATGAAGGCTCCCGTCACCGCGCCTGCCAATTACCGCGCCGCGCGCCCCCTCGATCAATGGCTGAAATCGCGCGGCATCGTCGCGCTGTGCGGCATCGATACCAGGGCGCTCACCACGCTCATTCGCGAGAAGGGCATGCCCAGTGCCGTCATCGCGCATGAGCCATCAGGCCGCTTCGATCTCGACGCGCTGAAGGCTGAAGCCCGCGCCTGGCCGGGTCTCATCGGCATGGATCTGGCGAAGGAAGTCTCCGTCACCCAGCGCTACGACTGGGACGAGATGACCTGGGTATGGGGCGAAGGCTACGGCCGCCAGCTGGCACCCGCCCATCATGTCGTCGCCGTGGATTACGGTTTGAAGCGCAACATCCTGCGCTGCCTGGCGTCCGCCGGCTGCCGTGTCACGGTGGTGCCTGCCACGGCTTCGGCCGAAGACGTGCTGGCCCTCGGCCCCGACGGTGTCTTCCTCTCCAACGGGCCCGGCGATCCTGCCGCCACCGGCCAATATGCCGTGCCGGTGATCAAGGAGCTCGTCGCTTCCGGCAAGCCCGTCTTCGGCATCTGCCTCGGCCACCAGATGCTGGCGCTGGCACTCGGCGCCAGGACGAGCAAGATGCACCAGGGCCATCATGGCGCCAATCATCCGGTGAAGGACTTCACCACCGGCAAGGTGGAGATCACCTCGATGAACCACGGCTTCACCGTCGACCGCGACAGCCTGCCCTTGGGCGTCGTCGAGACCCACGTCTCCCTCTTCGACGGCAGCAATTGCGGTCTGGCGCTCGAAGGAAAGCCCGTCTTCTCCGTGCAATATCACCCCGAAGCCTCGCCCGGCCCGCAGGACAGTCATTATCTCTTCCGCCGCTTCATCGATCTCATCGAGAAGCAGAAGAACGGAAAAGTTGCAAATCTAAACAAATAACCGTTTAGATTGTATTCGCCATTTTCTGCAACTATGCTGGCGGGACCGATGATTCGGCGGCCGGGGGACAGTGGTGAAGACGAGGAAGAGGCGAGAGGCTCGAGCCTTGGTCGCTCGGCGGGGGCAACCCGCGCTCGCCCGCGCCCGGCATTTCGCCCTCTTGAGCTCGACCGCCATAATCCTGGCCGGCCTGATCTGCGCTCTCCGCCGCTGACGATGCGACCCTGGCTCCGCCGTGGCAGGTGCCTATGAATATCAACTCATTTATGACGACGCTGCCTTCGACTGGTATCTGCAGGCTTTGGCTGTCGCCTCCGGCACCGCCGAATACCCCGCTCTCGTTTCCGGCGCCCTCCTCGCCTTTCAGGCCGATTTTCCCGCGCTTCACGAGCGCTGCAGGATCTGCGCGCGCTGGATCATGGCAACGATGAACGCATCGAGCCCGCCGCCTGGACCGGTGCCTCCGCACAAGCTGCGCCCCTGGCTTCATCTGACCGGCAAATCGCAGGAAGTCACGGCGGGTGCCGCCTTCGATCAAGATGTGCTGAGCCTCGAAGGCGGCATCGATGCCACGCTCGACGGCTACCGCGGCCAGCGCTATTCCTTCGGCGCCTTTGCCGGCAGCGGCACCAGCCGGCAAAACTTTGACGGTTCCACGAGCGAAGCGAACAGCGATCTGCTGCGCGCCGGTCTCTACGGCTCTTATCTTCGCGGCGCGTTCTATGGCGATGCCATTGCCAAAGCCGAACATCAGTCGGCGGATTATCGCGGTCTTTCCACCGGCGATGAGGATGCCCCCTTCACGGTCGATCTCCTCGGCCTCTCGCTCGAGACCGGCTACCGCTTCACCTTCGAACGCACCTATGTTCAGCCGCGTCTCCGCCTCGCCTATGCCCATGCCTGGGCCGGAGACTTCGAGGATGCCTCGGGTGCCAGCATCGATCTCGGTGATGCCGACAGTCTGGCGGCATCGATGGCCGCGCGGCTCGGTGCGCGCCTGGGGGCCGCCGATGTCTATGCCGATTTCGGTCTCAGCCATGAATTCCTCGGTGAATCCCGAGCCGAGGTTTCCGGCCTGACCTTTACGGACGAGCTTCCCGGCACCGCCGGCCAAATCTCGGCCGGAGCATCCCTTCCCCTGCTCCAGGACAAGCTCGTCTGGTCTGTGGATGCCGGCTACGCGCTCGGCCCCGAGGGCGAGGAATTCACCGCCACGACCGCGCTGCGGGTTGCGTATTAAAGCTGGCAGTTGCAGCTCAGCCAATCCCATTGCTTATGGTTGAATGTGGTGTTTACCGCCATTATCATTCTCTCCGTGCCGATTCGGCTTGCATGGGGGGTTTCGACATGACCGCGGAAACACCGGCTGCGCCTGATGCTGCAAACGCCAATCTGAATGTGTCTTCCTCGGCGCAGATCTCTTGTTCCCGCGGTCTCGCCGGCTGGCTCCAGGCCTGCAACATCAGCCTTGCCTTCACCTCCTATCAAACCGGCCTGCTCTATCTCGTCGGCGTTCAGCCGAACGGCGTTCTGTCGGTCAACCAGGTCGGGTTCGCCCGCGCCATGGGGCTCTGGGCCACATCGCAGCGGCTCTATCTCGCGGTGAACGCCCAGGTCTGGCGCCTGGAGAACATGCTGCTCCAGGGCCAAACCGCCAACCAGCATTTCGACCGCTGCTATGTTCCCCGCAATGCGCAGACCACCGGCGAGATCGATCTCCACGAGCTTGCCGTGCAGCCCTCGGGCCGGGTGGTCTTCGTCAACACGGCGTTCTCCTGTCTTGCCGAATTCGACAAGACCCATGCCTTCCGGCCGATCTGGAAGCCGCCCTTCATCAGCAAGCTGGCACCGGAAGATCGCTGCCATCTGAATGGTCTCTGCATGGAAGACGGGAAGCCCCGCTATGTCACCGCGGTGTGTCGCAGCGATGTCATCAATGGCTGGCGCGACCGGCGCGCCGACAGCGGCATCATCATCGATCTCAGGACCGATAAAACCCTGACCGAGCAGCTTTCCATGCCGCATTCGCCCCGCCTGTGGAACGGCACATTATGGGTGCTCGATTCCGGCCGCGGATTTCTCTGCAAGGTCGATCGCAAGACCGGCAGCGTGGAGCAGCATGCCTTCCTGCCGGGCTTTCTGCGCGGCCTCGCCTTCCACGGCCATTCCGCCGTGGTCGGCCTGTCGCTGCCGCGCGAGAAATCCTTTGCCGGCCTCGATCTCGACGAAAATCTCAAGGCGCGCGACGGCGATCCCTGGTGCGGCATTCAGGTGATCGATCTCAACACCGGCAATGTGCAGCAATGGCTGCGCCTCGAAGGGCAGGTCCGCGAGCTGTTCGACGTCGCGGTCATTCCCGGCGTGCGCTGCCCAATGGGTGTGAGCCCGCAGAGCCGCGAATTTGCCACCACCATCAGCCGGATGGAGGAATTCGGCTCGCTCGACGGTGTTGCCGACGCCACGCCCCGCGCCACTGCGGCTTGAGTTCGGGCGGCGCCATGATCGTCATTCCGGCGAACGCCGGAATCCAGCTACGAAGGCCGCAAGCTGGACCCCGACTTTCGTCGGGGTGACGAATAAAGTGGTTTGTTTTCCACCCCGTCATTCCGGCGAACGCCGGAATCCAGCTACGGCTTTCGTCGAGGTGAAAGATAAAGTGGCCCGTTTTCCACCCCGTCATTCCGGCGAACGCCGGAATCCAGCTTCTAGCCGCGTGTCGGAGACAAAATCGCCGGCCGTATACATGATGGCCAACCGGTATCGGGGGACGATTTATATTGGTGTCACAAGCAATCTGGTGGCCCGAGCGTCGCAACATCGACAAGGCTTAGTGGCCGGATTTACCCGCAAATACGGCCTCACTTGCTGGTCTTCTACGAACCTCATGCGGCCATGGAAAATGCCATAATTCGCGAGAAGCAGATCAAGGACTGGAAGCGAGATTGGAAAATCGCATTGATTGAAAGATCAAATCCCGAGTGGAGGGACATGTTTGACTCGCTCCTGTGACGGTTCCCCCCTCTACCAATAAGGCAGTCAATCAGTGAAAACCGCGCGAACGCAATGCGCCCGCGCGGCATAGGAGTGAAAGCGACTAGGTGCCGCTGATCACGTAGAGAACCAGCTCGTTATTCGGGCCGATATCTACGCCGCGAACCTTGCTGACGTCGAAGGTCGGGTGATTGGTCTTGATGTTCGACATCAGCGCAGTATTGGCCTCCAGAGCCGTTTTGATCTGCGCATTATTCGTCTCGAACTTCGAGATGTCGCCTTTCAGCGTCTCGTCGCTCTGCGCGAGCGTGTCGAGATCGACCAGACACACCGTTGCCGGAGCGGTGCTAAGCGAGCTCAGCCTGTCGACATTGGTCTGAGCGTTCGTCAGCGCTGTCCGAGCGACCGTGGCATCGATCTGGTTGTTGGCGCTCAGAGCCATGGTGGAGCTGCTGGTGCCGGCGCCGGTTGTCGTGCCGCTGGTGCTGGCAGTGGTGTCGGTGCTGGTGCCGGAGCCAGTTGTCGTGCCGCTGGTGCTGGCGGTGGTGTCGGTGCTGGTGCCGGAACCAGTGGTCGTGCTCGCGGTGGTGTCGGTGCTGGTGCCGGAGCCGGTTGTCGTGCCGCCTGTGCTCGCGGTGGTATCAGTGCTGGTGCCGGTCGTTGATGCTGCCGTGCTCGGGAGGCACGTCACGCCTGTTCCGCTCAGCATCGTGCCGGTAGTTGACTGCGCGTACGCTGGTGCAATCGCCAGCGCAGCGAAGGCTACCGTTGAAAGAAGAAGCTTCCTCATGTTCCGATCCTCTGGTTTCGAATTTTGTCTTCAAGGCCGCATTCGGCGAAAGGCTCGCTATTCGGCGACCGTTGGGGCAACGTCGTTAACCCGGAGGTGTTCCTCATATTTTTTTGCCTTCGGTCAAGCTCAAGCTCGCGGGCGGGTTTAAAGCGAGACCTCGCGCCCCAAATCTCCCTCGAAATAATTCGCATAGCTGAGGAGTTCCGCTGCGCCGTCGCGCATCAGGGGCAAAAACCCTGGTTCCGCTTCGACTTGGCCGAGCCAGCGGCGGATTGCGGGATAGTCTTCGAGGCTGACCCCCGACTCCTCCGCCCAGGCCGTGTACGGATAAAGAGAAATATCGGCGATGGTGATTGTTTCCGCGGCGATGAATTTCCATGTCTCGAGCTGATGCTCCATGGCCCTGAGCGCATCGATTGCCCTGGGCTTGAGTTCCTCGAGCCGTTCTTTGTGATGATCTGGACCCTCGGCGAAATGAATAAGATAGCGCATCACCGCCAAGGCCGGTTCATGGCTGTATTGCTCGAAGAACATCCAGCGTAGAACCTCCGCTTGCGCCCGCCGGTCTCCCGGCCAGAGCTTGCTCCCCTGCCCGAAGTAATAAAGTATGGCGCCGGACTCGGTCAGCACATCGCCATCCTCGAACTTGACCGCGGGAACTTTCCCCATCCGGTTGATCTTCAGATACGCCGCCTGCCGCGGTTCGCCGCGCGGCTGAGCGACGTCGACCCTCCGATAGGTGATCGCGAGCCGATGGAGCAGCATCTGTACCTTATGGACGTTTCCGGATTCCAGATTTCCGAACAGGGTCAGCATGATGTCACTTGCCTTTCCGCCGTCCTTCCGCAATGAGCTGGCGGTCCACCGCAATACTCTTGATCAGGGCATAGGCCGCTCCTCCGGGCTTGAGACCGAGGTCGTCGACCGACCGCCTTGTGATGCGCGCCCGCAACACTTGTTGCGCCGCGAGCAGGCGCAATTCTGCGAAAGCCGATCCCCCCTCCCCGGCAATCTCTTCGATCGTGACCGGGATGACATTGCGAATGCTGAGGCGATCGGGTCTCGTTATTGCAATCGCCACGTCCCGGGCCCTGATCCGCAGCCGCAGCTGGCTCCCCATGGCTAGGCCCACAATAGGCACTTCCAGCGTACCGCTCCCGATATCCACGCGCGTCAGGCCATAGGCCGGGTCTTCCCCCCTGACCACGCCCTCGATGATGGCACCCGCCTCGAAATGACCGAGATAGCGAGCGAGATCGAGCCGCGCCAGGATTGCCTGCGCCGGCCCGCTGGCGATGATCTTTCCCTCCGCCATGACCGCAAGCGCCTTGGCAAGGCGCGCCGCCTCTTCAATGGCATGAGTCACATAGATGATCGGGATTCCGAATTCCTCCGGCAATTGCTCGATATAGGCGAGCGCTTCGGCGCGCCGCGCAATATCGAGCGCGCTCAGCGGCTCGTCCATCAGCAGGAGCTGCGGGCGGCTCAGCAGGGCGCGCGCGATGGCAACCCTCTGGATCTCTCCGCCTGAGAGCGTCGCCGCCGGCTGGTCGAGAAGTTTTTCTATCCCCAGCACGGCCAGGATTTGGCTCCGTTCGAACTGTGGTCCCTTACCTCTCGCCCGGCGCTCGGCAAAGTCCAGATTGCCGCGCACGGTGAGATGCGAAAACAACCGGCCATCCTGGAACACATAGCCCAGGGCGCGTCTGTGTGGCGGCAGGAAAATACCGCGTTCGCTGTCCAGCCAGTAATCGCTGCCGATCCTCACCCGCCCCTGGGCACATGGTTCGAGCCCGGCTATCGCCCGCAGCAGCGTCGTTTTCCCGGCTCCGCTCGGACCGAGCACCACGGTCGCTCCGCTTCGCGAAAACTCCGTTTTGACATCGAGCCTGAACGATCCGCGAACGGCAGCGACATCGACTGCGATGGCGCTCATGTCCTTCGGCTCGCCACCGGCAGGCCCCGGTTGAGCAGGAACACGCCGACGAGCACGACAAAGGAGAAGGCGAGGAGTCCCAGAGACAGGATATGCGCTTCGCGATAGTTCAATGTCTCGACCGACTCATAGATGGCGATGGAAATCAGCCTGGTCTCGCCCGGTATGTTTCCACCGACCATCAGCACCACGCCGAATTCACCCATCGTATGGGCGAAGCCCAGCACGATCGCCGTAATGAAGCCCCGCCGGGCAAGCGGCGCCGCGACCGAGAAAAACGCATCGCCAGGCCCGGCGCCGAGAGTTGCGGCCGCTTCCAGGGGTCCGCGGCCCATCTGCATGAAAGCCTGCTGCAGGGGCTGCACCACGAAGGGCAGCGAATAGATGACCGACGCCACGACCAGCCCGCTGAACGAAAAGGCGAGCGTGGTTCCGGTCACAGTGAGCCACAGCGACCCGACCGGGTTCTGCGGCCCAAACAGCAAGAGCAGGTAGAAGCCGAGCACCGTCGGAGGGAGCACCAGCGGCATGGCCACCAGCGCCTCGACGATCGGCCGAAGTCTGGTTTTGGTGAAGGCCAGCCAATAGGCCAGAGGCGTGCCGAGCACGAGCAGCACCGCCACCGTTGCCGCAGCGAGTTCTAAGGTCACCTTGACCGCCGTCCACTCCTGCAAGCGCGCCCCTTATCTGAGACAAAACAATGACTTGAATCCTGCCTGCGGATAGTCAAAAAAATTTTCGCCCACCCGCTGCAACCTTTTTCTAACCCCGACGTTTGCTCGCTATCCTACCGGTGCTTTGAACCTAAACAGAAGATGAATAATCCGTTCAGCACCAATTCCGGCGTGATCGCGTAGCGTCCTCTCAACATCGACAAACACCCCAAGGGTTGGAGTCAAACATGTTCAAGGGAATTGCCACCGCCGCCTTTGGCCTCGGAGTCTTCCTGACCGTCGCCATCATGGTTTCGCAGCCGGAGTCGTCCACAGCCGGCGTCCATATGCCCAACACCACCATCGTCGAGAAAAACTCGATATTCCCCCTCAAGGACCACATGACGGTGGAGCCCTGCAGCGTCGCATTTTGTGCAGATGTGTAAGTAGCGTTTTGCCGTACCGGAGAGAGCAGGCGCCCGATCCCCCCGCTTCTCGTAAATAGGCCCTAGCTTTCTCCGGTACAACCTGATAGTGTGCACCTCGACGCTGGCCCCGATCCCCTGCAAACGTATCGATGCCAGCTCAAGAAAGGGCCCCGCGAGGGGCCCTTTCGCTTCTGAGCTCGCATGCCGCTTTGCCGGCGATCATGCTCGGCGGCGAGAGCGATCTCCGCGGCGCTCCGCGCGCCCCGCGTCGGCTCAGCAAATAATTCAGCATCACTCTCTTGATCGCTGCATGGTTTGAGTGCATCAGTATGAACAACGCGACTGGTACTGAGTTGCGTATCGATGGAAAAGAAATCAACAAAAGCTGGAGCTGCCAGCCGCCGTCGATAGGGGTTTCTCATGAACCGAAATTAAACGGCCTGTTCAGGCTGGGTTGCGATTGCGGCTTGTAGTTGGGTGCAAGTTGATTGCAGCGAGAACGTTGATGATTAGGCGTGCACTTTTTCTGACCATTATGGCCATGCTTCACTGGGCCGCTCCGGCCGGCGAGGCATCGGCGGCGGCGCGCTCCTACTCCAATCCGGTTTATCTCGGCGAATACATTCATCAGTGCCTCGCTGACGGCTTCACTTGCGGCAAGGCGGCCGCCGATGCGTTCTGCAGGCTCGAAGGCTATGAAAATGCGTTGAGCTTCCGCCTGCAGCGCGACCCCGCCCGCATAAGCACTGCGGTCATGCTGGATTCGGGCCGCGTTCTGCGCGGCGCCGATGCCCAGCCGTTCGACGCGGTCAAATGCTGGCGGCCCAACGCCATGCCCTCGACCGTCCAGTTCGGCGAGACCGCCCTGCACAACATCGCCCCGCCCGATATGTGCGACATCGGCCAGGACTGCCGCAAATCCGTTGCCGACCGCTGGTGCGAGCAGAAGGGCTATGCGCTGGGTGCCAAGTCTTACGAGCTCGACCCGGACAAGGAACTGTATCGCTCGATCAGTTGTGCAACCCTGTAAATTCCCTTTCCGCTTGTTCATTTCGCTTCAGGTCGTGTAGGAAACCCGGCCAGGTTTCCGGGGATCCTTCCTCATGCCCAAGCGGACCGACATCAGTTCCATTCTCATCATCGGCGCCGGTCCGATCATCATCGGCCAGGCGTGCGAGTTTGACTATTCCGGCACTCAGGCCGTGAAGGCGCTGAAGGCCGAGGGCTACCGGATCATCCTCATCAACTCCAACCCCGCCACCATCATGACCGATCCCGGATTTGGCCGACGCCACCTATGTCGAGCCGATCACTCCGGAGGTCGTGGCGCGGATCATCGAGAAGGAGCGTCCCGATGCGTTGCTTCCGACCATGGGCGGGCAGACGGCGCTCAACACCGCCCTCACGTTGAACAAGCTCGGCATTCTGGAAAAGTTCAATGTCGAAATGATTGGCGCCAAGGCCCACGTCATCGACATGGCCGAGGACCGCGAGCTTTTTCGCGACGCCATGAAGCGCATCGGCCTTGAAACACCCCGCTCGATGCTTGCCCACGACCTCCTCGAAGCCATCGCCGCGATGGAGACCATCGGCCTTCCGGCGATCATCAGGCCATCCTTCACATTGGGCGGCACCGGCGGAGGCATCGCCTATAATCGCGAGGAGTATCTCGACATCATCGATCGCGGCCTTGACGCATCGCCGACGGCGAAGTGCTCGTGGAAGAGTCCGTGCGTCGGCTGGAAGGAATTCGAGATGGAAGTCGTGCGCGACAAGCGATGACAATTGCATCATCGTCTGCTCGATCGAGAATATCGACCCGATGGGCGTGCACACCGGCAGATTCGATCACCGTCGCCCCCGCCTTGACCTTGACCGACAAGGAATACCAGCGCATGCGCAACGCCGCGATAGCGGTGCTGCGTGAAATCGGTGTCGAGACGGGCGGCTCCAATGTGCAGTTCGCCGTCAATCCCGCCGACGGCCGCCTGGTGGTCATCGAAATGAACCCGCGCGTGTCGCGCTCATCCGCGCTTGCCTCCAAGGCCACCGGATTTCCCATCGCCAAGGTCGCCGCCAGGCTTGCGGTGGGCTACACCCTCGATGAGCTCGCCAACGACATCACCGGGGGCGCAACGCCGGCCTCTTTCGAGCCGGCCATCGACTATGTCGTGACCAAGATTCCCCGCTTTGCGTTCGAGAAATTTCCCGGCGCCGAGCCTATTCTCACCACCGCGATGAAATCCGTCGGCGAAGTGATGGCGATCGGCCGCACTTTCGCCGAATCCCTGCAGAAGGCTTTGCGCGGACTGGAAACCGGCCTCACCGGCCTCAACGAAATTGCCATTCCGGGACTTGGCGATGGCGATGGCAGGAACGCAATTCGTGCCGCCCTCGGCCGGCCGACGCCCGAGCGTATTCTGTATATAGCCCAGGCGTTTCGCCTTGGAGCACGCCCGAGGTCATTCACGCCGCATGTAAATATGATCCTTGGTTCATCGCCCAGATCGCCGAAATTGTCGCCGATCGAGGAAAAGGTCCGCACCTCCGCGGCATGCCGCGAAGATGCGCGCCAATCTGCATCGGCTCAAAGCCATGGGATTTTCGGACGCTCGCCTGGGCGAACTTTCGGGGCTTAAGCGAGGAAGAGGTTCTAAGGCGGCGCCACGCGCCTTGGCGGTGCGGCCGGTATTACAAGCGAATCGACACCTCGGCGGCCGAGTTCGCTTCGCCGACCGCATACATGTACTCGACTTATGAAACCGGCCTTCCGGGGGTCGATGGCGATGAAGCCAGGCCCTCCGCTCGAAGGAAGATCATCATTCTCGGCGGCGGTCCAAACCGCATCGGCCAGGGAATTGAATTCGACTATTGCTGCTGCCATGCCTGCTTTGCGCTCCATGAGGCTGGCTATGAATCGATCATGATCAACTGCAATCCGGAGACCGTCTCGACCGATTACGACACCTCCGACCGCCTCTATTTCGAACCGCTTGACAGCCGAGGACGTGCTGGAAGTGATTTTCAACCGAACGGCGCAACGGCGAGCTCCGTGGGGTGATCGTGCAGTTCGGCGGCCAGACGCCCCTTAAGCTCGCGGTGCCGCTGGAGAACGCCGGCGTGAAGATTCTCGGGCACCACCCCCGACGCCATCGACCTCGCTGAAGACCGCGACCGCTTTGCCAAGCTCCTGAAGAAACTCAAGCTTCAGCAGCCGTTGAACGGCATCGCCAAATCTCCCGCCGAGGCTCGCAAGATTGCCGAAGGGATCGGCTACCCGGTTGTCATCCGCCCCTCCTATGTGCTGGGGGGCCGCGCCATGGAGATCGTGCGCGATCCGGTCCAGCTTGAGCGCTATATGACCGAGGCGGTGGTCGTGTCCGGCAAGAGCCCTGTCCTCATCGACAGCTATCTCTCCGACGCCATAGAAATCGATGTCGATGCATTGGCCGATGGCGCCGATGTTTTCATTGCCGGCGTCATGGAGCATATCGAGGAGGCCGGCATTCACTCCGGCGATAGCGCTTGCGCCCTTCCGCCTCATTCGCTCAAGGCCGAGACCATCGCCGACCTCGAGCGCCAGGCGGGCGAACTGGCCAGGGCGTTGAATGTCGTCGGTCTGATGAACGTGCAGTTCGCCCTCAAGGATGGCGTCGATCTACGTGCTGGAAGTGAACCCGCGCGCCTCCCGCACCGTGCCCTTCGTCGCCAAGGTGATCGGTGAGCCGATCGCCAAGATTGCCGCCCGGCTCATGGCCGGCGAGGCTTGAAGGACTTTGGCCTGAGGCCCCGCAAGCTGGACCACGTCGGCGTGAAGGAAGCGGTCTTTCCTTTCAATCGTTTCCCCGGCGTCGATACCCTCCTCGGTCCGGAAATGCGTTCCACGGGCGAAGTGATGGGTCTCGACCGCGATTATGCGATAGCCTTCGCCAAGAGCCAGCTCGGCGCGGGCTCCAAGGTTCCGATGGAAGGCACGGCTTTCGTCTCGGTCAAGGATGCCGACAAGCGCGCATTCTTCCCGCCGTCAAACGTCTTCACGAGATTGGGGTTCCGCATCATCGGCACCAGCGGAACCCAGCGATACCTGGCCGGGAATGGCGTGCCCAGCGAAAAGATCAATAAGGTGCTGGAGGGACGCCCGCATATCGTCGATGCCCTGAAGAACGGCGAGGTTCATCTGGTCTTCAACACCACCGAAGGACAGGCCGCCATTGCCAACTCCTCGTCGATCCGCCGCGCCGCCCTCATAGCGCGAATTCCCTACTACACAACCCTCGCCGGCTGTGTTGCGGCGACCAACGCCATTGCCGCCGTCAAGGCCCAAACCTTCGATGTCCGCCCGCTGCAGGATTACCGGGAAGTGACCTGAGGTCTGCCGATTGCGCTAAACGGCTGATTTGCGCCGGTTTTGCTTATAGTGGCGGAAATTCTTGAAAAATGGTGACGCCGGGACTATTGTTAATTGATTGTCGGGAGGCCTCTTTGAGCGCCTCCCGAGGTTGTTAGAGGCAAGCGGGTTGCGTTTGCGGCTCCCCGGGGCCCCGGCCAGCCGGGTTTCCGAAGAACAACAGGTGTATCGAGAGATGCCTGGCAGGATTTGGTCCCGCCGGGCAAAGATGAACTGACGGATTTGATGATGATGGACAAGGTTCCAATGACCGCTTCGGGCCATCAGGCCATGCTGGACGAGATCAAGCATCTGAAGGCGGTTGAGCGCCCGCGGATCATCAAGGCGATCACCGAGGCGCGCGCCCATGGTGATCTTTCGGAAAACGCCGAATACCATGCGGCCAAGGATCAGCAGGGCTGGGTCGAGGCGCGCGTCGCCGAGCTCGAGGACAAGGTGTCGCGCGCCGAGGTGATCGATGTCACCAAACTGTCCGGCGACACCGTGAAATTCGGCGCCTTCGTGACTCTCGTCGACGAGGATAGCGAAGAACAGTCGGTCTATCAGATCGTCGGCGAGTTCGAGGCCGATGTGAAGAAGGGAAAGATCTCCGTCACCTCCCCTATTGCCCGCGCCATCATCGGCAAGAAGAAGGGCGACTCCGTCGAGGTCGATGACGCCGGGCGGCGGCAAGAGCTACGAGATCGTCAAGATCCGGTACAAATAGCACTGCTTCTTTGTCGTTTCTCCAGGCACAACCGCGAATCGAAACAACGATTCGTTGTGATAATAATGCAACCCTTCTTCGAAAATCCCGACAGGCCGTTGGCGTTAACCGACAGCTGACTCCGACTCAGTTAAACAAACCCTTGCGCAGGTTGATTCGGCGGCATCCGCACGCCGATTTGAAACTGAAGGGGATCGGAGATGAAGAAATTACTGCTGGGTGGCGCTTGCGCTGCTTCGCTTTTGCTTGCACTCACACCACTGGCCCACGCGGCCGATATGGAGCCAGTTCCCGAGCCAATGGGCATGGGCTGGTACGTCAGCATCTTCGGGGGCGGCAGCTGCGCGAAGGATCGAGGATTTCTTTGCCTCGAAGCCACTGGTCAACTATTATGACTTTACGTGGACGGAACTTCGAGCCGGACGACGGCTTCATGGTCGGCGCTGCTCTCGGCGCCAGCTTCAACGAATGGCTGCGCGGCGAAGTGGAAGTGTCCGGCCATTTCCATGACGTCAGCGGAGATGCCTACGTATACTTGAACAATAATGGCAACACCTACGTATGACGTCGATGGCGACGAGGACGCATTGTTCGCCTTGGCGAATTTATGGCTCGAGCTGCCGATCGGCGGCGCGTTCCGGCCCTATATCGGCGGCGGTGTCGGCTTTGGCCGCCTCGACGTCGATCGTCGATTTTGCAATACACACTGGACTGGTAGATGCCAGTTATGACCTCGTCGACGATCATGACTGGGGCTTCGCCTGTCAGATGGGCGGCGGTGTCGCCTTCGAGATTGCACAGAACTGGGCGATCGATGTCGGTTACCGCTACAAGGTCATCAACAACGCTCGAGTTCGACGTGGATCGTGATGACATCAGATTTCTGGTGCTGCGCCTGAGAGGTGACGAATTCGAAAAGGATTACAAATCGCACAATCATCCTTGTCGGTTTGCGATTCGGCTTCTAGCCGGAAGTCTCGTGCAATCAAATATCAAGCCGGCGGGTCATTCCCGCCGGTTTTGTTTTAGTGCCGGCGGCATAGCCTAAATTTGGACATTCAGTTCGACATTCGAAGCTACCCTCATTCGCAGGATCGCTAGCAGGGGAAACAGATGAAGGCTCACCCAGGATCGTTTCGAGCTCCACAATCGCGGCACAGCGCTGCAATCGAAAAAAGCCCTGCAGCTCCTGCAGCGCGGGCTTGCTTTGCAGCAATCGGGGAAGCTACAAGGAGGCCGAAGTTTACTATCAGACGGTGCTGCGCGACAATCCCGATCATCCCGAGGCGCTCAATCTGCTCGGCACGCTCGCCTCACGGGCGAAAAATCACCCCATTGCCATCGATGCTCTGACCAGGGCCGTCAGAGCTCAGCCCAGGAACATTCTTGTACCGCAACAATCTTGGATATTGCCTCGACCAGCGCGCGCAAGGCGCGGGAGGCCATTCCGCATTTCCGGAAAGTGATCGATGCCAACCCGCGGATGCTCGAACCGCTCATGGGCCTGGCGAATGCCCACCGCATGCTCGGAGAGGGCGAGGAAGCAGAAAAGATGCTGCGGCGCGCGCTTCCGCTCTGCCCCGGATAACAAGCGGCTGAAATTATTGCTGGCGGAGATATTGATCGACCTCGGCAGGATCAAGGAAGCGGCGGAAATATTTCCGCGCAATCCTTGCTCAGGACCCGCAGCAATGTCGCGGCCATCGCCGGCCTTGCCTCGGCGCGGGAAGCGGGAGGTGAGGAAGGCGATCTCGAGCGCTTCGAATTCGCTCTCAAGGATCCCAAACTTTCGCCTGAAAGAAAGCGGGCGCCCTGCACATGGCGCTTGGTCAGATCTATGACCAGCAGAAAAAATCGCGGGAGGCCTTCCTCCATTTCATGAAAGGCAATGAGATCGACGAAGGCCGATTTCACCTTGAACGGCTTCCGCAAGCAGATCGACTTGACTGATCGAGCTGTTCACGCCGTTCTTCTTCATGAGCAAGAACGGGCTTCGGCGACACGAGCGAACGCCCGGTTCTGGTCGTCGGCATGCCGCGCTCCGGCACGACTCTCACCGAGCAGATATTGTCCAGCCATCCGCTGATCGAGGGTGCCGGCGAGCTGAAGTGAAATGAACAGGCGAAAGATGCTGCTCACCAGTGGAGGGCACCGCCGGCGCCCGAGCATGACGAACTGACCGATGCCAAGTGCAAAGAGCTTGCCCGCGCTATCTCGCCGAACTCGACCGTCACTCCCGCACGGCTCTGCGCGTGGTCGACAAGATGCCGCATAATTTCATGCAGCTCGGCTTCATCGCGCTGCTGTTTCCGAACGCGCGCATCGTCCATTGCCGCCGCGATCCCATGGACAATTGCGTGTCGATCTTCACCCACCGCTTCAACGCGGCGCACGGCTACAGCACCGACATGAAGATACTCGGTCTTTATTATCGCGAATACCGCGCCTCATGGACCATTGGCGCAAGGTGCTCCGCTTGAGGATGTTCGAACATCCAGTTATGAGGAGATGATTTCCGACCAGGAGGCGATGAGCCGCAAGCTCATCGATTTCGTCGGCCTCGAATGGGATGATGCCTGCCTGAGCTTCCATGAGACCGAGCGGACGGTGACGACGCCGAGCCGCTGGCAGGTGCGCCAGCCGATCTACACCACCTCGGTCAAGCGCTGGAAGAAATATGAGGAATTCCTCGATCCGCTGAAGGAAGGCCTGGGCGATCTCCTCGACGCGTGACGCCTTACCGGCTCTCCACCTCTCTGCGCCGGATGGCCGTTTTCACCAGGTGAAAAGCGAGGCCCGCGGCAAGGCCCCAGAAAGCCGAGCCGATGTGAAACGCGCTGATGCCGGAAGCGGTGACCAGAAAGGCGATCACCGCCGCCTCGAGATGCGGCGGCTCCCGCGTCATCGCCGGCAGGGCGCTCATCAGCGGTGAAAGCAGCCCCAGCCCTGCGATCGCGATAACGAGGGGGCGCGGCATCGCCGCCAGAACATCCACCATCATTCCCGAGAACAGCCCAAGCAGCATGTAGATGACGAAATAGGGATGCGCGACCCGCCAGCGTTCAGCCTTGTCCGGATGGCAGTCGGGGCCCGTGCACAGCGCCGCCGTAATCGCCGCCATGGTGACGGCATGCGATCCGAAAGGCGCCAGCAGGATCGATGCTAACCCTGTCGTCCACAGCGCGGCAGTGACCGGCGGCTCGTAGCCCGCCTGGCGCAGCACGGCGAAGCCCGGCAGATTCTGCGAGGCCATGGTGACGAGATAGAGCGGCACGCCGAGCCCGATCATGCTTACCGGCTCGAACGCCGGTGTCGTCCAGGTCAGAAGGCTCAACCCCACACGGCAGCAATCCGGCGCCATCGCACCCCATCCCACCGCCATGCCCAGGCCCACGGCCACCGCGAGCGGCATTGCCAGCATGGGACGCCACAGCCGCACCGCCAGATAAACGATAACCGCGGGTGCAACCAGCGCAGGGCTCGCCGCCAGTGCCGGCGGCACGCTCAGGCAGTAGCGCAGCAGCACCCCCGCGAGCATTGCCGAAGCAACCGATGCAGGAATTTTCTCGATCAACCGGGTGAGCGGCCGGAACGCCGCGGTGAGGCACATCAACGCCCCGGCGAGAACGAACGCTCCCAGCGCCTCGCGAAAATCGATCCCGGCCGCGCTCGTGGCCACCAGCACGACGCCCGGGGTCGACCATGCGGTGATCACCGGCATCCGGTAACGGTTCGACAGGATGAGGGTTGTCACCGCCATGCCGAAACACAGGGCAGCCACCCAGGAGGCGCTCTGCGCCGGCGTGGCGCCGACCACCCGTGCCGCTTCAACCACCAGCAATATCGTGCTGGCGAATCCAACGATGACGGTCGTGAATGCGGCGATGATCGTCTGCACCGGCGGAAGGACGATCCTCCTGCCGGTTGTTGCCGCCACCTTTTCTTCGCTCATGAACTCGTCATGGCCCCGCTCGGCGACAGCGGCACGCCGGGGTCATATTTGGATACCCGCAGGGTCAATGTGGTCTTGACGCTGTCGACATTAGGCGCCTTGGTGAGCTCGTTGATGACGAACTCCTGCGCCATGTGAAGGTCCTTCGCCACGCAGCGCAGCAGGAAATCCACTTCGCCCGAAAGCATGTAGCATTCTCTGACGATCGGCCATGACCGCACCCGGTCCTCGAACGCCACGAGGTCCGCTTCTGCCTGGCTATGCAGCCCCACCATGGCGAACATCGTCAACTCGAAACCCAGCTTTTCTGCATTCAGCACCGCGCGATAGCCGGTGATCAGCCCCTGTTCCTCGAGCACTCTGACCCGCCTGAGGCAGGGCGGCGGCGAGATCCCCGCGCGCTGGGCGAGCTCGACATTGGTCATGCGGCCGTCCCCTTGCAGCTCGTACAGAATGCGCCAGTCGGTTTGGTCGAGCCTGAGAGTACGGGCCATGGGCGATCTTTCGGTTGCGAGCGTCTTTTGGCGCGTTCCGAGCGATTCAGCAATAAAATTTCAATCCCCGTTCACGAGCCCGTGGGCAATCTGGCGGGCAATCTTGAGCATTTGGTCAAAATAGCTATGTTCTCCCTACATAGGTGGGAGCCGGGCTCCCCTCGCCTTTTGCCCCTCAACGAAGGATTTCGGTCTATGACCAAACACAGCCGGTTGGTAATCCTCGGATCCGGGCCGGCCGGCTGGACGGCGGCGATCTATGCCGCCCGCGCCATGCTCAGGCCCGTTCTCATCCAGGGCCTTCAGCCCGGCGGCCAGATGACCATAACGACCGATGTCGAGAATTACCCTGGTTTTGCCGACGTGATCCAGGGCCCCTGGCTAATGGAGCAGATGAAGCTGCAGGCGGCCCATGTCGGCACCGAAATCATCGAGGACCACATCGTCGAAGCCGATCTCCGCTCACGGCCTTTCTCGCTGAAGGGCGATAATGGTACGCGCTACACCGCCGACAGCCTCATCATTGCCACCGGCGCCCAGGCGAGATGGCTCGGACTGGCAAGCGAGGAGCATTTCAAGGGTTTCGGCGTGTCGGCCTGCGCCACCTGCGACGGCTTCTTCTTCCGCGACAAGAAGGTGCTGGTGATCGGCGGCGGCAATACCGCCGTGGAAGAGGCGCTCTTCCTCACCAATTTCGCCAGCGAGGTCGTGGTTGTCCACCGCCGCCACGAGTTCCGTGCGGAGAAAATTCTTCAGAACCGGCTCTTCGCCAACAAGAAAATTTCCGTCAAATGGGACACGATTCTCGAAGCCGTTCTCGGCGTCGACCTGCCGAAGGGTGTCACCGGCGCGCGGTTGAAGAACCTCAAGACCGGCGCGGTTGAGGAAATTGCCGCACACGGCATATTCATCGCCATCGGCCATAAGCCGGCAACCGAGCTGTTCACCGGCCAGCTCGCCTTTACGCCCGCGGGCTATATCGCCACCAAGGAACGTTCAATGCAAACCAGCATTCCGCGGCGTCTTCGCTGCCGGCGATGTCACCGATGAAATTTATCGCCAGGCAGTAACCGCGGCCGGCATGGGCTGCATGGCCGCGCTCGAGGCGGAGAAATATCTCGCGCATAATGCCGAGTTTCATGCCGCCGCCGAATGAACGCCAAGACCAATCACAATCCCATGGATTGGGATCGCCTGCGGATTTTTCACGCCGTCGCCGATGCCGGCAGTTTTACGCACGCCGGCCATGAGCTTGGCTTGTCGCAGTCCGCCGTGAGCCGGCAGATCAGCGCGCTGGAACAGGAACTGAACGTCCCGCTGTTTCATCGCCATGCGCGCGGGCTGATCCTGACCGAGCAGGGTGAGATGCTTTACCGGACGGCCCACGACGTCTTCACCAAACTCGCCGCCGCCCAGGCGCGGCTCATCGATTCGAAGGACAAGCCCACGGGCGAATTGCGCATCACGACAACGGTGGGTCTGGGCTCGGTATGGCTGACGCCGCGCATCGCCGAGTTCATCGACCTCTATCCCGAAATCAGCGTCGTGCTGCTGCTCGAAGACCGCGAGCTTGATCTTTCCATGCGCGAGGCCGATGTGGCGATCAGGCTGCGCCGGCCGGTTCAGCCCGATCTCATTCAGCGCAAGCTGTTCACGGTTCATCATCACCTCTACGCCTCGCCAGATTACGTTCGGCGCAAAGGCCTGCCCAAGATCCTCTCCGATCTCGATGAGCACAGCATCCTCACCTTCGGTTCCACCACGGGCTTCTTCACCAACATCAATTGGCTGGAAACTGCCGGCAAAGCCGACGGTGACGACCGCAGGCCGATTCTCAAGGTCAACAACGCTTACGGCCTGCGCCGCGCGGTCGAGGCGGGATTGGGCATCGCATCGCTTCCTGATTACATTGTCGGCAAGGACTCCCCGCTGGTGCAGATCGCCTTGCCCGTCGAGACGCCGGAATTCGATACTTATTTCGTCTATCCCGAGGAATTGCGCGATTCCAAACGCGTCGGCGTATTCCGGGATTTCCTGGTCGCCAAGGCCAAGGAATGGTCGTTCTAGCTTATCGGGCCAAGGCGGACAGAAGCTCGCAATCAACCGAAATCACTGTGCATGGAAATCGTTGCAATCATAGCCGCCAGGAACGAAGAGCCATACCTCGGCAACTGCCTGAGCCATTTGGCCGCAAACGGCATAAGATTTGCGATCATCGATAATGGATCCACAGACGCGACTTGCCAGATTACTCATCGTCCCGAGTTTCGCCAATGGCTCGTTAGGTACTTGAGACTTCCGTTTGACGGGGTCTACAGATGGACTTCCTTGCTCGAATACAAGATGCAATTGGCAGGCGAGATTGCAGCCGACTGGTTCATCCATCTTGACAGCGATGAGGTCTTGCATTCCTACCGGTCAGGGGAGACTTTGGCCGAAGCCATAAGGCGCATTGCTGAGACCGGTGCGAACGTCATCAATTTGGACGAGTTCGTCTTCCTCCCGGTCGATCATGATTACGTCCCGGATTGCGCTGATCCACAGCCATTGAGACATTACTATTTTTTTGAGCCGGAGCCTCTTCGGCTGAACCGCATTTGGAAATCCGGACTGGGCCTTTCAATGGTGAGCTCTGGCGGCCACCGGATCGCGGGCGAGCACGTTCTTGTGGCGAAAGAAACCCTGGCACTGCGACATTACATCGTTCGTGATCAAGCCCATGCCAGCGCCAAATACAGCTCTCGCATCTTCGACCCAGATGAATTGGCGAAGGGTTGGCACTTTAACCGCCACAACAAGCCTGTTCGCAGCTTCGAGCTTCCACCCGCAGAAAATCTAAAAGCTCTTAAATCTCCTGGCGCTAGAGATTTTGACAAGCGCGATCCAAGGACCACCCACTATTGGCAGTGGCAGCGTACCGAGCGTGGACTGAGCACAGGCAAATTGATTGCAGCATGGCTCAGGTTAATCTTCAAACTGCGCTAAGCGCATCTGTTAGTCGCATTTTTCATGCGGACCTCGCATGGCACCTATGTAGCTCTTCCGCTTGCCCATCATTGGCTGGTGAAGCACTCTCCGCTCGCGGCAGACGATCGCCGTGAAGTTTGGGTGGAAAACTACTCCCTCCCCCTTTGTAGTTTTTGCCCAAGGCCGTTCTGTTCTCACCCTGAACGGCCGGTCGTTCCGGAAACGGAGCTACGTTCCACTAAGCCGGGCCCTTGCGGCCCGGTTTTTTTATCGCGGATTGCCCTGCTGCGGCGTTTGCACATCCTTACGCTGCGGATCGGCACCTGCCGGCGTCCTTGGCATTGAACATCGATTCCTTCAGATTATAGGCTGGGGGATTCTCACCGTTCAATGATGACGAAGTACGCTCACATGAACAGCTTCTCGCCCTCGAGGCCCTTGTAAAGGCCCGCGACGAACTCCCCATAGCCGTTGTAGAGCCTCGTCGGCACCTGCTCATTGCTGCCGAGGATACGTTCGCTCGCCTGGCTCCAGCGCGGATGCGGCACTTCCGGATTCACATTGGCCCAGAATCCGTATTCATCGCCAGCCAATTGCTCCCAGAAGCTCACCGGGCGCTGGTCGACGAAGCTGACCCGCACGATCGACTTGACCGATTTGAATCCATATTTCCACGGCAGGTGCAGGCGAATGGGCGCACCCATGGACTTCGGCAGCGGCGCGCCATAGGCGCCCGTCGCGATGAAGGCCAGATCGTTCGTTGCCTCTGCCATGGTCACGCCTTCGACATAGGGCCAGGGATAGCTGCCGCCGAACAGCCCCGGCCGCTGCCCCGGCGCAACATCCGGCAGATTGAACGTCTCCATCCGCACATATTTCGCCGCCGAACTGGGCTTGCTGATCTCCACGAGCTTTCGCAGTGGAAACCCCGTCCACGGTACCGTCATCGACCAGGCTTCGACGCAGCGGTGGCGATAGACCCGCTCCTCGAGCGTTATTTTCTTCAGTAGATCGTCGATCCCGATGATGAAGGGCTTCTCCACCAGCCCCTCGATGGAGATTTCCCATGGCCTGATCGGCAGCGCTTCAGCCGCGCGGTAGATCTGCTTGGAAGACCCGAACTCATAGAAATTATTGAACGTGATATTGTAGCTCTTGTCGGTTATCGCGCGGCCGGCATCCTTGAATCCTGGATTGAGAGCAGCCGGATAGAGCTTGGCCGAGGGATCGTCCTCGCTGCGGGCAACGGCCGGCATCGCAAGTGCAACCGCGGCCGCCCCTGCTGTGCCGAGAAATCTTCGGCGATTAAAGAAAAAATGCTCAGGCGTGACATCCCGTTCGGGAATCTCCCAACCCTTGCGTCTGATGATGAACATGGTTCTGCTCGATGTTGTTTCGCCTCTCAATTAACGAATGGGCGCTCGGTTTCCCAGTAACACCGATGCACGATCGCGTGAAACCGGGCGAGACCTTAAGCAGCTGCCGCCTTTCGGGCCGCCAGCACCTGGTCCGCGGTCCGGCCCGTCAGCTCGACCATATGGTCGTGCTTGAAGGTAAAGGTGCCTACCCCCGCCGTTGCCGAGCGCAATTCGATGATCAGCGTTCCGATTTCGCTTTCCGGCAGATGGGCCTCGATCGTGTCCCACCCGGGCCAGCCTTCCCGCGAGTCGAAGCCCAGAAGCTGCCCGCGGTGACCGGTGACGATCTGATTGACCCGCGATGTCGCTTCACTCGGCACATGGATGCTCACATGCGCGATCGGCTCCAGCAGCACCGGCGAACATTGCGGCAGGCCGTCGCTCATCGCGAGGCGTGCCGCAAGCTTGAAGGCCATTTCCGAAGAATCGACGGTATGATAGCTCCCGTCCGACAGGTTCACCGTCAGGTCGACCACCGGAAACCCGAGCGGGCCCTGGCTGAGAAACTCCCGAACCCCTGTCTCGACCGCGGGAATATATTGTTTGGGCACCACCCCGCCGGTGATGGAATCGGTGAACACGAAGCTTGAACCTCGCGGCAGCGGCTTTATGTCGAGCACCACGTCGCCGAACTGGCCATGGCCTCCCGACTGCTTCTTGTGCCGGCCGCGCAGGCTCACCGGCTTTCGGATCGTTTCCTTATAGGCGATGCGCCGCGGCCGCGTTTCCGCCCTGACGCCGAACTTGCCGGCCAGCCGTTCGAGCGCCACCCGCAGGTGCATTTCTCCCTGCCCCCACAGCACCATTTCATGGGTGTCCTGGTTATGGGCAAGCGACAGGGAGGGATCTTCCTCGACCAGCTTGGCGATCGCCGCCGTGAGTTTAACCTCGTCCTTGCGGTCTGGAACCGATATGGCCATGCCATAGACCGGCGGTTTGATCTCGAGCTTGAACGCCTGCTTCGTTGTACCTTTGGCGCCGGAGATCGTCTCACCCGTAGCGAACTGCTCAAGCCGGCCCAGCGCAACCGTGTCCCCGGCCTTCGCTCCGGCTATTTTCTTGGGCTCCGTGCCCATCAGCTGGAAGACGCCGGCAACGCGCCCTTCCTGCCCGCGGCCTCCATAGAGCACCTGCCCATCCGAAAGCGTGCCGCTGAGCACCCGGGCGAGCGTCAGCTTGCCCCCGTGAGCCGTGTGATAGGTCTTGAGCGTTTGCGCCATCGTCGCGCTATGGGCCTGGATCCCTAGGCGCTTCACGGTTTCGGTGATGCCGGGCGCCTCGTGGCGCAGGGCCTTGAGCAAGCGAAAAATGCCGTTGCCGTGCTCTGCCGAGCCGAATAGCACCGGCGTGATCAGGCCTCCCTGGAGATCGTGCGACAGATCGGCGAAAACCTGGTCGCGCGGCGGCTCCATATCGGACAGGAGCTGCTCCATGAGCTCATCGTCATAGTCGGCAAGCTTCTCCAGCATCGCGAAACGGGCCTGCTTCTCGTAATCCTTGATGTCGCCGGGAATATCCACGACTTCACTCTGCCCCTGCTCCCGATAAACGAAGGCCCGTTCGAGCGCGAGATCGACGAAGCCCGTCGCGATGCCATCGTTCCATATCGGTACCTGCCGCAGCACCAGCGGCGTGGAGCTCGCGGGCTGTAGATGGCTGAGAACTTCCGTCAGCTTTTTTTCGGATTTGTCGATCTTGTTGATGAACAGGAAACGCGGGATATTGAGCTTGTCGAGCTCTTTCAGAATAAGCTGCAGTCCAGGCGTCTTCTTTTCGTCGGGCTCGCAGACCACCACTGCCGCATCGCAGCCGGCGAGCGCGGCGTGAGCCTCCTGCATGAACTCGATCGACCCCGGACAGTCGAGAAATGTGTAGGTGTCACCGAGAAAATCGGCCGAAGCGGCATTGATCTCGACGCTCATCCCATGTGAGCGCGCCTCCGGCGCGCCATCGCCTACGGTCGAGCCATCCGTCACCCGGCCCTGGCGCTCGATAGCGCCCGCTCGAAACAGCATCGCCTCGAGCAGGGTGGTTTTTCCGCTGAGATAGGGGCCCACCAGCGCGATGCACCGTGGACCCGCAACTCGTCTGCCGGGGTTTGCGTTCATGGCCGAAGTCCTCTCATGTCATTGTGCCGCATGAGGACCGCCCTTTGGATGGATCGCCCCGGGCGGCTCCATGATCCGAATTCTGCGCTCATTAGGCCGGGCTGCGCAAGCCTGTTCGCCGCAAGCCGTGGAAAATCGGTGAATAGTCACAGATCACCGGGTCAAGCCCGGTGATGACGCGTTTCGTCATGGCCGGACTTGATCCGGCCATCTCGCCTTGAAAGCTGCTGCGAACTACCGCCGCCTCAATGTCAGCGAACCGATGCCTCCGGCGATATTAAGTCCGGTCTGTCCCTGCACGCTGACGGGCTGCAGATTGATCGATCGCCTGAAGCCGCCGACCATCGCATTGGCGCCGACCCCGAAGCCGATTGTCGCTTCCGCTCCGGCACCCGCATAACCCCCGGCAAGCGAACCGCGTTTCACCCGTCCCGGAGCGAACACCGCCCACACCAGCTTCGAACCGTTTGTCACGCCGACATCGATCCCGACGCGCGTGATCGAGCCGACGTAATAATCCCGCCAGCCGTCATGGCTGGAGCGGAAGATGCAATTGGCCGTTTTCGTGGACCCGATGATCCAGCCTACCCCGCCGTGCACATTGCACGACAACACCCCGACCCGCACGCCCGACCGTGCGTTCGCTGCCCCCGCAGCAATGCCAAGCAGGACCGCCGCGATGCAACCCAACGCCAATAACCTGTTCATGATGTCTCCTTGAATGAAAGACTTCAAAAGCCGCCGTTTATCGCAGATTGGCGCAAAATCGCTGGATCCTCTGGCACGCGTCTTCCAGTACATGCGTTGCCGTCGCATATGAAATGCGAAAATGCGGCTCCATTCCAAAGGCTGCGCCGTGCACCACGGCAACGCCTTCCGATTCCAGAAGCGCGCTGACGAACATCTCGTCGCTGAGAATTGCCTGTCCCGAAGGTGCTTTTTTTCCCAATGCGCCCGCGCAGGAGGGATAAACATAGAAAGCTCCTTCAGGCGTCGGGCAGCTGATGCCTTTCGCCTGATTCAGCATCGACACCACCAGATCGCGTCTCTCCTTGAAAATACTGTTGTTGCGGGCGATGAAGTCCTGCGAGCCGCTCAGCGCTTCGACTGCCGCCCACTGGCTGACCGAGCTTGGATTGGATGTGGATTGTGACTGCAGCTTCTGCATGGCCTTGATCAGCGTCTCCGGGCCGCCGCCATAGCCGATGCGCCACCCGGTCATGCAATAAGCCTTCGACACGCCGTTCATCGTCAGAGTTCGTTCATAGAGCCGCGGCTCGGCCTGGGCGGGCGTTACGAAGGTGAAATCGTCATAGACCAGATGCTCGTACATGTCGTCGCTGAGAACCCACACATGCGGATGCTCCGCCAGCACGTCGGTGAGGGCTTTGAGCTCGTCATGGTCATAAGCCGCACCCGATGGATTGGATGGTGAGTTGAAGATCAGCCACTTCGTCTTTTTGGTGATGGCGCGATCCAGCGCTTCCGGCCGCAGCTTGAAATTATTCTCCAGCGTCGTCGCCACGAAAATCGGCGTGCCGCCGGCAAGCATCACGATATCGGGATAGCTTACCCAATAAGGTGTTGGCACGATCACTTCATCGCCGGGATTGATCGTCGCGATCAGCGCATTGAACAGCACCTGCTTGCCGCCGGTGCCGACCGAGATCTGCGACGGCTTGTAGTCCAAGCCGTTCTCGCGTTTGAATTTCTTTGCGATCGCCTGTTTCAGTTCCGCGATCCCGTCGACCGCAGTGTATTTGGTTTCACCGCGCCGTATCGCCGCGATCGCCGCTTCCTTTATATTATCGGGGGTGTCGAAATCGGGCTCGCCCGCCGACAGCGCGATAATATCTCGCCCCTGCTCCTTCAACTCCCGGGCCTTCATCGACACGGCAATGGTCGAGGACGGCTGTATGCGGTTGAGTGAATCGGCGATGAAACCCATGTATGAAGCCTTCCCCCGAGAAATGCGGGCGGACCCTAGTCCGAAGCACCCTTCTGCCGCAAGCCAAAACCTGACGGGCCGTTATCGATTGACACTCTTGGTGAACCGGCCACACCTTGGCGCAATGGAAATTGCAATCGTCGGCGGGGGTATCGCGGGGCTGGCCTCTGGCATTGCTCTTGCTGGACACGAGCGCCGCATCGTTATCCTGGAACGTGCTTCCACGATCGAAGAGCATGGTGCCGGCGTGCAGCTCGGACCCAATGCATTGCGAGCGCTGCGTGCCCTTGGGATCTGGGAGAGGCTCTCTCCAAAGCTCTACGCGCCTGTCGGTCTGCAGATCATGGATGCGCTCACCGGCGATCCAATTCGGCGATTCTGTTTCGGCCCGAAGTTCGAGGCACGTTTCGGTGCACCTTACTGCCTCGTTCATCGTCGCGATCTCATCGAGGCTCTGCGTGATGCCGCTCTGGCCACTGCCCGAGTCGAGCTTCTCACTGGTCGCCTTGTGCAGAAATTGCGCTTCGATGATGAGGCGCCTGTCCTCGCTCTGGCCGATGGCTCCAGCATGCGTCCTCAAGCGGTAATCGGTGCTGACGGAATTGGCTCGATCATCAGGCAGTCGCTGCTCGAGGATGGCTTGCCGGCGACACACGCCTGTACGATCTATCGCGCGATGATCCCGCGCATTACCGCGACCGCCCTCCCGAGCGACGTGGTTCTCTGGCTCTATCCCGGAGGACATGTCGTGCATTACCCCGTTGCCGGCGGCCAGCAGATGAATCTGGTAGCCGTCGCCGCCGGCGGGCCTGCCGCCGGCAATGGGAGCTGTGCTGCCGATGAGGTTCTCGCTTGCTTTCCGGCGATGGCGGCCGACCTCCGCTATATCCTCGGTCTGGCCCCCGCCTGGAGTCGCTGGCCGGCCTCCGACCGCGCCCCGACGGATGTCTGGGGACGGGCAGGCACGACTTTGGTCGGGGATGCGGCTCATCCCATGCTCCCTTATCTGGCCCAGGGCGCCGCAACGGCCCTCGTCGATGCTGTGACGCTGGGCAGCTGCACCTCGGCCGAGCCCCAGATTTCGGCAGCTTTCCGCCATTATGAAGCGTTGCGGAAAAATCACACGGCCCGTCTTCAACGGCTCTCTCGGCGCCAGGGCGAGGTCTATCATCTCCAAGGCTGGCGGGCCGATCTGCGCAACAGGGCACTCGCTATCCTCCCGGAATCGCTATTTTTCTCGCGAATCGGCTGGATCTATGCTTGAGATCTCCTCGTCTGTTCTTGAGGGCGAAGCGTAAGTATTTACGTGGATGGCGGAACCTTAAGGTGTCCGTCACAGTTCAGCCGCAACAAAACCGTCGTCAATTTCTAGCTCACGCCTGCCCTTCCGCATGGGTGGGCAATTGTTGTCTCGAACAGGACTTTTTTTCGAATGATTTCATCGTTTGCCGCTACAGAGCAATTGACGCAGCCTCGTGTCGGACTGACGAGCTTGGCCGCCGAGACGCGCCAGATCGTTGATCATCACCAGGAAGTCCATGTGCGCAGCCGGCGCAAATTGTCGCTCTTTGCCTCAGGCTTGCTGGCCGCGACCGCTTTGGTGCTCATTCTTCTGAGTGCCGCAACCCTTTAGTCGGGCTCGCTTTGACTTCAGCCGGCTGAACTGCTTGATTGGGGCGCCATTTGCATCCACGGACGTTGGAAGACGGAACAAACGCCGTTCCCCGTCCGTATAGGCTTTGACAGTCCGATGGCTTGAACCCCTTGGGAGAATCAAGATGCGTGTCACCTTTCCACTTATGCTTTCCTTTGCCATTCTCATTGGCCCACCTGCCTATGCCGCCGGCAGCGGTGGTGGCAACAGCGGCGGAAATTCCACCCCGACCTGCAAGACGGGCTTCGTATGGGACAAGAAAAAGAAGAAATGCGTTCAAAAGGATGCGCAGATCTTCCCCGATAGCGAACTGACCGAACAGGCTTGGGCGCTCGCCCGCAAGGGCGAATTCGAAGCCGGCCGCATCCTCTTCAGCGCGGTCGCCAACAAGCAGGACCCGGAAGTGCTGAACGGGCTGGGCTATACCAACCGCAAGCTTGGCCAGTTTGACGTCGCCATCGATTACTATCGCCAGGCCATTGCCCTGAACCCCAACTATGCGGAGGCGCGCGAATATCTCGGCGAGGGCTATGTCACCATGGGCAAGATCGATCTTGCCAAGGAGCAGCTCGGCGAGATCAAGCGCATCTGCGGCACCTCATGCGAGGAATATGCCGATCTGAACGAGGCGATCGAAGAGGCGGTGAAATCCGCTGGAGCGCAATAGGCGAACGCCTCGATGAACGACGTTGAACTCAGAGCTTTGCAAGCTCCGCTCAAGGAGCGCTACCGCTCCAGGCCTGAAACAGCCGTGATTACTCTCGCAGCGGAGGGCGACATCGGCGAGGGCGTTACCTGCTCGGTGGCGACCTCGGCCGCCATGGTGAGAGCAGGGCTTCATCCGGCGACCGGCGGGACCGGCGTGCATGCCTGCTCGGGAGACATGCTCCTTGAGGCGCTCGTTGCCTGCGCCGGCGTTACGATGAACGCCGTCGCCACCGCGCTTGGTTATGCGATCCGCGGCGCACATGTGCGCGCCGAGGGCGATCTCGACTTCCGCGGCACGCTCGGCGTCGACAAGGAAGCGCCCGTGGGTTTTCGCGACATCCGCCTGTCATTCGATATCGATGCCGATCTCAGCGATGAGCAGCGCGCCACCCTGCTCAAGCTCACCGAACGCTATTGCGTGGTCTATCAGACCCTGCGTAAACCCCCCGAAGTGAAGCTATCGCTCTCATCCGTGTAGCATCGTCCGCACCCCGCATCGTCATTCCGGCGAACACCGGCCTCCGTATATTGACGATACAACTCCCCTCCCCCTTGTGGGGAGGGGCTGGGGGTGGGGTAGGCCCTCGCGCAGAACCCCACCCTGTCTTCGCTTCGCTCAGACGTCCCTCCCCACAAGGGGGAGGGAAAGGGAACCTGCCGCGCGAAGATGAAATGGGGAGAGGGAAATATTCCTCTTGACAACATTCCTAGATGTATGTATATGGTCAGCATCTGCTCCAAGAAGGAGGCGGTCATCGCGAAGCCTCACCTCTTCAGTTGATACGTGGAGCAGCTGCCGTCTGTCCCAGGGTCCCCGAGGCACCTTGGCAGGTACGGATGGCGGTGGGAGCGCTGTCGAGCCTCCGCATTTTGCCCCTCAGCTGGGGGGCACCAGTCCCACTCAGTTAATTCTCGAAATTAATGGAAGTGGGCACCAGTCCTACTCTTTGAAGTAGGCACCTAGGAGGGCCAGCCTCCCACCTCTCCTTCACCCGGAGGCGGAAGCCAGCGGAAGGGTTTTCTATTGTGTTACGAAATGGGGCGAGGTGCCGCTCCACCTTCCCCTGAACTGCCGCTGCCCCTATATAGGTCTCGATGGGTCACTCGCGACAAAATGGAGGGTTTTCCGAAACACCGCAGCCCCCGCTGGAAGGCACGGCCGTCCCGGCGCATCTGCGTCAGCGCCCAGATCCGCGCGCCGGCATAATCGATCCGCGCGATGGCTTGCGCCATCTGCGCCCCGAGATGGAAGAGCTTGCCGTCTTCACGCCCTATCGCCCGCCGCGTCCGGAAAAATCCGAAGGCGGCCGCATCCTCCGCATCGTTTCGGATTTCGAACCCAAGGGCGATCAGCCCCAGGCCATCGCCGAGCTCGTCCAGGGTGTGAGGGCCCATGAGCGCGATCAGGTGCTGCTTGGTGTCACTGGCTCCGGCAAGACTTTCACCATGGCCAAGGTGATCGAGCATACGCAGCGCCCTGCCCTGGTTCTGGCACCGAACAAGACGCTTGCCGCACAGCTCTACGGCGAGTTCACGAGCTTCTTTCCCGACAATGCGGTCGAGTATTTCGTTTCCTATTACGATTACTACCAGCCCGAAGCCTATGTGCCGCGCACCGACACCTATATCGAGAAGGAGAGCTCGATCAACGAGCAGATCGACCGGATGCGCCACTCGGCGACACGCGCGCTGCTGGAGCGCGACGATGTGATCGTCGTCGCATCCGTCTCCTGCATCTAT
>CAVYOS010000037.1:0-82882 GCA_963770205.1 uncultured Alphaproteobacteria bacterium
ACACACCCCGTCGATATCAACGTTGCCATAAAACCAGGGGGAACGAATTGCCGAAGGTTCATTTGACGAGGATGTCTTTGCATCACCCGCACTTTCCAGTACCCATACTGGTAGTACTAACTCCAGAGCGATCGAAGGGAACTACGGCTGTAGTATTTGGACTTGACATCCGCCGCCAGAAGCAGCTTGGCTCCAAGCTCTCTCAGTCTATAATTATACTCGTCATCCTGATTGCGGACGAGTTCTTCATCGTAGTTTCCGGCAAGTTTTATGACGCTGCGCCTGTAAGCCGGGAATGGAATGGTATCTACATACAACGTTTGCCCCTGGCGCGTACGAAACGCCGAGTTCCCAACTCCAAATGTCGAACTCATGGCCCGGGCAATTACTTGTGCGACGTGCGTTTTGCCAATGGTTTCTACCGAACCGCCGACACCATCCACCTTGTCTTTGCTCAAATGCGCGACGCAACGTTCCACGTAGGTAGGAGTGATCTCACAGTGCCCATCAACTCGCACGATAATCTCTCCACGGCAAACAGCCATGGCAGCGTTCAGACCAGCTGCCACAATGCGTTTCGGATTATCCAGAATTCTTATTCGACTATCGTTGGCTGCAATTTTGTTTTAACAGAACACGGGTGTTGTCGGTAGACATGCCGTCCGCAATGATCATTTCCATTCTCTGGCGCGGATAAGTTTGATTGAGCACGGCAGCCACACTGCGTTCTATAAATCCGTCCTCGTTACGCACCGCCATCACAATCGATACAAAGGGACAATCAACCATGTGAATTACCCATCAGCTTTTTTGTGAGCTAAACATTAAAGGCCCGCATCCACATTTCCAGCGACAATAATCTGAACATTCCCAGACAGGATTCGGTGTTCATGCTGGAAAGTGTAGCCAGACGAATACCATGTTCTGAGCTTCTTGGTGTCAACATACCTGCCGCACCGCAAATCGTTCGACAGCAACTCATCTATTTGCGGGCGCAGGGGGCCTGCAGGAGCCGAGTTGATCGGGGGCCGCAAATCCCAGCTTGGTCGTGCGTCTGCGAACGCGCTCCGGCATCAGACCCGATAAGCATTCGCGCACTGCATATTTATTCCACCCGGCTTTTATTTTGAGCGAATCGGGAAGAGAAAACCCATATTCCACTACCTTGTGATCCAGCAACGGCACTCGAGCCTCGATGGAGAAGGCCATAGATGAACGGTCTTCAAATCTGAGCAGCTGCGGAAGGGTGTCGAGGAAAATATCATCGAGCTGGATGCGCTGGACCCGGAGTCAAGGACGACTTTTTGTGCGACATCCAGCGGGTGGCAGGGCTACTGTCGTCCATCAGGACCCGATCCCAATCGTATTTCACCACGCCTCGTAGCAGAGAGTCGAGCTTCAAGAACTTGCGCAGCCGAGGCGGCAAGTAGCGATATCCCTTCCGAAGATTAGTCACATATGGATCGCGCTGCCTTATCATCGCAGCGAGTTCCGCTAGAAAGGTCGACAATTGGCCCGAACGTGCCAGCGACAACAAGTAGGCATATCGAAACTTTGCATACCCGCCGAATACCTCATCCCCGCCTTGACCATCCAACAATACCTTTACCCCAGCATTCTTGGCCGCATTCATTACCCGCCATTGCGCATAATAGCTCAGGCCGCCAAATGGCATGTCCTGATGCCAAGCCATTGATTGGAATTCCCCCCAAAAATCCTCAGCGGAGGGAAAGACCAGCGTAGGCTTGGCCCCGACCGCTTCGGCGACGGCCAATGCGTATTCCCGCTCATCGATCTCGGGCTGATCGTAGCAGGATGTGAACGTGCGAAGGTTCGGACCTACGCGAGCGGCCGATTCTGGATCATCCCGGCAGAGCTTGCCAATCAGCGAAACCACTGCCAAGGAATCAATGCCACCGCTCAGACAGCTGCCAATTTGGACATCGCTGATCAGGTGTTTGCGCACCACCTCAATGAGAAGCTCCCGCAAATGATCCAACCGACTTTGCTGTCCAGAGACTCGTTCAGGTTGACTGGCTTGAGCGCATAATATGCTCGGCTGGATGGTGGTGTTCCCCCGAGGTTCACACTCATGCAATGACTTGGCGGCAGAGCTTTTATATCTTGAAACATCGTTTGATCGCCAAAATCGCAATTACCGTGAGCAAGGAAATTTAAAACTGCGCCATCTTTCGCCTCCGTCGGTTTGCGCGCGAAAGCCAATAACGCTTTTATTTCGGAAGAAAAAATGAAGAAGCCTTTGCTCACGGCATAATAGAACGGTTTGATGCCAAAGCGATCACGAGCGCAGAACAACTCCCTTCAACACCGTCCCAAATTGCGAAGGCATACATTCCCTCAAAGCGCGAAAGGCACTCCTCTCGCCAATGAAGATAGGATTGTAGAATGACCTCCGTATCTGTCGAGTGTGGAACTTGTATCCCAACTCCTGCCAGTTGGGACCTTATCGCACCATGATTGTATATTTCTCCGTTGAATACGATCCAGGTGCGGCTATCTCCAACCGTCATCGGCTGAATCCCACGGTCCGATAAATCTATGATCGCCAGCCGGCGATGTCCGAGCGCCACACCTGAACAATATTTCTCCAGTTGTGCGGCATGCCCAACGAATTTGGCGTCGCATGTATTCGCGTCCATTCCGACCAGGAAACCCTCTCCATCAGGGCCACGATGGCCCTGAAGAGCATTCATTTTCCTTACCAATTGCAAATCAATTGGTTCTCCATCCAGACTGACGACGCCCACAATGCCACACATCAGATCACGCCTGTGCTCATGTCTCAGTTGAGGGTCTCTTAAGCGTTTGAAACGGCACTATGGGTAGGGCGAACCCCAATATGATTAGAAAGCTGACTACCATCCACATGAGATCCGCTGCGAGTGTGCGGTTCGGGTCCTATTTGATGTCGATCAAAGCTTTGAGCGGAAATAAAATGGTTCGGTAGAATTCGGTTGAGTAGTCTTTTGTCGGTATGAACTCCGCCTCTGATCGAAAAGCCGCCTGGCTCGGCCCGACTAACCCGGGCTTGAATTCCAGGACAGTCTCAAATCCTCCTGCAAAGCATTCTGCAAACGCCAGCGATTCCGGCCGCGGCCCAACAATCGACATATCACCGATCAGCACGTTCCATAGCTGCGGCAGCTCATCAAGCTTAGTAGACCGCAAAAATTTGCCTACATGGGTCAGTCGTTCATCCTCGCTTAGCGTGAGCGGTAATCCGTCAGCCCCGCAACTCTTCTTGAACTTGCGGAATTCAGCATGTGAAAAACCCGACCAAACTGACCCAGCCGAGCATGCATAAACAACACCGGACGCCCGGTTTCGATTAAGATGGCCAGCACGATCAGAAGCATAACCGGTAAAAAAATCATAATTCCGGATATTGCTATCAGGATATCCAAAATACGGCGCAGGCATTCCGCGACCGTCGAGGTGATATCAACGGGGTTCCGGACGCTATTATGACTGTCAGTACTCACCGGCAAGACCCGTCTTCAGCGTTTGGGTAATTGTGTCAACGTCTTCGATTCCAAGGTTGGGATGCAGCGGCAAAGTAAGCTCACATGCCGCCATCTCCTCCGTTTTGGAAAGCCTCACTGCGGGAAAGCGCTCCCGGTACAAAGAAAATTGGTGAACGGCCGGATAGTGAATGGAGGTCTGAATACCCGCTCCTCTCAGCATCTGAATTACAGGCGCTCGCTGAGTGCGGCCGGGAAGAACGATCGGCATGATATTGGTAAGCTGACACGCCATCCTGTTGTGCAAATGGTATTTTAATTTGCGGCGTACGCTCTCTGAGAAACATTCGATAGGCCTCAGTGAGAACCTTTCTCTTGTGATTCCACTCATGCAGCTTTTGCAGCTGAACAAGTCCTAAGGCGGCGCGCAGCTCATCCATCCTGTAATTGTAGCCGAGCAGCGTTACGTCGTAGCCGGGCGTGGCACTCGAGTGACGCTGGAAAGTACCCGCGGTCAGACCATGCCCGCGCATCTGACGAATCCGTTCGCAAAGTGCTTTTTCAGATGCGATTACCGCTCCACCTTCGGCGGTGGTCATGTTTTTGTTTCCATAGAAACTAAACGCGGCGGCGACACCAAAACTGCCCGCTCCCGGCACTCCTGCAGCATGTGCCGCATCCTCGATCAGCATCAGTCCGCGGTCGCGCGCGAAGTCTTGCCAAAGCTTTTGGTCGGCTAAATAGCCAGCGTAGTGCACCAAAATCACTGCCCTGGTGCGCTTGGTGCACTTGGCCGCCGCGTCATCGAGGCACATCAGCGGAAATTCGGGGGATACAATGTCAACGAAGACAGGAGTAGCTCCTGTGTAGAGCACACTATTGGCTGTTGCTACAAATGTGAGGCTCGGCACCAGGACCTCATCGTCCGGGCCGATTCCCAAAGCATGCAAAATGAGGTGGATGCCGGCAGTGCAAGAACTGAGCGCAATAGAGTCCCGTAGCTCCATGCGCCTCGGCAAAGGACTGCTCAAATTGGCGAACACGCTCACCCATAGTGATCCAACCGCTATCAATAACGTCGAGCAGCGCGGTTTTTTCCTCTGCTCCAAGAATTGGCTCTGATACGGCAATCACAGCGTTTTTCCGCAGGTGTTTACATTGCTATCGTGGTGAGCGGGGCCATCTGCTCTTCCCAGTCGATTTCCTGGGCCTTGCTGAAGTCTTCTGCTCGACCAATGTCGAGCCAAGCACCCGAATGCTTATAGAGGTGTACCGGCACTCGCAGCTGGAGCATGCGGAGAACCAGGTCGTCAAAACCAAAGGGAGTGCCGCATGGAATAAAGCGCAGGACACTGGGTTCCATGCAGTACACTCCCATGCTGACCCAGTTGAGTAGCGTTGGCTTTTCTCTAAACAGCTTGACGGCACCATCTGCTTCCTCGACGACGCCGTAGTCGATCTTCAACGTTCTAAGAGTTGTAGCAATGGTGAGCGCGCTGTTGGTTTCGAGATGGTGCGTAGTAAATACATCCAAATTCAGGTCGGTCAGCACGTCGCCGTTAACAAGAAGGAATGTCGTATCTAATTTGGTCCGCAGGAGGCTCAAGGCACCCGCCGTTCCAAGAGGTTCGCTTTCCTCGGTATACTCGAGCGTTATACCCCATTGGCTTCCGTCGCCACAAAAACTGCGGATCAAATGGCCCAAATATCCCGTTGTGACATAGATTTCTTCGATACCGTTACGCCGCAGCCACTTCAGAAGCAGCTCCAGAACAGGGCGTGCTCCAATGGGCATCAATGGCTTTGGAAGTATTGAAGTGTAAGGCCTGAGCCTTGTTCCCTTTCCACCGCATTGAACAACTGCTTTCATTCCATATACCTTCGGACAGCCCCAGTGTACGTAGCTTATGCTGCTCCGAAGCTGGGCAAGCGTCATCATGCATATGACTGATAGCGCTGTTTAATAAATGGCCATGCATGACTCCAGATGGCACTTGCCAAAATGTCCAAATGGACGGTAGAGACGAAAGCGGATTCATTTGGATCGATTTGTTGCAGAAGGGCATGAGTAATGGCGTTCGAAGGGTGCCGAATCCTTGTAACTGGCTCCGACGGTTTCATAGGTTCGCACTTGGTTGAAAGATTGGTTGCTCGGCAAGCCCGTGTCACTGCACTCAGCTATTACAACTCTTTTGACAGTTTTGGGTGGCTCAGCGACTTACCGAGCGCCATCCTTTCCGAGATCACCGTGGTCAGAGGCGATGTCCGAGATCCTGCTCAGATGCGAAGGTTGGTGCGCGAGCACGATGTGGTATTCCATTTGGCCGCATTGATAGCGATTCCGCACTCCTACGAAGCAGCACATTCATACGTAGAGACAAATGTTTCGGGAACGTTGAACTTGCTCGAAGCAGTCCGGGAATTCGGCATTCGACGGTTCATCCATACTTCCACGAGCGAGGTCTATGGTACCGCGCAGACAACTCCGATTGCAGAAAGCCATCCTTTGCAAGGGCAATCGCCTTATTCGGCTTCCAAAATAGGTGCCGATATGATGGCAGAAGCTTTCGCCCGTTCATTCGATCTTCCAGTCGTCGTATTAAGGCCATTCAACACGTTCGGCCCTCGTCAAAGTGAGCGGGCAGTGATACCTACAATTATACGCCAAGTTTTGGATCCGACATGTGCAGCCATCCAGATCGGAGCCACCACACCCGAAAGAGATCTGACCTATGTAAACGATATGGTATCGGCATTTATCGCCGCTGCCGAGGGAAGCAATCTTGAGTATGGCCGCCCCTATAATGCGGGAAACGGAAGCAGCATCAGCGTGGGTGCTCTCATCGATGTCATTCAAGCCATCGCGGGTGTTAATAAGCGAGTGATGCATGAACCATCAAGGATGCGCCCTGCGAATTCCGAGGTCCGAATGTTGCTGGCGGATCCGACAAGATTTTCTCAGGCGACCGGATGGAATGCAAAGGTTCCGCTTCGCGAAGGTTTGGAGTTGACGATCGATTGGTGGCAGAAGCGAATGGCCACTGGCCTGGTGCGCCGCAATTACCAGTATATGACTTGAGCGGCGCCAAGCTCCGAGAACGTTGGAGCCCCTTCTCAGAAGCCAAATTGAATCATTCAGGATCTGTGTTCTCTTCCCGCAAAATTCAGTACTGTAAACACGTTCGCGCCCGGAACATCTTCAAGTTCACGAAATACTCTTTCGATGTCGCGGAAAGTGGTCCTCCCCGAACGCGCCACCACGAGAACCACATCGGCTTTCTGCATCAAAATCAGTGGATCGGCGAGAGGTTCCGCAGATACATCAAGCACCACCAGATCATGTTCCTTTACCAGCCCGCGCAGCAATTCGTCGAACTTGTCGGTGCGGAATAATTGATGGGGGGGTATATTTTCGATGTTGCCGGCGCTTATGATCTTGCAAGTTGTTTTTGGATCATTTTGAAAAGCGATCTGCTCCAAGGGTTTCTGCCCTTTGGCCAAGGATTCAGCCAAGCCGAAATTGTTCGTTAAATTCAATCGCAAGTGCAATCGCGGGCTGCGCAGATTGCAATCCACGACAACGACACTTTGTCCTGCCACAGCCGCCGCTCTTGCCAGCGACAAGGCCACGGTAGCCTTACCTTCTTGTGGATTTGCGGACGTGACCAAGACTATATTGGCACCGGCATTGAGCTTCAGGAACCCTAATGAGAAATATAGTTTGCGGACCGCTTCGGAATATTCCGATAAAGGTCGATCCGTAATTTCATCAATCGCATGTTTTGAGATTTCGGCCTTCGGAATTGAACCAATGTTGCGGACCCCGGTGATGGTTTCCAATTCCTGCTCTGTCTGCACCGTTCGGCTGCGAGCATCGCGGATGTAGGCAATCACGAGTGCCAAAATAAAGCCGATAACAGACCCCACCAAAGTCAGTGCAGCACGAGGCGGGAAAAACGGCGCTGTCGGCACCGTCGCCGCGGCCACAATGCGCAGGTCCGGTGCGATGGCACCGTGTTGCCGAAAGAGTGTTTCTCTCCGAAGCAGCGCATCCTGGTAGAGTTGCTGGGTATTCGCCTGGCTTTCCGGGTGTCTCAACGCGCTACTCAACTCCTCTATTCGACGCGTCAACGCCGCTTCTGCGCGTTCAAAAGAGCGCGCTTTAGCCGCAAGTCGCTGTTCGAGGTATACTTGAGCATAAGTGTTTGCAATCTTTGCAGCACGATGCTGATTTGCAGAAACGGCTTCGATGGCGATCACGTCCGTCATGCCGAGCCGGCGAACCGTCACCTTCTTCGTGAGGTTCCCTGCCGCTGCCGACAGCGAAGCAGGAATAGCACTCGCCGCTTCATCAACTCCTTTATTGGGGTTGTCGGCAGAGATGAGCGCCCTAGAGCGGAGCCATGTGGTGCTGCCAGCACGGGAGGCAAACTCGGGATCTTGATCGAGCTTGAGTCTCTCGGCCACTTCAAGAGCAATGTTGAAGGACTTTATGATTTCGACCTGACTCTCAATCGAGGGTGTGAGGGAATCATCAGAGCCGAGGAGGCGCGCTTCCGTCTGGTCGAGTGTCAACATGGCGGTCGCCCGGTAGCGATCCGTCAACATAGCGACTGCCAGCCCGGCAGCGAGCGTCACCAAAATCGTTATGGCACTAACCAGCCAAAAGTGACGGCGCAAAAGGGCAAACGCGTCGAACAATTTGAAGCGCCAATCCGCAATAGGGTGGCGCTCGCCAGAGCCAATCTCCTGTTCAGCAGCATTTCTCGCCGCTGACGGCTCTGCAGAAATATCACCGTTACTGTGGAGGGACCTGTCTCGAGACTGCCCGAGTTGATCGATTTCAGACTTAGGCGGCATAGTATTGTCTCCGACTTAGGCAGACCGCAATCATCGATCTTGCTCGTGCAGAAGAAGAAGTCACCAGCTAATTACCTGATTAGCAGTTAGCATCCCTTCAGCGCTTGGTACTTGATCAAGGGAGGTGATGAGCGCCAGCCAACCATGGGGTGTGAGGCGGGTCAGCAGAGATATGATTGTTCCAGAGCTTGACCCCCGGCGGCGGGGTGCCATTGTACACCGTGGCTGCGGTTATGACGTTATTAGCGATCGTCACGTTCGAAAAATCGGGTCTATACTGGTCAATCGCTGCATTCAACGGCTGATCAAAAGTGTTATTGATAATATCGACATTGCTGAGTTTTTGGGAAAGCAATATCTGCCCAGTGCGATTAGGATTGGGGCCTGTAAATGTATTGTTGGCGATGAGCAGATTAGCGGTCGGGCTACCATAGACCTGAATGGCCCAACCATGCTCATGAGCTAGAAATGTGTTATCGATAATATCGACATGGGATACACCGGCCAAGTAAATGCCGTGGTCATGGTTCTGCCAGTAATCGTTGCCCGGCGCAGCACCGCTCTCGCCTGGGCCAAAGCGACCGATGCTGGAAAATCTATTTCCCTCTATAGTTAGGTGATCGCTCTCGGCGTAAACTCCGACCCCCGCTGCATTACTCGTGTCGGTACTCAGGCGGCCGAGGTCGTGAAGATCGTTCCCGCCGACGTAAATATTGCTGGACTTAGCGTCAATCCAAAAAGCGCCGCCGCCGCCTGATTTTGCCCCAAAACCATGGATGTCAAAACCTTCAAATCGTACGTAACTGCAACCCTCAAACTTTACTGCCGTGGCAATGGTGTTGTTTCGGCCGTCAAGTTCAGCCCCCCATTTGTGTTCGGCTTTGAAGATGATGGGTGCCTCCGCGGTGCCAGAGCGGGTGATGACCACTAGCTCATCTGCCGACGCTGCAGAATAGATTCCATCCCTGACAATCACAGTGTCGCCCGCCTTGACGAGGTTAGCCGCGTGTTGGAGGGTAACAAAAGGCCTTGTCGAGCTGCCCGGGTTTAGGTCCGAGCCGTTGGCAGCCACATAGTATGTGTGCCCGAAATAATTGGCGCTCGGGTCAGAATTTGGATCATCTGAAACTTCTGCTGCTTGCAAGAGAGCCAATCCGCTCGCGCGCATTTCAGTGGAAGCGCCAACGGGAGCCTGGTTAATCCCATTCACCAGCACTGCTATCACCAGTGTCGCGATAATTCTCATATAGATCTTGGCCTTTCAAGAGTGGCAGATCAATTCCTGCTGAATTCCGATCCTACAGAAATATGGGATTATGATAAAGCGGCGGATCAGCCGCTGCGGCGCTCGACCGGCAGAAGGCTGAAGGTCCGACGCTCGCCGCGGCGCAAGATTTCCACGGCGCAGGGTTTGCCGACGCGGCGGTGATCGAGGAGCCTGAGAAGATCGTCGATGCCGGTGACAATCTGCCGGTCGATGGCAATGATGAGATCGCCCGGCAAGATGCCGGCTTGACCGGCAGGACTGTCCTTCTGCACATCCATGACCCGTATGCCGGAGCCTTGTGAAACATCGGCATGACGGGCGATGTGGCGCGGTATGACGGTTTGCTGACCATGAATGCCGATCGCTGCGCGCCTGACACGGCCATGGCTAAGGATCTGGGTCAGGACGAGAAGAGCGGTGTTGCTCGCCACCGAAAAGCAGATGCCCTGCGCGCCCATGATCATGGCGGTGTTGATGCCGATGACCCGCCCGCTCGAAATCGACGAGCGGGCCGCCGGAATTGCCGGGGTTCAACGCCGCATCGGTCTGAATGACGTCGTCGATCAGGCGACCATTGCTGGCGCGCAGCGAGCGGCCGATGGCGCTCGACCACGCCCGCGGTCACCGTCTGCTCGAAGCCGAGCGGGTTGCCGATGGCGATCGCGAGCTGTCCGGGTTTCACCGCCTTCGAATCATGAAGCTGCGCCGGCACCGCGGCGCTGTTTTCATCGGTGCGGAGAACGGCCAGATCGGTATCTTGATCCTCGCCGAGCAGGCGGGCGGCAGAATGCCGGCCATCGGGAAAAGTCACGTCGATCGAGCGGGCGCCCGTCACCACATGGCTGTTGGTGAGCAGGATGCCGTCATGGGTCAGCACGACCCCCGAACCTGCCCCGCCACGGCGACCGTCGCCGCGAACGGCGATATGGACAACCGAGCGGCCTGCCCGGTCCACAGCAGAGATCACGGCATTGGAGTAAGCATCGAGGAGATTTTCAGTGTCGAGCATGGGAGAGACTCCTGCCGGCGACATATGGGGGGTACATTGCGCTTCCGCCAGACACACCGTTCAAAGCGCGGCAAGCGCCTGTTCGAGATCGGCGATCAGATCATCGACCGCCTCGATGCCGAGCGACAGGCGTATGAGGTCGCCAGGAACGATGCTGTCGGGCCCCTCCACGGATTTTCGATGCTCGGCCAGGCTTTCCACCCCGCCCAGGGAGGTGGCCGGGACGAAAACTTTGAAGCGAGGCCGTGAGCCGGCGGGCGGCAGCCTCATCACCCTTGATCCTGATCGACATCATGCCGCCGAAACCATCGGTCATCTGGCGGCGGGCGACGGCATGGCCCGGATGGGACGGCAGACCCGGATAGAGAACCGCAGCGATCTTCGGGTGGCCGGAAAAATGCCGGGCGAGAGCGAGCGCGTTCTCCGAGGCCCGGGCAAACCGCAAATAGAGGGTGCGGATACCGCGAAGCAGGAGCCAGGCTTCGAAAGGGGCAATGATCGAACCGTGGGAGACACGGACCGCAGAGATTTCATCCCAGCGCGGCTCGATGGAGCGTGCCGTCAGCACGCCGGCGGTGACGTCGCTGTGACCGTTCAAATATTTGGTGGCGGAGTGGAAGGAAAAATCGGCACCGAGTTGCAGCGGCCGGGTCGTCGGCGGCGGCGCGCAGGTGGAATCGACAGCAAGGATAGCGCCGGCGGCGTGCGCCGCCTCGGCAGCGCGGGCGATATCGATCACGTCCCAGGTGGGGTTCACCGGCGTTTCGATCCAGACGAGAGACGTCTTGCCGGGCGTGATGGCGCGCGCGAGGGTATCGGGTTTCGTCGCATCGAAGAGATCAAGGCCGATGCCGCGCTTTCGCTCTTGGCGCAGCATCCAGCTCTTGACGCCGTGATACATGATATCGGGCGCGGTGATGCGCTGACCGGTATCGAGAGTCTCGACCAGGGCGGCAACCGCCGCCATGCCGGAAGCGAAGGCAAGCGATGCCGCGCCTCCTTCGAGCTCCACCATCAGCCGCTCGACATGGTCGACCGTCGGGCTGGCGTTGCGCGCATAGAGATAGCCGCCCGAGAGATCATAATCGGCATTGCGGGCGAAGGTCGTGGACGGCTGCATCGCGGGAACGATCGCGCCGGTCACCGCATCGATGTAGCGGCCCGCTTGAGCGGCGCGGGTCCGGGCTTCGGGCTTGCGGTTGTCGGTCATCGGCTTTGCGCTCGTTTAAGGATAGAGCCTGGCGCGTGTCCAGGGCTCGCCCGGCGCCGAGCGGGAAAATAAAAGGCGGTCATGAAGGCGGAAGGGCCGATCGTGCCAGAATTCGATCGAAACGGGCAAGATGCGGAAGCCCGACCAATGGACCGGGCGCGGTACATCCCCCAAGGCGAAGCGTGCGGCGTTTTTGGCCACGGCCTTTTCCAGGGCAAAGCGGCTTTCGAGGGGGCGCGACTGCGCGGACGCCCAGGCGCCGATACGGCTCTGGCGCGGACGGGTGGCGAAATACTGATCGGCTTCCTCGTCGGCTACGGGTTCGACGGGGCCGCGAAAGCGGATCTGGCGGCGGAGCGACTTCCAATGGAAACAGGCAGCGGCCTTGGGCGTGGAGAGAAGCTCAACGCCCTTCGCACTTTCAAGATTGGTGTAGAAGGTGAGGCCCCGGGGATCGAGATCCTTCAGCAGCACCATGCGCAGATTGGGCATTCCGCTCGCATCGACGGTTGCGAGGCCCATGGCATTGGGATCGTTCGGCTCGGACAGCGTCGCGGCCTCATACCACTCCTGAAAGAGGGCCAGAGGTTCATCACGCTGGGTGAAGTCATCCGCCAGGACGGGATCGACCATCGTATCGCTTTCGTTTTCCATATTCAGCGGCATTTCCCACGGGTAAGCGGCCGGCATCCTAAACGGCAATGCACGCTGGCGCGAGCGGCCTCGTGCCACATGAATACCACAATCCCAGCGCTGTCTCGCCACGGGCGGGCGATAGCGAGCGTCGGAGCGATTCTTCCGTTCACGCGAGAGATTTGAAACATGAGGGGGTTCTCACCAATGCCAAGGCGAGGCATCTATATTCTTGTTGTTCCAGCCATGCTGCTTGCCGGCTGCTCGGCCGATTCGGGGCCGAAGGAAACCGGCGGAGCGGTGATCGGCGGCGTGGCGGGCGGGCTCATCGGCAGCACGGTCGGCCATGGCAACAGCCAAGTGGCGGCGACCATGCTCGGCGCGGCGCTGGGCGCGGTGGTCGGAGGCTCGGTTGGACGCAGCCTCGATGACGCCGACCGGGACTATGCCTATCGGGCGGCCAATGAGGCACTGCTCGACGGGGAAGAGGAAGAGTGGGAAAATCCGCAAAGCGGCCATCGCGGAAAGTTCGTGCCGCGCAAATCCTATTACAATGCGCAGCGCGCGCTGTGCCGGGATTTCGAACATACGATCTGGGTCGAAGGCGAGCCGGAAGTCGTGGATGGCACGGCCTGCCAGCTCGCTGACGGCAGCTGGCGCGTGGTGGGGTAACACCCAAAGCCATTCCTCCTTCGTAGGGGCTTTCCGGTGGACCGAAGGGGCAAATTGTGTACATTGCGCCGGATCAGCGGCTGTTTCCTAAAAGATGGTGATATTCGATGGCCGGAACCGGACAATTGATGGCCGGCAAACGCGGATTGATCATGGGCGTTGCCAACAGCCGGTCGATCGCCTGGGGCATCGCCCAAGCCGTTGTCCGGCATGGCGCCGAACTGGCCTTGACCTATCAGGGAGACGCGCTGAAAAAGCGGGTCGACCCGCTGGCGGCCGAGGCCGGCTGCAAGCTCGTGATCCCCTGCGATGTGACGGATGCCGGTTCGATCGATCAGGCGTTCGAGGAGATCGGCAAGAGCTGGGGCAGGCTCGATTTCCTCGTTCATGCTATCGCCTTCTCCGACAAGGAACAGCTGTCGGGACGCTATCTGGAAACGACGCCCGACAATTTCGCCAGGACGCTGGCTATCTCGAGCTACAGCTTCACCGCCGTCGCGCAGCGAGCAGAGAAGCTCATGCCGCATGGCGGATCGCTCGTCACGCTGACCTATTACGGGGCCGAAAAATGGGTGCCGCATTATAACGTGATGGGTGTCGCAAAGGCAGCGCTGGAAGCGAGCGTGCGCTATCTCGCTGCCGATCTCGGCAGGGCGAACATACGCGTGAACGCCATATCGGCCGGGCCCATCAAGACGCTGGCGGCGTCAGGGGTCGGGGATTTCCGCTATCTCCTGAAATGGTGCGAGCTCAATGCGCCCCTCAGGCGCAATGTAACCACCGATGAAGTGGGCGATGCCGCGCTGTTCCTACTTTCCGACCTTGGCCGAGCGGTCACGGGGGAGAATCTGCATGTCGACTGCGGCTATCACATCGTCGGCATGAAGCATCCCGATGCGCCGGACATCTCGGTGGTCAGCTCGCCTTCGTGAACCTCGCGGCGTTGACGGCGCCGCAGCCGCTCCTTAAGAGAGAGCAGCGAGGCGGCAATGTCCTACAATAGTTTCGGTCACATGTTCCGGGTCACGACTTTCGGAGAAAGCCATGGGCCCGCGATCGGATGCGTGGTCGATGGATGTCCGCCGGGCATTCCCCTCATTCCGCAGGACATCCAACTCTTTCTCGACCGCCGCAAGCCCGGCCAGTCACGCTTCACGACCCAGCGGCGCGAACCCGACGAGGTGAAGATAGTTTCCGGCGTGTTCGAAGATGAGCGAACGGGCGGGCCGGTCACGACCGGAACGCCAATCTGCCTGCTTATCGAGAATTTGGATCAGCGCTCGAAGGATTACACCGACATCCGCGATAAGTTTCGTCCGGGGCATGCGGACTTCACCTATAGCGCGAAATACGGATTTCGAGACTATCGCGGCGGCGGGCGTTCGTCGGCGCGAGAAACGGCAAGCCGGGTCGCTGCCGGCGCGATTGCCCGCAAGATCATTCCACAAGTAATCATTCGCGGAGCCCTGGTGCAGATGGGACCGCACAGGATCAACCGGCAAAATTGGGATTGGGACCAGGTCGATGCCAATCCGTTCTTCACGCCCGATGCCGAGGCGGTGGCGGTGTTCGAAACCTTTCTGGATGATATCCGCAGGAAGGGCTCATCCTGTGGTGCCGTGATCGAGATCGTGGCGGCGGGCCTGCCGGCGGGCTGGGGCGCGCCGACCTACGGCAAGCTCGACCAGGAGCTTGCCGGCGCAATGATGGGCATCAATGCGGTGAAAGGTGTCGAGATCGGCGCAGGCTTCGCCGCAGCGGCGTTATCGGGCGAGGAAAACGGCGACGAGATCCGCATGGTGGACGGCAAGCCGAAGTTTCTCTCCAACAATGCGGGAGGCATACTCGGCGGCATATCCACGGGACAGGACGTCATCGTGCGTTTCGCGGTGAAACCCACCTCCTCCATCCTCATTCCGCGACGAACGATCTCCGTTCAGGGCGAGGAGACGGAGATCTCGACCAAGGGCAGGCATGATCCGTGCGTCGGCATTCGCGCCGTGCCGATCGGCGAGGCGATGATGGCCTGCGTGCTCGCCGACCAATTCCTGCGGCATCGCGGGCAGGTTGGTAGAGAAGGTTCCTTCTCCCGCTAATCGTCATTCCGGCGAACGCCTCTGGTCCAGCTTCGTACACTCAAACTGTCCAAGCTGGGTCTAAGACTTTCGTCAGGGTGACGAGTGAAAATAGTGCACGTCAGTGAGCCTTAGAGCTTTTCGCAAACGATGCGCTTGGAGAGAAAGAAGGTTTCCACGCTCGTTGGGCGCAGGCCCGCTTGCGAGAAGACAGCGCGCAAATCGTCGCGAAGATAGTCGCCGAAGTAGGGCTCGTGAAAATTGCGCGGGAAAGCCTCGAGCAGGCCATCGAAACCGGTGCGGTCGCCGAGCTGAAGCGAATCCATGAAAATCAAACGCCCGCCGGGCTTGAGCACGCGGAGGAATTCAGCGGCAATCTGCCGGCGCACTTCACGGGGAACCTCGTGAAAAAGATAGATCGAAGTGACGAGATCGAAGCTCGACGATGGAAAGGGAAGCGCTTCGGCCTTGCCCATCTCCAAAACCGCGGCATAGGGGGCCAAATGGCGGCCCGCCTCATCGAGATAGGGCTGCGAGAGGTCGAGTCCCGTAAGCGCCAGGCGGGGAAAGGCCTCTTTCAGGAAACGCAGAAAGCGCCCGGTGCCGCAGGCGACGTCGAGAAGCGAGAAGTTGCGCTGGTCGCGGCCGCGCAAGAATTGGGCGACCGGCACGATGCACTGTCGGCGCATGGCGTTTGCCGTTCCGGAGAACAAGACCTCGACCTGAGTATCGTAGAGACGGGCCGACTCATCGGTCAGATATCCGCCGGTCTGATAGTGAAAGTTTTGCAGGAAGTAGTCCGGGAATTCGCGCGCGAGGCCGGGATCATAGACTTCACGTCCGCGCGCCGGCATTTTTGCGCTCGGCGGCGAGCGGAACATCGGCAAAGAAGGCGCGGCTCAAGGACAGGACTTCGGCCAGGCTGCCGTCATGATCACGGGGCAGCGGATAAAGCCCTTGCGCCACATTGTCGAGGTCACGGCGAAACAGCGCCGCAAGCTCGCCGAACAAATCGAATGAATTCGACCGCGGCGGCGGAGACTTGTCCGGATGCGCCTGCGGGGCTTGCCTGCCGGCTTGACGGAAGTCCTGCGTAGCGAAGTAATGGCCCATATACCAGGCGACACGCAAACCCTGCCTGGTGAAGAAGGACCATCGATCGAGGGGCGAAATCATCTCCAGCTTCTCAGCGGTGCTTCTCAGCGGCAATGAGGAATTCGGCATTGCCCTCAGCGCCCATGATGGGCGAGGCAACGACACCGATAACATGCCATTCGGGAACCTCAGCCAACCAGCGCACGATGTCATCGCAGATTTTTCGATGGATGGCGGCATCGCGAACGATGCCGGAGCCCGCGACCGCTTCGCGGCCGGCCTCGAACTGCGGCTTGATGAGAGCTATGAGGCAGGCGCCCGGACGGGCAAGCGCCAAGGCGGGCGGCAGTGCCAGTTTCAGCGATATGAAGCCGACGTCGCAGACGATGAGGTCCGGCTTTTCCGGCAGGTCGGCGGCGCAAAGGTCTCGGGCATTCAGCCCTTCCAGAAGCTGGACTCTGGGATCATCGCGCAATGAAGGCGCAAGCTGTCCATGGCCGACATCGATGGCAGTCACACGGCGTGCACCGCGCTCCAGCAGCAGCTGGGTAAACCCGCCGGTCGAGGCGCCGATGTCAAGGGCGAGCCGGCCCGAGACATCGATGCCGAAATGATCGAGAGCGTGCTTCAGCTTCAGGGCGGCGCGCGATACATAGGATCGAGCCTCATCGCGGATCACGATGGCCGCGCCTGCCGTTACCTGCCGCGACGGCTTCGACACGCCGACGCCGTCGACCTCAACGGTGCCGCGCAAAATGGCATCGCGGGCGCGGGCGCGGGTTTGGAAGAAGCCGCGTTCGACGAGGTAAATGTCGAGACGCGTGTCGCGGCAGCCATGCTCATCCACCCTGCTCATCCATTTTCAGCGGCTCGGTTCCGGAAGGGGTGCCGTCGGCACGAAAAGTTATCTTTTTGATGCGTGCCTCGGCATCCTTGAGCATCTTCTCGCAATGAGCTTTAAGCTGCTCGCCGCGCTCATAGATGAGGATCGATTCCTCGAGATCGATCTTGCCGCCTTCGAGCTTGTCGACAATGGCTTCGAGCTCCCGCAAGGCGGTTTCGAAATTCATCTGGGCGATATCGGCGTGGTTCGCGTCGGCCATTAATCATCGTCCTCCAGCAACGGCCGGCCGCCGTCGCCCGATCCACGCATGAGCGCCTGGACGTGAACGGCCACGGAGGCGGCCAGTGCCTTCAAGTCATAGCCGCCTTCGAGGAGCGAGACAACGCGGCCGTCGGCGTGACGATGGGCGGCATCCATAAGATAAAGCGTTGCCCAGACGAAATCCTCCTCGGTCAACTCGAAGCGAGGCGAGCGGATCATTGCGATGCGCATCAAAACCTGCCGAGATGATAAGAAGATCGGGCGCGAAATCATCGAGCGCGGGCAGGATCAGCGTCTTCATGGCATCGCGAAACTGCTGCGACCCGTCGCCGGCGCGCAGGGGCGCGTTGAAGATATTGCCCACTCCCCTCTCGGTCCGGTCACCGGTGCCGGGATAGAGCGGCATCTGATGCGTGGAACCATAGAAAAGCTCCGGGTCGGACCAGAATATCTCCTGGGTTCCGTTGCCGTGATGCACGTCGAAATCAACGACCGCGACACGCTCCGCGTCATAGGCGTCGCGGGCATGGTGAGCGGCTATGGCGGCGTTGTTGAACAGGCAGAAGCCCATGGCGCGTCGCGACTCCGCATGATGACCTGGAGGACGAACGGCACAGAAGGCGTTCTCCGCTTCGCGGCGCATGACGGCATCGACAGCGCGGACGGCGCTGCCTGCGCCGCGCAGTGCCGCATCAAAACTCCTGGGCGACATCCATGTATCGGGATCGAGCTGCTCCAAGCCTTCATCAGGGGAAGCCTGATGAAGGCGCTGGAAATGCTCATCGGCATGGGCGCTAAGGATTTGCGCCTCGCCGGCAACAGGCGCCTCTTCGCGCAGCAGCGCGTCGAAACTCGGGGTCGAGAGAATGCGGTCGACGATCTTGAGCCGCTCGGGGCGTTCGGGATGGCCCTCGGGCGGCTGATGCTCGACGCATAGCGGATGAGTGAGCAGGAGCGTGGTCATGGGCAGGCTATATCACGGCGGCAGCGGAGGAGGAAAAGAGGTTCCGGCGAAAGCAGGAGTCGGGCTATTCTTCCTTCTCCCCTTTGTGGGAGAAGGTGGCGAGATGCGTTTTGGCATCGAGCCGGATGAGGGGTACCCCCTCACCCTACCCTCTCCCACGAGGGGAGAGGGATTAAACACGTGATGGCCGGACTTGATCCGGCCATCTTCTTTCACGCGGCAGATGCGCGGGTCGAGCCCGCGCATGACGAAGATGAAATAGGAGGGGGAAAACTTTCCTCTTGACAACATTCCTAGTATAGAGTAGTCATTCTTCACCCTGCTCCGTGAAGGAGGCGCTGTCCGGATGTCGCCTTTTGAGTGTGGAGAAAGGGCCGGTGCCTGTAGGCAAGCCGTGGACTGGCTGCCGTTGACCAGGGGTTGAGTGCTAGGCCGGCGCGGCTTCGAAACATCCCGAAGCGAGTGACGTGAAAGTGACCTCCCAAAATCACCGGGGTGGAGCGCCCTCGCACCATCTCTACTAACACCAACGTTGGCGCCACCGCGAGGTGCCGCTCCACCCCTCCTTCATCCCGGAAGCGAAAGCTGGCGGAAGGATTTTCTATTGTGAATTTTGAAGGGGGAGAGTGCGCGACTTGCGCGGGTGAGAAGGAGTTGCCAAAAAGGACCATGACGATCAGCGAAGACGAGATCAGCAAGGCAGCCCGATTGCTGATGACCGGCAAGCTCGTGGCTTTCCCGACAGAGACGGTTTACGGACTGGGCGCCGATGCCACGAATGACACAGCCGTTGCGGCGGTATTTGCGGCAAAGGGCCGGCCGAAATTCAATCCGCTGATCAGCCATGTCGCCGATGAAACCAAGGCGATGGAGCTTGGAGGGTTCAACGCCGACGCTCAGCGGCTTGCCGAGGCTTTCTGGCCGGGGCCACTCACGCTCGTGGTGCCGAGGCGGGACCACTGCCCGGTATCCATGCTGGCATCGGCCGGCCTTTCCTCAATTGCCATTCGCGTGCCCTCACACCCGATCGCTTTGGCGCTGATCAGACAAGCGGACCGGCCGATCGTGGCCCCGAGCGCCAATCCCTCGGGCGGCATCAGTCCCACTCTTGCCAGCCATGTGGTGAGCGGGCTCGGCCGCAGCGTCGCGATGGTCCTGGACGGGGGCGCTTGCACCATCGGCATCGAATCGACAGTGATCAAATGCATGGGCGGGGAGCCCGTGCTGCTGCGCCCCGGGGGCTTGAAAAAAACCGATGTCGAAAGAGTTCTCGGCAAGATGCTGCTCATCGAAGCTATGAAAGCCGGTCGGCCGGACGCGCCGGGGCAGCTCGAGCAGCATTATGCGCCGCGGGCCAAGGTGATCCTCGATGTCATCTGGCCGCGGTTCGACGTGGGCCTCCTGGCGTTCGGCCCGCAGGTTCCGCGCCATCCGGGACCGGTGCTCAATCTTTCCACCGGGGCGATCTCAAGGAGGCGGCGGCCAATCTGTTCCGCATGATGCATGAGCTGGATGAAACCGGCGTCGAGACAATCGCGGTTATGCCGATCCCGAATGAGGGCCTTGGTGAAGCCATCAACGACCGGCTGGTGCGCGCCGCGGCGCCGTTCCATCGCTGATGAAGACGATGCGACCAGGGGCGAACACACTCGAGCGGTTTGCCGCCATCGTCGGGCCGGACAATGCCATTCTCCTGCCCGATGCGATGCAGCCCTATTTACGAGGAGTGGCGCGACCGGTGGTTCGGCAAGGCGGCAGCCGTGCTGAGGCCCGGCAGTGTCGAGGAGGTGGCGAAGATCCTGGCAATCGCTCATGAGACCGCAACGGCGATCGTCACGCAGGGCGGCAACACCGGGCTGGTCGGCGGGCAAATACCATCGGAGACCGGCGAAGAGGTGGTGGTTTCGCTGACGCGGCTCAACCGGATCCGCGCCATCGATGCGCAGAACAACACGCTCACGGCCGAGGCAGGCGCGACGCTCAAATCGGTCCAGGAGGCAGCAGAACATGCGGAGCGGCTGTTTCCCTTGAGTCTCGCCGCGGAAGGCAGCTGCACGATCGGCGGCAATCTTGCCACCAACGCCGGCGGGGTCGGCGTTCTCGCCTATGGCAACGCCAGGGCGCTGACGCTCGGACTCGAGGTGGTGCTGGCGGATGGACGGTTATGGAACGGACTGCGCGGGTTGCGAAAAGACAATACGGGCTATGATCTCAAAGATATTTTCATCGGCTCGGAAGGAACGCTGGGCGTGATCACGGCAGCGGTGCTGTCGCTCTTCCCCAGGCCGAGCGACCGGGCCACGGCTTTCGTTGCCGTCGATAGCGTCGAGGCCGCCGTCCGCCTCCTCGACATCGCAAGCCGGGTGAGCGGGGGACGCGTGACCGCGCTCGAGCTTCTGCCGGAGACCGGCCTGGAATTCATAACGCGGCATTCGCCGCTGCGCCGGCCCTTGTCGAGCGAAGCCCCGTGGTACGTGCTGGTCGAGATTTCGGGCTTCGGCGAGCCAGGGCGGCTAGAGCGAAGCGCTCGAAGAGTCGCTCGGGAAAGCTCTGGAACAGGGTCTCGTCGCGGATGCCGTGGTGGCGCGCTCGCAGGCACAGGCGGAAGCGCTGTGGGCAATCAGGGAAACGCTGCCGCTGGTTCAGAAGCCCGAAGGCGGTTCGATCAAGCATGATCTTTCGCTGCCTCTTTCGAAGCTCGCGCAATTCATGAGCAAAGCAGCCTTCGTGGTGGAGCGGCTGGTGCCTGGCGCGCGGCCGGTGCCGTTCGGCCATATCGGCGATGGAAACATTCATTACAATATCAGCCAGCCGGTGGGTGCCGACGCAGGTGAATTTCTCGCCCGGTGGGACGAGGTCAGCGCGGCCGTGTTCGACCTGGTTCAGCAGCTCGGGGGATCGATCAGCGCCGAGCACGGCATCGGCCGGCTCAAAAGGGAAATGATGGCGAAGATCAAATCACCGGCGGAGATCGAGATGATGAAGGGCCTCAAGCGGCTGTTCGATCCCAAGGGCATACTGAACCCGGGGAAGGTGCTGCCGGATGACGGATGAACTTGCCTTCCGTGTTCTGGAAGAGGACGATGTCGAGGCCGTCGTTGCACTGTGGCAGAGCTGCGGGCTGACGCGGCAGTGGAACGATCCGCGCAAGGACATCAACTTTGCGCGAGGCAAAGCGAACTCCGAAATTCTCGTAGGCTTAAGCGGAACCCGGGTGGTTTCCTCGATCATGGTGGGTCATGACGGGCACCGCGGCAGCTTCTATTATGTCGCCGTCGATCCGAAATTCCAAAGACGCGGGATCGGCGCGGCTACCATTCGCGCAGGCGAGCAGTGGCTCAAGGAGCGCGGGGTGTGGAAAGTCAATCTGCTCGTCCGGCAGGATAACATGGATGTGAAAGCCTTTTATGAAGAGCTTGGCTATGAGGTGAACGCGGTGATGTCGATGGGGCAGAGACTCATCGACGGGAAATAGATATTCGGGTTCAGAGCAGCTTCAGCTGATCGGCGGGTTTTGATTCCGGAGCAGCCTTGGAGGCAGGCTTCGGCGAAGCCGATCGCCGCAGCTCGACAGGCTCGGCGGAGAAATAATCGTCAGGTGGAGGCACGAGCAGTTTGGCGGCATCACTGGCGGAATGGTTGGCGGTATCGAGCCAGCGCGTGAAATCTTCCGGCATGATGATCGCGGGCATGCGGTCATGAATCTCCGAGAGCGATGCTGTCGGCCGCGTGGTGATGACGGCTGCCGTTTCGATTTCGCTGCCATCGGCGCCGGTCCAGAGTTCCCAGAGTCCGGCGAGCGCGAAGAGTTCATGATCGGGGCGGTGAACGTAAAACGCCTGTTTCCTGCCTGGAACATCGCCCTTCCACTGATAGAAGCCATCGGCGGGAATGAGGCAGCGGCGCCGCGACATCGCATTGCGGAACGTCGGCTTCTCCAGAACGGATTCGGCGCGGGCATTGATGAGGGGTTTGCCCGGCTTGATATCGCTCGCCCAGGAAGGAACGAATCCCCAGCGCACCAAAGCGAAGTGGCGAGCGCCGTCGATCGTTCGCACGATGCCGATGGGGCCGCCGGGGGCGACATAATCACGCGGCGGAAACTCTGCCCTCTCGGCATAGCCGAAAAGCGATCTCACCTCTTCCGCACTGCGCTTGAAGCTGTAAAGTCCGCACATAAGCCTGCCCTTACAACGAGAAGACCAGCATGGGCCTTCGCAACGAAAAATCTACCCCGGGGCCGACAATTGGCGTCAGCGTGTGCGTCGTGCAAGCCGGGCGCGTGCTCTTGACGCAGCGAGCGAGGCCGCCGTTCGAAAACCTGTGGAGCCTGCCCGGCGGCCATGTGAAGCGGGGCGAAAGGTTGCGGGACGCGGCCTTGCGCGAATTAAAAGAGGAAACCGGCATCAATGCAAGCCTTGGCGAGATCATCGGCTGGAACGAGATCATCCGGCCGGAAAAGCACGTCGTCATCGCCGTGTTCACTGCCCAGTTCGAGTCGGGCGAGGCTGTCGCCGCGGATGATGCGAAAGCGGTGCGCTGGGTCGATCACCGCGAGATCGACACGCTCGAACTCACCCCAGGGCTGGCCGGCATCGTGAACAAGGCCTTTGGATATTAACCTTCTTTGCGACTCGACCGCGCGGCGCGGTGAACGGCCATGGTAAATTCTTTTCTGGCGAAGGACGGCGGGTGGGACCCTAGTTCTTGCGCTAGGGGACAGCTTTCAAACCGATCAGGGACCATGGAAAACACGCCAGAGAACACTGCCGCCGACGCGGATGCCCGAGAGCCGAAGCAGGTTGCGCTGCGCTATATCCTAGACGCCTGGGAAGAGGCGCTGTTCGACGGGATCGATTCGGATTGCGTCGCAACGGCGGCAATCTTCGCAGCCTTATCCGACATGATTGCGACCTATGGGGAAGAACCGGTGGCGGTCATGACGGAAAGGCTCTCGGGGCGGATCCGGGCCGGCGAGTTCACCGTCATCCGCATCACGCAATAGCAGCGGCTGTCATTCTCGCTCATTCGGTTAAAGATCAACGACGATGCGGCCGCGCACCTTGCCCTGAACGATATCGGCGGCGATGCGGGGCACGTCAGCCAGTTTCACATGCGCGCTCATTGCGGCAAGCTTCGCCTTGTCGAGATGGCGCGCCAGCCGCTCCCATGCGGCGAGACGCCTGGCCTTGGGACAATGAACCGAGTCGATGCCGACCAGCTTCACGCCGCGCAGAATGAAGGGCATGACGGTCGCCGGCAGATCCGATCCTTGCGCGAGACCGCAGGCCGCGACGGTGCCGCCATAGCTGGTTTGCGACAGAATATTCGCCAAGGTCGTCGAGCCGACGCTGTCGATTGCCCCGGCCCAGCGCATTTTTCCCAAGGGCTTGGCCGGCGCGGCAAATTCATTGCGATCGACGACATTCGCCGCGCCAATGGATTTTAGATAAGGCTCCTCGGATAGCCTGCCGGTCGAGGCGGTGACTCTATGGCCGAGCTCGGATAGCAGGGAGATCGCCATGGAACCGACACCGCCCGCGGCGCCGGTGACCAGCACATCGCCCTCACCCGGTTTCACCCCGTGCTCTTCCAGCGCCAGAACGGCGAGCATGGCGGTGAAGCCCGCGGTGCCGATCGCCATGGCGTCGGCGGTGGAAAACCCATCAGGGATCGGCACGAGCCAATCGCCGGAGACCCGTGCACGGCCGGCATATCCGCCATGGTGGCTCTCACCCACGCTCCAACCGTTGAGCACGACCTTATCGCCTTTCTTGAAATCCTTATGCGCGGAGGTGATGACCGTGCCGGAGAAATCGACACCGGGAACGAGAGGGTAGCGGCGAATGATCGGCGCCTTGCCGGTAATGGCCAAGCCGTCCTTGTAGTTCACCGTCGAATGCTCGACGGCAATTGTCACATCCCCGTCCATGAGGTCGGCATCGGTGAGCCGACGAAGCTCGACCTTTTGTCCCTCGGGGATTTTATCGATGACGATTGCCTGAAATGTCTCGCTCATGCTTGCTCCATTTTGCGGATATCTTAGCTCATATCGCAAAACCGCACAGGACGCCCGCAGGGTTCCCCCTCGATACGGCCCTGCCACATAACGACATTGCCGCGGATAACCGTTCCCGCAGGCCACCCTTGCACGTCCATGCCGTCATAAGGTGTCCAGCGGCAGCGACTTTCGATCCAGTCATTGGTGATGGTGCGTTTCGCGTTGAGGTCAACAATGGTGAAATCGGCATCGAAGCCCACAGAGATGCGTCCCTTGCCGGCGATCTGAAACAGGCGGGCGGGGCCGCGGCTGGTCAGATCGACGAAGCGGTCGATCCCAAGACGCCCCTTCGACACATGATCGAGCATGACAGGCACGAGCGTCTGCACGCCGGGCATGCCCGAGGGCGAATGGGGATAGTCCCTCGACTTCTCCTCAAGCGTATGGGGCGCGTGATCGGAGCCGAGAACATCGACGATACCGTCCGCGAGAGCGCGCCATAGGGCATCTCGATGACCCGCATCGCGAATGGGAGGATTCATCTGGGCACGGGTGCCAAGCTTCGCATAAGCGTCGGGGGCTGAGAGGGTGAGGTGATGCGGGGTCACTTCGATGGAAGCGATGTCCCTGCCGGCAGCAAGGAGCGGGATTTCGTCCGCGGTCGAGAGATGGAGGACATGAACACGCTTGCCGGCCAACTGCGCCAACCGCAGCAACCGCTTGGTCGACAAACACGCTGCCTCGGCATCGCGCCAGAGGGGATGACTCGCGGGATCGTTCTCCACCTGGAAAGTTTTTCGCTGGCGCAGGCGCGCTTCGTCTTCAGAATGAAAAACGGCACGGCGGGTGATGCTGGCGAGAACCTTCTCCAGATCGTCCTCACGATCGAGGAGGAGGTTGCCGGTCGATGATCCCATGAAGACCTTGACACCACAGCAGCCGGGGAGCTTCTCGAGCGTGCCGAGCGCCTTGGCATTCTCTCTCGTTGCACCTAGATAAAAGGCGAAATCGCAATACATGCGGGTTTCGGCACGGCGCAGCTTGTCGCTTAGGGTTTCCGCCGAGATGGTGGGGGGCTGCGTGTTCGGCATTTCGAAAACGGCGGTCACGCCGCCCATTACGGCGGCGCGGCTGCCGGAGTGAAGGTTCTCCTTGTGCTCTGCGCCGGGCTCGCGGAAATGAACATGGGTATCGATGACGCCGGGCAAAATATGCAACCCGCGGCAGTCAAGGGTGCGGGCCCCCTGCCCCGCCGAGATGCGACCGATTGCGGCGATCCTGCCCTCGGACACGCCGATGTCGCCTTGGCCGACACCATCATGATTGACGAGGGTGCCATGGCTGAGCACGAGGTCGTAGAGGGCAGGCATGGCTGATCCTTGAACGGACACTCCCGCTTACGTAATACTCTTTCGGTAAGCAAGCACGGATCGCAATGACGCCCAAGATCATCGCCCTCAAGGATCGCGCCCTGGTGTCCCTCGCCGGGGAGGATGCGCAGAAGTTTCTCCAGGATCTGGTGACGGCCGACGTCGATGCCCTGGTCCTGGGGGATTCCACCTATGCCAGCCTGCTGACACCGCAGGGAAAGGTGCTGTTCGATTTCTTCGTCATTCGCGAGCGCCAAGGCTATTTGTTGGATTGCGTGCTCTCGCAGCGAGAGGCGCTGGCCAAACGACTGACCTTTTATAAATTGCGAGCCAAAGTTGCGATTGCGACTGCTGACAAACGGCAGACAATCGCCGTGCTAGAAGGCAGCATGCCTAACGCTATCACCGATCCGCGCACCCCGGCCATGGGCCAGCGGCTATATGACGGGCCCGGGACATGCGAAGACGGAACCGACGCCTATCATCGGCAACGGATCGCGCTCGGCCTGGCTGAGGGAGGCCAGGACTTCGAGAGTGGTGACATCTTTCCGCATGAGGCGAATTTCGACCAGATCGGGGCCATCAGCTTTCGGAAAGGCTGTTTTGTCGGCCAGGAGGTCGTATCGCGCATCGAGCACCGCGGAACTGCGCGCAGCCGCATTCTTCCCTGCCGGGTCGAGGGAGCGCTGCCGGCCAAGGGCAGCGAAATATCTGCCGCAGGAAAAATCATCGGCAGCGGCCTGCTCGGGCGCAGGCGACCGGCTGCTTGCGCTTCTTAGGCTCGATCGGCTAGAGGAGGCGCGCGGCAGCGGCCTGCCGGTTACGGCCGGCGGAAGCACGCTCCACCCCGAACGCCCGCCTTGGGCCCGGTTCATGCTGCCGGCAGCCGGCTGAGATGTAAAATGGCGCACGGGACGGCGATACGACATAATGACGTTATTCATCGATGCCCATGGTGCGGCAGCGATCCGCTCTATGTGGCCTATCACGACGAGGAATGGGGCGTGCCCGAGTTCGACGCCGGGCGCTGTTCGAAAAGCTGATGCTCGACGGATTCCAGGCGGGCCTGTCTTGGATCACAATCCTGCGAAAGCGCGATGTCATTCCGGGCCGCCTTCGACGGCTTCGAGCCCGAGATCATGGCGCGCTACGATGCAAAAAAGCTCCGAGTCGCTGATGCAGGACGAGAGGCATCGTTCGCAATAGCGCGAAAATCGAGGCGAGTGTCGGCAACGCGCGGGCCTACCTCGCTCTTCGCGAGCACCAGCGATTTCGCCGATTATCTGTGGGATTTCGTTGACGGGAAGCCGAAGCAGAATCGATTTCGCGCGACGTCGCAAGTTCCGGCGCAAACGGCGCTGGCCGAAAAAATTTCGAAAGACCTGCGGCAGAAGCGGGTTCCGATTCGTGCGGGCCGACGATCGTCTATGCCTTCATGCAGGCGGCGGGCATGGTCAACGATCATCTGGTGCGCTGCCATCGCCATCAGCCCTGCATGGACTATCGGGCGCCGACAGGCGTGCGCTGATGGCGCCGCGCAGTCCGCCAGCAGGGCGCGCCTGGCAGCGAATGCTGTCGGGACGAAGGCTCGATCTCCTCAATCCATCGCCTCTCGATATCGAGATCGAGGATATCGCGCATGGCTTGGCGCGGGTGGCGCGATGGAACGGCCAGACCAAGGGTGATCATGCTTTCTCGGTGGCGCAGCATTGCATGCTGGTGGAGGAGATCGCCGCGCATTTCGAGCCTGGCCTCGACCGCCGCTGGCGGCTAGCAAGCCTTTTGCATGATGCGCCCGAATATGTGATCGGCGACATGATCTCGCCCATTCAAGGCGGCGCTCGGCCTCGACTACAAGGCGTTCGAACTGCGCCTCCTGGCGGCCATCCATCTGCGCTTCGGACTGCCCGCCGGCGTGCCGTCATGGGTCGAGAGGCTGGTCAAGCGCGCCGATAAAACGGCGGCCTTTCTCGAGGCAACCCAGCTCGCAGGGTTCAGCATCACGGAAGCCTATAAATTTTTCGGTCGCCCCAGGGGCCTTTCGGGCGAAAGCGGCACGGGCTGGCGTACGCTAAAACCGCTTGCGCCTAACGACGCTTCGGCTCAGTACTTGCAAAAATTTCGACGATTGCAATAGAGGATGCTCATGATCATCGTATCGCCGCTCAGCGCTGTGTCCGGGCTCGTTGTCGCCGGTGGGGTGAGTCACGTGCTGGGGTGCCTTGGACCCGAAAGCCAGCATCCCGAGCTTGGCCTGAAAGAACGGCAGCATCTGCGGCTGACATTTCACGACATCATCGCCGAGATGAACGGATTGCAGGCACCGACGCGCGAGCATGTCGAGAAGATCGTGGCCTTCATCGAAGATTGGGACAGGTCGGGCAAGCTCCTGATCCATTGCTGGGCTGGCATCAGCCGCTCAACCGCATCGGCGTTCACCGCCATGTGCCTGCTCAATCCCAGGGAGGATGAGCGCGCGCTTGCCCGCGAGCTGCGTTCACGCTCGCCCTTCGCTTCGCCCAATCTGCGCATGGTGGGTTTTGCCGATGCCATATTGGGGCGAGGCGGCAGGATGGTGGAAGCCGTCGAACTGATCGGGCGCGGCGAACTTGCCGATGAAGGGCGGGTGTTCGACTGGAATGCGTTGCGCGAGGCGGTGTCGTGAACGGGAGCGAACACGGCGGCGGCTGCCTATGCGGTGGCGTCAAATTTCGGATGAATGCCGATCCATTGTGGGTGTCCTATTGCCATTGCCAAAGCTGCCGCCGGCACACGGGTTCGGCTGCGGCAACATTCGCGGGCTTTGCCGAAAATACGGTGTCGTTCACCGAAGGCATGCCCAAGCAGTTTGAATCGTCGCCCGAAGTATGGAGAAGCTTCTGCGGGCGATGCGGGTCGCCAATCAGCTATCGCGCGGCGCGGTTTCCGGGAGAAGTTCATTTCTATATCGGCGCGATGGACCAGCCCGAGCAGTATGTTCCCCAGGCCCATGTACATTACGGCGAGCGCGTCCCGTGGTTCGACACCAAGGACGATCTTCCGCGCTTCGATCGCACTGCGACGGGAGGATGATGCCGCGCCATGCCCGCGATGACGCCTTAGACATGCCTTGTGGTTTTATCACCGTGGGCATAGGCCCAGTAGAGATCCCGCGCCTGCTTAGCGTACGGACCGGGCTGTAAACTCCGATTTTCGACGCGGGTCACCGGCATGACCTTGCCATAGTTGCCGGTCGAAAATACCTCGTCTGCGTCCAGGAATTCCTGCCAGCGCAAGGAGCGTTCAAAAACTTTCACGCCTGTCGCGCGGAGTAGCGAAAGCACGCGGTCGCGGGTGATGCCCACCAGAAAAGTGCCGTTGGGGACAGGTGTGTGAATTTCTCCATCCCTGGCATACATGATGTTGGCTGTGGCGAGTTCGGATACGTGGCCGAGCCCGTCGAGCATAACGGCATTGTCGAAGCCGCGGGCCCGGGCCTCGCGCATGGCGCGGGCCGAGTTCGGATAATGACAGGCGCCCTTGGCATCGGTCGGCGCGAATTCGTAAGACGGCCGGCGATAAGGCGAACAGGTGACCGAAAATCCGCTGGGATCCGGCAAGGGTGATTCATAGACCGACAGCGACCAGCGGGTCGTTTCCGGGTCGACGTCGACAAATCCACCCTCGGCCCATGACATAGGCCGAATATAAAGGGCCGTGCCTTTCGGGAACTTGCGAATGCCCTCCCACGCGATCTCCTCGAGCTCTCCGGCGGAGACGAGCTGCTTCAGGCCGAAGCTCTGCGCGGACCGGATGAGGCGCTGACAGTGCCTGTCGAGATCGGGCGCGACACCTTCAAAGGCGCGAGCACCATCGAACACGCATGATCCGAGCCAGGGCGCATGAGTCATGGGGCCCATGAACATGGGATTGCCCTCGTGCCAGCGGCCGTCGAAAAACGTCCAGGCCGACCTCGTTGCGGTGCCGTGGGCTGCCATTGATTTCTCCAAACAATTGGCGCCCGAAACGGGCGCCGACCGATCAAGCACAATGTCGAAATGTCAGGAATCGGTGTAGAAAATGTGGCGGCCAATCTTTATCAGACGCTTGAAAGAGGATGACCATTTTGGATTGACATAGTCGGCGTGGTAATAAGTCGCCGCACCCAAAATATTGATGGACTGATCACCGGCGAGTGCCCGCGCCGCGATCTTCTTGGACTGGTCCCAAGCCACGCGAGACTTGGGCTGATCGCTAATGCCGTCGCAAGCAAAGGAAAACTGGCAGGCATTGGTGCGGCTGGCGCCCTGATAAATGACGCCGCAAATAGTCTTGGGATAGGCGGGGTCTTTGAGACGGTTAAGAACCACCTTGGCTACCGCAAGCTGACCCATTTCGGATTCGGAGCGGGCCTCAAAATATATGGCACGGGCAAGGCAATCGGATTCGGCCAGCCGGAACTTGCGCTGGGCGATGATGCGATCTTTTTCCTGACGGGCGATCTTGAAGGTATCGTCGAGATCTGAGCTCGACGGCGCGTTGACCAACAGGCGGCCCAAGCCATCGGTGCGATCCTGAAGGGGATCTCCGATGAATGATTCATCCACGAGGAAGTCGGATTTGTGAGAGGCAATAATCTGCTGATCTTCGAATTCGAGAATGTCCAGATCGCGGCTTGCGGAAATGGCTAGAAGCGAGCCTTTGCCGGTAATGGAAGTCGTCGCAGGTGAAATGAGGTCGGTGAACTCGGCGGTGGAAACCGGCGCGGTGCGCGCTACCGCATTCTGCCCCATATAGTGGCCGGCAAACGCAAAGATCAGGGCGAGGGTAAAACCAGCCAGTGAATAGGCTAAAATCGGCGCTTTGCGCTCTGGCGCTTGCTCTGTGGACAGATCATCCCACTCATCCGCAAAAGCGTGGTGATGCTGCTCTTTTCTCTGCATTCCCCTCTACTCCACCCGTCCCGCACCGATGGTTACAGAGATATTAAACTTCGTCAGCCTACTGGAATTGCGTTTAGCACAGGTTAACCATGTCGGCAACCATGAATCGGCGGTTGCCGGAACAGGGGCTTGACATTGCTCGGGAATTTGATTTTCCGGCAAAGAGGCGGGCCACATCGATTGTATTACCGAGCAGGCTTGCGCGAGGAGATGACGGCCTGAGCGGCGGCGAGCCTAGCTATGGGAACGCGAAAGGGTGAACAGGACACGTAGTCGAGCTGCACGCTTTCACAGAATGCAATGGAGGCCGGATCGCCGCCGTGCTCACCGCATATGCCGAGCTTCAGCTCCGGCCGTTTTGCGCGGCCGCGTTCAGCGGCGATGCGAACAAGCTCGCCGACGCCCTCGACATCGAGCGAAATGAAGGGATCGATTTTGAATATGCCGCGGGCGGTGTACTCGCCGATGAACCGCGCGCTGTCATCGCGGCTGATGCCGAAGGTGGTCTGAGTGAGATCATTGGTGCCGAAAGAGAAAAATTCGGCGGTCTCGGCGATTTCGGCGGCGCACAGCGCGGCGCGTGGAAGCTCTATCATGGTGCCGATGAAATAAGGAATTTCGCTGCCAGTTTCCCTCGTCACCTCGGCGGCTACCGTATCGATCAGTTGACCGACGAGATCGAGCTCGGCGCGCGTCGCGACCAGCGGCACCATTATTTCGAGGATCGGCGAGGCACCGGTTTTCTTGCCCGCGGCCACGGCGGCCTCGAATATTGCCCGAGCCTGCATTTCGGCTATCTCCGGATAGGAAATCGCCAGCCTGACGCCGCGGTGGCCGAGCATGGGGTTGAACTCGTGAAGCTCGGCTACGCGGGCGCGCAGAGCTTCAGGATCGGCGCCGATGCTGTCGGCCACTTCGTCGATCTCGTCATCGGATGCTGGCAGGAATTCATGCAGCGGCGGATCGAGCAGGCGAATGGTAACAGGCTGGCCGGACATGATTTCGAAAAGCTCGACAAAGTCGCCGCGCTGCATAGGCAATATCTTCGCCAAGGCCTGGCGCCGGCCCTCGCCTGTTTCGGCCAGGATCATCTCGCGCACGGCAACGATGCGATCGGCATCAAAGAACATGTGCTCCGTGCGGCAGAGACCTATGCCTTCCGCCCCGAAATCTCGGGCGACGCGCGCGTCCTGGGGTGTCTCGGCATTGGCGCGAACCTTCATGCGCCGTATGGAATCCGCCCATTTCATGATAGCGGCGAAATCGCCGGAGAGCTCCGGCTTGACGGTCGGAACCGCGCCGGCCATCACGTCGCCCGCGGTGCCATCGATGGTGATGATATCGCCCGATTTCAGTATCCGGCCGCGGGCGTGAAGCGTGGCTGTCGCATAGTCGACACGAATCCCGCCGGCGCCCGATACGCAGGGCTTGCCCATGCCGCGCGCCACGACAGCGGCATGCGAGGTCATGCCGCCGCGGGTGGTGAGAATTCCTTCAGCGGCATGCATGCCATGGATGTCCTCGGGGCTTGTTTCGACGCGCACAAGGATCACCTGGCGGCCCTGCCCTTTCAGCTTTTCGGCTTCATCGGGATCAAAGACAATGGCTCCTGATGCGGCGCCCGGCGATGCGGGAAGGCCGGTGCCGATTACGTCGCGGACGGCTTCGGGATCAAGCGTCGGGTGGAGGAGCTGATCGAGGGATGCGGGATCGATACGCCCTATGGCTTCCTCGCGCGACACCAGGCCTTCATTGGCCATGTCGACGGCAATCTTGAGAGCAGCGCTGGCGGTGCGTTTGCCCGACCGCGTCTGCAGCATCCACAGCTTGCCTTCCTGAATCGTGAATTCGACATCTTGCATGTCGCGGTAATGATGTTCGAGGCGATCAAAGGCGCCGCAGAGCTCGCGATAGGTTTCCGGCATCAGAGACTCGAGCGAGGGTGCGCTCGAGCGCATGTCGCGGCGGGCCTGTTCACTGAGACTTTGCGGGGTACGAATACCGGCAACGACATCTTCGCCCTGCGCGTTCAGCAGGAATTCGCCATAAATCTCCTTCACCCCGGTCGACGGGTTGCGCGTGAAGGCGACGCCCGTGGCGGAGGTATCGCCGCGGTTGCCGAAGACCATCGCCTGGACGTTCACGGCCGTACCCCATTCCTCTGGAATGTGATGGAGACGGCGATAAGTGGCGGCGCGGGCGGAGCGCCAGGAGAGAAATACCGCGCCGATAGCTCCCCATAGTTGCTCATCGACATCCTGCGGAAAGGGCCTACCGCCTTGCTCAATCACAAAAGACTTGAAACGGGCGATGAGGGCAAGCCAGTCATCGGCAAGCATCTCGGTGTCGAGGCCGAGACCCTTGTGCTCCTTAAATTCGTCGAGCATGTCTTCGAAATGATGCGGCTCGATCCCGAGGACAACGTGGGAATACATCTGGATAAAGCGGCGATAGCTGTCATAGGCGAAGCGGCGATCGCCGGTCGATTGAGCGACGGATTCCACGGTTTCGTCGTTCAGCCCGAGATTGAGGACGGTATCCATCATGCCCGGCATGGAAACACGTGCACCGGAGCGCACGGATAACAGCAGCGGCTTCGCCTTGTCGCCAAAAGCCGCGCCCACGCGGCTGCCGATTGCGCGAAGGGCATCCTCGACCTCAGCCTTGAGCGAGGATGGATAGCGGCAATCATTGGCATAGAATTCGGCGCAAACTTCCGTGGTGATGGTGAAGCCCGGCGGCACGGGAAGGGAGAGATTGCTCATCTCGGCGAGGTTCGCGCCCTTGCCGCCGAGCAGGTTGCGCATGGCAGCGGCGCCCTCGGTCATTCCATGGCCGAAGCGATAGACGAATTTCGCCGCCTTGTTCACGTCGTGCACCCTATCCCTCTATCTTGGAAAAATCGGCAACCGCCAAGGTGGCTTCGCGAATGCGGCTCAAGAGCTTCAGCCGGTTCTCACGGAAACTCGGATCGTCGGCGTTGACGGTGACCTTGTCAAAAAAAGCATCGATCGGCGCGCGGAGCTTGGCGATCGCCCGCATCGCTGCTTCGAAATCCTCGCCTTCGACTGCTTTGCGCGCTTGCGCCTCGGCTGAAGCGATGGCGGTGGCTAAAGCCTTCTCTTCGGCGAGCACGAGCAGCTTGCCGTTCGGCAGGCCGGAATAGGAGCGCTTGTCCTTGGCCTCCTCGATGCGGATGATGCTGGTCGCGCGCCTGACTCCGGCCAGGAGGTTGCGGCCGTCGTCGGCAGTCAGGAACCGGGCCAGCGCCTCGACGCGCCTGACAAGCATCAGAAGATCATCATCGCTGCCAATCGAAAAAACGGCGTCGATGAGATCGTGCCGAGCACCATGGTCGCGGAGATAGACCTTCAGGCGATCGGCAAAAAATTCGAGGAGCGTGCGGGCAACCGCTATCGTGTCCGGCACGGCGGCGGCGTAAAGCTCCATGCTCTTGGCAATCATAGGAAGGAGGCTTAAGCGACGCGAGCGCTCGAGAAGGATGCGGATGACGCCAAGCGCTGCCCGGCGCAGCGCATAAGGGTCTTTGGAGCCGGTGGGCCTTTCGTCAATCAGCCAGAAGCCGACGAGCATGTCGAGCTTGTCGGCAAGAGCGACAGCTTCGGCAACCGGTGAGGCTGGCACAGCGTCGGACGGGCCGAGCGGACGGTAGTGATCGCGAAGCGCATCGGCGACTTCGGGATCGATGCCCTCGGCCAACGCATAATAGCGGCCCATCAGCCCCTGGAGTTCCGGAAACTCGCCTACCGCGCCCGTCACCAGATCCGCCTTGCAGAGAAGCGCGGCGAGTTTCACCTTCGCCATGTCGGCTTTCAGGGCTTTGGCGATTTCGCCGGCGAGCGCTTCGATGCGGCGGACCCGTTCCCCCTGATGCCCGAGCCCGGCATGGAAGGTGACTTGATCGAGCGCCGGCAAACGGCTTTCGAGGCTTGCCTTGCGGTCATGATCCCAGAAAAATTTCGCATCGGCGAGGCGCGCAGCGATCACCCGGTCATTGCCGTGCACGATTTCACTGCCGCCGTCCTTGGCCAAAAGATTGGCGACGAGCAGGTAACGGCCGGCGAGCGCCCCCGATGCGGCGTCCTTCACAGCAAAGCATTTCTGGTGGGTCTTCAAGGTGGTGATGATCATCTCGCGCGGCAGTTCAAGGAACGCCGGCGCGAAACGGCCCATCAGGACCACCGGCCATTCGACCAATCCTGCGACTTCGCTCAAGAGCGCTTCGTCCTCGATCAATTCAAGGCCGCGTGCAAAGGCAAGGTTGCGGGCGTCGGTCAGAATGGTGCCGGCACGCTCCTCGCCATCGAGCATGACTTTGGCATTAGCGAGACTGGCGGCATAATCGTCGAAGCGGCGGACCGTTATTTCGGAAGGCGCCATGAATCTATGGCCGCGCGTGATGTTGGTGGAGCAGAGACCGTCGAGCGTGAACGGCACCACCTCGCCATCGAAAGTGCACAGGATGGATTGGAGCGGGCGCACCCAGCGCAGCGTTCCCGATCCCCAGCGCATGGATTTCGGCCAGGGAAAGCTGCGAACAATGCCCGGAAGCAATTGGGCGATGAGATCCTGGGCGGGCCTGCCCTTGCGCTCGATGACAGCGAGATAGAATTTTCCCTTCTTGTCGTCGACGACGCGGCACTGGTGCAAACCGACTCCGGCCGATTTGAGGAATCCCTGGACTGCGCTTTCGGGTGCATCGACGCGAGGTCCTTTGCGCTCCTCGCGGGTGTCGGGCGAGGCGGCAGGGACGCCGTCCACCGCGAGAGCGAGGCGACGGGGCGTTGCGTGGCTGCGGGCACCCTCATAGAGAAGCCCGGCATCGACGAGTGCCGCCGTTACAGCCGCGCGCAGCGCTTCGGCCGCACGCTTCTGCGTGCGGGCAGGAATTTCTTCGGAGAAAAGTTCGAGGAGCAGTTCAGGCATCGAGCGGCTGCATGTCCGGTAGGCCGCCGCCGGCGGCGGTCTTGAGCCACGCCTCGCAACAGCCTTTGGCAAGCTCGCGCACCTTGAGGATATAGGCTTGGCGTTCGGTCACCGAGATCACGCCCCGGGCATCGAGCATGTTGAACGCGTGAGAGGCCTTGAGGCACTGGTCATAGGCCGGAAGAGCAAGCTCATGACGGCCGCCGTTTTCGCCGCGCTTCAGCAAAGCACGGCATTCTTTCTCGGCATCCTTGAAATGCTGCAGCAGGATATCGGTGTCGGCATATTCGAAATTGTAGCGCGAGTATTCCTCCTCGGCCTGGCGGAACACATCGCCATATGTCACTTTTCCGGTTCCCTGGAGACCGTTGAAATTGAGATCGAAAACATTGTCGACACCTTGGACATACATGGCGAGGCGCTCGAGGCCATAGGTCAATTCTCCCGGAATGGGCGAGCAATCGATGCCGCCGACCTGCTGGAAATAGGTAAATTGTGAAACCTCCATGCCGTCGCACCAGACCTCCCAGCCGAGGCCCCAGGCGCCGAGTGTGGGACTTTCCCAGTCATCTTCGACGAAGCGGATGTCATGGTTTTGACTGTCGATGCCGATCGCCTTGATCGAGCCGAGATAGAGGTCCTGTAGATCGTTCGGCGAGGGCTTGAGGATTACCTGATACTGGTAGTAGTGCTGCAGACGATTGGGATTTTCCCCGTAGCGTCCGTCCTTCGGGCGGCGCGAGGGCTGAACGAACGCGGCACGCCAGGGTTTTGGCCCCAGCGCACGAAGCGTGGTCGCGGGGTGAAAGGTCCCTGCCCCGACTTCCATGTCGTAAGGCTGCAGGATCACGCAGCCTTGCTGCGCCCAGTAATGCTGCAGCGTGAGTATCAGATCCTGAAAAGAGTTCTTGGGATCGAGAGCGAGCGGCATGGTGAACCCCGGAAGCGGCTGGCCACCCTATATGGCCCGCCCCCAGCGGGGTCAAGGCGTTCAGTCGGCACGATAGATGCCGGTGTCCGGGTCCTGCTTCAGGAGCGCGGCGTTTTCGCGGGGGCCCGGCTCAGGCGCACGCCGGGGAACACGCGCGGCGCGACGCGCTTCGCCCACAGCCAGCCGCATGACAAACATGGCGAGCAGCAAACCCATCAGCGTCAGGAAAAAACGCGTGACCATCTCCAGGATCCTTCTCATCGCTGTCCCCAGAAGGCTTCGAGCGACTATAAACCGAAACGGGACCATAACGCACGAATTTCGAGTTCGTCCAGCAGGCTCGATGCCGCTGTGGCGCCAAGATGGGAGCCGAAGCCGCCGAGGCGGCGCTGCAGCCAGCTGCCGGGCCGGTTGACCTCGATGAGATCAAGCTTATCGCCATATTTCTGCTTCAGCACGCTATGAATCTCGCCGATGCCGTCGATCAGTCCGAGTTCAAGCGCTTTGTTGCCTGCCCAGAAGGCACCGGAGAACATTTCGGCAGTTTCCTTCAAGCGGGCGCCCCGGCGCGAGCGAACCATCTGCTTGAACGCCTCGTGCACATCGCGCTGAAGCGTCTTGATACGCTCGACATCTTCGGGCTTTTCTGGCTGAAAAGGATCAAGAATGAGCTTGTTCTCGCCCGAGGTATAGACGCGGCGCTCGACGCCAAGCTTGTTCATGGCTTCGACGAAGCCGAAGCCCGCCGCCAAAACCCCGATCGACCCGATGATGGAACTGTGATCGGCGTAGATCTCGTCTGCGGCCGTGGCGAGCCAATAGCCGCCGGAGGCGGCCACATCCTCAATAAAGGCATAGGTCTTGGTGCCATGTTTCTCGGCGAGACTGCGAATGCGCGAGGCAATCAGAGAGGATTGTACGGCCGACCCGCCTGGCGAATTGATGACAAGCGCAACAGCGGTGATATCTTTGCGGCGAAAGGCGCGCTCAAGCGGCTCGTTCACTCCGTGCAGCGTCAGGGCGGGACGGAGCGGCGAGCCCATGCCAATCGTTCCGGCAAGACGAACGACCGGGACAACTGGAACGGAGGAACGCAAACTGCGGGGAAGCAATTTTGCGAGAAAACTGCGGCGGCTCATGATGAGGCAGAGATAGGCGGAAGGCGGGAGGCTGGCAAGGGCAAAGGGAGAACGGCAGGTTCAGCAGCGAAGCCTTCGCTTTCAGCGCAGCCGCCACGCCAGGCCGTCGCGGAGAATTGCCTCAGCCTCGGGCGTGAAATTATTGCCGGCGGCATGAAGGACGAGCCCCGGAAGAAGCTGCAGCGGCGCTTTCGCGCCTTTAACCCCCTGAATGATCACGCGCGAGGCTGCCATTCCCTCGCGGGAATAGAGAGGCGCGACCCTGATGTCACCGAAACGGTCGTGCATAGCGGTGAGAACGGTTCCCAAGGCTTCGGCGCGATGAACGATCGTGCAGGTGCCGCGCAATGCGACCATGGTGTGGAGGACCTTGACCCATAGCTCCAGATCCTCGGGGGCGAAGGCGCTCGCCTGGGCCTTCAATGGATTGGGCGAGAGCTGGACTTTATCGGCCTCGTGAAAAGGTGGATTGGCAAACACGTGATTGAAGGAACCGTGCGCCGGCCAGTGAGCGCGGTCGCGACGCATGCAATCCTTCACGTCGCCCTGGATGACGCGAATGTTCTGGGTAAAGCCATTGCGCCTGGCGTTTTCCTCAGCAAGGAGGGCATAACGCACGGCAATTTCGATGCCGGTGATATGCACGTTAGGCACGCGCGCAAGCACGCACAGAGACGCCACGGCCGTTCCCATTCCCGCTTCCATCAGCGTCTCGCCCGGCGCACAGGGCACGCAAGCGGCGAGAAAAACCGAGTCGATCCCTGCCCGGAAGCCCTTTTCAGGCTGAAGAATGCGCAAGCGCCCGCCCAGGAACCCATCCTCGCTGAGCGAGGGCGGCACGGCAGTGGGCGGGGGCGATTGCGAAGAGCTGGTGGTTGCGGCTTTCATGGTTCAAACATCAAACTCTATTCACTCTTGGTTAGCGCATCCTTACCAAGCAGATTTTTTGAGCGTTCGAAATCGTCATTCTCGACCATGACACGGCGCGGCAGGGCGCCGATCGATCCTTCGACCGCGCTCATATGCTCGTCAAAGACCACAGCCTCAATCCCGTGCTCGGCCAAAAGGTGCTTAACATAGGAAATCAGCACCAAGTCATTGGATTTCAGGAGTTCCTGCATTGGCGGCAGGCTGACACGGATCGCGCCGATATGCGACATTTTTTGTTTTGCCGGAGAGGGCCGCGCGGGGTTAACGGTCGCTTGCCGGCCCGGTGGGCGATCCCTATCTTGAGGACGGGGCGGAAAAGAGGTTACTTGGGCGTCGTCGTTCCGTTTGAATCGAGCAGTGGCGGATCGGCCAGCATCGAGCCGCTGCTCGGGCTGACCTTCAAAGGCATGCAGAGAGTGAACGAGGCCATCCTCGTACGCGCGCAATCGCATGTCGAGATCATCCCGGAGCTTGCGCTTCATCTCATCGATTCTGGCGGCAAACGCCTGAGGCCGATGCTGACGATCGCTGCCGCGGAGATGTGCGGCTATCACGGCGACAAGCACATCAAGCTCGCTACATCGGTCGAGTTCATGCATACGGCAACGCTTCTGCACGATGACGTTGTCGATGAGAGCGACCTTAGGCGCGGAAAGGCGGCGGCACGAAAAATCTGGGGCAACCAAGCGAGCGTGCTGGTGGGGGACTATCTCCTTGGGCAGGCTTTTAAACTCATGGTGGAGACCAGTTCGCTCGAGGCGCTGCGCATTCTGTCGCATGCGGCCGCCGTCATCGCGGAAGGCGAGGTGATGCAGCTCGCCACCGCACATGACACGACGACGACGGAAGACGCTTATCTGCAGGTCATAGGAGCGAAGACGGCAGCGCTGTTCGCGGCGGCGGCCGAGATCGGCGCGGTGGTCGCGGAACGGCCCAAGGCCGAACAGGCAGCATTGGATTCCTTCGGCAGGAACCTCGGAATTGCGTTTCAGCTGATCGACGACGCTCTCGACTATTCCGGCAAGCAGGCACTGATGGGCAAAACGGTCGGCGATGATTTCCGCGAGGGGAAGATCACATTGCCGGTGGTGCTGGCCTATCGGCGCGGCAGCAAGGAAGAGCGCAGCTTCTGGAAACGAACGCTTGAGGAACGCGAGCAGCGCGAAGAGGATCTCGCCGAAGCGCAGCGGTTGATCGAGCGGCACGGAGCGGTAACCGACACGATCGAGAGGGCAAAGCATTATGGCGCGATCGCCCATGATGCCTTGGCGATTTTTCCAGCGAGCGGGCACAAGGCGGCGCTTTTGGGTGCGGTGAATTTCTGCATTGCGCGGGTGCATTGAACCAGCGAGCAAACAAACGGGGTTTATCGCAGTGCGCTACTCCAGAACTGCGGCGCGGACCCACCAGTCCGGATGGTCCCGGGCGAGGACCGCCGCGGCGGCTTCCGCACCATATCGGTCGTCGAAGACGGCAAAGCAGGTCCCGCCGGAGCCGGACATGCGGGCAAATCTCACTCCGGCACATTCTTTCAGCTGCTGCAGCACAGCGCCGATTTCAGGAACAAGCTCCATGGCCGGCGGCGTCAGATCGTTGCGCGAGGTGGAGAAGCCAAATGGAAATTCCATTGGCGGGTAGCCCGGCTCGCCCGGTTCTAGGCCGAGGCCGGCATAAACCTCTGCCGTCGGCACCGGCGTTCCGGCATTGACCAATACGACGTGAACAGGAGAAAAGTCGGTTACCGGCTCGATTGCTTCGCCAATGCCGCGCAGCCGGCTTGCCCGCGAGTGCAAACATATGGGCACGTCGGCACCGAGGCTCAGCGCGATCTCGTGGAGCTGGCGGCTCAACGGATCGAGGCCTGCCAGCCTGCACAGCGCACGCAGGGTTGCTGCCGCATCGGCCGAGCCGCCGCCAAGGCCGGCTGCCACGGGTATGTTCTTTTCGAGCGTGGCATCCACGTTCGGCACGAGACTGCCGAATGCGTGCTGCATCGCGGCATGGGCGCGCAAGACCAGATTGTCCTGCGGGTCGATGCCAGCCGACAGCGGACCGGTTATGCGCAGGGCGGTTTCCGCGGCCGGCGCCATGTGCAGCCGATCGGCAAGATCGGCGAAGAGAACGAGCAAATTGAGGAGGTGATAGCCGTCTTCCCGCTTTCCGACGACGTGCAGCGCCAGATTGACCTTCGCCCTGGCGGCTTCCTCCAGAACACCGGAATTGCTCAAGGCAGCGCCTAATTCACCGTCTTGGTCGTGTCCGACTGCGTGGTCGCGGGAACCGGAGGCTCGTCGGGCATCCCCTGTTCGAGCTTGCGCTGGATCTCTTCGAGATCCTGCTGCTCGGGTTTGTTGTCCTTGGCGTGCTGCCATTGGAACCGGGCTTCGAGCCGGCGGCCGGCGCGCCAATAAGCGTCGCCCAAATGCTCGTTGATGATCGGATCTTCGGGCCGCAGCTCGACAGCGCGCTCGAGATGCTTGACAGCCTCCTCATATTCGCGGAGCTGAAAATGCGCCCAGCCGAGACTGTCGACGATGTAGCCGTCGTTCGGCTTGAGCTCGACGGCCTTGCGGATCATCTGCAGCGCTTCGGGCAAGTTGATACGTTTGTCCACCATCGAATAGCCGAGATAGTTCAGCACATTCGCCTGGTCGGGAAGCAGCGCCAGCGATTTGCGGAAATCGACCTCGGCCTTGTCCCACTGCGCGGAGCGTTCATAGGCAATTCCGCGGAAATAATACACGAGCGCATGGTTGCGATCGGGCTTGGCGATAAGCGACAGAGCGCGCGTATACGCCTCGGCGGCTTCAGTGAAACGCTTGCGGTCGCGCAGGAAATCGGCCTTGGTCAGCCAGGCATCGTAGTTGGCGGAATCGGCAGCCAGAACCGCGGAAATCTTCTCCAATGCCTCCTCGGTGCGCTCGAGCTGGTGCAGGTTTACCGCGATCTCGATAGCGGCCTTGCTCTCCAGCACGTCGGTCTGGGGCACAAGATCATAGGACTCGATGGCCTTATCGTAGCGGCCGGTCGATTCGAAGATATTGCCGAGGAGGATCTGAGCGACAGGAAAATCCTTCTTCATCAGAAGCGCCAGCTGCGCATAGATCAACGCGGCGTCGATCGTCTGCTCGTCGTTGAGCCAGCCGGCGATCGAGAACATCGTCTCGGCGATGCCGGTGGCGGCATTAGGAAGCGAAACGGCTCGGTACCTTGCCCTTGTCCATTTCGGCAAGAGCCTTCCGGATCATCGGCTGATCGGAATCGCTCTTCAGGAATTGCTGGTAAAGCTTGCGGGCCTGGGCGGTCTTGCCGTTGCGCTCAAGGAAATTGCCATAGGCCTGGATAACGCGATTTGACGTACCGGCCTGTTCATAAGCTCTCTTGTAAAAGGCTTCCGCACGGGTGGGCTGGCCGAGAAGGTCGGCGATCAGCGCGCCGTGAAAGTCGCGGAATATGCCGAAGTAATCGTTGCGGCCAAGCTTCTCGAGAGCCGCGAAGGCGGTCTTGGGACTTTTTTGCGCCGCAGCCGTCCAAGCGATAAGCAGCTGCGAGGTCAGCTCGTCGAGCGGAGTAAAATCGATTTGCTTGAAATGATCCAGGGCGGCGGCAAAATGATTGGCGCGGAATTCCTTCAGGCCCAGAATAATGCGCGCAAGCCGGTGCTTGGGATCGAAACTCAGGACCTGAATGGCAAGATCCTCGGCCTTGTCGAGATCGCCGGCAGAAAAAGCCAGAACGAAGGTGCGTTCGATCAGAACCGAATTGTTCGGATCGTCGCGGAGCGCCTGAGCAAAATATTCAGCAGCGAGGTCGAGATCGCGAACCTTACTGGCTTGGCGGCCCGCCAGATAGCTGCCGGACAGAGACGATGGATCGACCGCAGCAGGGTTCTGCGCGCCGATCGCCGGCAGTGCGATGCACAGGGCAAGCACGGGCAGAGAATATCTCAACATCAGGCGTTTCATGGATTTCCTATTCTCGCAATGCCGTCCAGCGCATCAGCCGGCGAAATGCAACCGCCTCAGCAGGTCAAATACATGCGCTCTACCAATAAGGCCTTACCGAGCCGCCCAATCCCCTGGGCCGGCGGGCGAAGCAATAGCACAGGGGACCATCGTACCGCAAAGTCGGTCAGCTTATCAATGTTTCGTGTGCCGCAGGGGTGATATGCCGGCAACTTCGCCTAAAACAGGGGCAGCTGCTGCCCGGCCACGACAGGGCGGCGAAAACTGCCGGCGTCGAGGGGCGCTTTCCGCGCGTTGATGCCGAGCCGCTCGCAGGCCAATTCGAAACGGCGCCCGATTGCCCAGGCGTAAGGCCCCGTGCCGCGCATACGGCGGCCCCAGGCCGCGTCATATTCCTTTCCCTGGCGTGTCGATTTAAGCAGCGAGAGCACATGGGCGGCGCGGTCGGGCATTTCCTTGACCAGCCACTCGCGGAAGATATCGCGAACTTCCAGCGGCAGCCGAAGAAGCACATAGCCCGCACCAACGACACCTGCCGCTGAGGCGGCTTTGAAATCGCCTCGATCTCACTGTCGTTCAAGGCGGGTATCACCGGAGCTACCATCACCGTCGTCGGGATGCCTGCCTTGGCCAGTATTTCGAGAGCCTGCAGGCGCTTCAGCGGTGTCGACGCGCGCGGCTCCATGGCCCGGGCAAGCTTGGGATCGAGCGTCGTGACCGAGATCGCGACCTTCACGAGGTTTTTCTCGGCCATTGGCTTGAGAATATCGAGATCGCGCACGATCAAGGCCGATTTGGTGATGATGCCCACGGGGTGATTGCATTCGTTCAGCACTTCGAGAATCTGCCGGGTTACGCGGTAACTGCGCTCGATCGGCTGATAAGGATCGGTATTGGCGCCGAGAGCGATGGTGGCAGGTTCGTAGCCGGGGTCCGCGAGCTCGTTGCGCAGACGCTCGGCGGCATTCACCTTGGCAAAAAGCTTGGTTTCGAAGTCCATGCCGGGGGAGAGGCCGGCGTAGGCGTGGGTTGGCCTGGCATAGCAATAGGTGCATCCGTGCTCACAACCGCGATAGGGATTAATCGAGCGGTCGAATGAGATGTCCGGCGAGTTGTTCCTGGTGATGATCGACTTCACGACCTCGGGGTAAACCTCGGTCTTCAGCGGGGGAAGCGCTTCGAGCGTGTCCCATCCGTCGTCGAACAAATATCTGCGATGCTTCTCGAACCGGCCCGATGCGTTCGACCGCGCACCGCGGCCGCGCTCATGTGAGGGCGGCAGGGCGGGAGCATTTTCGAGCCCGAAATGAGGCCTTCTGTCGATCAAGGTCGCCATGCTTGAACCTAACCTGCAGGAGAGAACAAATCAAGAACATTTGTAATCCAGGACACCATGACCTCATACGAAACCCTTCCGCTGGCTGTTCGCCTCCGGGTGAAGGAGAGGTGGGAGGCTGGCCCTCCTAGGTGCCTACTTCAAAGAGTAGGACTGGTGCCCACTTCCATTAATTTCGAGAATTAACTGAGTGGGACTGGTGCCCCCCAGCTGAGGGGCAAAATGCGGAGGCTCGACAGCGCTCCCACCGCCGTCCGTACCTGCCAAGGTGCCTCGGGGACCCTGGGACAGACGGCAGCTGCTCCACGTATCAACAAGAAGAGGTGAGGCTTCGCGATGACCGCCTCCTTCTTGGAGCAGATGCTGACCATATACACACACCTAGGAATGTTGTCAAGAAGAAAATATTTCCCTCCCCGAGGGTGAGTGGGTACACCTCATCCGGACCCAATGCTGAAACGCATCTCGCCACCTTCCCCACAAGGGGGAGGGAAAGAGAAACCCTGAGATGGCCGGATCAAGTCTGGTCAAGCCCGGCCATGAAGATGAGCGGGTTCGCCGGAATGACGAGTCACGACTTCTTGCGCCGCAGATGCTCCTCGAGCCTGGGCATGATCTCGACGAAATTGCAGGGCATGTGACGGTAATCCAGCTGGTCGCGCAGAATGTGGTCCCAGCCGTCGCGGCAGGCACCAGGGGAACCCGGCAGGCAGAAGATATATTTGCCCCTGGCGATTCCGGCGGTCGCACGCGACTGCACGGTCGAGGTCCCGATCTTGCCGAAGGACACCATATGGAAGGCGACGCTGAAGCCCTCGATCTCCTTTTCGAAAAGCGGGCGCACAGCTTCGACGGTCACGTCATGGCCGGTCAGTCCGGTGCCGCCCGTCGATATGATCACGTCGATGGCGGGCTCCTTCAGCCATGTTCGTATCTGCCGGCGAATGGCCGCGACATCGTCCTTGACCAGGGCGCGAGCGGCGAGCGTGTGGCCGGCCTGCGTGATCCGCGCCGCGAGCGTGTCTCCGGATTTATCATCAGCCAGGCCGCGGCTGTTGGATATGGTCAGCACGGCAATCCCGATTGGAAGGAATGCACGCTCTTGTCCGCGCTCGGAAGCTGTCATCGGTTAAGCCTTCGCCTGAGGGACAAGAGATCGCGCCAGACGAGACGTTTCTGGGCCGGCTGGCGCAGGAGATAGGCGGGGTGAAGCGTCGCCAGGAGCGGAATGCCGTTGAAATCGCGCCAAGTGCCGCGAAGCTTCAATATGCCGTCGGTCGTTTCCAAGAGGCGCTGGGTCGGAGTGGCGCCGAGGCAGACGAGGAACTCGGGCTTTGCCAATTCGATCGTCTTCATTACGAACGGCAGACACATCAGGGTCTCGGCATCCGTCGGCTTGCGATTGCCGGGCGGGCGCCAGTAAATGACATTGGTGATGAAGGCAGCCGTTGCGGGATCAGTCGAATGGCGTGACAGGCCCATCGCCGCCAGCATGCGATCGAGAAACTGGCCCGACCGGCCGACGAATGGCTTGCCCTGTTCATCTTCATCACGGCCCGGCGCCTCGCCGATGAACATGACGCGTGCTTCAGGATTGCCGTCGGCAAAGACAAGATTGGTGGCAGTGCGCTTCAGCGGGCAGGCATCGAATTGCCTTAGCGCCGCCGCGATATCGGCAAGGCTCGAGCATGCGGCAGCGACGGCGCGTGCGTCGCCGATCGCCTGATCGGAAGAGGCCGCCCGGCTGGGCATGGCGCGAAGATCAAGCCGAGAAGCGGGAGGGGGCTGCGGCGGGGGAGCCTGGGGCTTTTCCTTGGGCTTGAGGCGGTCGGCAGGCACCTCGGCGATGATTTCGTCGGCACCCATCTCGAGGAGCCAGCGCAGATGTTCCCGCGCCGCGGACGCGGTCATATCATCCGGCGTCATCCAGCATCGTTCAATCTCATCGTTGTACGACAGAGTTGGTGCATTATAACAGGTGCATGCAGTCGAGGGGAATGCGGAGGAGCCGGTGAACGAGGACGTCGGGCCAGGCATGCGCGAAACGATGGAATATGACGTCATCATCGTCGGCGCGGGACCGGCGGGCTTGCGCGCGGCGATCAGGCTCAAACAGCTCGCTGCCCAAGCCGGCGAGACGATCAGCGTTTGCGTTTTGGAAAAAGGCTCGGAGGTGGGTGCCCACATTCTTTCGGGCGCGGTCGTCGATCCGGTGGCCCTCAGCGAACTCATTCCCGACTGGCGGGAGAGAGGCGCGCCCTTGACAACCGAGGTGACGCGAGGACCGTTTCTATCTGCTCGGGCCGTCGGGCGCGCTGAGGCTGCCGAATTTCCTGATGCCGCGGCTGATGGACAATCATGGAAAATATGCCGTCTCGCTCGGTAATCTTTGCCGATGGCTCGCCAGCCAGGCGGAAGCGATCGGCGTAGAGATCTATCCGGGTTTTGCGGCTTCAGAGGTTCTCTACCGCGATGACGGATCCGTGCGCGGGGTGGTGGCCGGCGTGGCGGGGATGTCGAGGACGGGGAGAAAAAACCGGACTATCAGCCCGGCATGGAGCTTCCGGCAAATATGTGTTCATCGCCGAGGGCGCGCGTGGATCGCTGGCGAAAGCGATCATGGAAAAATTTGGCCTGCGCGAGGGCCGCTGCCCGCAGAAGTTCGGCATCGGGCTGAAAGAGCTTTGGGAGGTTCGACCGGCGAACCACAGGCTCGGACAGGTAACCCACACGATGGGCTGGCCGCTTGGCGCGAAAACCGGCGGGGGCAGCTTCATGTACCACCTCGAGGACAATCTGGTCTCGATCGGCTTCGTCGTGCATCTCAATTACCAGAATCCCTATCTGGATCCCTATCTGGAATTTCAGCGGTTCAAGCACCATCCGATGATCGAGCCGGTGCTGAGCGGCGGCAGGCGCATTGCCTATGGCGCGCGGGCGATCACCGAGGGCGGGCTGCAATCGGTGCCGAAGCTTGCTTTCCCGGGCGGCGTGCTGATCGGCTGCTCGGCGGGGTTCGTGAATGTTCCGCGCATCAAGGGCACCCACAACGCCATGAAGTCCGGCATGCTGGCGGCGGAATGCTGCGTTCGAGGCCATCCGCGCCGGGCGTGCCGGCGATGAGCTTTCCAATTACAGAACCGCGGTCGATAATTCCTGGGTCTATGACGATCTGAGGAAGGTCCGAAATGTGAAGCCGCTGTGGTCGAAGCTCGGCCTTGTCGGCGGCCTCGCTCTCGGCGGGCTCGACATGTGGGTGAACGAGATCTTCGGCATGTCGCTCTTCGGAACCCTGCGCCACGGCAAGACCGACGCAGAAAGCACGAGGCCGGCCGCGGAATTCAAGCCAATCGATTATCCCAAGCCCGATGGCGTCATATCCTTCGACCGGCTGACCAATCTGGCCTTTTCCGGCACCAATCATGAAGAGGACCAGCCGGTTCACCTGCAGCTCAAGGACCGCTCCATTCCGATCCGCCACACGCTTCCGATCTATGCCGAGCCGGCGCAGCGCTATTGCCCGGCAGGGGTTTATGAAGTGGTGCGACGAGAGCGGCGGGCTTCGCTTCCAAATCAACGCGCAGAACTGCGTTCATTGCAAAACCTGCGACATCAAGGACCCGCCGCAGAATATCAATTGGGTGGTGCCGCAGGGCGGCGATGGCCCGAACTATCCGAATATGTGATTGGTCGCGGCAGTCTTCAAAATTGTGAATTGAGGGTTGCCCTGCGAAGCCATTCCAATTCACACTTGCGGCATGCGGCCACCGAGTTACTCGAGAGAAAAGGATCTAGCGCTGCGGCAGCTCGTGCCGGTGTGCGGCATCGATGAAGCCGGCCGCGGCCCGCTCGCCGGGCCGGTGGTGGCGGCGGCGGTAATTCTTGACCAGAAACGCAGGCCGCGCGGCATCAGGGATTCGAAGATGCTGACGCCCGACGCGCGCGAGGAGCTCTATGAGCGCATCATGGCGAGCGCGGTGGTGGGCGTGGGCATCGCCGGTGTCGAACGCATCGATGCGATCAATATCCTGCGCGCAAGCTTATGGGCGATGACGGAGGCGGTGCGCGCCCTGGCGATGGCGCCGGCGTTCGCGCTGGTCGACGGGAATATGCTTCCCGCTCTCGACTGCCCGGGCGAAGCGATCGTCGACGGCGACGCCTTGTGCGTGTCGATCGCTGCGGCATCGATCATCGCGAAGGTAACCCGCGACAGGCTGATGATCGGGCTGGCGAACGAGTTTCCGCATTATGGTTTCGAACAGCACAAGGGATATTGCACGGAATTTCATCTCGCGGCGCTGCACAGCTACGGTCCCACACCGCATCATCGGCGAAGCTTCGCGCCCGTTGCAGCGCGCGAAGTGTTAACCATAGAACAGGAATTGGATTCACGGAACGGCTCCGACGATTCACCATAGCGCTCCACAGTGAGTTGCGTCGGGAGTTCCTCCAATGGGTTTTGCCGCGCGGCCGGATGTCCGGCCGCTGCTCGATTCTATTCTCGTTGGTGATTGCCTCGACGAGCTCAAGAAGCTCCCGGCGAAATCGATCGACGTGGTGTTTGCCGATCCCCCCTATAATCTGCAATTGCAGGGCGAGCTCTATCGACCGGACCAGAGCAAGGTCGATGCGGTCGATGATGCATGGGACCGCTTCCGCGATTTCGCCGAGCTATGACGCCTTCACCGCGGCTGGCTTGGCGAATGCCGCCGGGTGCTCAAGGACAACGGGCACCCTGTGGGTGATCGGCTCCTATCACAACATCTTTCGGGTCGGCGACGATCATACAGGATCTGGGCTTCTGGATGTTCAACGACGTGATCTGGCGCAAGACCAATCCCGATGCCGAATTTCCGCGGCCAAGCGTTTCACCAATGCGCATGAGACACTGATCTGGGCCGCGAAGAGCGCGGATCAGAAGTCGTATACGTTTCAATTACGATGCAATGAAGGCGTCTGAATGAGGATCTGCAGATGCGGTCCGACTGGCTGCTGCCGATCTGCACCGGGCTGAGCGGCTCAAGGACACGAAGGGCGGCAAGCGCATCCGACGCAGAAGCCGGAGGCGCTGCTGCATCGCGTGCTGCTCGCATCCATCGAATCCGGGCGACATCGTGCTCGATCCTTTTTTCGGCACGGGCACAACCGGTGTCGTCGCCAAGCGGCTCGGCCGGCATTTCATCGGCATCGAGCGGCGACGGGCCTATGCCGAGGGGCGCTGGAGCGGCTCGAGCGCGACCACACCTGCGAGCGACGAGGCTGATCAGGGTATCCACCGGCAAGCGCTAGGAACCGCGGATCCCCTTCGGCGCACTTATCGAGCGTGGCCTCATCAGCCCCGGCGAGATTCTCTATGACCCGGCGGGGCGCACAGCGGCACAAGTCCGGGCCGACGGCTCGATCGTCTGCAGGACGCAACCGGCTCGATCCACAAGATCGGCGCTACATGTGCAAGGCGCGGAGGCCTGCAATGGCTGGACCTTCTGGCACGTGCGCAAGGGAAGGCGTCATCCCGATCGACATCCTGCGCCAGCGCTGCGCCAGGAAATGGGAACCGCCGTCCTGACGGTTGCGGCATGCGGCGCAGGCGCCGCGACGACCTTGCGCATGAGCGCTCGGCAGCGCCTCCTGGCGAGATCGCCGCGCGTCACCCAGCGATAGTCGCCTCCGGCCAGGATTCGCCGGCTACGCGGCGCAGGCGCGCAGATATCAGGACCAAATGGAAATGCGTGAAGCAGTGCTCGATCCTGACCCGGGACAGCGCTGCCATTCCGCCGCGAAGCGGCGCGGCGATTGCGGCCTGGCCGGGCGCGAGAGCCCACTCGGTTGAAGGCAATTCCATCATGCCGCCGAGCAGGCCCTCTTCCGGCCGGCGGTGCAGCAGCACCGCGCCATCCTGCGTTCGACCAGAAGCACGTCTCCGTGCGCGTCGGGCTTGGTCGGCTGGGCCGCTTGCGCGGCAGGCGTCCGGCGTTCCGCCGCGCCTCGCCGCGGCAGCTTCAGCTCCACGGACAGATGCCGCAGTCTGGGCGACTGCGGCGTGCAGATCGTCGCGCCGAGATCCATCAGCGCCTGAGCGAAATCGCCGGGCCGGTCGGCGCGGAACCAGGATCTGCGCGCAGTTGCCAGATTTCGGTCTTCGCCCTCGGCAGAGGCGTTTCGATGCGCAAAGAGCCGCGCTATGACCCGCTCGACATTGCCGTCGACGGCGGCAACCGGCTGTCGAAGGCGATGGCGGCGATGGCTCCCGCGGTATAGCGGCCAATCCCTGGCAGCTTGGCCAGTGCCGCGCGCATCCTCGGGAAAGCTGCCGCCATGATGCTCGACGACGCCCGCGCGCAGCGATGCAGGTTGCGGGCGCGGGCATAGTAGCCGAGGCCCGCCCAGGCGCTGAGCACATCGTCGAGAGATGCTGCGGCAAGCGCCTCAAGAGTTGGCCAGCGGGACAGGAAACGCCAGGAAAATAGGGCCGACCGCGGCGATCGTGGTCTGCTGCAGCATGATCTCGCGACAGCCAGACCCGATAGGGATCGGAGCGCTCGCCCGGGGCCGGCGCGCCAGGGCAGATCGCGGCGATGATTGTCGTACCAGGCCGAGAAGGGCTGTCGGAGCGTGGTGTTACGGCAAGTGGGGCTCCGCTTGTCCATCTCCGGCCTATCGATATTGATCGGTCATTACACCTCGAAAAGTTGTTGCATGGATCGGCTCGACAAACATTTTAGCGCTCTGACCGAGCCGGTGTACGCGCGCTTCGGACACGCTTATGCCGAGCTGCTGCCCAATGGCCGGCGCATGATGGGCGACAAGCTCAGCGGGCAACCAGTCCGGCGCGCATCCGGTGGCGCGGAAAAGATGCCCTGACCGGAAGGAAACATTGAGCATCCGCGTAATCCAGACGGCCACGCCATCCTGGAATGCAGCACGATGTCCCGAGGGTGATCGAGCGGGTCAACAGGTATTCGGCCACAGGTCGTCGGAGGCGTCAAAATCCTGCAGGATGAAGAGCTTGTCCCGCGGCGAGAGGCGGTGACACGGAGCGGCCGCTGTCGCCGGCCGACCATCTGCGGCTCAAGGAGCGCTGCGGACGAGTCGCGGATGACGGCTGCGAAGAATCATTGCTGAAGCTCGGGAGGGGGCGAAACCCGTCAATAACAACGAGGCTGAGTTCGTAATGGTAGCCCTGAGACATGATAGTCAATCGGCGAAACATACTGATCGTTATGGGTGGCCCTGACACTGCGGGGGCGCCGCCGCATGGCGCCGTATTCCGGATCGGCTTTCATGCAGTGCCCATGTCGAGCCCGGCGGGCGGCATCGGCGAGGCCCAGGCCCAGGCAAGGTCTGATCCCGCCAAATTGCTGGCACCGCCGACGCGGGAGACCGCGGCTCGGGTCGCCGGACGCCAAGGTCGTCATCATCGAATATGCCTCGGCCACCTGCCCGCATTGTGCGCGATTTCACAAGCGAAACCTTCCCGGCCCTGAAGAAGGAATATATCGACAGCGGCAAGGTGAAGTTATTTTCCGGGAGTTCCCGTTTGACAATTTGCCCTTGCGGCCTTCATGCTGGCCCGTTGCGCGCCTCATGACAAATATTATCCCGCTGATCGACATCTTCTTCGAGCAGCAGGAAAAATGGACGGTGGGCAATGCGGCGGACGAATTGGCAAAATCGCGCAGCTTGCCGGCATTCACGCGGGAAAGCTTCGATGCCTGCCTGAAGAACGAGCCGGTCGCAAAAGGCATACATGAAATCCGCGACCGCGCCGGAAAAGAGTTCGGGGTGGAGTCGACACCGACATTCTTCATCAACGGGCAGGTGCTGCAGCGGCGCGCAGCCCATCGAGGAGTTCAGAAAAATAATCGATGCGGCGCTTGCTGCCTGAGGGCGCAGGCTTGAGGGGTCCTGTTCGGGACGAGGCGAATGAAGTTCAACCGGCTCAGACTATCGGGCTTCAAATCATTCGTCGAACCAACCGAGCTTCTGATCGAGCCCGGCCTTACCGGCATCGTGGGGCCGAACGGCTGCGGCAAATCCAATCTGCTCGAAGCGCTGCGCTGGGTCATGGGGGAGAACTCCTACAAGAACATGCGCGCCTCCGGCATGGACGATGTCATTTTCTCGGGGACCGCGTCGCGGCCGGCGCGGAACATGGCCGAGGTTGTGGTTACGCTCGATAACGGCGGCCGAACAGCGCCGGCGGAATTCAACGAGCTGGAAGCCATCGAGATCGCCAGACGCATCGAGCGGGAGGCCGGGTCGGCCTATCGCATCAATGGCCGGGATGTGAGGGCGCGGGACGTGCAGCTGCTTTTCGCAGATGCGTCGACGGGCGCGCGCTCGCCTTCCCTCGTGCGGCAGGGCCAGATCGGCGAACTCATCAACGCCAAGCCGCAAGCACGGCGGCGAGTGCTCGAAGAAGCAGCCGGCATTGCGGGTTTGCACACGCGCCGGCATGAGGCGGAACTGAAGCTCAAGGCGGCGGAAGGCAATCTTCAGCGCCTGCAAGATGTAGTGGCGCAGCTCGAAACGCAGCTTGCAAGCCTGAAGCGGCAGGCACGGCATGCGCAGAAATACAAGCAGCTTTCCGCCGACATTCGGAAATACGAAGCAGCATCGCTCTACCTTGCCTGGGCCGATGCCGTGGAGGCGGTCAAGCGCGAACAGGCACGTCTCGACGAGATCACCAGGCATCTGGCCGAACATACGCGCGCGCTGTCGGAAACGACCCGGATGCGCGATGAAGTTTCCGAAAGCCTGCCTAAGCTTCGCGAAACGGAGGCCGCTCGCGCGGCCGCCTTGCAGCGGTTGACGATCGAGCGGCAGACGCTCGAGGAGGAAGAGGTTCGCACCAAGGCGCGCAGGAGCGAAGCCCAATCCCGCCTGCAGCAGGCCGAGCATGATTTGGATCGGGAGCGCTTATCCCTCAACGATACCTCTGAGGTTCTGAGCAAGTTGAAAGCCGAGGAGGAACAGCTCAGGGCGGCGCAGCGCGAGGAAGCCGCGCTCAGCGCGGATGCCGCTGCCAGGCTGCAAGACACGACGGGCTCGCTGGCGCAATGCCAGGAGAAGACCGATCTCGCCAATGCGCAGCTCTCGGAGCTGGCGGCGCGGCGCAACGGGCTCTCGCGCATCATCGAGGACCAGCGCGCACGGCTTCAGCGAATGGAGCGCGATATCGCCGAGGTGCGGGAACGGCGGAAAACCATGCTCGCCAACGCGGGAACGAACGACCAGAGCTTCAGGCTGTCGCAAGCGGTGGAATCGTCGCTCGCCACAGCCCTGCAGCTCGAGCAGGAAGCCACCGTGGCGGAGACCGAGGTGCGCCAGGCCCGGATCGAAGAGGTCGAGGCCCGCAGAGCCTATGACGATGCGCGAAGGGCGGCCGAGCGCGTGGAAACCGAAGTGAAAACACTCGTCAAGCTGCTCCGGGTCAGCGACGGACATCTGTGGCCGCAGCTCGTCGACGCCGTCGCGGTGAAGCCCGGGTTCGAGGCTGCGCTCGGCGCGGCGCTCGGGGATGATCTCGACGCGTCCGCCGATGAGGCGGCACCCGTCCATTGGCGGGCGCTGCCGGCGATGGCCGATCTCGTTTCGCTGCCGGCGGGGACGGAGCCTTTGTCGAAATTCGTCGCCGCTCCGGCGGCGCTGACACGAAGGCTGTCACAGGTCGGGGTCGTCGAGCGGCAGAAGGGGAAAGTCCTGCAGCCCATGCTGCAGCGCGGCCAGCGGCTCGTCAGCAGGGAAGGCGATCTGTGGCGATGGGATGGATTTACCTCAGCAGCGGACGCACCAAGCGCCGCGGCGACAAGGCTCGCCGAGCGCAACCGCCTCGCTTCGCTCGAACATGAGGCGGCAAGCGCCAGGGCGCGGTCGGACATGTTGCGGCGGGCATTCGATGCGGCTCAGCAATCGGTGGAGATGGCAACCAGCCGCGAGCGCATGCAACGGGAATCCTGGCGGGCGGCGACGGCGGGAGTGGAGACCGCGCGACGGTCGCTTGTCCAGAATGAGCGCCAGATGGCGGAACGGCTGCAGCAGATCGGCGCGCTCGATGAAGCGGGGCGGCGGCTCGATGAAGGACTGGCCGAGGCGCGGGAGCGGCTCGTTCAGGCGGAAGGCGAGCTCGCGCTGATGCCCGGAACAGAGGAGCTGCAGCGGAAACTGCAGGAGCTGCGCGATCAGCTGATGCGGGAACGGGCAATGTATGATGATGCCCGCGGCCGACACGACGCCATCGAGCGGGAAATCAGGCAGCGCAGCCAGCGGCTCGCCGCGATCGAGGACGATCAGAAGCAATGGCTCGACCGGCTGAAACGAGCCGCAAGGGCAGATCGCCGAACTCGAGGACCGCGCCGGACAGGCGCGAACCGCACTTGCGGAGCTCGCGCTTATTCCGCAGCAGATCGAGGATCGCCGAAAGAAACTGCTCAGCGCGCTGCAGTCGGCCGAGGGCCTTCGCAATGAGGCGGCGGATGCATTGGCGCTGGGCGAAGCGCGCCTGCGGCAGGCCGAGGCGCAGCAGCGCAAGGCGCAGGAGCTTCTGTCGGCAAGCCGCGAAGAGCATGGACGGTCGGGCGCACTGGTCGAAGCCGCGGAAGCGAGGTCCGCGGACAGCGTGCGGCGTATTACCGAGGCCCTCGCCTGCAGTCCGCAGGACGTGGCAGTTACCGCGGGATTCGATGCAGGCGCGATGCCGCCGCAAGAGGACATCGAGCGCAAGCTCGTGACCCTGAAGGACGACCGCGACCGACTGGGCGGGGTAAATCTCATGGCCGATGAGGAGGCCCGCGCCGTTCAGACACAGCTTGATGGCCTGGTCCGAGAGCGGGACGATTTAGTGCAGGCCATCGGCAAGCTCAGGGGCGGAATTCAAAGCCTTAACAAGGAAGGCCGGCAGCGGCTGCTCGATGCCTTCGACATGGTGAACCAGAATTTCAGCTCGCTGTTCACCACCCTGTTCGCCGGCGGCAAGGCGGAGTTGCAGCTGATCGAGTCGGATGATCCCTTGGAAGCGGGGCTCGAAATACTGGCTCATCCGCCCGGCAAGAAACCGCAGGTCCTGTCATTGCTGTCGGGCGGGGAACAGGCGCTCACCGCCATGGCGCTTATTTTCGCGGTGTTTCTCACCAATCCCTCGCCCATCTGCGTGCTGGACGAGGTGGACGCACCGCTCGACGACCATAATGTGGAACGGTTCTGCAATCTCCTCGACGCGATGCTGGAACGCACCGATACGCGCTTCCTCATCATCACGCATCATGCCCTGACGATGGCGCGCATGCATCGGCTGTTCGGGGTGACGATGATGGAGCGCGGCATCAGCCAGCTTGTATCAGTCGATCTCGAAACCGCGGAAGGGCTGCGGGAAGCGAGTTGAAGCCTCCCGCCCTGCCCTTCCTCAATCAAGGGGAGAAGGAAAAGTTGGTAGTGTCGCAAGTCAGGCAGTACCGAAAACTTTCCTCTTGACAACATTCCTAGTATAGAGTAGTCATTCTTCACCCTGCTCCGTGAAGGAGGCGCTGTCCGGATGTCGCCTTTTGAGTGTGGAGAAAGGGCCGGTGCCTGTAGGCAAGCCGTGGACTGGCTGCCGTTGACCAGGGGTTGAGTGCTAGGCCGGCGCGGCTTCGAAACATCCCGAAGCGAGTGACGTGAAAGTGACCTCCCAAAATCACCGGGGTGGAGCGCCCTCGCACCATCTCTACTAACACCAACGTTGGCGCCACCGCGAGGTGCCGCTCCACCCCTCCTTCATCCCGGAAGCGCAAGCTGGCGGAAGGATTTGCTATTATGACATCTCTTTTCTGCGTCATTCGCAGGCTCGACCCGCGAATCTCATCGCGAGTTGCAGATGGCCGGGTCAAGCCCGGCCATGACGAGGAATAAGGATGCGCGGGCCAAGCCCGCGCATGACGGTGCTCATTCGTCGGGGTGAGGATTCGGGAGCTAAAACAGAAGCGGTGCGGCCTTGGCGGCGCTGAGCGAGCCGGCAATCAGCGCAAGGACGAGAGCCGCGAGATTGGCGAGCACGATCCTGGCAATGAGTTCGGTCGGCGATCTTTCGTCTGCGGGTTTCATTATTCATTATCTAAAGCGCGAATAATGAAGCTTGGATGAACCAATTGTGAAAAAATAAAGTGTTCCGCTCCTCATCGCACAAAACGCCGCAGCCTGCGGAAGTTTGCAATTTTCGCAGAATAACAACAACTTATGCGCGGGAGCGGCCGCTTGACACCGCAATAGGCGCAAATTATGGTCGCGGCGATTTGGGGCTGCGAGCCGGCCAATTTCTTTGAGTTGAAGCTGATGGCTGACGACAAACTCAAGGACATTGAAAGGCGGATCGAGCAGGCCCGGCTGACGCAGAAGGGCGGGGATTCCTCCAGGAGCGAAGAAGGTTCCGCACTTGGTCTGGCAACGCGGGCAATCACCGAGCTGGTGGTCGGCATTACGGTGGCGATGGGGCTTGGATGGCTGCTCGACCGCTGGCTCGGAACGAAGCCGTGGCTGATGCTGGTACTCATGCCCTTCGGTTTCGCCGCGGGCGTTGTGAACGTGATGCGGCTGAGCCAAAGCAAGCAGGCCGATGAGCTGATGGGCGGCGGCAAGGCCGATAGTCAGGCGCCGGCGAAGCCGGTGGCCGACGAAGACGACGAGGATTAATCGTGGCGACAACAGCAGCAGAGACGGTCAGCGGCACGGAAGCGGCGGCTGCAGCGGAGGGCCACAAGGTCATCGATCCGATCCATCAGTTCGAGATCGAGCGCATCATTCCGATCCGGATCGGCGATCTCGACCTGTCGCTGACCAATTCCGGCCTGTGGGCCCTGATCGCCGTCGGGGCCGTGTGCCTGCTGATGCTCACCGCGCCGACACGGCTTATTCCGACGCGGCTGCAATCGGTGGCGGAAAGCCTCTATGAGCTCGTCTTCGGCATGACGGAAGAGGTGCTGGGCGCGCAGGGACGGGGGTATTTCCCCTTCGTGTTCACCCTGTTCGCCTTTATTCTCGCCGCCAATCTGCTTGGGCTCATCCCCGGCGCCTTCACCGTGACGAGCCACATCATCATTACCCTGGCGCTGGCGCTTATCGTGTTCATCGGAGCCACGGTCATAGGCTTCATCAAGCACGGCCCCGGTTACATGCGGCTCTTCATGCCGGCGGGCGTGCCGGCGCCGCTCTTGCCGTTCGTGGTGCCGATCGAGATCATTTCCTATTTCATCCGGCCGTTCAGCCTGTCGATCCGGCTGTTCGCCAATATGATGGCCGGGCACATGATGCTGAAGGTGATCGCCGGCTTCGTCATCATGCTCGGCGTGTTCGCCGGCTGGCTGCCGCTGATGGCGCTGGTCGCGATCTATGCGCTCGAGCTGCTGGTGGCGGTGCTGCAGGCCTATGTGTTCGCGCTTCTGACCTGCCTCTATCTCAATGACGCCCTGCACGTCGACCACTGAAATCGTTTCCCCCAACCCCAAGGAGATCTCAAAATGGATGTTGAAGCAGCACGGATGATCGGTGCCGGCATTGCGGCCATTGCGCTCGGCGGCGCCGGTGTCGGCATCGGCCATATCTTCGGCAATTACCTCGTCGGCGCCTTGCGCAATCCGGCGGCCGCCGCGGCCCAGCGCGGCACGCTGTTCCTGGGCTTCGCCTTCGCCGAAGCCACGGGCCTCATCGGCTTCGCCGTCGCCATGCTGATCCTGTTCGGGTGATCCGCGTAACGGTTCTGCAGCACCGGCCTCGGGAATAAAGGGCAATCATGCCGCAACTCGACACGACCACATGGCCGCCGCAGCTGATCTGGCTCGCGATCGCCTTCATCTGTCTTTATCTCATGATGCGCTTCGTCGCTCTGCCGCGGGTGGGCGGCGCGATCGAAAGCCGAGCCAAGCGGGTCGCCGACGATCTCGAGGCCGCGCAGCGCTTCAAAACGGAAACCGAGCAGGCCATCGCCGATTATGAAGCAGCGCTCGCTGCTGCGCGCGCGCGCGGCAGCGGCATCGCCCAGGAAGCGCGCAACAGGCTGAATGAGGAGACCGCAAAGGAGCGAGCCAAGGTCGAAGCGGAAATCAATTTGCAGACAGCCAAGGCGGAAAAGACGATCGCCGAACTCAAGAGGAAGGCGATGGGCGAGGTGGAAAGGGTCGCGGCGGATGTTGCCGCTGAGATCGTGGCAGAGCTGGCCGGCATCGATGTGAGGTCGTCGGCAGCTGCCGGCGACAGGGGCAAAGCAAAGCAGGAGGGCGCGTGAGTCTCTTTCAGAATCCAGAATTCTGGGTAGCCGTCGCGTTCTTCCTCCTGATCGCACTGTTCATATATCTGAAGGTGCCGGCGAAGGTCATAAGCCTCCTCGACGAGCGGGCGGCAGGCATAGAAAAAACTTTGGGGGATGCGCAAAAGCTCAGGGAGGAAGCACAGGCGCTGCTTGGGGAGTATCGCGGCAAGCGCCAGCAAGCCGAGGCGGAAGCAGCCGAGGTCATCGCACAGGCACGCAAGGAAGCGGAAGCCTATGCGGCGGAAACACGAAGCAAGCTCAAGGAAATGCTCGAGCGGCGATCGGCCTCGGCGCGGCAGAAGATCGCCCAAGCGGAGGCTGCTGCGGTGAAGGAAGTGCGCGCGGCCACGGCGGAGCTTGCGGTGTCGGTGGCGACCCGCATCTTGAAGGACGAATTGAAGGGCCCGGCGGGCGCAAAGCTCATCGACCGCAGCATCGCCGATCTCAGGGACAAGCTGGTTTAAGCTCTAGATGCGCGGGTCAAGCCCGCGCATGACGCGCTATATTAAGTGGCTCAGGGCCGAGCTCGACCGGGCATCTGTATTTCGCCATTCACTCCGCCGCCTCGAGATAGGCGTCCATGGGCGGACAGGTGCACACGAGATTGCGATCGCCATAGACGTTGTCGACGCGGCCGACGGGCGGCCAATATTTATCGTCACGCCCGGGATGAAGCGGGAAAAACGCCTTTTCGCGGGAATAAGGCTTTTTCCAATCTTCGAGCAGCATTCGATGCGTGTGAGGCGCATTCTTCAGGACGTTGTCGACGCGGTCGGCGCGCCCCTCCTCCACTTCCCTGATCTCTTCTCGAATCGTGATCATCGCCTGGCAGAAGCGATCGAGCTCGCGTTTGGATTCCGATTCGGTCGGCTCGATCATCATCGTGTCGGGAACCGGGAACGACATGGTCGGCGCGTGGAAGCCGAAATCGACGAGCCGTTTCGCGACATCCTCAACGGAGATTCCGCAACGCTCCTTCAACCCGCGCAGGTCGATCAGGCATTCATGCGCCACGAAACCGTTCGGGCCGGTATAGACGATCGGGAAATGGGGTCGGAGCTTTGTGGCGATGTAGTTGGCGTTGAGGATGGCGATCTTCGTCGCGCGCGTCAGGCCTTCCGCTCCCATCATGGCGATATAAGCCCATGAGATGGGGAGAATGGAGGATGAGCCCCAGGGGGCTGCCGATACCTGACCCGTCGACTGGTTGCGGCCGGCAGCCGGGTTGACACCATAGACGACGCAATGGCCGGGGAGATAAGGCGCCAAATGGGCCTTTACACCGATCGGACCCTGGCCCGGCCCGCCGCCCCCATGGGGGATGCAGAAGGTCTTGTGGAGATTCATGTGGCAGACATCGGCGCCGAGTTCCGCCGGACGCATCAATCCGACCTGGGCATTCAGATTGGCACCGTCGAGATAGACCTGGCCGCCGTGATGGTGAATGACGTCGCAGATGTCTCTTACAGCTTCTTCGAAGACACCATGGGTCGATGGGTACGTGATCATCAGCGCAGCGAGGTTTAAAGAATGCTGCTGCGCCTTGGCCTTGAGGTCGGCAACGTCAACATTGCCGCGGTCGTCGCAGGCGACGGCGACAACTTTCAAGCCGGCCATGACCGCGGAAGCGGGGTTGGTGCCGTGAGCAGACACCGGGATGAGGCAGATGCTGCGGTGCGCCTCGCTGCGCGCTTCATGGTAGCCGCGAATGGCGAGAAGGCCCGCATATTCACCCTGGCTGCCGGCATTGGGCTGCAGCGATATGGCATCGAAGCCGGTGATCTCGGCCAGCATCGACTTCAAGCTCCTCGAAGAGCTGCTGATACCCTTGCGTCTGTTCGAGCGGGGCAAAGGGATGGATCATCGCGAAGTTCCGCCAAGTGACGGGGATCATCTCCGTCGTGGCATTGAGCTTCATGGTGCAGGAGCCCAAGGGAATCATCGAGCGGTCGAGAGCGATGTCCTTGTTCTGCAGATAGCGCAAATAGCGCAGCATCTCGGTCTCGGAGTGATAGAGGGAGAATACCGGATGAGTGAGATAGGGCGACTTGCGCTGCAAGTCCTCAGGCAGAACCTCGATCAGCTTTTCATCGAGGCGGTCGATGTCGATGCGGTCGGCGGCATCGGTCTTGAAACATGACAGGAGCCGGACGAGCTCCTGGCGCCGTGTCGACTGATCGAAGGAAACGCCGAGGTGGTCGGCGTCGATGGAACGCAGATTGATGCGTTTCTCTCGCGCCCTGGCAAGGAGCATGCGGGCGCGACCGGGAACATGGACCGTCACCGTGTCGAAGAAGGAGCGGTTCGCGACCTCATAGCCGAAGGACTTCACGGCGGCGGCGAAAATCGCGGCGAAGCGGTGCGTCCGCTCGGCCATTTTCCTGATCCCCTCAGGACCATTGTAAACGGCGAACATGGAAGCCATCACGGCGAGGAGAACCTGCGCGGTGCATATATTGCTCGTCGCTTTTTCGCGCCTGATGTGCTGCTCGCGCGTCTGCAGCGCCATGCGCAAGGCGGGGTTTCCCTTGCTGTCGGTCGATACCCCGATGATGCGGCCGGGGATGGAGCGCTTGAATTCATCGCGTGTTGCGAAAAAAGCCGCATGGGGTCCGCCGAAGCCCATCGGCACGCCGAAGCGCTGGGCCGAGCCGACAGCAACATCGGCGCCGAGCTCGCCCGGTGATGAGAGAAGCGCCAGGGCCAGCAGATCCGTCGCCATGACGGCCAGAGCGCCGGCGGCGTGCAGCTTGGCGATGACGGGGCGGAAATCTCTGATCTCACCGGAGGATCCGGGATAGGACAACAGTGCGGCGAAAACCTTGGAAGGATGGAGATCTTTCATGGGGTCGCCGATGATGATCTCGAAACCGAAACCTCGGGCGCGGGTTTCAATGACGCCGATGGTCTGGGGATGGGTGTCGCGGTCGAGGAAAAATGCGTTGGCGGTTGATTTGGCGACACGCTTGGTCATCGCCATGGCCTCGGCGGCGGCTGTTGCCTCATCGAGCAGCGAAGCGCTGGCAAGCTCGAGGCCCGTGAGATCGATCACCATTTGCTGGAAATTGAGAAGAGCTTCAAGCCGGCCCTGGCTCACCTCGGCCTGGTAGGGCGTATAGGCCGTATACCAGCCGGGATTCTCCAGCACATTGCGCAGAATGACCTTGGGCGTGATGGTGCCGTAATAGCCCATGCCGATCATCGAGGTGTAAACCTCGTTGCGATCGGCCATGGCGCGGAGATAAGACAAAGCGGTCCGCTCAGCCTTGGGAGGGGGGAGATCGAGCGGCCGGCGGGCTCGGAGCTTTTTCGGCACGGCCTTGTCGATAAATTCATCGAGAGAGGCTGCGCCAAGCACCGTCAGCATTTGCGACACTTCCGCATCGCCCGGGCCGATATGGCGGCGAATGAAATTCGCTCCGGGCTCAAGGTCCCTCAGGCTTGCTCGTTTGATCGGCATCGTCTTTCTCCTAATGGGATTCTGCAATGAAGGCCTTGTAGGCTGAAGCGTCCATGAGGCCGTCGAGCTCGCTCTTGTCGGAAAGCCTGATCTTGACAAACCAGGCAGACCCCTCGGGATCCTGGTTCACCCTGCCCGGCTCGGCGGCGATCGCCGAATTCACCTCGAGAACCTCGCCCGAGACGGGCGCGTAGACTTCGCTCGCCGCCTTTACCGATTCAACGACGGCTGCATCGCCACCTTTGGTCAGCTTCTTGCCAACCGGGGGAAGCTCCACGAACACCACATCGCCCAATTGCTCCTGGGCATGATTGGTGATGCCGATGGTGGCGGTGTCGCCCTCGACCCTGATCCATTCGTGCTCCTTGGTGTAGTGGACATCGCTCATAATATTCTCCTGTTGATCAGCGTTTGTAGCGGTGGGCGACGAATGGAAGCTTGGCGACATCGGCGGCAAGGGGCTGACCGCGCACCATCAGTTCAAGCGGGGTTCCAGGGGCAGCCAGCGCAGCTTCGACATAGCCCATGGCAATTGGGCGGGAAACAGTGGGTCCGAAACCGCCGGACGTGATCGTTCCGGCCGTGCGGCCGGCGGCGGTGATCGCTGTTCCTTCGCGCGCGGGAGCGCGGCCCTGAGGGCTGATGCCGACGCGGCGGCGGCGCGGCCCCTCTTTCAGCTCGCGAAGTATCCGCTCCGCACCGATGAATCCGCCCTCGGTCCGGCGGTGTCTGCCAATCGACCAGACGAGATCGGCTTCAACGGGACTGGTGGTTTCATCGATGTCGTGACCATAGAGGCAAAGGCCCGCCTCCAGACGAAGGGAATCGCGCGCACCGAGCCCAATGGGCTTTACGTCCGGATGGTTCAGCAGCGCGTCATAGACGGTAGCCACATGGCGGGTCGGGATCGACATTTCATAGCCGTCCTCGCCCGTGTAGCCGGAGCGGGAGAGCTGGATGTCGATACCGTCGAACCGTGCGGCGAGCGCCGACATGAAGGGCATGGAAGCGACCTCGGGACAGTGGTTTGACAGTATAGTTTCAGCTCCGGGTCCCTGCAGAGCGAGGAGCGAGCGATCATCGACAGACACCAGGGTGACGGCGGGAACAAGATTTTCATTGAGCCACGCGTAATCAACGGCCTTTCGCGAGGCATTCACGACCAGCAGCAATTTTCCATCATCATCAAGGGGGCGGGTAACCATGAGGTCATCGATGATGCCGCCTTCGGGATTGGTGAGCTGGGTGTAGCGGACGCGGCCAGGCTCGAGCCCGAGAATATCGGCAGGCACGAGGGTTTCCAGGGCTTGCGCGGCGGTTTCATGAGTCGCACCGCGAATGAAAGCCTGGCCCATGTGGGAAACATCGAACAGGCCGGCAGCGTTGCGGGTATGATTGTGTTCGGCGATGATGCCGGTTGCAAATTGCACCGGCATCTCATAGCCGGCGAAAGGCACCATGCGGGCGCCCTGTTTGACCTGCGCCGGGTAGAGCGCGGTTCGCCGCAGAGACCCCGAAAGGGGCGCAGGCTCGGCCATCAATCTCTCCAATCTCCATACAGGAAAGCGCAGTCCGGACGACCCAGACTGGCCCCCCCTGTCAGAGAACCTGAGAGATTTCGCCCAGCATAAATGCGCAGGGCTTACCCCCTTCGGTGAGCGGAGACACCGCTACTCTCCAGAGACAATGACGGAAGCGGTCCTTTGTGCCTGAGAGTTTCCGGGGCGGTTGCTCCTTCGGCGCCGGACGTGAAGCTGCCCGGTCTCTCCCGCTTCTGCCGCGATTCTCCGGCTCAAGAAGCCGGGGCGAATTGCGGCGCACACCCTATCGGCACCCGAGTGTTTGTCAAGCGGTTGCGACTCCATCATCAATTGACAAAGCGCGCGGCGCTCACCCATGTATGGCGCCACCAAATGACAGACCAAAAACCCCCGCTGAAGATTCTCCTTGCCCAGCCTCGCGGCTTTTGCGCCGGCGTGGTGAGGGCGATCGAAATCGTCGAGAAGGCGCTCGAAGCCTATGGCGCGCCGGTCTATGTGCGCCATGAAATCGTGCACAACAAATATGTGGTCGAAGAACTGAAGCGCAAAGGCGCGGTTTTCGTCGAGCAGATCGAGGAAATTCCCGACGGGCCGCAGCCGGTTATCTTCTCGGCCCATGGCGTGCCGAAGGCGGTTCCCGAAGCCGCCGAGCGGCGGAATTTGCTGCATATCGATGCAACCTGCCCACTCGTCACCAAGGTTCACATGGAAGCGGGGCGTCATCATCAACTCGGTTATGAAATCATCCTGATCGGGCATGAGGGACATCCGGAAGTGATCGGCACCATGGGACAGCTGCCGGAGGGCAGCGTTCATCTGATCCAGTCGGTTGAAGACGCCGAGGCTTTCACGCCGCGCGATGAGCAAAAGATTGCCTACACGACGCAGACCACCCTGTCGGTCGACGATACCAAAGCGATCGTTGCCGTCCTGCAAAGGCGATTTCCGAAGCTTGCCGGGCCGCGCAAGGAAGACATCTGCTATGCGACGACGAACCGGCAGGAGGCGGTCAAGCAGATCGCGCCTTCCTGCGATGCGCTCATCGTCGTAGGGGCGCCGAACAGTTCGAACTCGCAGCGGCTGGTCGAGACAGCCAAGCGCTGCGGCTGCAGCCGTGCGATATTGATCGCACGGGGCGATGAGATCGACATCGGCCGGCTCGGCGATCTTCGCACGCTCGGCATAACGGCGGGGGCATCGGCGCCGGAAGTGCTCATCGATGAAGTTATCGACACGCTTCGCCGGCGGTTCGACGTAACCATCGAGACGACGGTCACCCGGGATGAAAAGGTGGCCTTCAAGCTGCCGAGAGAACTGCGCCGGAGGCACGAGCCGCAGACCCGACGCAGCGCGTGATGGATCAGCATCCGGTGCAGATTTTCACCGACGGAGCCTGTTCGGGAAATCCGGGACCTGGAGGGTGGGGCGCGGTTTTGCGCTTCGACGGCAAGGAAAAAGAACTGAAGGGCGGCGAGCCCGTTACCACGAACAACCGGATGGAGCTGATGGCGGCGATCTCGGCGCTGGAAACGCTGAAGCGCGACTGCAATGTCGATATGTTCACCGATTCCAATTACCTCAGGGATGGCATCACCAAATGGATTCACAGCTGGCGGCGCAACGGTTGGCGCACGGCTGAGAAAAAGCCCGTTAAAAACGCCGAGCTGTGGCAGCGGCTCGATGCTGCGCTCGGACGCCATCAGATTCGCTGGCACTGGGTGCGCGGTCATGCGGGCCATGCGGAGAACGAACGGGCCGACGCGCTGGCGCGCGAGGGCATGGCGCCGTTCAAGCGCGGTGTTCGGCAGAGCTAGAGCTGAGCGAGAATGGTGTCGCCGCCCGAGACATTCACCCCGGGCTTCTCCTCGACATTGAGAACTTTCACCACGCCATTGTCCACCAGCATGGAATAGCGGCGCGAGCGCTTGCCCATTCCGCTGGCGCTGAGATCGACTTCGAGCCCGATGCTGCGGGTGAAATCGCCATTGCCATCTGCGAGAAACAAGATTTTTCCTTCAGCTCCCGCCTGCTTCGCCCAGGCCTGCATGACATCGGCATCGTTCACGGAAACGCATGCGATTGTGTCGACACCCCTGGCCCTAATCGCGTCAATATTATGCAGATAGCTCGGAACATGCAGCTTGTGACAGGTGCCGGTGAACGCACCCGGCACAGCGAACAGCACAATCTTCTTGCCCTCGAATATTTCGCCTGAGGATAGCTTTTTGCGTCCGTCGGGGCTCATGACAAAAAACTCCGCCGGCGGAATCCGGTCACCCGGTTTGATGCTCATCCTATCCTCTCCGCTTTGGCCAGGTCCGGGTCTCTATTCCACAATCATCGTTTGAACAAGGCTCCTGGCGCCCGATGTCAAGGTCAGCGTCAGCTCTCTGCCGCGGAGTTCGGCGATATCGGTCAGGCCATCGATCTTGAGATGAAAGCGCGAGGCGTCATTTATCCCTTCGGCAGCGCCGGGCTTGCGAAAATACGCCTTGGGATAACCCTCGACGAAAATGTCGGTGGATCCCGGCGGTAATTTTCCCTCGACCGAGACCTCGAGGACGCTGCCTGCACCGGAGCCGATCACTCGCAAGGCATGGATACGGGGCAGCGAACCGGTGCCTGAGCTAGCGGGAATGCGGCTGGCAAAATCAGCCAGAAGCGCCTGATCGGCGGCACTTCCCCGACCGCGCGGGTCGATTTCGACTGTCAATTCCACCTGGACAGGAATGCAGATGTCCTTGCAGACGGCGTAAAACAACGATAACGCGAGGCCAATGGGTTTTTGCGGATCGGCCGGGTCGACGCGCAGCGGAAGCACGATCAGATCATGGTAGCCGATGGCTTCACCGGCGGCGTCACTGAAGCGGCGGGGTGCTGGCCAGCCGATTGTGACCGCGGCCAGATTGGTCGATCGCGACCAATCGAACTGCGGAGGAACGCCTGAGTCTCCCGGCAGCCGCCAATAGGTTTTCCAGCCCTCGGCGAGCTTGATCTCAAGCCCGGCGGTCCATGCGCCATGCTGCGTGCGCGCCTGAAAGAGCCGTGCGGCAGAGTGATCGAACGCAGCGGCCGCGGCGCTCACATAGCCGAGCATGAAAAAAAACACGAACGCAACGGGATTCAACATCAAGAGTTTCGTTCTCATAATCTGAAGCAGCAGAGTCACGGCAGGAACCTGAATGGCCAATCACGATTACGTCAGAGTTTCTTGCGATCCTATCAGATCACGCTACACTACTACCGGTTGGTGTTGAATATGGCTGGAAATACAAGCCCGTATCTCGATGGGAAGCTGCTTATCGCCATGCCCGGCATCGGCGATCCGCGCTTCGACCGCAGCGTCATATTCCTCTGCGCCCATTCGTCGGACGGAGCGATGGGGATCGTCATCAACAAGGTTGCGGGCGACATTACGTTTCCCGATCTTTTGGACCGGCTCAATCTTCTACCGCCGGAAAACCAGATCAACCTCGACCAGAAACTATCGCAAATGCCGGTGCAATTCGGCGGGCCGGTCGAGACCGGCCGCGGCTTCGTGCTGCACACCACCGATTATTATTCGGCCGACACGACGCTGCCGATCAGTGAGCGGGTGGGGCTTACCGCCACGCTCGACGTGCTCAGGGCCATCGCCAAGGGCCAAGGACCGCGCCATTCGCTGCTGGCGCTGGGCTATTCGGGCTGGGGGCCGGGACAGCTCGAATCGGAAATTCAGAAAAACGGCTGGCTGCACTGCGAAGCGGATGAAGACCTGATCTTCAGCGTCGCAAATGACGACAAATATCGCACCGCGCTCAAGAAACTCGGGATCGACCCGCGCATGCTCTCAAGCGAAGCGGGCCACGCCTAACAGACTCATTTCAAAGTCTTGGATTTTCTCCTGCCGCTTTTGCGCAGCATGTGCGCCAGCTTCGGCTGGGCGTTCACTGAAGCGGGAACGGCGATCCGTGCTGCTTCGGCAAGCGGCACAGGCTCGGATGCGCCAGGCGGCGAAGGCGGGGGGATGATCATCACGTCATCGGCAGTTTCTGACGTGGCAGCTGCCGCCTGCTCGTCGGAAGAAGGTAATGGCGCTTCAGGGCTCGGCGTATCGGCGGGGCGCGGCAGTTCGCACTCCACATCCGGCTTGGCTTCCGCAGGCGCTCCATCGACCGGGGGGGTCGCTTCGGCCGTGTCTTGCGGAGGGTCTATAGGAAGCGCCTCATTGGGCAGCGCTTCAGGAGACGGCGGCTCATCAGGCGGCGGGCTTGCCTGGGCGGCCGGCTCTCGCGCTTCTGCCGGCGGCTGCACATTCTCGGGCTCCGGCACGTCGGCCGGCATGTCGGACGGCGGAGCGGCACCATTGGTTTTCACAGCCGTGTGGATCGGAGGCTGCTCGCGGCGCTTCGGCGCAATCGGCACGGGCTTTCTCGCTGCCTTGAAGCGCGGGCTGAAAGGGGCCGTGCCGGGCTTGGGCTGCGGCGGCGGAGCCGGCGGCTCGGAAACTGCCGTTTCGGACCGGGGGGGCGGCGGGAGGGGGCGGCGGAGCCGGCAGCTCCGGCAGGGGAAGCGTCATTGTGGAGCGAAAACTCACAGGAACCGCAGGCTTATCCTCGGACAGCAGCGGGGGCGCGGGGGCGGCAGGCACCTCCGGCACAGCGAGGCTGTCGATCACTATGTCGCTGGCAACCGACTCGATGTTCTGCTTTGCGAGAGCCTGGGTGGCGCCGTCGATGGCGGCCTTGACCGCGGCCAGTTCCGGCGACAGCGGCTCTTCGCCAGGCTCCTCTTCGGCGGGCTTCGTCGCGGCGGGCTTCGCAGGAGGGGCGATTTCGGCGGGCCTGGCCGCGGCAATCCGCGCCGGCTTCGGTGCAAAAGGCTCGCTTGTCTTGCGACCGCCGAGCCGGTCCCAGATGCCGGCAAATACAGGCTTGCTCGCGGTGAAGGCGCCGCCGCTGAGGGCCTCGACCACCTGCTTAGACATCATGGGCTCGCCGATGAGGAAGCCCTGCCCCAAATCGCATTCGAGTTCGGCAAGCGTCGCAATCTGCTCTTGGCTCTCGATCCCCTCGGCGACGACGGTCAGACGGAGATCGTGGGCGAGGAGGATGATGGTCTCGAGAATGATCATTGCCTTCTCGTCCTCGGGATCGGCCTCGAGGAAGCTGCGGTCGACCTTCAAAATATCGAATGGCAGACGACGCAGGCTGGCAAGGGCCGAATAGCCGGTGCCGAAATCGTCGCAGGCGAGGCCGACTCCGAGAGCCTTGAGGCGCTTGAGAATCTCGATCGAGAGCTCGGGGTTTTCCATGACCAGGGATTCGGTGAGTTCCAGCTTGAGGGTTCCCTCGGCGATATCCTCGCGTCCCAAAAGTGCGCGAACCTCATCCACCAGGTCGGTGTTGAAGAGCTGGCTCGAAGAGACATTGACGGAAACGAACAGCGGCTTGTCGGGGCGAAAGGCACGCTGCCATATGCCAAGCTGGCGCGCGGCTTCGTTCAGCACATGGTGGCTGAGGTCCTTGATGATGCCGGTTTCCTCCGCGACACTCATGAAGACCTCGGGGCCGAGCAGTCCCTCGGTGCGATGCCGCCAGCGTACCAGCGCTTCGAAGCCGGCGAGCTGCATGTCGGAGAGGCGCGAGATGGGCTGATAGACGACCTCGATCTCGTTGCGCTCGATAGCGCGGCGCAGATCCTGCTCGAGAGCAAGCAGCTCCGAACGGTCGTCGCGCATATCGGGGCGGAAAAATTCAATCGAGTCCCTGCCCCGGCGCTTTGCCTCGTAGAGAGCGATCTCGGCGTCCTTGACGAACTCCTGAGGAGCGGAACGATCGTCAAGGAAACGCGCTACCCCAAAGCTCGCGGTGAGGAACAGCTCGCGGCCTCGCAATTTGATCGGGCGAGAGATGGTGGTGCGGATCTGCTCGGCGAATGGAATGACGTCGCGCTTCGGCTTTTTGGCGTTGAAGATTACGGCGAACTGATCACCCGGGAGCCTGGCCAGCGTGTCCTCGGGCCCGATGAGGGTCAAAAGACGCCGGCCGGTGACGGACAGAAGGCTGTCGCCGACTTCATGGCCCAAGCCATCGTTCACGGTCTTGAAGCGATCGAGGTCGATAACCAGCACATAGAGCTCGCGATTGCTTTCCATGTGAGCGCGACGCATGGCGAATTCCAGCCGGTCCATGAACAGGGCGCGATTGGGAAGTCCAGTGATGCGATCGCGCACGGCATCGGACAGAAGCCGATCCTCGGAGCGCTTGACGGCGGTGATATCGGCGAGGGTTCCGATGCAGCGCGAGGCACGGCCGTCCTGACCGACCATCGATCTGGCGCGCAGGAGATACCAGCGATAGGCACCATCGTGACGGCGAAGGCGGAACTCCTGGGAGAACGTGCCGCGGCCGCGGCGCTCGGCGGCTTCCACTGCCGCGACATAAGCCGAGCGATCGGCAGGATGGATAAGCTCGATCCAGGATTTCAGGCCGCGGCTCATCATGGTGCCCGCCTTCAGGCCCAGGGCGCGCTCGAGCTCGGGGCCGACGTAGAGCGTGCCACGCTCTGCCTGCCAATCCCATACGGTTTGTTCGGAGCCCGCCAGAGCGAGGGCGCGCCTGCCGGAATCCTCGAAGAAGCGGCTGGAAAGAATGCCGTGGCTGAAAGCGAACTGGGCGAGAGTGAACCCCATGGTCAACAGCACGAGAGCGAGACCGGCGGAGATCACGAGCCTAGTATTGGGCGAAGGTATGATGTCGAGCGCCCCAAAGGCCGCAACGGCGGTCCAGGCAAGAAGCACCGTCCAGGTGAGAATCGAGGCCCTGGCGCGCGCGCCACCCTCGCGCCACATGGTGAAGATCAGCACATAGCCGAACAGCACCGTTGAACCGAACGCGATCCTGGCGAGGCCGCTGACGACGGCCGGCTCGTACCAGCCATAGGCCGCAAGGCCTATGGCCAGGGCCGCGCAAATCATCAGGGCCGTACCGAGCCAGGGCACTTTTTTGCGAAGCTCGAGAAAGGTGGAAAGACACAGAATGATGCCGGCAAGCATCAGGGATTCGACGATGGCCCTGATGCGCTGGCCGCCCTCGGGGCCGAGCGGCAGCCATTTCTGCATGTCGGGCAGATAGCCGGTCTCGATGGCGAGAAATATCACGGCCGACCAGGCAAAAAGCGAAGCGGCCAGAAAGACGGCGCGCTGGCGCACGATGAAGAAACTAACGATGGCGATGCCGAGCAACGTCGCAATGCCGAGCACGACGCCACGGAAGAAAGCGTTTTCACCTGCCTGGGCTTCGAACGCATTGCGCTGCCACAGGGCAAGCGTGCTGAGCCCCGCGGGCGTCAATTCGAGAGCGAAGGTCTGGGACGAATTCGGCTCGATGCGGAAAGCAAGAGCGTCTGTGCCCAATGCCCGAAGCGGCAGCGGTGCGGCGCCGGTGTTGGCCTGCACACCATAGAGGCGGCTTCCTTCGCGCTTCGGCCACAGAAAGCCAGAACCAACAAAACCCTGGTGCGGACTAACGATGACCAGATCGTGCGGTGTCGAATCGGGATTGAGCAGAGAGAAGACCACCCAGCGATGAAGCGGGCCCGGGCCGTTGGCCTGGAGGGTCATCAGGTTCTTCTGGCCGGCGGCACCGGGGATTTCGATTGCCACCTGGGCCTTATCTGTTTCGACGGCCTCCAAAACAGGAATGAGATCGATGCTCGGCGATTTCAGCGCGGCATTGACGACATCGCGCGCGGCGGAGCCTTGCGACAGTGCCAGCAAAGCAGCAATGACGACCAGGAGGGTCGTAAAAAAGCGGCAAATTTTCATTGTTCCCCGTACCGCAAAGCAAACCTCAAGCCTTGGTACCTCCCGAAAGGCGTTAAGGCAAGCACGCCATCAACCTATTAACGCTGTGAGAAATTGCGCCGATTATGGGATTCACGATCCTCGGCAAGGATGGCGAAAAGAAGGTGATCGTTCCAGTCGCCGTTGATTCGGAGATATTGCCGGGCATAGCCCTCCTCGGTGAAGCCGCAGGCCTTCAACAGCCTGATCGAGGCCGAGTTGTGGGGCAGACAGGCCGCCTCGACACGGTGAAGGGCGAGGTGGTCGAAGGCGAAGGGCAAAAGAGACAGCACGGCCTCTTTCATGAGGCCGCGGCGCGAATAGGGCTCGCCGATCCAGTACCCCAGCGTGGCCGTCTGCGACACGCCGCGCCGGACATTGGAGAGGGTAAGGCCGCCACACAGAGCGCCGTTTTCAGCGAAAAAGAGGAAAAACGGATAAGCCGCGTCCTCCTGGATGTCGCGCCCATATCGCTTCATGCGGGCGCGGTAGGCCGACCGGGAAAGGTCATCTGGCGGCCAAAGCGGCTCCCAAGGAGTGAGAAATTTCCGGCTCGCGCCGCGAAGGGCCGACCACGCCGGATAATCGGTCATCTGCGGCAGGCGCAGAAAAATACGCTGGCCCTTCAATACGGGAATGCCCGAAGAATCGATAAAGCTCGACAGAAAGGCCATGCGCAACCCTGAACGAAACGACGTTCAGCCGAATTTTGCCGCGATACGATCCTGTGTGGCAAGGTATTTGAGAGAACCGACCGCCGAGATCGCCGGCCGGCGGGAAACCAGAATTTCGCTGGCGAGATCGCGGATATCCTCAGTCGTCAGCCTGTCGACCCTTGCCGTCAGGTCGGCGATCTCCGGCACCTTGCCGAAAGCCTGGAACTGGCGGGCGATCTGGTCGGCGCGTCCCGTGGCGCTCTCGAGGCTCATGACGAGGCCGGCTTTGAGCTGGGCCTTCGCGCGCTGCAGCTCGGCTTCCTCGACGCCTTCGGTCAAGGACAACATGACGTCGGTGGCAACATCGGCAAGGTCGCGGGCATTCTCGGGCGCGCCAGCCGCATAGACGTTCAGCAGGCCGGCATCCTCATAGGAGCTGGCAAAACCGAAAATCGAGTAGCAGAGACCGCGCTTTTCGCGCAGCTCCTGGAACAGGCGCGACGACATTCCACCGCCCATAATGTTTGCGAGCGCCTGCAGGGCATAAATCTTCTCGTCGCGATAGCCGGGCGCCAGAAAACCGAACACAAGATGAAGCTGATCGAGGGGACGCTCGGCCGATTTAAACCCTCCGGAGAACTCGGGTGGCGAGCGCTCTGCCGGGGCGCCGGCGGGGAAGCTCGACAGACGCGCCTCGGCCTCAGCGACAAGCGTGTGGTGATCGACATGACCGGCCGCCGCCACGACGATGCGGGAGGCTGTGTAGTGCAAATTGCGATAGGTGGTAATGGCACGGGGGTCGTAGCGTTCGACACGCGCCGCCTCGCCCAGGATGGGCCGCCCCAAGGAATGGTCGGGGAAGGCCGCAGCGCTCTGCAGCTCGAATACCAGATCGTCGGGCGCGTCATTGGCGGCGGCGATCTCCTGAAGGATGACATATTTTTCCTTATCCAGTTCGCTCGCGGCAAAGACGGGATCGGTCAGGATATCGGCCAGGATATCGAGCGCGAGAGGCCAATCATCCTTCAGCACGCGGGCGAAATATGCGGTCGTTTCCATGCCGGTGGCGGCATTGATCTCACCGCCGACGTTCTCGATCTCAGACGCTATCTCTATAGCGGTGCGCCGCGCGGTTCCCTTGAACGCCATATGCTCGAGAAGATGCGCAAGGCCACCCTGATCGACCAGCTCGTCGCGGGCGCCGGCCTTGACCCACAGGCCCAATGCCAGAGTTTCAAGGTGCGGCATATGATCGGTAATGATGTTGATGCCATTGGGAAGGCGGGAAACGTTTACTGTCATCGTCAAATCCTGGAGAGAATGAATTTCCGCATCACATCGAGATCCTTCGGCAAGACTTCAAAGCTTTCCGGCCGATCGAGCAGATCGGCGAATTTATTGGGGAGGCCTGGACGGATGCCGCAGGCTTTTTCAACGGCGTCGGGGAATTTCGCGGGATGCGCGGTGGCAAGGGTGATCATCGGCGATGTCGAGTCGGTGTGGGTCCGGGCAATGGCATAAGCGACAGCGGTGTGCGGATCAAGCAGGGTGCCGGTGGCGGCCAGCGTGGTACGAATCGTGTCGAGCGTCGCCTGCTCGTCGGTGCGGCCCGATGAAAACAGCTGGCCGACAGAGGCACGCACCTTAGCCGGCAGTTGGAAGCTGCCGGACTGTTTGAGCTCCCCCATCAGCCGGCAAACCAGCCTCGCGTCGCGACCGGAGGCATCGAACAGCAGGCGTTCGAAATTGCTGGAGACTTCGATATCCATCGACGGGCTGATGGTGGAGGTGACTCCGGACATCTCATAGCGGCCGGTCGCGAGCGCGCGGTCGAGTATGTCGTTGCTGTTGGTGGCGATCACGAGGCGGCGAATGGGGATGCCCATTTTGCGGGCAACGTAGCCTGCCAGAATGTTGCCGAAATTTCCGGTGGGCACGGTGAAGCTCACCCCTCGCGCCGGAGCGCCAAGGCTCAAGGCGGCGAACACATAATAAACCACCTGAGCAACCACCCTTGCCCAGTTGATGGAGTTGACGCCGGAGAGGGCTACGCGATCGCGAAAGGCGGCGTCGTTGAAGAGCGCCTTCACCATCGCCTGACAGTCATCGAAATTGCCCTCGATCGCGACATTGTGGATGTTTGCAGCAGAGGCCGTCGTCATCTGCCGGCGCTGGACCTCGCTCACCCGCTGGTGAGGATGAAGGACGAAGAGCGTACAGCGGCTGCTCGTCTTGAAGGCTTCGACGGCAGCACCGCCGGTATCGCCTGAGGTGGCACAGATCACCGTGGCACGGGAGGAACGGCGGGCCAGAGACCAGTCGATGAGCCTGACGAGAAGCTGCATGGCCACATCCTTGAACGCCAGGGTAGGCCCATGAAAGAGCTCGAGCAGCCATTGGTTCGAATCGACCTGGACGAGAGGGGTGACAGAGGCGTGATCGAAACCGCGATAGGCTTCATCGATCATGCGCTGAAGCTCGACTGCGGGAACGGAGCCGTGCAGGAAGGGGGCAATCACGGCATGCGCCAGCTCGGCATAGGGGCGCCCGCGCAACGCCTCCAGCGTCGCGTCGGGCAGGCGCGGCCATTCGGCGGGAACATAAAGCCCGCCGTCGCGGGCAAGGCCCGACAGCATCACCTCCTCGAAGCCGAGGATTGGTGCTTCACCCCTGGTTGAAAGATAGCGCACGATCTACCCCAATGACGAAACGGGGCGCACCCTACCCACAGTGACAGAGTCCTTCAAGCGCGCCCCATCCTTGTGTGCCTGATCAGGAGAACGGTCATCACGGCAAGCACAAGGGCGAGAGCGAACCAGGTGAAGGCGTAGCCCAGATGATTGTTGGGAATTGCGGCCGGGTTGGGCGGCAGCGGGCGCGGCAGCGCCGGCTGGCCGGGGGTGGGCAGCGCCTGGACGAGGAAGGGCTCCTTAACATGTACGGCATTATCGCCGAGGGATGCGAAAAGGGCCGGCATGTCCGGCCAATACCATTGGTTCTGATCGGGCTGGTTGTCCGGCGTGAAGGCGCCCTGCTCCTGCGGTTTGCGGAGGAGACCCGTTATCGTCACCGTGCCCGGCACGAGGCTACCTGGCCGCTTGCGCGGATCCTTGTAGGCATCGGGCACGAATCCGCGGTCGATGAGCACCAGGCGGCCGCCCGAGGTTTCGAGCGGCGTTATGATCTGCCATCCCGGTTCACCGCCGCGGGTGGAAAAGAGATAGCGCTCCAGGCGATGGTCAAAGTTTCCCCGCAAGGTCACCCGCAGAAAATCGCGCGATGGATCGCGCGATGCCAGCGCCTCGGCCTCGGTGAGGTCGAGAGCCGGGCTGTCAGAGGCGATGGCGCGCGAAATATCGGCCAGCAGCGCGCGCTTCCATTCCAGGCGCTCGAGCTGCCAAAGGGCCAGACCGACCAGCAGCAGAACGCCGATGGTCGATGCAGCGAGCAGCGTATAAAGCCGCCTGAGACTCATCAGCGCGACAGGCGCCCTTCCTCGGCCTCGGTACGATATTGCTGGCAGAGCAATATTCCCTTCACGGGCCGCAGAAGCACAAGCGGAAGGATGACCGCGAAGGCCAGAGCCACGGCGGCGTGAACCCAGTATGAGGGCTGCCAATGGAACTCGACAAAGAGTGCTGCGGCGACGGCCGCAGCGCCCGACAGGAGCATCACGAACCAAGCGGCGCCGTCGCCGGCATCGGCAAAGTCGAAGGACAGCCCGCAGCTTCTGCAGCGTTCGGCCACAGTGAGATAGCCGTCGAACAAGGTGCCTGTTCCGCAGCGCGGACAGGCGCCGGCAATGCCTGCCCGGACAGGCGACAAAGGCGGATGGAGAGGCTTAACGGCCAAGGCCCTTATTCATGAATGGCGGCTCCGGCCGATCCCCAGACGTAAATGCATGCGAAGAGGAAAAGCCAGATCACGTCGACGAAGTGCCAGTACCAGGCGGCCGCCTCAAAACCGAAATGCTGGTCGGGCCGGAAGTGGCCGGCAAGAGCGCGAAAGAAGCAGACGATGAGGAAGATCGTTCCGACGATGACATGGAAACCGTGGAAGCCGGTCGCCATGAAGAAGGTCGAGCCGTAGATATTGCCGCCGCTGTTGCGACTGAAGGCAAAGGCTGCATGCGCATATTCATAGGCCTGAACTGCGGTAAAGAGCATGCCCAGAAGGATGGTGAGCGCCAAGCCCCAGATCAGGCCCCTGCGATCGTTGTGAATGAGCGAATGATGGGCCCAGGTCACGGTCGTGCCGGAGGTGAGCAGGATCAAAGTGTTGAGCAGCGGCAGATGATAGGGATTGAAGACCTCGATACCCTTCGGCGGCCATTGACCGCCGGTGACCTCGAGACGGGATGCCTGGATCGCCTCATTGGAATAGAGGCTCGCATCGAAAAAGGCCCAGAACCAGGCGACGAAGAACATCACTTCCGAGGCGATGAACAGGATCATGCCGTAGCGGAGATGAAGCTGGACGATACGGGTGTGATCGCCGCGGTGGGCCTCGAATACGATATCGCGCCACCACATGAACATCGTGTAGAGAATGCCGAGCAGACCGAGCAGCATGATCCAGGGCTGCGCTCCATGCATCCACATGATCGCGCCCACTGCGAGGATGAAGGTGGCGGCTGCGCCGACGACCGGCCAGGGGCTCGGCTCAACGAGATGATAGTCGTGCTGCTTTGCGTGGCTGTCGGCCATGGCTTCTCCTTCAGTCCTCAATTGACCGTATCCGCGGCCGACGCCGCCCGTCCAGCAGACACTTTGTCCGGGGCGAGCGGATAGAATGTGTATGACAGGGTGATCGTGGCGAGCGAGGCGAGATCCTTATCGTCGGCAATCTTCGGATCGACGAAGAAAACGACCGGCATGTCAGCCGTCTGGCTGGGTTCCAGTGTCTGCTCGACGAAGCAGAAACATTGGATCTTCGTGAAGTAGCGGCCTGCCAGGGCGGGGGTGACGTTGAAGACGGCAGTGCCGGTCACACGATGGCCGGCGTTGTTGACCGCACGATAATGGGCGATCGCCTCCTCGCCGAGCCTGACCGTGAGACGGCGCTGGCCAGGCGTGAAGGTCCACGGGAGGCCAGGCGCGGTATTGGCATCAAATTCGATATTCATTTCGCGGCCGAGCACGCTGCCTGGAGCAGCGCCGGCGCGCTGGGTCGTGCCAGCATAGCCAGTGACCTCACAAAAAATTCGATAGAGCGGCACGGCGGCATAGGACAGTGCGACCATCGCGAGAACGACGAGGCCGCAGAGCGACGCCACGCGGATGTTGCGCTCGGCAGCCCGCAGTTGAGACGACAGCCGGCTACCCATGACGCCGCCCTAGATTGCGCGGTCGGCGACATTGCCGCCGAGCCGCACGATGGTGGTGATGAAGAACAGGAGCGCCAGACCTGCCAGAACGAATGCCAGAACAATGGAGCGCCGCCGCCTGAGGGCCAGCTGTTCAGGGGTCAAATTCTGGTTCGGCGCTTCCATCGCGGTCGTCCTCATCCGAACAACGCGGGAATAATAGGCAGACCGAAAGCATGCTCGGTCAAAATCGCTGCAAATAATGCGAAGAGATAGAGAATGGAAAAACCGAAGAGACGGCCGGCGGCGGTTTCGGCCGGCTTTCCATCACGACGGCTGTAAACCGCCCATGCGAACGACAAGAAGGCTCCTCCAAGCAGGATTGCCGCAAGGACGTAAAGCTTTCCGGCAACGCCCAATATCGCAGGGGCAAGGCTCGCGGGAACCAGCAACAGACTATAGATCATGATCTGACGGCGGGTTTCGCCAGGACCGGCGACGACGGGCAGCATGGGAATGCCGGCGCGGGCATAATCGCGCTCACGCAAAAGGGCGAGCGCCCAGAAGTGAGGCGGCGTCCACAGAAATATAATGAGAAAGAGAGAGACCGCCGCCAGATCGACAGTGCCGGTGACCGCCGACCAGGCAATGACCGGGGGAAACGCGCCGGCAGCACCGCCGATGACAATGTTCTGCGGCGTCAGACGCTTCAACCACATGGTATAGACGACCACATAAAACAGAATGGTGAAGGCGAGGAGGACGGCAGCGAGCCAGTTCACCACAAGGCCGAGCAGCAGGACCGAACCCACGGCAAGGGTCAGGCCAAAGCCCAGCGCCTCGCCCGGCAGCACCTTTCCTTGAGGAAGCGGACGGGAGGCGGTGCGTTTCATCAGCCCGTCGATATCGGCATCGAACCACATGTTGAGGCAGCCCGCCGCGCCGGCGCCAAGGGAAATCGCGAACAGCGTCATGAAGGCCAGCCAGGGGTGGATGTGGCCCGGAGCGGCGAGCAGGCCCGCAAGCGCGGTGAACACCACAAGCGACATCACCCGCGGCTTGAGCAGCGCAAAATAATCCGCGGCCTCGCCATTGCCGGCCAGCGCAGGAGCGAAGGAACCTTGAACCATGCCGAGCTGGTCGTGAGGGTTGGTCATGGTCTGCCGTCGGCTCCTTTTCGCGATGCTGGCTTCTACCGAATGACCGGGAGGGTATTGAACTGGTGGAAGGGCGGCGGCGAAGGCAAGGTCCATTCCAGCGTCGTGGCGCCCGGACCCCAAGGATTGTCGGCAGCGCGCTCGCGGCGGGCCAGGGCTGCGTAAAAGCCGTAAAGAAAGACCACCATCCCGGCGAGCGAGATGTAGGCCCCGATCGAGGAGATCCAGTTCCAGCCGGCAAAGGCCTCGGGGTAATCGACATAACGACGCGGCATGCCAGCAAGCCCCAAGAAATGCTGCGGGAAGAACACCAGATTGACGCCGATGAAAGTCAGCCAGAAATGAGTTTTGCCGATGGCCTCATTGTAATTGTAGCCGAACATCTTCGGGAACCAATAATACCAGCCGCCGAAGATTGCGAAGACAGCACCCAGCGAGAGCACATAATGGAAGTGGGCAACGACGTAATAGGTGTCGTGCAGCGCGCGATCGACAGCCGCATTGGCCAGAACGACACCGGTCACCCCGCCGACGGTAAAGAGGAAAATAAAGCCAATGGCCCAGAGCATGGGCGTGCGGAATTCGATGGAGCCGCCCCACATGGTCGCGATCCAGGAGAAAATCTTCACGCCTGTCGGCACGGCGATGACCATCGTGGCGGCAACGAAATAGGCCTGGGTGTCGACGTCGAGACCGACGGTGAACATGTGATGCGCCCAGACGATGAAGCCGATCACTCCGATCGCCACCATGGCATAGGCCATCCCGAGATAGCCGAAGACCGGCTTTTTGGAGAAAGTTGCAACGATCTGGCTGATCATGCCGAAGCCGGGAAGAATCAGGATGTAGACTTCCGGATGGCCGAAAAACCAGAAGAGATGCTGGAAAAGAATCGGATCGCCGCCCGCTTCGGGCGTGAAGAAGCTCGTGCCGAAATTACGGTCGGTGAGCAGCATGGTGATGGCGCCGGCGAGCACAGGCAAGGCGAGCAGCAGCAGGAAGACGGTGACGAGAATCGACCATACGAAGAGCGGCATTTTGTGCAGGGTCATGCCGGGTGCGCGCATGTTGAAAATAGTGGTGATGAAATTGATGGCGCCGAGAATCGAGGAGGCGCCGGCGATGTGGAGCGAGAGGATGGCGAAATCCATGGCGGGGCCACCCTGCGACGATAATGGAGGATAGATGGTCCAGCCGCTGCCGGCGCCTTTGAAGCCGTCCTGGCCCTCGACGAACATCGAGATCAGAAGGAGCGCGAAGGAAGGCACGAGCAGCCAGAAGGAGACGTTGTTCATGCGCGGGAAGGCCATGTCGGGAGCACCGATCATCAGCGGCACGAACCAATTGCCAAACCCACCGATCATGGCCGGCATGACCATGAAGAAGATCATGATAAGCCCGTGGGCGGTGATGAACACATTATACATGTGCTTGCCGGCATCAACGGCGGCGCCGGGATCGACGCCATAGACCATCTGTGCAAGACCGTGGAAAACCTGAATGCCGGGCTCCTGCAGCTCCCAGCGCATGATGATCGACAGGACCGCGCCGATGACCCCCGCCACGATGGCGAAGATCAGATACATCATGCCGATGTCCTTGTGGTTGGTGGAATAGGCGTAGCGGCGCCATCCGGTCGGGTGGTCCTCATGACCGCCATGAACTGCGTAACCCTGTGTCATGTGCTGACCTCTTTCGCTGGGCGGTGCCGGAAGCGCGAGCCCCCTGCGCGCCTCGACACTTTCCTCATTGCTGCGGCGGAACGGTGGTCGACGCCAAGGTTTCCGGCCGGGACGGAAGCTTGGCGAACATCTTGTTGGCTTCCTCGACACCAGCAGTTTTTGCGCTCTGCACCCACGCATTGAATTCAGCCTCGGGCACGGCACGCAGTGTGATCGGCATGAAAGCGTGGTCCTTGCCACAAAGTTCCGAGCACTGGCCGTAATAGACACCGGGCTTGTCGACCAGGAACCAGTCCTCGTTCAGCCTGCCGGGCACCGCGTCGATCTTCTGGCCGAAAGACGCAAGCGCCCAAGCATGGATTACATCGCTGGCGGTGACGATGATGCGGACCGTCTTGTTCGCCGGAACCACCATCGGGTTATCAACGGCAAGGTAGCGCGGTTCGCGTTTCGCATCGGCTTCCTCGTTGCCGAGCATGTTGGAATCGAAGGCGATGCCGCCCTGGTCGGGATATTCATAGGACCAGTACCATTTGTTGCCGGTGATCTTGACCGTCATGTCGGCCGGGGGAATCACCCGCTGGAGGTAAAGGAGGCGGAAAGAGGGAATGGCGATCATCACCAGGATCACCACCGGCACCACCGTCCAGAGCACCTCAACCAGAGTGTTGTGAGTGGTCCTGGAGGGCGTTGGATTTGACCGGGCATTAAAACGCACAATAACGATCAGCAGCAGACCGAGCACCAGTGCAACGATGCTCGAGATGATTATCATCAGGAAAGTATGAAAATCCTCGACCTGGCGCATCACCGGCGTGGCCGCCGGCTGCAGCTTGTACTGCCAAGCTTCCGGACGGCCGAGCGACTGAGCCAAAACCGAGCTGGATAGGCCGAGGAGAGCGACCATCTGCATGAACAGTTTCGCGATGACTCGCATCAAGTGCCCCTTTCCCTGACCATCGACCCGCTGCTGAGACTCGATTGCCGGCTTGCGGCGCAGACGGGGGCGCCGCAGCCTTCGACCGGCCATGAACAGCAGCCCTGGTGCGGCAAACCTCTGGAGAACGTTCATCAACCATAAAGCCCCGTCCGCCGCAACTTGCTTCATGCGCGGCAAAGTTTCGCGGCGAATATCGCAAGTGGCTTGCCGCTGCACGGTTTTTTCAGAAGCGAGGCAGCTTTTGGGAAAGGCTTCGCAATTCCGCCTCAATTGTTGCGGATCAAGCCGGCTTCGACGGGGGAACGACCGAAGCTTGACAGACTGCCAATGCGCCGGTTCGCTGCGAGCCCAAGGGCAATGCTGTTTCCGGTACCCTTTTAGAAATGGAGCTGGTAACACCGTGAGAATACATATGGATCTTTCCAGAATAATGCTCAGCCTCGGATCGATAGCGCTCGCCGGCGTTATCGGCAGCCAGCCGGTTTTCGCTCAGGCGGCACCGCAAAAGGCGAAACCACAGGCGTCTGCTTTCGGCCCGCGAACCCAAAAGGGGCAAAGAGCGGCACGGCGCGGCCCCCCGCCGGAAATCATCGCAACATATGATGATTGGAAAATCCAGTGCGAGACGGTGCCGGCGCAGGCCGAGAAGCAGGGTCAGCAACCGGCAACTTCCGACAGCGCTGAGGCGGCATCCGGCAAGAGCGATAATGCGGCGGCCGCCGCGGACCCGGCGCAGTCCCAGGCCAAGCGCATCTGCGGCATGATCCAGTCAGCACGCGACGAGAAGCGGCCGCAGCTGGGGATCACCCTCTATATTTCGCGGGTTAAGCAGGGAGAAAAGGAGCTTACGCAGATGCGCATCCTGGCTCCGATCGGAGTTCTGGCTGCCGCAAGGCATCGGGCTCGATATCGACGGCCAGGCAGTCGGCTCGATGCCCTACTCCAATTGCCTTCCCCAGGTTTGTCTTGCCCGCGCGGAAACCTCGCCGGAGACGCTCGACAAGTTCAAAAAGGGAACGGTGGCGAATTTTTTCATCTATGCCGGTCCGGGCGCCGGGGTGCCGCTGAAAATATCGCTCAAAGGGTTCGGAAAGGCGCTTGACGCTCTCGATCAGTTGTAACTCCTGCGGGTGGTGTTCGGGCGGGCGCGCTATTACATAGGGCGAAGGTGCACCTGGCACATCAGCCGATCACATGGTGGAGGCCCGTCTTGCAATCACCCGCAATAGAAGCCGCACGGCTCTTTGCCGAACTGGAACCCGCCAACAGCCAGAAGATCCTGCGCGATCGCTCGGGTCGGCTGACGACGGCGAATTGTTCCTCGAATACCGCCAGTCAGAATCGCTCGTGTACGATGACGGCAAGTTGAAGAGCGCGGCCTATGACACGACCCAAGGGTTCGGGCTCAGGGCTGTTGCCGGCGAGACGACGGCCTATGCCCATAGCAGCGAAATATCGGAGCCGGCGCTGAAACGGGCGGCGGAGACCGTGAGATCGGCAGCCCAGGAAAGGGCGGCACGCTGGCACTGCCGCCGCAGATGACCAACCGCAGGCTCTATTCCGACATCAACCCCATCGAAGAAATGGACTTCGCGGCGAAAGTGAAGCTCCTGCGCGAGGCGGATGCGTTCGCGCGCGGCCTTGATGGGCGGGTGAGGCAGGTATCGACCTCACTCGCAGGCGAATGGCAGCTCGTGGAAACCATGCGGCCAGATGGTTTCATAGCCCGCGATATCAGGCCGCTCGTACGGTTCAACGTCACGGTTGTAACCGGCGAAAGGCGCGTCAGGAAAGCGGCACCTATGGCATGGGCGGGCGATCGGCCTACAGCAGTTTCCTGGGCGAGGAACAATGGCAAAGCGCGGTGCAGGAAGCGTTGCGGCAAAGCCTGATCGCACTCGGTTCGGTCGCCGCGCCGGCGGGCGAGATGGACGTGGTGTCGGGCCCGGCTGGCCGGGGATATTGCTGCATGAGGCGATCGGCCACGGGCTCGAGGGCGATTTCAACCGCAAGAAAACCAGCGCGTTCTCCGGACTGCTCGGCCAGAGGATCGCGGCTCCCGGCATCACGGTCGTCGACGATGGAACGATCGAGCAGCGGCGCGGTTCGCTTAGCTTCGATGACGAGG
>CAVYOS010000038.1:0-8094 GCA_963770205.1 uncultured Alphaproteobacteria bacterium
AAAGCGGCCCGGTGTCGCAGTTGGGAACACGCGCGTCGCAAATCATTGGTGAGGACGAAGCCCAGATGTTAATTTCCCCCGCTTCCGCAGGCTCCCGTTAACCCGACCGAAGATGAAAACCCGCTATTCGATTTTCTCAGTCGCGCGCAATGCGATGAATTATCACAAGGATTGGGACCGGGCGTGGCGGAGCCCGGCCCCTAAGCCCGAGTACGACGCCGTCATTATCGGCGCCGGCGGGCATGGGCTCGCTTCGGCTTATTATCTGGCGAAGGAGCACAAGCTCACGAATATTGCGGTTGTGGAGAAGGGCTGGCTCGGCGGAGGCAACACCGGGCGCAACACGACCGTAATCCGCTCGAACTATTTGCAGGATGCTTCCATAGCCATCTATGAGCTGTCGCGCTCGCTCTATGAAATCGCTGTCGCGCGAAGTGAATTTCAACGTGATGTTCTCGCCGCGCGGCCTCCTCATGCTGTGCCAGACCGAGCACGAGCTGAGGGCGCTCAAACGAACATCGCATGCGAACAGGCTCGCCGGCCTCGACTGCCGCATCATCACGCGGGCGGAGGTGAAGAAACTCGTTCCGCCCATTAACGACGATCCCGGCGCGCGCTATCCGATTCTCGCTGCCTATTATCAGCCGCGCGGCGGAACGGCGCGGCACGATGCGGTCGCGTGGGGCTACGCGCGCGCGGCCGACAGTCTCGGCGTCGACATCATCCAGAACTGCGAGGTGACGGGCATTCGCCGCGAGGGCGCGCGCGTGACTGGAATCGACACCACGAAAGGTTTCATCAAAACCTCGCGGATCGGCGTCGTGGCGGCGGGCCACAGTTCGGTGATCATGCAGATGGCAGGGGTGCGCATGCCGATCGAAAGCGTGTGCCTGCAGGCGCTGGTGTCGGAGCCGATCAAGCCCGTCCTCGACTGCGTGATCATGGCAAATACCGTCCACGGCTATATCAGCCAGTCGGACAAGGGCGAGCTCGTCATCGGCGGAGGGGCGGATCCCTATAATAATTATTCCCAGCGCGGGTCATTCCCGGCGCTCGAACATACGGTGACGGCGCTGGTGGAGACCTTTCCCTTCATCTCGCGGCTGAGGATGATGCGGCTGTGGGGCGGCATCGTCGACATGACCGGCGACCGCTCGCCCATCATCTCAGCGACCGACGTCGAGGGGCTATATGTGAATTGCGGCTGGGGCACCGGCGGCTTCAAAGCCATTCCGGGCTCGGGCTTCGTTTTCGCCGACACGATCGCCAACGGCAGGCCGCACAGGATTGCCGAGCCGTTCAGCCTCAAGCGCTTTGCCGAGGGCCGGCTCATCGATGAAAGCGTTGCCGCGGCAGTGGCGCATTAGGGGGAGAGAATGCTGACGATCAAATGCCCTATTTGCGGGGTCGAGGGAGAGGAGACTGATTTCCACTACGGCCATGAGGCGCATATCGCGCGGCCGGCGACGACCGACCCGGAGACTGTCGGCAATTCGCAGCAGGCGGATTATCTGTTCATGCGCCGCAATCCGAAGGGATTGCATTTCGAGCGCTGGCGGTGCGACCGCGGCTGCGGAAAATGGTTTCACGCCGCGCGCGATACGATGACGATGGAGATCAAGGCGTATTACGGCATCAGCGAGCTGCCGCCGCGAAGAGCTGATGCGGGCGGCGGGCGGGGAGTGGGCGGTGTTTTTCGCCGACAAGCTCGCAGCGCGGAGCAGCTGATGGCCAGGCCATACCGGCTTCCGCAAGGACTGGCGCGCGAGCGGCTGATCGACCGCACACGCCCCCTCGCCTTCACCTTCGACGGCAGGCGAATGACCGGCTTCGCCGGCGATACGCTTGCGTCGGCGCTGTTCGGCAATGGGCAGCGGCTCATGGGGCGCAGCTTCAAATATCACCGGCCGCGCAGCGCAGTCGGGATCGGCTCGGAAGAAATGAACGCGCTCGTCGGCGTCGGCGAAGGCCGAAGGCAGGAGCCCAATCTCCGCGCAACGCAGGTCGAGCTCTATGATGGCCTCCACGCGGTGAGCCAGAACCGCTGGCCAAGCCTCGCATTCGATCTTTCTGCGGCGGCGGGGAAAGTGTCGCGGCTCTTGCCGGCGGGCTTCTACTACAAGACGTTCATGTGGCCGCAGAGCTTCTGGAAGGGACTCTATGAGCCACTCATCCGCCGGGCGGCCGGACTAGGGCGGGCGGCGCTCGAACGCGACCCCGATTCTTACGAGCATATTCACGTGCATTGCGACGTGCTGGTCGCCGGCGGCGGCATTGCCGGCCTCGCTGCCGCCGAGGCCGCGAGCGCGACCGGTGCCAAGGTGATCATCGCCGATGAGAATGCCGCGTTCGGCGGTGCCGCCGATCTCGCCCATGCCATGATCGGCAGCGAGACCGCGACGGATTGGACCGAGAAAAAGTTCCAGACGCTTCTCGAAGCGGACAATGTCCATGTGCTGCCGCGAACGACGGTCGCGGGTCATTTTCATCACAATTACGTGCTGATGCTGGAACGCGTGGCCGATCACGATCCTTCGATGGCCGCCATGGGTACACCGCGCCACCGGCTGTGGAAAGTCAGGGCGAAGCAGATCGTGCTGGCGACCGGGGCAATCGAGCGGCCGATCGTGTTTGCCAATAACGACCGGCCGGGGGTGATGCTCGCTTCCGCCGTGCGCGGCTATGTGGAACGATATGGTGTGGCGCCCGGCGAAAAGGGCGTCGTCTTCACCAACAATGACGATGGCTATCTGACGGCGATCGCGCTGAAGCGGGCGGGCGTGACCGTGGCACAGGTCGTCGACGCGCGCAGCAATGCCGAGAGTGCCACCATCGCGGAAGCGCGCAAGGCCGGCATCGACATCGCCGCCGGCGCGGCGATCTCCGGCGTGGAAACAGGTGCCGGCGGCAGGAACATCGCGCAGGTCAGAATCGCGCCCTATCGCTCGGGCCGCGGCCGCATCTTGAGCGAGACGAAGCTCGCCTGCGATTTCGTCGCGGTGTCGGGCGGCTTCAACCCGGCAGTGCATCTGTGGTGCCACAATGGCGGCAAACTCAAATTCGACGAAAAGCTGCAGAGCTTCAGGCCCGATCGCCACCTGGATGCGATGCGTGCCGCAGGGGCCGTGAACGGTGCCATGGATTCCGTCACATGCCTCAATCAGGGATATGATGCCGGCGCTGCGGCCGCCAAAGCCGTGAGGGGCTTTGCGAAGAAAGCGAAGGTGCAGCGCGCCGCAAGTGTCATGGAACAACAGGCGGCACCGGAAGCGGTTTGGTTTTCGCCGGCCACAGGGAAATACAACGAAGGCAACAAGCATTTCGTCGATTACCAGAACGATGTGACGGCCGCCGATCTCGAACTGGCATTGCGGGAAGGCTATGAGTTCGTCGAGCACACCAAGCGCTATACGACGCTCGGCATGGGCACGGATCAGGGACGCACTTCCAATATCAACGGACTTGGCATCGTCGCCGAGGCGACCGGCAGAGCCATCCCCGAGATCGGCATAACGACATTCCGGCCGCCCTTCACGCCCGTCACGTTCGGCGCCATCGCCGGGGCCAATGTCAAAGAGCGATTTCAGCCGGTGCGGCAGACAGCGGTCTTCAGCTGGCATGCCGAGCACGGGGCCGAGTTCGAGCCGGTCGGATTGTGGCGCCGGGCTTATTGCTATCCGAAGGGCGCGGAAGGGCGGGCAGGCGCTATCGCTCGTGAGATTCTCACGGTTCGCAACCGCGTCGGCCTGCTCGATGCCTCGACGCTGGGCAAGATCGAGGTCAAGGGACCGGACGCTGCGGAATTTCTCGACCGCATCTATACGAACAGCATGTCGACGCTGAAGCCCGGGCGGGCGCGCTACGGGCTGATGATGAACGAGCTTGGCTTCCTCTTCGACGACGGCGTGACGGTGCGCCTTGGCGATGATCATTTCCTCATGCACACGACTTCGGGCGGTGCGGACCGCGTGGCTGCATGGCTCGAGGAATGGCTGCAGACCGAGTGGACGACGCTGAAAGTGTTCATCACGCCCGTCACCGAGCAATGGGCGCAGTTCGCGATTGCCGGGCCGGAAGCACGCCGGGTTTTGCAGAAGCTCGGCGGTACGATCGACCTCGATGCAGAAAGCTTCCCTTTCATGGGGATGAAGGAAGGCTGGATCGGCGGCTATCCGGTGCGGGTGTTTCGCATCAGCTTTTCGGGGGAATTGTCGTTCGAGGTGGCGACACCGGCGCATTACGGGCTTGGACTTTGGGAGTCACTCATCGAGGCAGGCCGGGAATTCGGGCTCGAAGCCTATGGCACCGAGGCGCTTCATGTGCTCAGGGCGGAGAAGGGCTTCGTGGTGATCGGCGATGAGACCGACGGCACGGTGACGCCGCTCGACGTCGGGCTCGACTGGGCGGTGTCGAAGAAGAAGCGCGATTTCTTAGGCAAGCGGTCGCTGCAGCAGCCGCATCTCAGCGCGGAAGGCCGCAAGCAGCTCGTCGGGCTTCTCACCGAAGATCGCGAACGCGTGCTCCCCGACGGCGCCTATGCGGTGGAAAGAGTAACGGCGAAACCGCCGATGAAAACCATCGGACAGGTGACATCGAGCTATTTCAGCCCGACGCTGAACCGGTCGATCGCCATGGCGCTGATCGAGAACGGCCGTGCGCGCATGGGCGAAACGCTGGCATTTCCGTTGAGCGATGGGGTGGTGAGGGCGCAGGTAGTGGAGCCGGTGTTCTTCGATAAAAAAAACGAGCGGCAGAATGTCTGAGCCGGTCTTCCATAGCGCGCTTGCGTCGCGGCCAGAAGGCTCGAGCGCGCAGGGGCTCACGATCGCCCTCAGGGAGATCGACGATCGCGGCATGATCGATCTCAGGGGCGAGCTCAAGGATGAAAGCTTTTCCGCAGCGGTGAGCGATGCGATCGGCTTTGCTTTGCCGAGTGAACCCAGAACATCACACCGGCACGGCGAGACCGCGGCGTTATGGCTCTCGATCGACCAGTGGCTCATCACCGCGCCGAGACCGGTGACCGGCGCGCTTCATGCGCGGCTCGTGGGCGCGCTCAGGAGCGTGCATTCGCTCTGCGTCGACATGAGCGATGCGCGCACGATCCTCAGGCTCGAAGGCGACAATGTGGTCGAAGTGCTGAACAAGGGCACCTCGGCCGACTTCACCGATCTGAAGGAAGGTGCGGTACGCCGGCTGCGATATGCGGAGATCGCCGCCCTCGTGCATGTGATCGGGCGCGAGCCCGACGTCATGGACCTTTATGTGTTCCGGTCCTATGCCGATTATGCGTGGACCTATCTCACGACCACGGCGCGAGAAGCGGCACGCATCCGATTGTTCGGCAGGCAGTCCTCTCTTCGCCACTCCGACGAAAATAGGGGTTCAGCCTGAAGCGCTGACGATTTCTCGCAACGCATGGAAAGCTATGATAGAGATCCTCGCGACCGATAAGTTTCTTGTGCCATCATCTTTAATCACCCCTGCTCTAAGTAGCTATATTTCTACCATCGGTTATTTTTAGCACCCGAACGCGAAAAGATTTGTTATGGCAGCTAAGAAAGCAAAGAAGGCTAAGAGTGGTTTGAGGTCATCAAGTCTGGCCGCTTCTCTCCTGGTCGCGCCAGGCAAATCGGCGGATATGAAGTGTTGGGCAAGACTGCTGAGGGAATTTATATTCTTAGGCCGCGATTTAAATCCGATAGTTTCAGTTGGGAGGAACTCGACAGCGCCGTCAGGTCCACTCGTTTCAGGCGCGGATGAAGCGCGCTGACGTCTTCATCAACTCCCTTTTTCGAACAATTATCGGGATTTTTTCAATGCCTCGTTTTCACGATAGTTCGATCCGGTTTTGTGCCAAGATGCGCATTGGAGCTGAACGACGGTGCCGTAAATCGATTCGAGAAGATCTGTAAGATCATTGAGGATTGTAATTACGCAGTTCACGACATTTCCAAGACAGAATTGGATAAGAAAAGTGGACTTCCGCGGTTCAATATGCCGCTTGAACTCGGCATTTTTCTCGGAGCAAAACGGTTCGGCAATAAAAACCATAGCAAGAAGAAGTGTATTATCTTTGATCGTGCCCAGTATAGATTTCAAAAATTCATTTCGGATATTGCTGGACAGGACATCTCTTCCCACAAGAAATCTCGCAATAGATTAATACAAGAACTTGCTGCTTGGTTGCGGAACGAGTTGAAAGTTAGAAAAATACCAGGCGGTGTTGCAATCGCTAGAGAGTACAGCAAATTCATAGGTGAATTACCCGAGATTTGTGCTGAGCTCGAGTTTGAACCTAAAGAGCTGACGTTTAAAGACTACGGCCTGATGATAAGCTCGTGGATTGCTAGAGCTCCTCGGCGCATCGTGAAGACATCAAAGCCGAAAAGCACTGACGTGTGAAGCTGGATTTCGGCGCTCGCCGGAATGACGATCATCAGGAAATCAGAAATTCACCCGAATAACCGTGCGCGGCTCCTCGGCGAGCATCAGTTTCGGGGAGAGCCAGTCGAACAGCTTGTCGAAGCCGCCGAAGGGATAGAAATGCGGCGCGGCGATGCGCAGCTCCGGCCGCTCCTTGTGCAATTTCGCCAGTCCGTCGAGCAGATCGTCGGGCGCTGAGACGGTGAGGAGCTTGGATACGTTCAGCGCCTGGCGCCGGATGAAGCGAGCGGAATTGCCGACACCGCACATGACCGCATATTTGGCGAGCGTCTTGATGGTGGCCGGGCCCGGCACGCCGACATGGATCGGCATGTCGATCCCCTCGGCGCGCAGCATCGCAGCCCAGGCGGCAACGGGTTCCGCTTCGAACAGAAATTGCGTGGCGAGATGAGCATCGAGACCGTGGGCGCGGACACAGGCCTGCTTCTCTTTCAGCGCACGCAAGAGCATGGCCTCGCCATGCTTGCGGGTAATGTCCGGATTGCCTTCGGGATGGCCGGCAAGGCCGATGCGGGTGATACCGTTCCTTTCGAAGACGCCGGTCTCCAGCAGCTGGATTGCGGCATCGAATTTTCCAAGCGGCTCCGGTGCGCCGCCGCCCAGCACCAGCATGTGGGTAATGCCGGATTCGGCAAACCGGGCAACACGCTCGCTCAGATCGTTCATGTCTTTGATGAAGCGGGCGGGCAGGTGAGGCACGGGATCGAGCCCGCTCGCAGCAACGGCCCTGGCGGCGGCGATCTGGTTCGGTGCATCGGCGGGATCGATCAGCGCGATGAAAACTTTCGTTCCAGGCGCCAGCCGCGCCGCGATCAGGGGAAGCTTGTCGGCCTGCCTGGCCGTGATCTCCAGGGACAGGCCGGCCAGGAAGTCTTGGAGCGGATCGGGCATTCGGTGGGTCCACAAGCGCGTGCGCATGGGCTCACAATGGACCGAAGGCGGTTACCAAAGCCCGCGAAATTCCGACAAGCGGGGTACAGATACGACGTTAGTGCTTGCAACTATGTCGTTTCTGGTGTCTGAAATGACGCAGATGGACTTAACCCCGGACAGCACCCGGACGCCATCAGCGAAGGGACATCGCATCCTCATGTTCGGACTCAAGCCTCAGATCCTGCCGCATCATTTCGCGTTCATCATGGTGCCGGAATTCACCATGATGCCGGTGACCTCCGCCATCGAACCCCTCCGCATCGCCAACAGGCTCGCGGAACGGCAGCTCTATGCGTGGTCGATGCATTCTCTCGATGCGCGGCCCGTTGCCGCCTCGAACGGGATATTGGCCATGGTGAACGGCGACCTCGATGCGGTGGACGAGCATGCGACCATCGTCTTGTGCGGCGGGCTGAACATTCACCATCATTGCGACAAGCGCATCATGGGATGGCTGCGCAAGATGGCGCGGCGGGGCCATGACCTCGGGGCGGTGTGCACGGGCGCCCATGTTCTGGCCGAGGCGGGCGTTCTCGACGGCTATGCCTGCACGATCCACTGGGAAAACATCCCCGGATTTTCGGAGGCCTTCCCGGACATCAAGGTGACGGGGAGCCTGTTCGAGATCGACCGCGACAGGTTTTCGAGCGCCGGCGGCACGACAGCGCTGGACCTCATGCTGGCCCTAATCGCCAGCCAGCACGGGGCCGATCT
>CAVYOS010000039.1:0-15167 GCA_963770205.1 uncultured Alphaproteobacteria bacterium
GCCCGAAGCCGTAAGATTTCAATGGTGTAGCTGCGTCAACTTGTGCACTTGGCCTCAAAACAGCAGACTTGAATCGGGCAAGCAATACGATCATTGTGCCGCAGCAAGACGGGAAGCTCATCCATCCTGCGGCGCCATGGATGGCAATCAGCATATTGTTGCCGGATTTCAGCGGCAACAAGCTCGCGGGCGGAGGCGTGGCGATTCACTCAACAGGTTCGGCAAGCAACAGGTTCGGCAAGGTGGATTCGATGAAGATATGGAAATTTCTGACGCTTCTAGCGGTGTCGACTCCGCTAGCTGTCAGTTCCCTGCCCGCAGCGGCGGAGGACAAGGTTATCGTCATCATTAATGGGCATGAGATCAAGACCTCCGAGGTCGAGATCGCTGCCGAAGACATCGCGATGCAGCTGGGCGATCTGCCGGCGAAGCTCAGATATCCGTTTCTGATCGAATATTTGGTGGAGCGGCATCTCTTGGCACAAGCGGCCGTGAAGCAGGGCGTGGCTGAGTCCGAGGAATACAAAAAGCGGCTAGCGTTTTATCAGGCGAAGGCGCTGCGCGACGCTTATTTCAGCGATTCGATCAAACCCTCGGTGACGGACGAGGAAGTGAAGACCGCCTATGAAAAGGAGGCCTCGAAAATCAAGGTCGCCGAACGGGTGCGCGCACGTCACATTCTCGTCCAGACGGAGAAGGAAGCCAAGGACGTAACGGCAAGGCTCAGCAAAGGCGAGAAGTTCGAAGATATCGCAAAGCAAGTCAGCCTCGACGGATCGAAGGATTACGGCGGCGATCTCGGATATTTTTCCTCCGAAGAAATGGTGCCCGAGTTCTCCAAAGCGGCTTTCGCATTGAAAATCGGCGATATTTCGCCGCCAGTGAAGACCGACTACGGCTGGCATGTGATCAAGCTCGAGGATCGCAAGCAGGGCGGAGCCCAACCCTTCGACCAGGTGAAAGCCGGGATCAAGGCGGTCTTGATGCGCAAGAAGGTGCAGGACACGGTTACCGAGCTGCGCAAGCAGGCCAAGATCGAGATCATAGACCCCGATCTCAAGAAGCTGCAGGAGATGGGGGAGAAAAAGATGGAAGAGATTAAGAAGAAAGGCACTGCCGCTCCCGCCAGCGGGCAACCGGCGGCGGGCGCAAAGCCAGCCGCGGACGGCAAGCAGGATCTGCAGACACAGCAATAAGGGCTTCAGGGCGGGGGCGTCATGTCGCACAGGATTTCGCCGCTCGCGCCAGACGGGCTGCCGGAGCTGCCGGCCATCGCGGGGGTGAAGCTGGCGGCAGTCGAAGCGGGAATCCGGTATCGCGGACGCCCGGATGTGATGCTGGCCGTACTTGAACCCGGTACCACAATCGCCGGCGTGTTTACCCGGTCCCTGACGCGTTCGGCACCGGTTGAATGGTGTGCCGGGAATGTCGGCAAGGGAAAAGCGCGGGCCATCATCGCCAATGCCGGCAATTCCAATGCCTTCACGGGAAAGGCCGGAACCCAATGCGTGCGGGCTGTCACCAAATCGGTCGCCGATGCCCTGAACTGCGAAGCCTCGCAGGTATTCATCGCCTCGACGGGGGTCATCGGTGAGCCGCTCGATCCTTCGCTGATCACGCGCACCGTGCCGAAGCTGGCGACCGACGCTCGGGGGGACGGCTGGCGCGAGGCCGCCCATGCCATCCTCACGACCGACACATTCGCCAAGATGGTCAGCGTCACAGCGCGCTACGCCGGCAAGATGGTGACGATCAATGGTTTCGCCAAAGGGTCGGGCATGATCGCACCGGACATGGCGACCATGCTGGCTTTCTTCTTCACCGATGCGCGCGTACCGGCCCGCATTCTCCAAGCACTGCTGAAAAGCGTCGTTGCCCGGAGCTTCAACTGCATAACGGTCGACGGCGACACATCGACCTCGGACACCTTGCTGCTGGCAGCCACGGGCCTTGCCGGGGCGGCTCCCAAGGGCCTCAAAGGCTCCGATGATCCGCGCCTGAAAGGATTTGCCGAGGCGCTTGAAACCGCGGCGCGAGAGCTGGCGCTGCTCGTGGTCAAGGATGGAGAAGGTGCTGAAAAGCTCCTCACCATCACCGTCACGGGAGCAGCCAGCGCTGCGGAAGGACGAAGGATCGGGTTCAGCATCGCCAACTCACCGCTCGTGAAAACGGCAATCGCGGGGGAGGATGCCAATTGGGGGCGCATCGTCATGGCGGTGGGCAAATCCGGCGCACGGGCAAACCGCGACAAGCTCAAGATCTCGATCGGCGGGATCAGAGTCGCGAGCAACGGCATGCGTGATCCCGCTTACCGGGAGGAAGAGATCGTGCCGCACATGAAAGGCCGTTACATCGACATCGAGGTTGATGCCGGCGTCGGGCGGGAGAAGGCGACCGTCTGGAGCTGCGACCTGACGCACCGCTACATTGACATCAATGGCTCGTATCGCAGCTGAGCGAGGCGGCCGGCCAGCCCATGACAGATTCTAGGGCGTTGGTGCTGGTGGCAGCCTGTGCGCTGGTGGATAGCGATGGGCGGGTGCTCATCGCGCAGCGGCCAGCGAACAAGGACATGGCGGGGCTATGGGAATTTCCGGGTGGAAAGGTGCATGCGGGCGAACGGCCGGAAGCGGCGCTCATTCGCGAACTCAAGGAGGAACTCGACATCGATGTGAGCGAGGCCTGTCTTGCGCCCCTGACCTTCGCCAGTCATGGGTATGACAGCTTCGATCTTCTGATGCCGCTCTATGTCTGCCGACGTTGGGAGGGCGCGCCGAGAGCCATGGAAGGCCAAGGGCTTAAATGGGTCAGACCGAAGAAGCTGCGCGACTATCCAATGCCTGCAGCGGATCTGCCGCTCATCCCGCATTTGATCGATATGCTCTAGGGCCATTTACTCGTCGCGTTTCAGCGGTGTTTCCTTGACGCCGAGCGCATCGGCCAAGCGTTTCGCCGCACTTCCGGGGCGCAGCGGCTTGGGCTGCGACTCGTGAGGCGACCATGCCGTGAGATAGACGATCTCGAAGGTCGCGGATATTCGGCCATCCTCTGCGGGGAAATGAGCCGCATAGGCCTCCATGAGGCGGGTAAGCAGGTGACGGGTCATAGGTCGCCGCGACCTGGCCAGCAGGGCGTTTGCCAGACCGAGGCCCCGCAGGTCGCGCATCAGTGCGAGAAGGTCGGGATAGCGGACTATGCGGCGATCGGCGTCGACGACCGGCAAGGCAAAGCCGGCACGCTGAAGCAGCGCGCCCCATTCCCGCACATGGACGAAGGGAGCGATGCGCGGGGATGTTCCGCCGAGCACATGGCTTTCAGCAGCCAGCCAAGCTTGGCGCAGCTCGGTCAAGGTTTCGCCGCCCAGTGTAGCGGCAAGGAAAAGTCCATCAGGGGCGAGCGACCGCCTGACCTGGGCGAGGGTGCCCGGAATGTCATTCACGCTTTCGAGGCCGAGCAGCTTGATAAAGCCGTTGAGGCTTTCAGCGGCAAAGGGCAGGGCCTCTTCATCGAACAGCAGTGCCGCGCCGTCGAATGGGACGCTGTCGGAAGCATAGAGGGTAGAGGCGGTGCGAAGACCCCCCAGTGAATCTACCAGCGCCAGCGAACCCGGCCCATGCGCGGCAATTCGCGTGAGCGGCCGGTTTACAATGGCGAGGCGTGCGAGCAGGTCGGCGATGATGACATCGTTCAGGAACTGCGGAGCTGATTTTGCCCATCGCTGCCGCCGGTGACGAATAAGGTTGCGGTCGAAGATGACGGGCGGCGTTGTCATGATCCATCCTTGAAGAAGATGGCCGGCCGTTGCGCCGGGAACCGTAGGCAGCGCATTATGCACACAGGGGGGAATGCAATGCATGCCATCTTCTCGGCGCGGCAAATGGCTGGAGTGGCGCTTGATCTCATCATGCCGCCTCTGTGCGTTTCCTGCGCGGCACGGGTCCTCCTGCCAGGAAATCTCTGTGCCGCCTGCTGGTCACAGCTCAGCTTCATCGAAGAGCCGTGCTGCGCGATGTGGGGCGAGCCCTTTGCCTATGATGCGGGACCGGGCCTGCTGAGTGCCCGCGCTTTGGCCAGGCCCGCACCGTGGAGCAGATTTTCGGCCGCGGTGATATTCAACGATCAGGCGGCCAAGCTGGTCCATGCGCTGAAATATCATGACCGGATGGAAACCGCAGCATTGATGGCGAAGCTGATGTGGAGGGCCGGACAAAACCTCTTTGGCGGGGCAGGGGTGTTGGTGCCGGTTCCCCTGCATCGCTTTCGGCTGTGGCGGCGGCGCTTCAATCAGGCAGCACTCCTTGGCCATGCGCTGGCACAGATTTCGGGCCTCGAGTACCGACCGGAGCTTCTCGTGCGGCATCGGCGGACACGCAGCCAGGTCGGATTGCAGCAAAAGGAGCGAGAAGCCAATCTGCGAGAGGCGTTTTGCGTGCCGGAGCCGGCGCGGCTAGAGATCGCCGGCAAGCGCGTCGTGCTGGTGGACGACGTGCTTACGACCGGTTCGACATTATGGGCCGCCGCGGAGACGCTGCTGAACGGCGGCGCGAGCCAGGTTGACGCTGCGGTATTTGCTCTTGTGCCGATGCCCGGCCAAGGCCATATCTGAGATATTATGAAGGATATCGTGATCTATACGACACCTTATTGCTTCTTCTGCCGGGCCGCGAAAGATCTTCTCCGAGGCGAAGGATTGTCGTTCACAGAGATCGACGTTTCCCGCGATGAGGCGCTGCGCAAGAGCATGACGGCAAAAGCCCAAGGCAGGCGCACCGTGCCGCAGATATTTATCGGGCCTGCCCATATCGGCGGCTTTCAGGACCTTTATGAACTCAAACGCGCCGGGCGCCTGGCGCTCATCCTCGAAAGCGCATGAACGGGCAGAAATTCCGCGCGGGGCTCGTACAGATGTGCGCCGGCCGGGAGGTTGGACGCAATGTCGCAGACGCTTCGGCGCTCATCCGGGAGGCAGCGGCAAAGGGGGCCGAATTCATCGCCACGCCTGAGATGACCAATATTATCGACACGGACCGGCAGCGCGTGGCCGCAACCGTGCAAGCCGAGATCGACGATCCTGCGCCGCGGGCGTTCAGCCAATTGGCGAAAGACATCGGAGTCCATCTTCTGATCGGGTCGCTGGCGCTCAGATCGGAGCAACAGAAGCTCGTCAACCGGTCGCTGCTGTTTTCCCCAGAGGGCGAAGTGCTGGCGCGATACGATAAAATCCACATGTTCGATGTCGATCTCGGCGAGGGACAAAGCTTTCGCGAGTCAAACGGTTATGCCGCCGGCCAACGCGCCGTCATCGCCGACCTGCCCTGGGGCAGGCTTGGGTTGTCGGTGTGTTACGATGTGCGCTTTCCCCTTCTTTACACTTCGTTAGCCAAGTCGGGTGCAAATTTGCTCGGCGTACCGTCGGCGTTCACCAAGCTTACGGGAGAGGCCCATTGGCACGTGCTCTTGAGGGCGCGAGCGATTGAAAACGGCGCTTTCGTGCTTGCCCCGGCGCAGGCGGGCCGGCATGAGTGCGGCCGGGAAAGCTACGGCCACAGCCTCATCGTTGGACCTTGGGGTGAAGTCATGGGCGAGGGCGGGACAGGACCTTGTATCGTCATGGCAGCAATCGACCTGAGCCTCGCAAGGGCGGCTCGAAGGCGAATACCGGCTCTTAGCCATGCCCGCGGGTTCGAGCTTGTGCGGGCGGGCGCAACCCTAGAGAATGTGCCATGATCCGTTACGATCTCATATGCAAGAACAGGCATGTTTTCGACGGCTGGTTCAGCAGCAGCGCGGCCTATGACGAGCAGCGCAAGAGCGGTTCGATCAGCTGCCCGATGTGTTCGACGGTCGAGATCGACAAGCAATTGATGACCCCGAGCATAGGGCGCAAATCGAATCGGAAAGCCGAGACCCGCAGCCCGATGGTGGCGGCCGGCGATCCGCGAATGAAAAAGCTCGTGCAGAAGATGCGCGAACTCAAGGAATATGTGGAGAACACCGCCGATTATGTGGGCGACCGGTTCGCGGAAGAAGCGCGACGCATCCACTATAAGGAAGCGGAGGAACGCGGCATCTACGGCGAGACGACGGCTGAGGATGCACGTGCGCTCGTCGAAGAAGGCATCGAGGTTCATCCGCTGCCGCTACTGCCGGAAGACCAGAATTGAGATGCGCGGTCGCGGGTTTTCATGCGACGACGCCCGCGATGCCAGAACCATGTAATTGACGTCAGTATCGCGCGACCGCTGCCAATCGCCGGTGAAAATATTGTAGACGATGCCAACCGTCTCCAGCGGCTTTAGATCGGCCGCCACAAGCTCGGCCGACAGCTCATCGGGTGTTAGAAATTTCTCCCAGTGATGGGTGCCGCGGGGCAGCCAGCCCAGAACATATTCAGCACCGATGATGGCGAGTGCGAATGACTTGAGGGTGCGGCTGATCGTTGCGGTAAACATCAGCCCATCCGGGCTTGAGCAACGCGGCGCAGCTTGTGAGGAAGCGGGCCGGCTCGTTCACATGCTCTATGACTTCCATATTGAGGATCACATCGAAGCGCCTTGGGCCAAGCGAGCTCTTCGGCTGTGGCGACAAGGTAATCGATATCGAGGCCATGCTCGGCGGCATGAACCATTGCCGTCTTGATATTGTTCGGAGGGATCTATCGCGGTGATCCTGGCGCCGAGCCTCGCCATAGGTTCGGAGAGCAGACCTCCGCCACAGCCTATATCAAGAACGTCAAGTCCGGCACAGGGATGGCGGTCAAAGGGGTCGCGGGAAAAGCGGGCGGCTATCTGCTCGCGAATATAGGCCAACCGGACAGGATTGAACCTGTGCAGTACCCGGAATTTGCCGCCGGGTTCCACCATTCGGCAGCCAGAGCGGAAAACTTCGCCACTTCCGCAGGGTCGACACTTGGCGCCGGCAGAGGTGGTTCCGCGGCTTCCGTCTATAAATACATGGTCCAATATTGCATGGCCATGCTGGCGAGTATGAGAGCGCCGCGCCCGCCGGGGCGTTTTCTTTTACAGCGACATAAGCGGGATTGCCAGGGTGCGTCCAAGGATTTCTGCATACGGCAAAGGGGTGAGATGAGCCGTCTCGTCATGAAATTCGGCGGAACGTCGGTAGCGGACATCGACCGGATCCGCAATGTCGCGCGCCATGTGGAGCGCGAGGTCAAGGCTGGGCACCAGGTGGCCGTCGTCGTTTCGGCCATGGCGGGAGCCACCGATCAGCTGATCGGCTGGGCGCGGGCGGCAGCCACGGTCATGCGACGCGCGCGAATTCGACTTGGTCGTCGCTTCGGGAGAACAGGTCACCTCGGGGCTCCTGGCCATCATCCTCCAGGAAATGGGCATTCCGGCACGTTCGTGGCTCGGCTGGCAGATACCGGTGAAGACCGACGGCGTGCATGGCGCGGCGCGCATCCAGGACATCGATGCGGCGGAACTCGCCAAGCGGCTCGACCAAGGGCAGGTTGCAGTGATCGCCGGGTTCCAGGGCATTGGGCCTGACCGGCGGATCACCACGCTCGGCCGGGGCGGGTCGGATACGAGCGCGGTCGCCGTTGCCGCGGCGCTGGAGGCCGATGCGACATCTATACCGATGTGGACGGCGTCTACACCACCGATCCCCGCATCGAGGCAAAGGCGCGGAAGGTCGCGCGCATCTCCTATGAGGAGATGCTCGAAATGGCATCGCTCGGGGCCAAGGTGCTGCAGAGCCGCTCGGTGGAGCTTGCGCTCGTCTATCGCGTGCCGCTGCAGGTGCGATCGAGCTTCGAGCCGCCCGATTCGCCCAACCAGAGCCTGAAGGACGGCACGGGGCCGGGCACTTTCGTATGCGCAGAGGAAGAAATCGTGGAACAGCAAGTCGTCAGCGGTATCGCCTATTCGAAGGACGAAGCCAAAGTGTCGATCCGCCGGGTCATGGATAAGCCCGGCGTGTCGGCCAGCATTTTCGGTCCGCTGGCCGAAGCCGACATAAGCGTCGACATGATCGTGCAGAACGTTTCCGCCGATGGCGAGACGGCCAACATCACTTTCACGCTGCAGCGAAAAGACCTGCGCCGGGCGCTCGAGGTTCTGGAAAAGGTGAAGGAGCGGGTGGGCTTCAAAGAGCTGACGTCGTCGTCGGACGTTGCCAAGGTTTCGGTAGTCGGCATAGGCATGCGCAGCCACGCCGGCATTGCGGCGCGGATGTTCAAATCGCTGGCGGACAAGGGGATCAATATCCAGGCGATCACGACGTCGGAGATCAAGATCAGCGTGCTGATCGATGAGGCGTATACTGAACTCGCAGTGAGGGCATTGCATGCAGCCTATGGACTTGACAAGATCAGCCCTAGCGCAGAAGTGTGGCTTACACCCGGCCGGCAGATAAGGCAGTAGTAATGATGTGCATCCGATACTGCCGCTGGCGATGTGGCCTCAAACCGGCCGCGGGCGCGGCGGAAACGGACGGTGCCTGATATGCCGTTGTCTGCCCTTGGCCCGCGTGTGCTGCTCAGGCGACTGCGCGAGGTCATGGCAAGACCAGAGCCGGCGCAGAAGAAGCTCGATGCCATTGTAACGCTGATCGCCGCCAATATGGTGGCGGAGGTGTGCTCACTTTATGTGCTGCGCCCCGGGCGGATGCTTGAACTTTATGCAACGGAGGGTCTGAAACGGGAGGCGGTTCACAAGTCGAAGCTCCAGATCGGTGAGGGGCTGGTGGGCACAATCGCAGCCGAGGCGGAACCCTTGAACCTGTCGGATGCACAATCCCATCCGGCATTCAAATATCTGCCGGAAACAGGCGAAGAAATCTATCACTCCTTCCTCGGCGTGCCGATCCTAAGAGGCGGCGTGACCATCGGCGTGCTGGTGGTGCAAAACCGCACGAGCCGCCAGTATTCGGAAGACGAAGAGGAGGCGCTGCAGACCACCGCCATGGTGCTGGCGGAGGTGATCGCCTCGGGCGAGCTCGAAGAAGTCGCGCTGGCGGTCGAAGCGGACGTCGCGCATATCAGGAGCCATCATCTCAAGGGCAACAGCCTGGCCGAGGGCATAGCACTCGGCCATGTGGTGCTGCACGAGCCGCGCATCGTCATCACCAATCTGATCGCTGAAAACATTCCGCTGGAAAAGCAGCGGCTGGAGCAGGCGGTGGCCGCACTCCAGGAGAGCGTGGAAACGCTGATCAATCACGCCGAAAGCCTGAGGGGTGCAGAATATGCCGGCGTGCTCGAAACCTTCCGGATGTTCGCGCATGACCGCGGATGGCTGAGGCGCATGCGGGAGGCGATCGACACGGGCCTCACCGCCGAGGGTGCCGTCGAAAGGGTGCAGAACGACAACCGGGCACGAATGCTGAGGATCGAGGATTCATATCTGCGCGAGCGGCTGAGCGATCTCGATGATCTCGCAAACCGGCTGCTGCGCATCCTGACCGGACAGATCGCAGACCGCTGCGACGGGCAATTTGCCGAAGGACACCATACTCGTTGCCCGCAATATGGGTCCCGCCGATCTTCTGGACTACGACCGGCAAAAACTGCGCGGGCTCGTTCTCGAGGAAGCCGGTGCAACAAGCCACGTGGCGATCGTCGCTCGGGCGCTCGGCATTCCCGCCGTCGGCAAGGTCGAGGGGGTGGTCGAGATCGTGGACACCGGTGATCCGATCATCGTCGACGGCCAAGCGGGCGACGTGCATGTGCGGCCGTCGTGCGAGCATCGAACAGGCCTATTCGGAAAAAGTTCGATTTTACGCCCGCAAGCAGGCGCAGTATGCAGCGCTGCGCGATGTTCCCGCCGTCACCAAGGACGGCGTGGCGATCAGCATCAATATCAATGCGGGACTGCTGGTCGACATGCCGCATCTGCATGAATTCGGGCGCCGATGGCATCGGTCTCTATCGCACCGAGCTGCAGTTCATGATGGCGGCATCATTTCCGCGGCTCGCCGTTCAGATGAATCACTATGCGATGGTGCTCGAGAGCGCCAATGGCAAGCCCATCGTGTTCCGCACGCTCGATCTCGGCGCCGACAAGGCGCTGCCCTATCTGCGGCAGCCACGCGAGGACAACCCGGCCATGGGGTGGCGCGCCATCCGCGTCGCGCTTGAACGGCGCGCGCTCCTCGAGCTGCAGGTGCGCGCGCTGTTGCGCGCGGCGGCGGGGCGGGAATTGCGAATGATGTTCCCGATGATCGCCGAGACGAGCGAATTCCGCGCAGCAAAGCGCGTGGTGGAGAAGGTCAAAGCCGCGCTCGAAGCGCAGCGGCACCCGCTGCCATCGTCCATCAAGCTCGGCACGATGATCGAGGTGCCGGCGCTCTCGTGGCAGCTCGACAATCTGCTCAAGGAGGTGGATTTCATCTCCATCGGCTCCAATGATCTCATGCAGTTCCTGTTCGCCTGCGACCGCAGCAATGCGCGCCTCCAGGGGCGGTACGACACGCTCAACCCGGCGGTCCTATCGCTAATTGCCGAAGTCGCCAGGAAGGCGCAGCAGCACCGCATTCCGGTCAATCTGTGCGGAGAAATGGCGGGGCGCCCGATCGAGGCAATGGCCCTGATCGGGCTCGGCTTACGATCGATCTCCATGGCGCCGGCGGCCGTCGGCCCGGTCAAATCGATGATTCTCGCCCTGGAGCAAGCAAAATTCCGCAGTTTTCTCGAACCGCTGCTGGCACGGCCCGATCCCAGCCTCAGGTCCGAAATCGAGGCTTTTGCCCGCAATCACGCAATTCCGATCTAGCTGGCCGCACCCGGCCGTTCACCACTTGCTTACCATTATGGGGCATCCTCCTTGACAGAATCGCTTCTCAGGAGCGGCCAGAGTCTTGGCAGCGCACGATCCGGGGTGCGCGGCAAGGGGTCAGTTGGCAATGGGCGAGATGCACGAGGCGGCTGGACATCACGGCAGGCCGGCGTTCCGGCCGAGGCCTGACGGCAGCATCGATCCGGCCGGAGAAGCGGGCTGGTTCCTGCAGCGAGAGCGCGAGCGGCGCGGCATCGCGCTGCAAATGGCAGCCGATATGCTCGGCATCCACGAAAGCCAGCTCGACGCCATCGAGAGCGGCGATCTCGTCAGGCTGCCAACACGCAGCGAGGTGCTCGCGATGGTCGCCGCTTATGGCGACTTTCTAGGCTTCGAGCCGGAACCGCTGAGCCAGCATTACTCGCGGTTCCTGCCAAGGCCGATCACGGTGGCGAAGCCGCGGGTGCCGGCGCCAAGGCCGCTCTCGAGCGCAAAAATCATCCCGTTCCGCATGGCGCTGAAACTTGCCATGTCAAACCGGGGCTTGACGATCGTCGGCTGCCTTGCCGGAGCGATCCTTGCTTTCAGCATCATGGCGACAATGCTCTCGGGTGAAAACGAGCAGCAGCAGATCGCCTCCGCCATGGACCCGCTGCCGACCGCCAGCTTGGAAAGCGAAGCCGAAGACGGCTCTGCCGTGACGGTAAGAGAGGCACCGATGACGGAAGACCTAGCGTCGGCACCGTCCAGCGAGGAAGGGTCGAAACAGGATCAGCCAGCGCAATTCGAAGGCGGCCTCGATGACCTTGCGCCGTTCATTGCGGAGCAGCTTGGCGACAATGGCGAGGCGGGGCAGATCCCACAAATAATTCGCGCCGAAGAGGTGGTTCCGCCGCTTCCCGAACCCGAGGGAGCGGACGAAGCAAAAGGCAAAGCCCAAGGCCGCGTCATGCTCAAGGCCACAGGCACGGTCTGGTTTCGCGTCGAAGATTCCCGCGGCCATGTGATCGTTTCGCAGACGCTCGCCAAAGGCCAAACCTACGCCGTGCCCGACCGGGAGGATTTGGTGATCATTGCCCGCGACGGCGGTCTGATCAGCTATGCAGTCGACGGTGTCGACAAAGGCGCACTCGGCACACCCGGCGAAATCGTAGTCGGCCGACCCTTGAGCGTCTCGCAGCTGACAGGCGAGCGGGGGTAGTGCTGTAACCGGTGCCGAGCCACACGACGGTTAGGGTCACAGGACGGGGCTTGAACTTTCGCCGCATCGGCGCAACAAGCAGCCGATGAGCATTCTCAAACCGGAAAAGATAGAGCGAATTCTCGAGCGGTTCAGGACGCTGGAGAGCAACCTCTCATCGCGGGCCGAGGGCGACACATTCGTCCGGCTGTCGAAGGAATATGCCGAACTGCAGCCCCTGGCGCGAGCCGCAGGCGATTATCGGAAATTACTGGCCGAGCGCGCCGGGCTTGATGAAATGAGCGCGGCGGGCGGTGAGATCGGCGAAATGGCCGAAGCGGAGAAGCCCGCCGTCGAAGCGAAGATCGCCGAACTCGAACAAAGGCTGAAACTGCTGCTGCTGCCCAAGGATTCAGCCGATGAACGCAATGTGATTCTCGAAGTCCGCGCAGGAACGGGCGGCGATGAGGCTGCGCTCTTTGCCGGGGATCTCTTCCGAATGTATCAGCGCTACGCCACCGTCAAGGGCTGGCGGGTCGAAATCATCTCGGCGAGCGATGGCGACCATGGCGGGTTCAAGGAAATCATCGCCAATATCGCGGGCCAGGGCGTGTATGCGCAGCTGAAATTCGAATCGGGCGTCCACCGGGTTCAGAGGGTGCCGGATACAGAAGCTCAAGGGCGTATCCACACGTCGGCCGCAACGGTGGCGGTGCTGCCGGAAGCCGAGGATGTGGATATCGCGATCGAGGAAAAAGATCTCAGAATCGACGTTTACCGCTCATCGGGACCGGGAGGCCAATCGGTGAATACAACCGACAGCGCAGTCAGGATCACGCATTTGCCGACGGGCATCGTCGTGGCGCAGCAGGATGAAAAATCGCAGCATAAAAACAAGTCGAAGGCGCTGAAGATCCTCCGTGCCCGCCTCTATGAGCGCGAACGGCAGCGGCTCGATGCCGAGCGGACGGCGCAGCGGCGCGGGCAAATCGGCTCAGGCGACCGGTCGGAACGGATCCGCACGTATAATTTTCCGCAAGGGCGCGTTACCGATCACCGCATCAACCTGACCCTGTACAAGCTTGAGCAGGTGATGGAAGGACCAGCGCTCGAGGAACTCATCGAAGCGCTGAGCAACGAGCATCAGTCGGAGCTCCTGGCACAGGCCGAAGCCGACGCTGCCTGACGGTCAATGCCGTATTTTTGTCCACGGCTTGCGCCTGGACTGTTTTTGTGTTCCTGCTCATCGAATAGCTGTCCGGGAGGACATGAACTATTCGGATTTAACGCGTATGGACATCAGCACAAGTTTCTTCTGGCAGAATGTTCTGCTCTTTCTTCTGCTCACGCCCTATGTCGTCGGCATTGCGATCAGCACCTATTATACGAACAGGCCGACCCGGGCTGCCGCCCGGCCCGCGGTGCAACGGCCGGTGATGGAAAACCCCGGCGACGAGGCGCGACCCGTGGGCCGGCTTTTGGCCGCACTCGGCGCCACGCTGCTCGCACTGGTGTTCTCCATCACATCGGTCGTTGCCGTATGCTGGGCATTGGTTACGCTCGTGGGATTGCCGCAATTCATTCTTTGGGGCCTCCTGGTGCTCGGCACGGTTCCCGTGGCGTGGGTCACCGCGTGGACAGCCGGCAGGGCTTGGCACGTCGAGCAGCTTTTGGAAAAAGGCGGAGACACCGACCAGCCGACATTCGAACTCGCCGCCTATTTACCGCTCCCTTTTCGGCTGCGCAGGCAGCCTTAATCGAGGGGGATCGCATAGCCGGCAGCGGCCATCTTGGACCGGACGGGCGGGCTTTGCAGGAAGTGAAGAAAGGCCTTGGCAGCGGCGTTGTTCTTCGCCCGGACCAGGAGCACGGCATTCTGGCGAATCGGGCCGTGCAGGTTTGGGGGCACCGTCCAGTAACTGCCCTTGGCGCCCGATTTAGAACCGAGAACTTGCGAGAGCGCGACGAAACCCAGTTCGGCGTTACGGGTGTCGATCATCTGAAAAGTCTGAGCGATGTTCTCGCCCATCACGATCTTCTTCCGAAGATCGTCGGTGAGTTCAAGAGCCTCTATGACCATTTCCGCGGCGCGGCCATAGGGAGCGAGCTTGGGGTTAGCGATGGCAAGCCTTGCGAAATTTCCGGCAGTAAGCACCGCTGCTCCATCAGCCTTGATCAGTTCCGGATCGGCGCTGAACAAGGCGAGCCTGCCCATTGCGTAAGTGAACTCGGAGCCGGCAACAGCCTGTCCGCCATGCGTCAGTTTCCCGGTCGCCTTATCGTCGGCGGAGAGGAACACATCAAAAGGGGCGCCTGCAACTATCTGAGCCGCCAGCTTGCCGGTGGCGCCGCTGACGATCGCAAGCCGGTGCTGTGAGGAGGCTTCAAAATTCTTCTGCAAGTCAACCAGGGTACTGAAAAAATTCGCGGCTACGGCAATCGTTGCTTCTGAAGCCATCGCCTCGGCCGGCAGAAAGACAGCAAAGCAAAGGCAAAACAGAAACCGACGAAGCATGCGCTACTCCGATCGAGAAGAACCCGCCTGCCGGGCTTTGCCGGCGGGCAGGGCGCGTGATATTACCTCGGGGAGGAATAGAAGCGAGATGAAAGGACATCTGCTGTTAAACAGCGTTGCGGCATTGTCGACTATCGTAAAAGACCGGCTGCGGGCTGCGAGCCTAGCGACTCCTGCGCTGGATGCGCGGCTGATCATCATGCGGGCCACGGGCCTTACCCATGAAGAGCTGATTGCCGGGTCCGGGACTACGGTTCTTCCTGAAGCTCGGGTGAAGATCATGGACATGGTGCGGCGGCGGGAGGGGGGCGAACCGCTCTCACGCATTATGGGAGAGCGAGAATTCTACAGCCGTTCGTTTGCGCTCAACAACGGCACGCTCGATCCCAGAGCCGATACGGAAACCCTGGTCGATGCCGCACTCGGCGTGTTGCGTGAACAATCTGGTCGGGCCTGGCGGATTGCCGATCTCGGCACGGGCAGTGGCGCCGTGATCATCACGCTGCTCGCCGAGATGCCGGAAACGGCGGGAGTTCGGGACAGATTTGTGTGCTACCGCACTCAACGCAGCACGGTTGAACGCCCTGCGGCACAAAGTCGCCAACCGGGTCGAACTCATCGAAGGATCGTGGTTCGAGAGACTGTCCGGTACCTTTGATCTGATCGTGTCCAATCCACCCTATATCGCCAGCGGCGCTATCGCGTTCTTGCCGCGGGAAGTGAAGCTCCACGA